>JBBIIG010000001.1:0-42696 GCA_037446635.1 bacterium
CGAAATTTCTGGGGCGGTCCTATGCAATCCCGTGCATACTTTTTGGACAGCCCCTTTTGATTTGCGAAGTGCGAATTAGCTGACTTTCACTTCAATTTGTTTGGGCTGAGCTTTTTCGGTTTTGTTTAACGTAACCGTCAGCAGGCCGTTCTTAAATTCCGCATCGATCTTTTTATGATCGACTTCGTCCGTGAGGCGGAAGACGCGTTTGAACGCTCCGTAAGTCCGTTCGGAACGGAAGTAGCCGCCATTCTTCTCCTCGTGTTCATATTTTTTCTCGCCCTCGAGAATCAGGTGATTATTCTCGAAGTACAATTTAAAATCTTCTTTGCTCAATCCTGGCAGCTCGGCGCGAATGATGAAATTTTTCTCGGTCTCTTTGACCTCAATTCTGGGCTCAAAACCCGCTTTGCGCACCGACAACCGGTCGCCAAAGAAATCGCTCAAAAATGGATCGTTGTCCCACAAGGTTTGAAAAGGCGTCCATTTTACTAACATTGGCATTACCTCCTTTGTTTTTTTCAAAAGTTTATCATGTTTTTCGCAAAGGCTATGCCACTTAGAAAGTAAGTAAAATTTTCGCGATGGCGTCGTAAATTGACAGAGACGGTTTTGAAGAAAGGTCAAACTGCCAAAGGCTCTGAAAATTCTACGCGCCGATTGGGTAAAGAAAATGAAAACTTGGCAAACTTCACGCAAAGGCGCTAAGATTTTCCCATCAGCGAATAATAGACCTGCTCCGAAACCTTGGCCCAACCAGCCACTTTTTGGTGAAAGCTATCGAAAGATTCGTACACGCGCCGGCTTAGCGGATCGGCGGTGGTCATTTCGGCGATCACTTCGGTGGAAAATTTTTTAAGCGCAGCCAACACCTCGTCGGGAAATTTTCGCACCGACACTTTTGGATCGTCGATTATCTTTTGTAAATATTCATTGTTTTTGGATTCAAATTGCGAAAGCATCCACACGTTGGCGCGCGCCGCGGCGGTAGTGATGATCGTCTGCAAGTCTTTCGGCAGCGCATCCCATTGTCCCTTGTTGATCAACAACTCCAGTACCGGTCCCGGCTCGTGCCAGCCGGGGTAGTAGTAATATTTGGCGATGCGGTGGAAGCCCATCAGATAATCATGGTACGGGCCGACCCACTCTGTGGCGTCGATGACGCCGCGTTCGAGGTTGGTGTAAATTTCGCCGCCGGCAGAAAGAATTGGGGTTCCGCCGGCTTTGGCGATAACGTTGGCGCCGAGGCCAGGAATGCGCATGCGCAGCCCCTTGAGATCGGTAACGGAATTGATCTCGCGATTGAACCAACCGCCCATTTGCATCCCCGTGTTGCCGGCCGGCATGGGGACGAGATTGTAGGGTGCGTAGAGTTCCTGCCACAGTTCGGCGCCGCCGCCGCAGTAGAGCCAGGCGTTCATCTGTTGCGCGTTCATGCCAAACGGCACCGCGGCAAAAAACTGCGCGGCCGGAATTTTGCCGGCCCAATAATACGCCACGCCGTGCCCCATTTCAGCCATACCCTGACTGACGGCGTCGAAGGTTTCGAGGGCGGGCACCAACTCGCCGCCGCCATACACTTGAATTTTTAACCGGCCCTCGGACATCTCATCGATCCACTGCGCCATCATGTCGGCGCCTTCGCCCATCACCGGAAAATGCGGCGGCCAGGTGGTGACCATTCGCCAGCGGTATAATTTGCGGGTGTGAACCGCCGGCGCATCGCCGGTTTGCTGGGCGCCGCCGCTGCATCCCAAAAGCGCCGCGCCGCCCACCAGCGTTGCCGTCGATCCTTTTTTGAGAAATTCTCGCCGCTTCATGGATTTCACTTTTTGATCTCCTATTATGACAATAAAGGCAAAGTTTTATAACCTGGAGTAATGGAGCTATGGATTATTGGATTAATGAAAAAGCCAAAGCATAATCCATTCATCAACTGTAATTGACCTTGGCTAAAGAAAAATCATTTGGCAGTTTTGATCAGGTTAACCGCCAGGCAAATAACCGCAATCAAACCAAGAACTCCCGAGGCGGCAAAAGCCCGGAGGACAACAAACGTTATTTCCGGAAACGGCTCCAGCCACCCGGCCGGCAAAAGCAGCGGCGCCACCCGAGTCATGGCGGCAGCGTTCGCCAGCCAGAACGTGGCGGCGACTAACCGCGGCTGTGCCACTTGCTTTTTCTGAATGAAGCCCGGCAGCATGCGCACCGCCATCCCTAAAATCAGATTAGTGATGAACCCCAACAAATAGGCGTGGCGGATGGCGTCGCTGCTGATGGCCGCTCGCCACGCCAACAACGACGAGAGGGCTGCTGTGGTTTCTAACACCACGGCCACGATCAACCAGAAGTAGGCCGCGTAAACCAGCCACTCAAAGCGGCCGAACTCGCCGTAGTCGGGCAAGCCCTCGCGCGTGGGGCGGCGCTCCGGCCCCGGCTGCAAAACCCGATGCACCGTCCACGGGGCGCGGCGGCGCGTGAGCACGTCTATTCTCCAAATGAACCACAAAACGACGGCGCCTTTGAGAATTTTTCCGACGGCGCTGAGATAAAGGGGAATCTGCGAGGGCAGACTGAGAACCACCGGTAAAGTCGGAAGAATTTGCAGGCAGACCGAGATAAAATAGACCCAGGCGAGCTGCGCCACCTGCCAGTCGATAGCCGGTAAACGAAGATAAAGTGGAAACAAGCGCGCCGAAAACGCAAACGCCACCGGCAGCAGCACGAGGTTTAGAAATATTTGAATGGCGAATTCGTTCCAGTTTTGATCGACCACCACCTTGCCGGCTGCTGCCATCTGCAGCAGCAAAAAAAGATTGAGCAGACCGTAAACCAGCCAGCCCGCGAACATCATCTGAAAAAATGGTTTGACGGATTGCAGCGCGGGGCGCAAACTGTCGAGAGTGACGCCGCCAATGGTTTGCACAAGGGTGATTAAATAGAGCACGATCGCAATGAATTCCAGCAGACCGGAAGTAAACGTCAATGCGCTGATCCAATAAAAAACTGCTTTGCCGAAAAAATAGGGTAAAAGCGTCTGGCCGATGCTGCGCAGAATGAGCCCGGAACTTACCAGCCACAAAATTAAACTGATTCGCGAAGGCTTTTGAATGGGGACGCCGGCGAGCCGCGGAATGAAGTGCAAACTGATGCCGATGATAAATAACCCGGCCCAGCCTACGAGCTGCACGTGGCCGTGCGCCTGGATAAAACTGGCAAATCCTTTTCCCAGCGGCAGCTCCAGCCCGATGACCGACGCCACGTGCGCGCCGATGGCAAACCCGGCGAACACCGCCAGCCCCAGCGCCCACCAGATGAAGCGAATTTCAAATTTTAGCTGCATGGTTTATGAAGGGATGGTATCGAAGCCGGGCCGCACGAAGGCGCGGGCGTTGGGAAATTCTTTTTCCGCGGCGCGCCGCAGGCGATCGAGGTGCAAAAGGATGGTCAGAATGTCGTCGGTCTTTTCCGGGAAATGTTCCCGCAAAATTCCCCAGGCCGTGATGGAGCGGTCGATGCCGATCAACGCCACTTTTACCGAGCCGTCCGAGTCTTTGGGAAAATCGTCCTCCGCTATTTTATCTTCTTTGGCGCCCATCAGCCCGCGCATCAATTTCACATAAATTTGATGTTGATACCAGCGGATGATTTCGACCGCATCCACAATGCTGGCGGCCTCGGCGTTTTGCTGGGATGCGTCCAGACCCCAGCTTATTTTTTCGTTCAGCTCGGCTTCTTTTTCTCGAAACAGCGGCTTCTCGGACTTAAGCCAGGTCTCCACCATTTTTGAGTAGTGCGTCGCCGCCCGCGAGAGCTTATGACTTTCCGCCCGTTTTCTTTGGCGTTCTTCTTCTTTCTCGCTTTCTTTTAGATCCAGCGATTCCAAATCAATACCCTGCTCTTCCGCAAATTCCTGAATCATTTCCAGAGTTTGCTGAAAAATTTCGTGCAGCTTTTCCCAAAACGCCTCATTGGTGATGTCGCGCGCTTCCGGATCGATCTGCTCTTCCTGTTCCATGGCGTATTGCAGACAGCGGCTGGTAAAGGGACAGCGCTCGCACCAGCGATCGCAATAGTTATAAATTCCGGAGATGAAGTTTGGATTGCGCGCCATTTTGATCAGATCATTTTTGTTCATAGCCAATACCTCGGGGGGTCATGTTTTCGATTTTTATCGCTGCTATTGGTTCGGAGAGATCGAAGTTAAAGATTTTGGAATAAAAGTAGAGTTCCGCCTCCAAGGCTCGTCGGATATTCTCGGCTTTACGAAAACCGTGCTGCTCTCCCTCAAAGGCAAGGTATGCTACCGGCAATCCTTTTTTTTGCACCGCCTGCAACATTTTTTCCGATTGGCTCGGCGGGACCACTTTATCCTCCAATCCTTGAAACAGAATGAGCGGGCAGGAGAGGCGATCAACAAAATGAATGGGCGAGCGCTCGCGATAAAGTTCGCGGCGCGCGGGATAGGGCGCGAGGAGCGTTTCCAAATAACGCGACTCAAATTTATGGGTGTCTTTTGCCAGCGCCTCGAGATCGCTGATGCCGTAGTAACTCGCCCCGGCTTTGAAGAAATTCCGGAAGGTGAGCGCCGCCAGCGTGGTGTAGCCGCCGGCGCTGCCGCCAACGATGATCGTGCGGCTGCCATCGGCGAGATTTTTCTCGACTAAATACTTCGCGGCGTTGACGCAATCGTCCACATCCACGACGCCCCAGTTGCCGTTGAGCCGCTGGCGATAAGCGCGTCCGTAACCCGTGCTGCCGCCGTAGTTCACGTCCAGCACCGCGAAACCGCGGCTGGTCCAAAATTGCGTGCGTAAATCGAGCATGGTGGAAGTGGCGGCGGTTGGCCCGCCATGGCTTCTCACCATCAGCGGCGGGAGCTCGGCTGCCGGCGCGCGATAATCACGGTTTTGGGGCGGATAAAAATAAGCAAACGCCGTGAGCCCGTTCTCTGTGGGAAATTCGATGGATTGGGGGTGGGAAAGATATCCGGGATCGATTTCCACTTGCGAGGCGCGCCGCAGCGTTTCACAGCGGTGGCTTCGCCAATCCAATTTGACGATGGAAGAGGGCGTGGTTGGCGAGCCGCCGCGGAAAACGGCAAATGTCTTCCCGACTCGCACTTCCTCGATCACCGAGTATTCGGTTGGGATAACCTCCATCTCCAAATTTTGAGTATCGAGACGCGCGAGATGCCAGCGCCCGTTTTCTTGGATACCGATCCGCTTCGCGGAGAAGAAGCTGCAAACGATCTGGTTGTCATCGGCAAAGCCAAAAGTTGAGAGGCCAAAAACCCACTGCGGCAGCCCGAATTCCGCGAGGCGTTCGGCCAGCGGCTCGACGACGCCGTTTCGCCAGCGATAGAGATTCCACCAGCCCGTGCGATCGGAAATGAAATAAAGCGTTCCATCCGGCGACCACTCCGGTTGGAAGATGGATTCATTTTCGCTGCCGGCCACTTTTTGCGCCGCTGTGATTGCGCCATCGTCTCGAATTTCGCCCACCCACAATTCCGTGCCGTCCCACGGCAGGTTGGGATGATTCCAGGTCAGCCAGGCCAGGCGCGCGCCATCGGGGCTGAGCCGTGGGGAAGAATAAAAATCGCTGCCGGAAATCAGTATCTCCCCGGTGTGGTTTTTATTGAGATGAACCGCCACTATGCTGTTGGTGGGCTCTTGATTTTGCGACGAATGATCCTCGCGAACGCAGATGATGCGATTTTGTTTTTTGTCGAAGATGCCGTCAGCAAAGCGGCACATGCTTTCGGGAGTGATGGGCGCCGGCGGCTGGCCGGGGATTTGACGATACAGCCGCTGGTCTTTGAAATTCGAAAAGTAAATCACCCCCTGGTGCACCAGAAACGCCCCACCGCCGTATTCGTGCGCCAGGGTGCGGGCATTAAACGGCGGCGGCGTGAGGTCGCTCAACTTGCCGGTGGCGTCGCATTTCACGATCACGTTGCGGCCGCCTTCCTCGGGGCGCTGCTCGATCCAATAGATGTCCTCGCCGTCAATGGCAATTTGCCCCAACCGAATGGACTGCGAGGCCACGATTTCGGCAGAGATGGGCGATGGCCAGGAGCCGTAGGCGGCAATCTTTCTCTTAGTCATCACTGCAATTTGGGCTATCCATTTTGAAGCGCAATATATCGACCAACTGATTTTTAGTCAAGCGATAGCAGGAAAATTTCTTGCGTCGGCAAATGAATTTAATTACTTTGCGAAAAGTAACGGAGATTTTATGCCAATAACCACAACTCATCATTCCGCCTGCACCATGGACTGCCCCGACACCTGCAGCCTTTCCGTCGAAGTGAGCGAGGGGCGCATCACTAAAATCGGGGCCTCGGAGTTGAACCCGACCACGCAGGGATTCATCTGCACCAAAATCTCGCGGTTCGCGCAGCGGGTCTATTCGCCGCACCGTTTACTTTATCCGATGAAACGTGTCGGGGAAAAAGGCGAGGGAAAATTTGAGAGAATCAGTTGGGATGAAGCGGCGCGGATCATCTGCGAGAAATTTAACGACATCCAAGCGCGCTGGGGCGGCGAAGCGATTTTGCCCTATTCCTACGGCGGCTCCAACGGCATGTTGGGGCAGGACACCAGCGACCGCGCCTTTTTCGCGAAACTTGGGGCGTCGCGGCTGGCGCGAACCCTGTGCGCCGCGCCCACTGGCGAGGCCGCCCTGGGGATGTACGGCAAAATGGCCGGCGTTGCGTTTGAAGATTACGTGCATGCGAAATTTATTGTGATCTGGGGCGCCAACCCCAAGGCCTCGAATATTCATCTCGTGCCCTATCTCAAACAGGCGAAAGCGGCCGGCGCTAAAATCGCGCTGGTGGATCCGCGGCGGACGTTTTCTAATAATGAGTTCGACCTTCATCTGCCCGTTTATCCGGGAACCGACGTGGCTGTCGCCCTGGCGATGATCCGCTTCTGGCATAAAAATAATTTGCTCAATTGGGATTTTATCCGCGAGTTCACCAAAGGCGTCGAAATTTTGTTAGAGCAAGCCGAAGCCTGGACGCTGGAAAAAGCTGCGGCGACGGCGCGGGTTCCCGCCGAAGATATCGCAAAATTAGCAACGATGTACGCGCTACACGATCCGGTGGTGATACGAGTCGGTTGGGGATTGGAGCGCAATCGCAACGGCGGACAATCGGTGGCCGCAGTGTTGGCGCTGCCAGCGGTGTTGGGAAAATTCGGCCGCCGCGGCGCCGGCTACACCCTCAGCAACAGCGGCGCCT
This sequence comes from bacterium, assembly GCA_037446635.1. Lineage (GTDB taxonomy): Bacteria > Zhuqueibacterota > Zhuqueibacteria > Oceanimicrobiales > Oceanimicrobiaceae > DASWHH01. The sequence continues at coordinate 7,250 of JBBIIG010000001.1, forward strand.
ACAAAGTGGACGCCCGTGTCCTGGTGGAGGCGCCGCCGTGGAATACGCGCATCATCAACATGAATCAATTGGGCAAAGTTCTATTAGAGGAAAAAAGACCGCCCATCAAAGGGTTGTTCGTTTACAACTGCAATCCCGTTGCAACCGTGCCCAACCAGAACGCGGTGATTCACGGACTGCAGCGCGACGATTTGTTCACGGTGGTTTTTGAACAGGTGATGACCGACACGGCTTTATACGCCGACCTCCTGCTGCCGGCGGTTACGTTTCTCGAGCAGCATGAAATTAAAAAGGCGTACGGTTCGTACGCGGTGCAATATTTGGAACCGGCTATCGAACCTCTGGGTGAGGCGAAACCCAACGAAGAAGTATTTGCGCTGCTCGGCCGCACGATGGGGTGGAAGGATCTGGCGTTTGCGGAAAGCACAGATGATTATCTGCGCCGCGCCGCTTCGGCGATTACCGGAATGGGCAATGCGCTTACGATCGAAAATTTGAAGCGTGAAAAGATCGCGTTCTTTGATTTTCCGGGTACTCGTCCCATTCAATTCAAAACTGTTTTTCCAAACACTCCCGACGGCAAAATTAATTTTGCTCCCGCCAATTTGGGAGAACGACCTTTTGAATTTTTGGAGAGTCCCACCAACGGTTATCCACTGGCTTTGATTTCGCCGGCGACGGACAAAATGATCAGCAGCACGCTCGGCGAATTTAATTTTCCACAGTTGTTTGTGATGATGAATCCCGAGGATGCGGCGGCGCGCTTAATCAAACCTGGCGACGTGGTGCGAGTGTACAACGATCTTGGCGAAGTGGTGGTTACAGCAAAAATTAGCGAGCAGGTTCGCCCTGGCGTGGTGTCGCTGCCCAAAGGCGCGTGGCGCCAATCCTCTTTGAATGGCTTTACCTCTACTGCATTGACCCCCGATTTCATTAGCGCCGTGGGCGGCGGCGCCTGTTTCAACGACGCCCGCGTGGAGGTTGCCCGGGTAGATTAAAAAAGATCCGTAGGGGTAATTCATGAAATTACCCCTACGCGCGGAAGAAATTCGTTTCTTGTTTTACGCCCGCTAAAGTTTTTCGACATGGATGTCGATACTTAAATCACAGGTGTTGTACTTGCTTCATTCAAAAAGACTGGCAGTAAAGGGACGACATGGAGTTGCCATGGATGGCGCCTCTGCCAGTTGCCCACTGATTATTTTTTCCAAAAATCGATGAGAGTAGCGGTGAGCTTCCGCCGAAACGAGTTCGCGGATTGGATGCGGATGATTTGTACTGTGATATTATCTTCGCCGCCTAAGTTATTCGCCAACTGAACGAGTTTTTGGCAGGCTTTCTCCGGCGCATTGGACAAAACCACCTCTTGCAGCGCCTCGTCTTCCACTTTGGCGAGGCCATCGCTGCACAACAAAAAATAATCTCCGGCTTGAATTGTCAGCTCTGATGTATCTACCTCCACCTCTGGCCGCGCGCCCAACGCGCGATTGAGCAAGTTGCGCTGGGGGTGCTGCCGCGCCTCTTTTTCCGTGAGAATGCCCTGACGCTGCAGCTCCGCCACTTGTGAATGATCGCGCGTCAACTGCTCGATGCCGGAGTGATGGATGCGATAAGCGCGGCTGTCGCCGACGTGCGCGATATAAGCGCGGTCGCCCTTCAGCGCCAGGCACGTGCAGGTGGTGCCCATGCCGTGAAACTCCGCGTTGCCCTGTGCAAATTGCAGAATTTTTTGATTGGTCTCCTGAAATGCTTGCTGCAGCCGCGACGGGATTTCCATTTCCGGATGATCGAAATAAAATTTGGCGATGTTGCTTACCGCCATACTGCTGGCTTGCTGCCCGCCGCGATGCCCGCCCATGCCGTCGGCAACAATGAACAATTGCCCGTCCTTTGAATACAAATCATCGGAATTCTCCGGAAACTTGCCGCAACTATCCTGATTGTCCGTGCGCAGCAATCCGATATCGGAGAGTTGTGAGTATGCGAGCGTCAGAGGCCGTTCCATAAAATATTTGTTGGAAGATTATCTTTTAAGCAGCTCCACCACCACCGGTCCGGTCGGGCGAACCATGCACGCCATGCGGCAGTTCTTGGGATCGAGCTGGCAGTCTTGCACGGTGGCTTCTTCATCGTCGGTCATTTTGTTGAGGTTCTCCATTCCGGAAATAATGCGGATGGGATCGGCGCCGCACAGGCCGGCGTGGCACTCGGCGTCGATGGGCAGGCCGTTTTCCTCGGCGACTTCGCAAATGCTTTGGCCTTTTGTGAACTCGATCTGCCGGCCAATGTTGTGAAAAGTTATGACCATACCCTCGGCCGGCGCTTTTACTTTTGCCGGCTCTATCTTAGGCGCGGGTTTTTTGGCTTCCAAAATCTCAGCGGGCGGCGCCGGCCGAATCACGGACTTGCCGGTCACATACAAACTTTGCGCGGCTGCCGCATCTTTAATGGTGAAAGAGAAAAGCTGTTGTCCAACACGAAAGCGATCGCCAGATTCCAATTTGATCGCGTTTGAGACTTTCAAATAGGTGCCATTGACGCTTTTCAGGTCCTTGATGAAAACTTTATTCTCTTTCACGGAAATAGAAAGATGCCGTCGCGAAAGGGTTTTATCCTGCGGATCTAAAGTGAGGTCCGGCGCCTCGCGGCCAACGAAAATAGTTTTGTCGGAAAGGTCAAAGCGATTTTTTTCCTTGCCGGATTGATCGTAGTGAATGAATTGGTAGCGCCCGTTATTTTTATTGAGAAGTAAAAACTGTCGTCCGGCGCGCACTAAATTTCCGGGCGCAACTTCCAACGGCCGGCCTTCCGCAGCGCGTAAATAGACGCCGGTGGCGCTGCCGTCGTCGCGCAGAAAATATCCTTCGGCGCTGTGAGAAATGGAGGCATGTTTTTCAGACAGCATCGTGTCGTCAGGAAAGTTGATATCGCAGCCCTGCCGGCCAATGGTGACGACGCCGTCTGTTTTCAGGGGATATTCTGTTTCCTCCACGTTGCCGGAGAGGATGCGTGTGATGGAGGCCGCGATCTCGATCTCATGCCGGCCGGGGGGAGCGCTCTTTTCCGGCGGCGCCGCTTTGTCCACCTCCGAAACCGCCTTTTTGATGGTTTGCGAGATTTCTTTTTCTTTTGGACCCGTCGGCTTAATTTCCCCTTCTTCAGGAAATGTCAATTGCACTTGAATAGCCTTTTTGCCGGCCAACTTCTGCGCGATTACCTCCATCACATACATGCCGTCGATGAGCGCGGACTTGATGTTGTCGCGGTGTTTTTCCTCTTTGTAAGTCGAAGGATCAGCATCGAAGCTCTCGGTAACAAAATACGCCGGCGCCAAAATCGCACCCACGATGTAAACATTGGGCAACTGCGTTTCAAGCAGGGGAGAGACCACCATGCGCTTTTTCTCGCCGGCTGCCACCATGTGAATGCCAAGAGATTTTAGAAATCCTTCCGGAATGTCTTCGCCGATACACGCAATGCATGACTGTTTTGGAAATTCCAGATGGACAGTCTCGCTCGGACGGCCGTCGATCTTTTTGCGATCAATCCGCAGGGAAAGATATTCCTGGCGATCTTCGGCGGTCACCACCGCCGCTGGCTCGCTGTGGGGATGATAGCGGATATTGCCATTGCCAATGTAGGCTTCAAAAAAAACATCCGCCAGCGCTTTGGAAATTTTGGGCATCTCTGCGCCGCGGTAAGACCAATAGACCGGGCAGGGATCCTTGGCCTTCGCTTTTGCATTGGAAATGGCGATCACGGCCTCCGCCGCCGAGGTGCCGCCGCCGATCACCAGCGCCGGTCCTTTCACATAATCCGCTGCGTCGTTGAGACGATAGGCAATGCCGTCGGTGTTGCCGGGAATATCGAAGCGCCGCGGCACCCCGCGCCCCATGGCGATGACCACGTGCCTCGCGGAAAAAGACTCTTCGGCTTTGAGGTTGTGATTCCAGGTTTTCACTTTCCATAAGTCACCGCTGCGTTCCAGCCCCGTGAACTCGATGCCAATTTTTGCCGGCACGCTATTTTCGATATAGTGGTTGCGCCAGAGTTTCACCATCGCGTCTTTATCGATAGGGGGGAAATGGAGCAGGTTAAAAATTTTGCCGCCCTTTGGGAATTTCATTTTGTCGCCGCCGCCGAAATCGGGCAGGATGTCTTTTTCTTTCGGATAGTCGCGAATGCGCTTCATCAAATCGTCGAAGTCGATGACCAGCGCCGCCAGCCCCAATTCTTTGGCGCGAAAGGCGCAGGCGGTGCCGCCGGGCCCGCCGCCAACGATGAGTACGTCCAGCACCTGCGGCAGGATTAGCGGTTTTTTTAATTTAAGCGAGCCGTCTTTTTCGATTGCAGATTTTTCGGCCATCAGAAAGCGATCCTTTATTTTTTCATGAGTCTGGTTTCTACCGCGCCAAAACGAATTGCCGCGTCCGGCGGCGCCTCAACTTCGCGCTCGATTTTTTCGTTGTTCACAAAAGTTTTATTTTTGCTGCCGGCGTCTTTCACAAAAACTTTGCCCGCCTCCAAGCGGATGACGGCGTGCTTGCGCGAAATCGACGGCTCGTCCAAAACGACGTCGCACTCTTCAGTGCGACCGACGATATTTTCCCCTGGCTTTAACTCCACAGTTTTATTGACGCCGACGATATGCAGCGCGAAGTGCGGTTCTTTGGCCGGTTGGGGTTCTTCCACTGCCGGGAAAGCTGGAATAGCGACGAAATCCTGATCGAGACGAGTGCGCTGGGCGTCGTCGGATTTTCCGAAATCAGTGGGCGGCAACATGACCTCGCCATCGATCATGGTTTTATCGCGGTCGGCGTAACTGGCAGCGGAAGGTTCGGAAATCGCCGGCGCGATGAAGGCATCGGCATCGAACATGGTTTTTTCAGAAGCCGCAGCCATTTTATCATCTACTGACTTAGACTTCTCTGTTGGGAGCTTCAAATTTTGAAAAATAAAATCGAATTTATGCGCGAAGGTGATGACGTGCAGGTCGCCCAATTTTTCTTTGAATTTCACCGGCGCGCCATCGACGCGGGTGCCGTTACGGCTGTTTAAATCTTCAACAAAAAAGCAGCCTTCCCCGTCGTCGTAATAGATGCGAGCGTGCTGGCTGGAGATGATGTCGGCATCCAACACGCAATCGTTCGTTGGGTGCTTGCCGACGGTGGCTTCGTTGTTGATGAGAAATTCCTTGCCGGCGAGCTGGCCGGTTTTGCAGAACAACTTGGCTTGCATCTGATTAGGACTCCTTCATGTCTAAAAGGTACGCTTACTAAACCTTCAAGGTTTGGTAAACGTCTTTCCATTCTCTCATTGCGCCGCCCCCCTGAACCGCGAAAGTTTGTTCGGATGAAACTCGTGGCAGGTCACGCAGCTATTGGATGTCAAGCCCGGTTTGTGGCAAGCATGGCAATTGGAAATTTTCGGAATATTCAGAGTCGCGGATTGATCGGCCATGGGCGACCCGGGCATGTCGCGCGTGATAGGAATTTCCGTGTGGCAGCCCAGGCACGGTCGAATCAACAAATGCGGCTGATGATTGAATTCCGCGACGGCGAAAATGCGCTGATTGTGCTGAACGGGTGCCACCCGCCCGCCGGCAACGACGTGGCACAAGGCGCATTTATTTTTCGCTGCGGTTAGAGCCGCGAGATCTTTGTGCCGAAATCCTCCCAGGTCGCGGAGGTGACAACCGGCGCACTGGTCTTCAAAATCGATATCCTTAAAATGCCTGCCGTCCGATTCGAACTGATGACACGACAGGCAGTTTTTTTCAATTTCTTTCATTTTGGAATATTCGGTTGCGTGGTTGATGTGGCTGAAAATCAGGTTGCCGTTGTCCGGGGTTTGGTTGCGCGCGAAAGCAAATTCCGGGTGGCCGCTGTTGAAGGAACCAAAGTTGTGACAACTTTGACAGCGGGCATCGGGGGCGCTGGTCACCGGCGCGCGGCGTCCTCGGTGTTCGAGGTGGCAAGCATAACACGGACGCTCATAATCGCTGTATTCCTTTTGCCCTAGGTTCCGGCGTTCGAGGTTGTCGGAGCGGTAAATGTAATGCGCCGCAAAATCAAAGATGCGGCCGCGGTTGCCGCTGAGGTCGTGGCAGCCGGAACATTTGTCGCTGGCCACGTCGCCAAAACTTTGGTGGCAGTGGGCGCAGTCTTTTTCCAAATTAGCATGTTGGGAGGAAAGCGGTCCGCTGGAAATCAGGCTGTCGTTGAAGAAAATGGTGTCGGCTAAAAAATAGAGCGCAAACGCCAGGCACCCCAGCACACCGATGGCGATCATGCGCCGGCGCGTGATAGGGTAGATGTACTGTTTCGAGACCGGCAGCTTCAGCGGACTAAAAGAGCCTTTGCGGGTATCGTCGGTTTGATTGGGCATAACAAATTTGACTATTTGGCTTTTTGGTCAAGAAGTCTGGAATTTCTTAGCGTCTTCTGTTTGACAAGTGCTTCCCTTCAATCTGAACGTAGACGATTCCTACTACGGCGATAATGCCAAGGATGATAAGAGCAATGGCATAGTATGTCATTTTTATTTCACCTCCGTTGCATCAAGTAGATAACCCAATACGAAAAATAGAGTGGCAACAACAAAACCTCCGACAAACATTATCAGGCTCACATTTTCTGGTCTTGCTAATGGACTGATCTCGTTAATTGTAAGAATTATTTTTGCTAAAATCGAAAGAAAATTTGCCCAAATTGTCTTTTTGTTTTTCAGTTTTGATAAGTTGCATAAACTTGTTCCCGCAACTAATAATACCACACCGCATAAATATGCAACGCGATCAACAGAATCAAAACCAGCGACGCCGGGACGTGCAAATATAGCCACCAGCGCAGCGCCTTTTGCAGCGTGTAGTGAGCATCCAACTCCAGCTTGGTTTTGTAATAGGATTCTAATTGGTCGAGGCGGGCTTTTTCATCAACGGGCAGTACTTTGCTCAAATAGTCGAACTGTTTGATTTGAGATTGCACGCCGCCAGTGATATCGAAATAATAGACCAATTTCAATTGCGGACCGCGCAGCGCCGCCGCAATATTCTTGCGATAAAATTCCTTCACCGGATCGGTGCAGAATTTCAGCAGCTCTTCGCTGCGCTCGCGAATTTCCTGAATGAGCTCCGGAATGCGCTCGTAAATTACCTCCACGGTGAGTCCGGAAGTGAGCAAGCGGGGAATCCACTTCTGCAAAAAGACACCGAAGAGTCCGCTGACCGCCACCCAGATACTCAAAATAAAAAGCCACCACGTGAGCGTGCCGGTGGGCAGGCGAAAGCCACTGTGCATCAGTACCAGCAGCAGCGACAGTGTGCCAGCATAGACGTGGAATTGTACCCAGGTTTGCGCGCGGCCAGCGCTGAATTTTTTTGTGTGCCGGGTGATGCGCCGGCGAATTCCGTAAAGTCCGGCGCCGGCCATCAAAACTGCAGCAGCGATGCCGTAGCTTAATCCCAGCCACGAGCCAGGATTCGCTTCAGAGAAAAGAATATTCAGCAGATAAATGAGCTTGCAAACCCCGGCGGCAATCACAAATCCCCAAAACCAGCGGGGCGCTTGCACCAGCTTATTGATGCGTTGGATGAACGATTTTATCATTTTTATTTTTAAGTGCAAAAATACGCTGCGCTGATTTTTCCACTCCCATTCGTGCAATTCGTGGTTTCATCAGATATTCAGCAACGCTTGAAATTCCTCCAAACTTCCTACCCGTACCGCGCAGCCATTGGGACAACTGCGCACACACGCCGGCCCGGTTTTGGAGGAGTAGCACAAGTCGCACTTGCTGGCCAATTGCCGTTCTTTGCCGCGCAGACGCTCGGGCATCATGTTCTCCGGCCAGATGCCGCCGGTGTCGTGCATTTGAATCGCATCGTAGGGGCAATTTTTGGCGCAGGCCTGGCAGCCGATGCAGATGTGATCGTCGATGGCTACCACCGCGCCGACGTTGGTGCGATGAATCGCGCCGGTCGGGCAGCCGACGAGACAGAGCGGGTCGCGGCAGTGGTAGCACGCTTTGGTGATCAGCAAGTTTTGATATTTATCGCCCTCACGCACGAATCGCGGCCGGCCGTCGTGGGTGGAGGCGCAGCCGCGCACGCAATCGTCGCAGCGGGTACAGGTGTTGAGGTCGATGACGAGAATGCTGTTGCCCTGTACCAGTCCGTTCACCAGCGCGGTCTCGATAAACTCTGATTGCGAAAGGTTACGCTTGCTGTATCCCGATTCTTTGATGCGCGCCACCACCGACTGCCACAGCAGCCTTTCGATGTACGGATAAGTTTTGATGAGGCCGCGCAGGTCAGCATACGGAATTTTCACCAACTCTGCATGGGCAAGAGATGAAGCCGTGAACTGCCACTCGGACATTCCCTCAATCAGCATTTCAACGTCTCCCAACGTCATGCCTTTGGAGAGATAAGAAACCACCAACTGGCCTTCGCCGAATTGTTGGGCGAGTTTGACGAAACCGGAACGTACGACGTAAATGGAATCAGCGGTGTCGCCTTCAGTGGTGATGACATCGCCAGCATCGCAGGAGACCAATTCCACTTTTGGAGCCAGTGTCTCGATGAAGCGGCTGTCGCATTTTTCGAACAGCGGCGTTTGCTTGAGATGCTGGACGAGATATTTTTCTTTGTAGATTTTATCAATGCGATTTTTCAGATCCTTGGATTTATTTTTCATCTTGCGCAAGCTGGCGACTTTGATTTGAATCAAATCGCAGTCGCTGGCGCATTGTGCGGTGACGGACTGCGGCCAGCCGCTGAGCGCGCCGATCTCGCCAAAGAATTCTCCCGGCCCCAGAGTTATCCGCGATCCAAATTGCAAATTAAAATCCATTACGGACAAATAGACAATGTCTTTGCCGCGCCGCTGTTTGCCGATCTGCGTTTGTAAAACCGATTCGCTCGCAGAAGGCTTTATACCCTTTTCCGGTGGGCCTTCGTAAAGTCGTGTGCGATGAGGATCAAAAATGGGGGTGCTGAGGTGAGCGTCCTGCGTTTTACTGACATAAACATCCACCGCGCCCTGGATGATGCAAAACGCCAGATCAAGATAGGTGCCTTCCTCAAATAGAATCGTGCCCTTTTTCCAGCGGGCGACGGAGACGTCCGGGCTGATCTCTTCCAGAAACTTGTCCGGATAATTTTCAAAAATGGGGAATTGTTTGAGTTCCTGCGGAGAAAGCCGGCCGGAGAAGCTCAAAATGCCGCGCTCGGGATCGGGGCCGTACGCGCTCCAGCGGTCCTGGTACTGCTCGGTGAGCTTGATGATGGTGGGACGGATGTCTGGTGTTTCAGCGATGTTCATAGTTTGTAAAGCTGTTTTAAGAAGGCTTCTCAATCACGATTGCGGTGTAATCAATATTTTGCCACAGTCGTTCAAACAACTCGCTCTTTAAGCGCTTTTCTCCGTCTTCAGGATCTAATAAATAAACCATGTTTCTTTCTATGCGATAGACAACTACAGAATGGATGTAAAAATCGTCATCAGCAAATTTCAAGATAATAGCAATGACGGGGACATTCTTGCTTATGAGTTCTCGAAGTTTATCGAAATTCACGAGCTTACATAAGCATCCAGTCCATAGGATTTTGCACAGTCAACAGCGTGAATGGGGTGGGTACCATAAAATTTGGTTTTCAGTTTTATTCTTAAAGTCGTTTCGGTTTCTTTAATCCCGCCAGACAGGAATAGCCTTTCTCTTGTTTATACAGCTTCGGCTTCTTCAAGAGAAGAACCTCAGCTTTTTGCAGAACTTCAGACTTGGCCGTCGTTCCCAAAATAGAATGAGTCACATCGTCGATAAGAATGGCGCCGATCTCTCCATAGACACCGGATTTTTTACTCAACACAATTGGAACGACCCAGAGTTTTTTACCGTCCAGTGCGGCCTTTTGCGGCACTCCGGCAACCATTCCGTCCGTCAACTCTCTCGAAATATACCCGTTAGCCACCGAAAATATCTTTAGAATCTCTGGGCCATAGAGAGTTTCAAACCTTTTTAGAGCCTTTTTCGCTGCTTTGAATTTGTCGATTGGCATGCGTTCACCGTTTGATTTTTTTACAAATATAGCAGTGGCGAAGCACTTTTTCAAAACATTATTTACTGATCACAGAATTCGTGAAAGCGCTTCGCCATCGCCCTCAATCCTTCACCGTATAAATCTTCCCATCGCGCATCGTCAGCTTCTTCAAGTTTTCGCCGGTCAAGGGATGCGAGCCCAACCGGCCGCCGACGCCAATCTGGTTGCCGCTTTCGTCATTCGGGCGGTCGCGGTGCACACCCTCGGCAACGGCAACCGCCGGACCGTTGGTGCGATAGGTGGCGATTAATTCAGGAACGGGCTCGGGCGAGAATCCGAGATGGCCGGGTACTTCCGGTCCCAGCAGGCGAATCACACGCAGCCCATTCCGGCCATCTGCTAAAAACGCGAAGGTGCTGGCATTTACCGTGCCGGTGGTGACCGCGGTGGCGTCATTGATTGCACCGTTGGCAATATATTTTCCCAGCACGCGCGGCTGCTCGATTTTTTCAATGTCGATAATCACCAGGCCATCTTTGCCGCCGGCCACGTAGGCGTAGTGACGCATCGGGTAAACATCGCGGGCGTCGGTGAGGCGGATGTAGGAATCTGGCACCAAAGTAGGTTTAGCTGGATTAGTGACATCGAAAATCTTAAAGCCCTCTTTGTCAACAACCAGGCAATATCGGAACTGGATGGCGAGGGATTTGCCCTCGATAATATCCGGCTTGCCGACACTTGCCAACCATTTCGGCGATTTGGGATCCGAAATATCCACCACATTTAGCCCGGTCGTTTCGCTCATGATATAAGCATAATTTCCAGCGACGCGAATTTTCACCGCTCCTTCCAATTTATTGTCGGGATTATAGGTGACAGTTCGGCGAATGTAGTTGTTCTGCGGATTGTGATCGTGGAAGGTGTTGACATCTACGATGATCAAGCCTTCATATCGGTCAGTGATATAAGCGTAGCGGAAAATTTTCGCCACCGGTTTTTCGAGATTAATTTCCAGTTGCGGGCGGTCGAGATTCATCGTCGCGTTGACCGGCAGCGCCACACACGTTGCATCGCGGGTGGAGATGCTGGTTTTCTGTCCGAAGCCGCTGTTCTGATTTTGCACGATGCGCTGGGCTTTGGCTTTGTTGGAAATGTTGGCGCGGTCATAGACTTTGAATCCGCCGGGACCATCAGCCACAAAAACAAATTCGCCGCGCGCCCCAATGCTTTTGGCGTTCTTCGATCCCGCGCTGTACGCCGTGCTCAACTGCCGGCCATTCGCCACAAATTTTTGAAACGACTCCGGCTCCAGGCGCTGATGCATGCTGCTGCCAATCACCGGTTGCGGCTCCGAGCCTTCGGTAACTTTTACCGCTTGAATTCCACTGCTGCCGGTGGCCACGTAAGCATATTCGCCGATGAAATTGATGGCGTTGGTGCCCATGCCGTACACCGCCGCCAGCCAGGCGTTGTTATCATTTTTCTCAGAAATGTGACAGTCGCTGCACTGCTTGGTTTCCGCCGTGCGGACGGTGTGCGGCGGGTTGGGGGTCACCGCGAAGCCGCTGTAGCCCGGCGCGGAAATGGTAACCTGCTGGTGCACCACCTCGTTGCGGTTGCGGTCGCGCGCCGAGACCACCACCGCAGAGGCCGATCTCATCGGCGAATATTTGTTGCCCTTGGAGCTGCCGTTGATGCCAATCAAAAACGCATCGGCGCGCAACACTTGCGGATTGTACATGACGTAGGCGCGGGTCATGTCGCCCTCGTAGTGCGTCTCCGGCGCTTTGCGGTTGACATCGGCAGAGAGGTGGCAGCCGTAGCATTGGGTATTCCACGCGGAGTGGCAGGTGTAGCATTCCATTTTTTCGCTGCTGTGCGCCAGTTCACTTTCGTCGGTGGCGTTGCCAAATGAGCCGTCTCTCGCGAGGGTGTGGGCGCGGGCGGCTTTCGCGTTGTAGTTGGAACTGCCGGAATTATTGATGTCCACTAACTGTGGGATTTCCCATTTCAAATTGGGATAAACTTTTGAGTGCTGGATAATTTTCTTGCCGCTAACTTCAAATACTCGTTGCCCGAAGGCGTTACGCGGCCCGGTTTGCCGCCCGGCGAGATCGACGCCATCGCCCGACGCCACTCCGGAAGTGATGAGCGTGGCGCGTTTTGTAGAAGTGCCATGGCAATCCTCGCAGCGGATTTCGATGCCATCGATCATCGCGCCCCAGATTTCGCCGGTGCCGTGCACGTCCTTTTCCGTGTGGCAGTCGATGCAGTGCATGCCTTTCTCAAAATGAATGTCCTTGAGATGAACGGCTTTGTTGAAGCGCTCGGGATCGTCATGTGCAACGATGTTGCCCTCGGCATCGAGCAGGTTGCCTTTGCGGTCCATTTTATAGACGCGGCGGAAATTCCACGAGTGGCCGTGCCAGTCTTCAATTTGCACGTCTTTGTACGTATTGTTGTTGGCGTATAGCGTGCGGATTTTGGCTTCGCTGTTTTGTTCATCGCGGCGGGCGCCCGGCTCGAGAATTTTATCGGCGTCGGTTTCCTGATCCCACCACATCGCGCCGACGTAATTGCCGAGCGCGCCGTTACCCTGATGGTGATGGCAGGTGAGGCACTGCGACACTGGCACGCGTGTCGTCAGTTTGTGCGCCACCGGATGCCCCTTTTCATTTTTGGGAATGCTTTTATCCGCGCTGCCTGAGTATCCGGACTGGCCGCCGTTTTTGTAAAATTCTTCCAATTCCGGGCCGCTGTTTTGGGGATTGACATCGTTGGCGTAGAGCACGTGGCAGGCAGTGCAGCCGCTGTTGCGGTAGTCGCCGCCGGTTTCATTGGTGCCTATGAACCACAACGTGGGATCGTTCAAACGCGTTTTGTGCAGCACAATGCCGCCGCCCGCAATGTGAAAGTCCGTGCCGGGGCCGCGAGTGCCGGCGTCGTTGTTGCCGCGCTCCAGCACCCGAAAGGCATCGGTGGCGGGAATGCCTTCGAATGCGGGGAGGGGCTCCAGTTTCGCAACCAAGCTGCTCTTCTTAATATGATCGTTGGCACTCGCCTTTTTAGCTGCAGAATTTTGAGAGGTGAGAATGGCGGGCGTACCGTCCGGCATGTAGGCTTCGCCGAACACCGGCACCTTTGCCGGATGAATACCGTTGTTATAGAGTCCCGCTTGCGGCACCATGGCGCTATGGGCCATAATAGAAGAAATCGCTTTTTTATATATTTCCTGATGGCAGCGACCACAGGTTTGCTCCGCCACCCGGAAATCGCCGGGGTTCATAAAACGAATGAAGGCGATGGATTCTTTGTTCAAGGCCGTGTAGCTGTGCATCGGGTTGGCCGAACTGGCGAACACCCCCGGATTATTGGGACGAACGTGCGCGCCTTCTTTGGTGGCGGCGTTGCCGTTGCCGCCGTGGCAGCCCACGCAAGTCACGCCGATTTCATGATCGCCGTCGCCGTGCATGGACTCGATGCCCTGGTGGCAGTCCATGCAACCCTGGGAGTCGTTGGCGGCCTGGGCGTGCACGTTTCCAATAACCACGATGCTGAGAAAAACAACAATCAAAGCAGCCGTCGCGCTTATATGCAGATGCTTAGTTTTCATGGTACCCTCATTCCTCCGATTATGATTAACCTTGCGAAGCTTTCAAAGCTTCGCAAGGGTTGGTGCCTTAAAACAGCGTGACCAGTGTCAGATTTCCAGTAAAGACGGTTTCATCAACGCCTAACTGCTTGGCGCCATCCTGTGGAAAGAAAATGTTGCCGCCAATCTGGAGGATAAAATTTTCATTGAGGAAAAGGCGATAGTTGAGCTGAGTATTCAATTCAAAGCCAATGGACTTGGAATCAAAAAATCCGGCCGGCCCAAGAAAGGCGCTCTCAGTTTTCATAAACTGAAAATAATTGAAGTTGCTGGTGGAAAAAAGTTTTGGCGTCAGCACCAGATCCAAACCAACGTTGGCTAACAACATGCCGGGATTGATGAACTCGGACAAGATCCCCTGATTGGAAGGAATAAAACTGTTGGGTTTGCTAAAGGCCGCGCCGCCAATAATGAAGCTGTTGGCGCCGCCAAACAAATTGATGTTTTCGTTGATGGCGGCGAAGCCTTTGGCTTTGTCATCGAACGGGTCGTCGTCGCCGGAGGTAATGAAAAACGCCGCCCGATAATTGCGATAATCAGAAGGGTAGGCGAACTCGACGCCGGCGAGATACGCGCTCACGTCCACCTCGGCTTGCACTGGCCCCTCTTGGAGAGGGAAGACAAACTCGTCTTTCCCAAAAGCAACATAAATCGCGGGGTTGAATTCGAGGCGCCCAAAATGGCCGTCGGCTGCCATTCCTAAATAGAAGACATCGAGCTTATCCTGATTCAACCCAGTAAAAAATCGGTCGCGGCGGTCGCGATTGTAATGCGCCGAGAAGACCGTGTTGAATCCCGGCCGCAGGAAATCCTGCACAAAGAAATTGGCGAAAAAGACCTGCTGCTCCTGCCGGTCGAACGTGAGCAAGCCATTTTCCTTTTTGCGGAGATCGAGATACGCCAGCGCCCACTGGTTGCGGTTGGCGTTCAGCTCGCCAAACAACTGCGCGCCCAAATTGAAATCCTGAAAGATGAAGCCATTGAAATCGGTTTTGAAAAATTGCGAGCCGGCGCGCACGGCGGCGAAATCGTAATTTGGACCAACATCGAAAAGTTTCAACTCGCCAAACAGTTCAAGAAAACTGAAATCCTCATTTTCATTGTCGCCGCGGTTCAAAAATCCTTTGCCGGAGGCTTTGAGACTCCAATCTTTCGGCTTGAACACGGTCGAGCCGTGAAAGATTTCGAGCGCGGTTACGACATCGTTGTTGAATTGCCCCTCGGCATTTCCTCCGCCTGCGGTCACAATTGCTTTGGGAGTGTACAGCGCCGTCAGCACCATGAACGTGTTGTCTCCGATCACCGGGAAATCGCCCTTGAGGGGATTTTGGTTATAGGGATCGACAATCGAGCCGCGCGGCACCTGCACGCCGTAAGCATCCAGAATCCGCCAGCGGTAAAACAGCGGACGCAGCCGAGGGCCGGCTTCCTGCTGCTGCGGCGCCGGCGCCAGCTCCACCGCCGGCGTTTCTTCTTCATTGCCAGCGCTCATTTGAAATGCTGAGCTTGACCCTGTAAATAAAAACAGCGCCAAACTCGAAACGACAGCGATTTGCATTCTCAGTTTTTGCATAGCCCCTGGTCTCCGTTTTAGAGTTTTCGATACGTCGAAGTAGGTCGACCAAATCTGGTCGATTTAAGTGCCACGCACTTTTGAAGTGCGTGGCACATTACTATCACGTTCCGCTGTGGCACTCCGAGCACTTCTGCGGCCCGGAGCCCTCCTCGCGGTGACAGGCGCGGCAGTTGCCGTGAAACGCCCCTTCGCGGTTGGCCACCGCCGTGGCTTCGAATTTGTGACAGGCGCCGTCGCTGCAGTTGCCGGGGCGCTCGCCGGCTTTCGATTTATGGTGGCAGACGAGGCACACCTCGGCCTCTTTAAATCCCGTGATGTATTTCTGGTGCTTGACATGCGGGAAAAAGACTTTGCCCTTTTGCCCTTTGAGATTCAGCATCCAGGTATCCGGCACGCCCGCCAACCGGCCGCTGCCGGTTGCCGCCGCTTTGGCGGGCGGTTTCGCTGTTGGAGTATCCGGCTTGGGAACGTCTGCCGGCTTCGGTGTTTGGACTACGGGAGGCGGCGAGGCAGCTTGCGAGGGTTCCGGAAATTTCTCGAATACCGGCTCGGCCTTCGGCGGCGCAACCGGCTTGGGCTTCTCAACCACCACCTCCGCCGGGCGCTCTTCGCTGACGCGGATCGTGTACTCCGATTCCCAGTGGCGAATCGCCGCCGAAAACGCCTCGACATTGAAGGGTTTGTAAGTCGGACTCAACTCGTTGTGGCAGGCGCGGCACATGCGATCGCGCTCGTTGAGATCGCTGTAAACCCGGAAGCCCATCGCTTGCAATTCCTGCTGGTTAACGTTGGGTCCGAAATGCTTGTTGAGATATTCGCCGCCGGGTCCGTGGCAGGCCTCGCAGCCCACGCCGTCTTCGTCGCGATATTTGGGTCCGAGGCGCTCCGCGGAAACCCCGTAAGCCGTCACATGACACTTGCGGCACTGCCAGTCGGCAACAGGGTCGTTGATGCCCCGTTTTTTCGCAAAGGCTTTGGAGTAGGGCTTGGTGAGCGTTTCAAAAGCGTCGGCGTGAAAATGATCGCGCCATACGCCGTACGCCCCCAGAGCAAATCCCGCGTGCGGCTTATTGTGACAGGGGACGCACGCCGCGACTCCGACGTACTTTGCGGTGATCGTTTCATCAACCGTGGGCGTCTTCGCAGCTTTGTAATCTTCGGGGATGACGAAATCACACGCGACCGGTTGATCAGAAATAAAACTCGCCGAGACCCAACCATCGACGTAACCAGCGGCGTCGTTCACGCGGTACCAGCCCGATTGGATTTCAAAAACGTCGAGCCGATCGCATTTGAACACGTGGCCAATAACCCCGAAACTCGCGCCCGCGCCGCTGCGAACGTTGAGGCATTGCGTTTTCACAAATCCCCGTTTGATGGCCTGGCGCGTGAAATTCGGATTGGCCGCGATGTCTGGCTCAATGACGGGTGCGGTTGTTTCCGTAGTGGCGGAAGTATCGGCTGCGGCCCAGGTGTCTTCTTTTTTGGAAGAGCCTTCTTTTTCTTTGCCGCAGCCAACTAACACTGTCAGGCAGAACATAATTGCGATCAATAATAGTTTGCCATTGGACATGGTTTTGTCCCTTTGTTTATTGGAGAGATGAACCTTGAATCCTTCGCAGGGGTTACTTCAACATCAGCAACTTGCGCGTCAGGCGCACTCCGTCGCCGACCAATTGATACACGTAAACTCCGCTGGCCACGGATTGCCCGGCCTGATCGCGGCCATCCCACACCGCGGCGTGAAAACCCGCCGGCCGGGTTTCATCAATCAACGTGGCGATTTCCTCGCCCAGCAGATTGTAAATTTTCAGCGTTACCCGGCTTTGCTGCGGCAAGCCGAAGCGAATGGTGGTGGTCGGGTTGAACGGGTTGGGGAAATTCTGCGCTAACTCAAAAGTTGCCGGCAGCGCCGACAAATCGCCGAGCTCGTCGCCGAGAAATTCCCGCGTGCCCACCAGCAGTTTCAACCGTTTTGGATGGCCTTCGTTGTCGCCGGCAATCATGTAGGAATTCGTCTCCCGCAAATTGGTTTTAATTTTGAGCGCTTCGTCCACGAGATAGATTTCGGGCGCAAAACCTTCCGAAGGTTTCAAGTCTTCGGAAGGTTGGAAGGTCAACCGCACCGCGTCGCGGATGTTGGTTCTAACTTCGAATTCCCAAATCTCGCCGTCGAGCGGTTCAGGGCGGACGTCGGTGGTGTAACTCGAAGCGATCTGCCCCCACTCCGGATGGGGAAAATAGACGGAGACGTACTCGCCAATCACCGGCGCTTCGGGGAGATCGAATTCGTCCCAGCCGGCGGCGGCGTCCGCGCGCACGGCGGCGAGCGTTTGCGTGTCGCGGGCGTTTTGAATGTGAGCGGAGATGCGAATGGTCCATTCATACTCGACATGCGCGAGATTTTCTTTTGGCGCCGAAGCCGTTGCCGAGCCGAGCAGCGGATCGATGAGCAATTGGTCCGCGGCGTTGCGGAAAACGGCGTAGCCATCGAAGGGTTGGAGAGAGCCGGTGAAGGTGACGAACTCGCCGTTGAAGGCGCGGATGTCGAGGGCTGCACCGCTGCCTAATCGCACTTTGGAAAGGGGAATGGCGAAGGTGAAGGGGCTGCCCACGAAATTCCAGCCGGCGGTGAGGTTGAAGGCAAACGGGTTGTCGGTGCGGCTGGAGCGGCCGGCGCCGGTGTCGATGACTTTGCCAGCGGAACGGACAATCAACCAAAAGGCTTTGCCGGGTACAAGGTTGCCGACGTTGGGAAATTCAGCGTAGGATTGGTTGTTGCCAGCGTCAATTCCACCGGAGGCGTTGGGGCGCAATTCAAAGAAGCGCCACTCGGTGTCGTCGTATGCGCCGAGATCATCCACCAAAACCGCGTTGGCGGATTTGGCGTCGGCATCGAACGGAATTGAAATCAACCGATAGCCGTTTTGGGCGCTGCCTGCCGGCTGCGCGGTGGATTTCACCACGCCGGGATCGGGGACGGTGACTTGCACACTGAAAAATCCGGCAGCCGGCTCGCGGTCCGAAAGCCCTCCCAGATCCAGCGCTTCGATGAAATACTCCACGCCGCGATCGGTCACCGAGGCCGCGGGGATCGTCCCCGAAAACGTGCTGCCGGATTGGGTCATGTTAGCGGAGGAGAAGGCGTTGTCACCGGCGCGGCGGAATTTCAGCGTGGCGGAGTTGAGGCCGCCGGCGTCCGTAATGGTGGCGCTGATGGTGATATCCTGATTCACCGCCGCGGTGGTGGCGGCGGTGTGAGTGATCATGGGGGGAAGATTCACTTCGATCTCGTCCACCGTGGTGGGGACGAATCCACCCAAAAGCGAAAATTGCGCGCTGCTGGCCAGGTTGCCGCTGACGGGCTGACCAAAAATAGAGGCCACCAGCGCGAAATTGGCGGATTGCGCCGCGCCGCCGGACGTGCTCTGTTCGGAAGAGGGCAGGGTGGTTTGCGCCGTCGCTTCCGCGAACCCGATCCCCAAAATTAAAAAGAGGAAGAAATTTATTTTCATTTTTTTACCTTGAATAATATTAAACACTGAAAACACCGAAACCACTGAAGAGCCGTTATTTTTGGTTTTGAAATATGAACAACACTAATTCTTAGATGCGCCATTTTTATTTTCTCGCTGCCGTTTGGAGCTATTCGGTTTCACCTGCGGCTTCGCCGTGATCGCGTCGATGGATTCCGGCAGGCGGGTATTTTTGATCGCCTGCGTCTCCGGCTGGCCAAACAGCTCTGGCTCTAAAAAGTGGTTTTGTTCAGTCGGCGTTTTGGCCTGCTCGACCGGAATGCGATGCGCCTCGGCAAAGGCGTCTTTGCGAATGCCGGTCACCTGCCACGACACCTCGCCGCCGGGGACGCCGCCAGCAATCTTGAATTGCCGGTTAGCCATTTTCTCGGCGATGTAGAGATTCGGCCCGGGCGCGCCAATGGGGGTGAGCTGGTAGCGAAAATCGCGATTGAGCGCCTCGAACCATTCCGGCATTTCCACCACCGCCTCACCGTTAGCGTCCAGAGTGACATTGCCGTTGTAAACGTTCATCATGTCCGGACTTTCCACGAAGGAGTGGTTGAGATATTTATTGGCCGGATCGAGCGGGTGGTCGATCTGAAATCCGCCGCCTTGTTTGAAGAGGAAGCCGGTGACGGTAACGCTTCCACTAAAAAAACCAGCCGAACCGGTGGAATTGGCGTGCTCAGCAAAAATGGTGGAGAAAGGGTTGGTACTATTGTCGATCCGAAAGAACCCAGCATTGTTTTGACCATTGGTTCTCCCCACCACTGCTACTCCTTGACTGGTCGGATTATCCACCTGGAAAAAACCGCCGGTACTGTTAATACTGGCGCCAGTATTGAAGCCTAACACCGCGGTAACTTGTCCATCTGTAATGCCAGCGAGGGCCGCGGCCTGACTGTTGGGATTATTGGTTTCAAAAAGGCCGGTGTTGCCGAGGCCGATATTAAAAACTTCCAACACGTTACTGGTTTCGAGGTCATCGATAATTTCGTAGAAGCCGGCCGGCCCAGCCTCCGCCACTACGTCCAGTTTGGCAAACGGGAAGTTCGTGCCCACGCCGACGTTGCCGTCTTCGTCAACAAACACCACGTCGGTTGGATTGCCGTCGGCGGCGTCGAGGGAGTGGCCGTCGCCGGCGCCGCCACCGCCGCTGGCGGAAATCGTGATGTTGCTGCCGCTGGGGGTGATGGTAACATTCGTGCCGCCGACCAACGTCACGTCGTCCCGTAAATTATTGAGGCTTTTCACCACCTGCCCACCGGCGATTTTACCAGCGGTTACAGAGTTGTTCGCTAAATCGGCGTTGACAATCGCGCCGTCGGCCACGCCGTCGGATTCGGTGGAGCGCACCGCGTAGGCCACGCTGGCCAGCCGGAAGCGCGGCGTCATTTCCGAGTCGGTTCCAACGCGCACGCCTAAAAAGCGGTCGCCGGCGCCGGTAAATAAATTATTGGGAATGGCGGTCACGCTGCCAATCAGCACGTTGAACACGCCGTCGCTGACATTGACATTTTGCGTTTCCGAATAAAGCGCCGTGCCGCCATTTGCAACGTTATAAATTGAAAAAACCATGCTGAACGTGCCGTTGGCCGGGCTGGCGCCCTGATTGAGCCGCCCCTGGTAGTTGATGAGCTGGGGGGCTTGCGCCATTAAAATGTTGACCGACAATGTAATGGCCAAAATAATGAAAAAAAACGAAACCATATTCTTCATGTTTATTCCCTCCTGATGTTCTGGTTAGAAAAGTTCTATTTTTGTGTTTTTTTGTGTATCGAATGATTCTCAACTCTTTTTACCCAGTGCGCGGCCGCAGGGCGACGATTTTTGGATCGGCTTTTAACCGCTGAGACCAGCGAATGGTCCCATCAATTTTGAAAAGAAAAATATTTAGGGATTCGGCGGCAGCACTGGCGGCGTTGGAAGCTGCTGGCCGCCGTTTCCGCCGCCCCCGCCGCCTCCGCCGGCCAGCGCCACCGCCACTCCCGCCGCTACCGCGCCGCCGCCAATCAAAAACCACTTTGTGCTGCCGCCTTTTTTACGGGGCTGCGCTGGCACAACCGGCTTTTCTGCCTCTTTCTTGGGCTCAGCGGGCTCCGTTTTGGGAGGCGGCGGCTTTTGCGCCTCCATCTCTTTGATCACTTCTTCCGCGAGATTTACAAACGAGGGCGTTTCTAAATCCGGATTCGGCCGCCAGTTGGGAATCAGCTCCAACAATTTTTTTAAATTTTCTTTTGATTGAACCAGCAAGCCTTTGGCGTGATAGGCCTTGCCCAACAGCTTGTAGGCGTTCTCGCTTTCCTCCAGGCTCAGCCCTTTTTGATCGAGGCAGCGGTTGACGAGAGTGATGGTTTCGTCCAACAGGCCTTCCTCGTATTTGCTTTCGGCCTGTTTGAGAATGTCGCCGCATTTGTCCTGCGACTGCGCGGCCAGCGGCGCCACCACATCGAGAATACAAAACAGCGATGTGGCCAGAATGAGAAATGCCACGAGGATTGGTTTGAGAAACATAGGATTTTCCTCCCGGTTGTCTTTTTGTCAATTGTCAGTCGTCCGTTGTCAGTTGTTTCGTGGAGCGTTGTTCGCAAAAACCACTAACTACGGACCACTGACAACGGACAAAGTCACTTTTTCCTCAGCTCAAAGCGCAGCGGCTGCGCCAAATCACTTTCAAAATTGATGACGCGCGGCCCGCCGACTGTTTCGAATCCGTCGCGGCGCACTTCGATGGTGTGCTTGCCCACGCGCACGCTAATTTCTTTCGGCGTTTGAAATCCGGTGGGTTGGTTGTCAACATAAATATCTCCCCAGGGAGTGGAGGCCACCGTTACTTTAACTTGCTTGGTGAAATCCACCACCAACTCGGCCGTTTTGCCGGCGGCGACGGTGATCTCCTTTTCCCAGGTTCCAAACGTGCGGTGCACGGCGCGCACGGTGTGTTTGCCCGCCGGCAACTCCTCGCGGTGCTGAAATTGCCAGTCGCTTTGTTTCAGCTGGCCATCGACAAAAATAGATCCGAACGGTTTGACTAAAATTTTCACCGTGCCGGTGGTGGGCTGCGCTGGTTTGTCCTCGGTCTTTTTTTCAGGTTGATCCGCAATCACCGGGGCTTTGATTTTGAGATCGGCGCTCACGGCGGCGGTTTCGCCGGCGTTGATGCGCACGCGCTGAAAATAATCCAGGTAGCCGTTTAGTTTTAAGAGAAGGTCGTAATTCTCAGGAAGTAAATTTTTTTCGGTGAAGGGCGTTTTGCCGCGATGGCGGCCGTTCAGAAAAACCTCGGCGCCGGAAGGGGTGGAGGCAATCCGCAATTCTCCGAATCGCGGAGCATCGGAAACGGCTGGCTTTAGCGGGGCGTCCACGCGATCGGCGGTTTTTTCGATGCGCTGAGTTTCTTTGGGCGTAACGTCTTTGGATGAAGCTTCTTTGGCCGGGGTTTCTTTCGTCGTGGCCTCGTTTGCTGAAATTTCTTTTGGCGGATTTTCTTTGGAAAGCTCGATCGCCTGCTGCGGCTGATCCGCTAACTGTTTTGGCGAGCCGCCGGAGTGAAACACGCCGCTAAAAATCAGCGTGACCGCCAGCGCCACCACCGCCACGGCGGAAACGGCCGCGATAAAAATGGGCGACTTTTTTCTGACTACTGGCCTCGACTTCAGCGGTTTCGTGTTTTCGAGCAGAACCGTCGGCTTGTAGGTTTTGGTGGGCGACTGCCGCTCTTTTTTCAAATCGGCCAGAAAATCTTCCAATTTCTGGTAGCGCGATTTCACGTCTTTGCAAATCATTTTTCGAATGATCTTTTCGAGGCTCGGTGAAATCGCCGGCAGATGTTTGGAGATAGGGGTGGGCTCTTCGTTGACGATAGCATACAGAATCGCCGCTTCGTATTGGCCGGAAAACGGCAGCTCGCCGCTGAGCAGCTCGTAGAGGACGACGCCCAGCGAATAAATATCAGCGCGATGATCGACCTCGTGCCCCTTGACCTGTTCGGGCGACATATAGTGCACCGTTCCCATCGTGGTGCCCTCGCGGGTGATGCGAGTGACGCCTTTGTATTTTGCCAGCCCGAAGTCGAGGATTTTGACCCGCCCGTATTTGTCGAGCATGATGTTCTCGGGCTTGATATCGCGGTGCACGATGCCGTGCTGGTGGGCGAAGCTCAAGCCGTCGGCAATTTGAACGATCAGCTCAAGCGCCCGCTCGAAGGAAATCTCACCGGCATCGATGAGGTCGCGCAACGATTTGCCCTCGACGTATTCCATCGCGATGTACGAATTGTCGCGGTACTCGCCAACTTCATACACGGTGATGATGGCAGGATGGTTGAGCGCGGCCGCGGCTTGCGCCTCGCGTTTGAAGCGGGTTTTGATGTCCGGTTTCGAAGTGTAGTACTCTGGCAGGAACTTCAGCGCCACGTTGCGGCGCAGCTCGGTGTCTTCGGCCAAAAACACCGCGCCCATGCCGCCTTCGCCAAGTTTTTTGGTGATGGTGTAATGTGAGAAGGTCTCGCCGATCATAAAAATCGCTGCGTCTAAAGCGTCCCCCGCCAATAAATGTTGAGCCAGATTTTAAATTACGAAAGCCCGGAATAACTTGAGAAGAGTGGTGCGAAAAACTAAAGCAAGTATAACCAAACCAGTTTTGAAAATCAAGATATTTGTAGGGGCGTATTGCAATACGCCCCTACCGAATCAGCGCCAGCTTGCGCGTCGCCAGCAATTCGCCGGATTTGAGCCGATACAGGTACACGCCGCTGGAGACCTCGCGGCCAAGATCGTCGCGGCCATCCCAATTTACAACATGCTCGCCGGCGTTTTGAGTTTGATCCACTAACGTGCGTACGCTCTGCCCGAGCAAATTGTAAATTGCCAATTTCACCGGGCCCGTTTTGTCGAGCTGATAACGAATGGTTGTTTCCGGATTGAACGGGTTGGGATAATTTTGCGCGAGCGCAAATTCCAGCGGCGCCAGCGGAATGCCGCCGCTGGATTCTTCGGCGAACTCCGGCGCGCCCACGATGACCTTGAACTGCCGGCTCGAAAATTCCTCGCTCAATTCGACTTTAAATTGGTTGCCCGCAAGCGGCACTCGCTTGCGAAGGTTCGAGTCCAACACAAAAATCTCAAAGCCACTTGGCCGGCTGCCCAATTCCGTTAGCGTGATGACGGCCGTTTGATTGGGCAGGGTGGAAGCGACTTCAATTTCCCACTCGTGGCCGAGTTCGTTGAGCGGCTTGAAATTGCCGGCGAAGCGCCGGTGGCTTTCGATGATCGACAGCCGGATGAAATTTTCGATTAGCGGCGGCTCATGAAAATCGAGTCCATCCAAACCCTCGCCGGCGCGTTCCACGAATCCGAGATAGTTTTGCTGGTCGGTGGATTTCACGCCGGGAATCGCCGCGCCCAGTTTCAAAACGTAATCGCTGCGGCCGAGATCAAATCCCGGCGGCGCAATGGCCTGCGGCGAATTTTGCGTTTCGATTGGCAAGAAAGTTAAGGTTATCGGGATGAGTTCCAAGTTGTTCACGAAATAGCCTTCCCACGGCGAAAGGATGGTCTGGCTTACATATTGATTATCGCCAACAAATAACTGCGGGTCGTCGACGTTGCCGCTTTTGGCCACGGTGTTCCAGTCCACGTTGAAGGCGAATGGGTTGGCGATCTGATTGAACCCCGGTTGCAACGTGAGAATGACCGGTTCCGCCGAATCCACCGATTGCGCATTTTCGATATCAAAAATCCCGCCTTCGCGAGTGATGAGCCAAAAGGCGTTGCCAGGGAGAAATGCCGCGGCGATATCTTCGTGTTCGGCGTAGGCGCCGTTTTCAAAACGGAAGATGCGCCACTGGCGGGGGAGAACGTCGTACGGGCCGAGATCATCCAACAGCACGGAATCGATGTTGGTGTTGGCCAACGCCAACGGCACGGAGATCATTTTGTAAATCTGCGGCTCGAGGGTGGATTGAAAATCGAGCCGGGGCACCTGTACTCGCAGAACCGCCGGAGTGTTAATGGGGTCAGTGGCCGGGAAGGTGACAATGGTTTCGCCATCGGAGAGGGAGACGTAATATTCCACGCCGCGGATAGTCATAAAACCCGAAGGAATCGTTCCCAGCAAATTGTTGCCTGCGGAAGTCAGGGCGGTGGTCTGGTAGCCGCTTTCGCCGGTGCGGCGGAAGAAAAGCTCAGCGGTCGAAGCCTGAAAATTTGCCGGCGGCGTGACGAGGATGGTAGCGTCGCTGCCGGCTGCGGTGACGACCGGCGGCTGCACAGTGATGTCACCCACCGATTGCCGATTGGCAAACACTTTCAACTCGCTAAAGCCGCCGCAATCCGGACTTTCGTGGCCAACGAGCAAGAGCAACACCGAGCGGCCGGTGACGTTGGGATGCACGGCAACATCGGAATCCGGAGTTCCGGCCAAAGCTACTGTCTCCGCGAACACCACGGCACCGGCGGCATCTAAAACTTGCACGGTTATTTGATCGAAACCAAAACTCCGCGCAAACTCCGGGTGCAGCGCGTTGGAGAGCACCGCCACGGTGGTGATGAGATCGTCGCGGGTGCCAGTCCATCGGAAAGTAGAGGTGTCGCCATCGGCGATTTCGCCGGCGGAAAACCAGGAGGTGGCGCGGTCGCCATCGACTGCCAGGGCAGCCGCAAAATTGGCGGAGAATTCAGAGGAAGCTTGCAGCGCGCCTTCGGAGGTGATGTCGGTTTCGTTAGCGTTGAGCGCCAGGCCGCTCAATCCAACCGTGTCCGGGCTGCTGACCGCGTTGCTGGAAAGAATGAGCGCCGCCTGTTTTATCCCCTGCGACTGCGGAAAGAAATCGACGTCAAAGTTTTCAGGCTGCTCTGGCTGCACGACCACGGAACCGCTGGGAATCGCAAATTCACTGACGTTGCTTCCGACCAGCGTACTGGTGATCGTTATATCTTCGCTGCCGCCGGTGTTTGTCAGGGTAATCCTGGCTGAGCGGCCGCTGTTTGTAAATAACTCGCCGAAGTAGATGAAGCGGGGAGAAATGGAGAGAGTAGATTGCGCCACGATCAGATTGATCGGGCGGTGTGAGAGAGTAAGGTCGGTGGCGACCCCATTTGTGATATCACAGGTGTAAACGCCAGCGTCCGCCGGGGTGACCGAAGCGATGGTAAGGGTATCGCCGGTTGGCTCACCAAAAATGGACTTGCCATCTTTGAACCATTCATAAATATTGTTAAAGCCGCCAACCGTAGCCGACATGACCACTTGGCTTCCCGGCAGCGCCACGATGATTTGCGGCTTCCCCACGCTATCCTGTGGCGAATAGATGAAACCGGAAATGCCGATGTTGGGCTCGATATCCTCGAAGGTGAAACGATTGTTCTGAATCTGCAATATGTTTAATGCGGAAATAGAGGAAAGATCTGGTAGATCGATAAGCTGATTATTGTCTATATGTAACTGTTCAAGGTTGACTAAATTACGAAACTCAATGGGAACATTGCCTGAAAGTCGATTACTCGCAAGTACCATCTCTCTCAAGTTGGTTAAGTTACCTATTTCAGATGGAATGGTTCCTGAAAATTGATTAAATGAAAGATCTAACGTTCGCAGATTGGTTAAGCTACCAATCTCTATTGGGATTGTACCAGAGAGTTGATTACCCACAAGAATCAACTCGATCAAGTTAGTTAGGTTTCCGATATTGGGTGGAATGGGGCCAGACAGTTGATTGTTTGCCAAAGACAAGAATGTCAGATTGGTTAGGTTGCCAATTTCGTTTGGAATAGTTCCAGAAAGTAGATTATCATGAAGCACTATTTCTGTTAGATTTGTTAAATTTCCAATAGTATTAGGTAGCGTGCCCAATAAATTATTATTTACTAAATTCAATTGCGTGACGCGATCCCCTTCGACCGTCACGCCAAACCACGTTGAAACCGGCGCGCTGGTCAACCAATTGGTGTTATTCGTCCAGTTGGGGCCGTCGGTGCTGTTGAACAAATCCACTAGCACCAGGGAATCCGCGATCGAAACGCCCGTGACGGTGGTCGCTATGCTGCGCCAGACACCGGCGTTTCGGGTGCCAGCCAGCAGAAATCCTTGCGAATCCAGCCGCAATACCGTCACGGTAGTGTTGGTGAGACCAATGTTATCCAAAGCCTCCCAATTGTCGCCATTGTTAGTGGAGCGATAAACTCCGCCGAACACGCCAGCAAAAACGTTATTCCGGGAATTCACCGCCAGCGCGTGCACCCCCAGTCCGACTAAACCGGTATTGACGCGCGTCCAGCTATCGCCGTTATTGGTGGAGCGGAACACACCGTCATTGCTTTCCGAGCCGGCAAAAATATGCCCTTGGCTGTTGCTGGCAAAAGCTCGGATGTCCAAACTGGTTAAACCGCTATTGACCTGCGTCCAGCTATCACCATTGTTGGTGGAACGGAAAATTCCCGCGTCGAAGGTGCCGGCAAAAAGACTGCCGTTGGGATGGACGAATATGTCAAACACCCCACCGCTGACCAAACCGTTGGTGAGCGCTTCCCAACTCGCGCCGTTGTTGGTGGAGCGAAAGAGGTTGGCGTTGCCAAAGACCGTCCCAACAAAAATATCACCCGCCGGCTTGATAGCGAGCGCCTCGACAAACGTGCTGAACAAACCTGTGTTCACTGGTGTCCAAGTGTCGCCGCCATCCTGCGATCGGAAAACACCTGAAGTCGGTACGCCAACAAAAATATTGCCGTTGGGGTGGACGGCTATCGCCCGCACATCGTTGAGAGGCAAGCCTTTGTCGGTGGTCGTTACCCAGGTAGCGCCGGCATCTCTGGAGTAGTGAATGCCGCCGCCGCGCGTGCCAGCAAAGGTATGGTTGCTTGAATTAAGGGCGAGGTCAAAGACATCCGTGACAACGATCCCGTTGTTGGCCTCGGCCCAGGTGTCGCCATTATCGAGCGAACGATAAAAGCCATTAATCGCTCCGGCAAAGGCGTGGCCGCTGCCATTGGCGGCCATCGCCAGCGTTTGATTAAGAACAAAAGGTAGCGTAACCTCCGTCCAGCTTCCGCCAAAGTCTCCGGACTTAAACACACCGCGTCCGAACGTGCCCGCCAAAAGCACGCTTGCGCCGTTGACGATGGTGGTGAGCGAGCGGATATTGCGATCGGTTATATTGGAGCTAATATCCGACCAACTGTCGCCATCGGTGGACATGAAGATGCCGTTGGCGGTGCCGGCAAAAAATCGGCCGGCCTGGTTTACGATCAACGCTTGTACCGTGGTATCGGTAAGGCCGGTGTTGATTGGCACCCAGGTGGCGCCGTCGTTGAAAGAACGAAAGACACCGTTAATCGTGCCGGCAAGGACTTCGCCGGCGATATCGGTTGTGAGAGCGCGTATATCGACGCTCGTTAAGCTGGTATCCACCGGCGTCCAAGTGTCGCCGTTATTGCTGGAAACGAAGGCGCCAGCGCTGCGGGTACCAGCATAAATATCACCGTTCGGGCGGGCCGTCAGCGATTGAATGAAGAGATCCGTCAGCCCGGAGGCTCGAAGCAGCCAACTGTCGCCGTTGTCGGTGGAGCGGTACACTCCGCCGGAGGTTCCGGCAAAGACGTCGCCGGCGTCGTTGATGGCGAGAGCGTTCACAGACGTGACAAACAACCCGTTGTTGATGGGCGTCCAGGTGTCGCCGTTATCAAGGGAGCGATACATGCCGTTGATCGTGCCGGCAAAAATATCTTCTTCGCGATTTACCGCCAGGGCGTGAATTTGCCCGCCCGGCGGTCCGCTGGTTTGCTGCCAGAATTGGGCGAAGGCTGGCGCGTTTAAGCAAAACAGAAAAAATGTATAGACGATTTTATTGCGATGCACGCAAAGCATGTTTTTCCTCCGAGATTAAAAACTGGCATTGAGACCGGCGCCGATTTCAAAGCCGGTCAAATTCGGTCCGTCCTTAAAACTCCCGGCAAAGAACTTGAATGCCACTGGCACCGTCACACCGCGCGACACAGCAAACTCCGGCGCCAGGCCGCCGCCAAATAAATCGACGCCACTGAATGGGGCTGCGGTCTTTTCATAGAATCTGCCCTCAGCCAAGATTCGCAAATAGATGCGCGGATTCATTCGCAGTCGGTAGTGCGTCATCACTTCAAATTGTTTGGGATTAGAATTCTCCGTTTCCTTAACCAGCGCTTGTCCGAGAATGACCGCCTGCTCGTTTTTGGCGCGGCTGCGGAAACGCGCGAACAGCCAAAAATCGTTGAAGCCGAAATATCTGCGGAATTGTGCGTTGAGCACGAGCCGATTGCCGGGAGCAAAAACTTCGTCGTCGCCGATTTTGTCGGTGCCAAAGAGCGTGAAAATGGCGTCGGCGCTGAAGGTGGCCGCGCTGCCGAGCCGGGCATCAAAGCCGCCGGTGATGAGGATTTCGTCGCCGGGGCTGTAATCTTTCACCAGCGCCTCGAGGGGCTTGAAACTCCCTTTATATTGATAGGAAGCACCAAGTCCGAAAACAAAACGCTCGCCTGCGGGAATCGCCCAGGTGAAGCCGGCGCTGATGTTCAACCCCTGGCCAAAGTTGGGGGTGTTGAGATTAAAAATGTTGTTGCTGATGAGTCCAGAGGTGGTGAACTCGTCGAAGGAGAGTTTCTTTTTGCCGGTGGGCAAATTGAATCCGAGGTTCAAAACCAGATTGGCGTTTTCGATAAGATAAGCGAAACTCAACTGTGTGTCGGTGATTCCGCTGACACTTTCGAGGTTGTCGCCCGTGGCACTGGCGCCGTTGCCGCGCAGAGTAACGCTGAGATTGCGATTCACCGGATAATAAATTGAAAGCGGAATGGTGATTTCAGAAAAGTCGAGTGAGTCATGCAGCGACCAACTCTGGTAGTTGAAGTGAAGCCGGGCGCTGGCGGTCTGGCTGATGATTTGGTTATATGATAGGGAGGTCGATGCGATCACGATCAATAACGCTGAACAAAACTTTTTCATTTTCTTCCTCCGGTTGGTCATTAGTCAATTGATATTGGTGTGTCAATCAGCCACTGACAACGGACTACAGACGAATGACAAATCACTGCGGCGGTGGCGGCGGCTCCTGCAATTCTCCAAAGTCCGCGCCGGACTGAACGGCTTCTTCGCCGGCTTTGCGGCTGTCCTGCCCGGGCAAGAAGTTCGAGCCGATGCTGTTGCTGAGATTGTTGAGCCGGCTGTTTACCAAATTCTGGGACTCGGCTGCGGATTCCGGCTGCTCGACGGCCGCTAATTGATCCAGCACTTCGGCGTGCGTGCCGCCTGCTTGCAGAAAACTTTGAGTTGCTTCAGATTTGATCTGCGCGGGACGAAATGCCGGGTCGAGCTTAAAGGCTTCCTGATAAGCTTTGGCCGCGCTGGGGAAATTGCCGCGATCTTCCTGTTCGAGGCCGCGGCAGTAGGCGAAAAACGCCTGCAAATTTTGAGTTGGAATGCGCTGGATGCGATCGCGCTCTTCCGGAGTAATTTCAATTTCCATTTCTTCGAGAACATTGAAGACGATCGCTTTTTGCAATCGAAACAAATTATTCAAAGCGTCGCGCTGGCTCACCGCATCCGGATAAGTTTGATTGATCACGTCCCACGACAGCACGTCCACCTGCAGTTGATTTCCCGGCAGCACATCAAAAGAGCCGGCAAGGATGCGGCCGGCACTCAGCAGCTTTCCGAAACGCGGTGCGGACTCGCGGTCGAACAGCACGCCCTGCGTGCGCTGCATTTCGTCGATGAGGGTTTGCAGGCGCAGCCGTTCGAGCAACGTCAACTCGCGCACTTGCCCGAGATCAATGGTGATCATTTCCGCGAGTCCTTTTCCCAACGCCTGATAACGCTGCTCCTTGCCGGTATAATTGAAAGGAAAGACCGCGAGGGTTTTCGGCGCCAGCCGTTCGAGGGTGAGCTGCTGTTCATTTTGAATGAGCGACATGATCTCCCGCTTCACCAACTGGCGGGTCAATTTGACGTAACGGCCTTCCATCAAGCGGCGGTAGGGCGAGAGGCGGGTGACCTCCGGAAATTTTTCATACATCGTTAGCGCATCTCTGACGTGGTTTTGGAATTCGTGAGTCAGGCCGAGGTAAAATCTGGTTTTGGGATCGTCGGGTTTTTGGGCGAAAGCTTTTTGCAAATGGCTTTGCGCCGCTGGGTGTTGCGCGGTTTGAAAATAAATCACCCCCAACTCGCGCCGCGCATCGAAGTTATTGGGGTCAGTTTTGAGTTTGGCCTCCAGCCGCGCGATATCGTCCTGATAACGACTTATGTCTTGTTGGTATTTCACGGTGGCGCACGAGAGCAGTAAGCCAACCAGCGCCCCCGCCGCTGAGAACGGCAAAGTCTTTTGCATGATTATCTCCGATAGTGTGATCGAAAAGTTTAGATGTAAAGTCTGAAATCGCGATTATTACACGGTGGAGCCATGGATTAAGGGATTGCTGGATTTACCGGATCAATGTATTCCTTATCAACAATTCATCAATCCAGAACTCCATTACTCCTCGTCTATAACAAACAGAGATTTCATTTTTATAGAACTTGCTCCCCTGAAGAATTCGTGAATTATTCAGGGTTAATTTAGCTCGCCAATTTTTCCAATTCCGAAATGGACAACCGTTCCCCAGGCAACTGGGAGAGCCGCTCTTTAGCAAGGGTGAAATTCGGGTCGGAATTCAGCGCTGATTGATAGTACGATTGCGCCTCCGAAAAAAGCTGCCGGTCTTCAGAATCGAGTCCTTTGCAAAACGCGATAAACGCCAAGCTGTTAAACGTGGGCAGCGTTTGAATGGCGCTCGCTTCACTGGGGGCGAGTCTTATTCCCAGGTCCTGGATTAAGTCCATCACCAATTGTTTTTCCAATTTCAGGATATCGGAAAAGCTGCCGCTGGCTTCCGAGCCGCTCCCGCGCAGTTGGCCGGTGGCGGTTTCCACTACCCCGCCGCTTAAGCGGATTTTGGTGTCGTCAATTCGTTCGACGCCGCCGGAGATTAGGTGTTGGACTCCCAAAAGCCGGCCGGCATCCGCAGCGCGAATTTGATCAAAAAAATCAGCCGGCGAAAACTGAAGTTCTTCTAACAAAAGCTGTACCTTGATGCGATCGCTCAACCGCAGATTTTTGACCTTCAGCAAATCAAGGGTGATCAACTCGGCCAGTCCTTTCAAAATCGGATCCATCTCCCGCCACTCCGAGACGTTGCGAAAGTAGAGCACCGCTACGCTGTTGGGCGTGATGGGAGATTCTTTTCCCGCTCGCCAATCCGCGATGTTCTGTTTGATTTCCTGCGTCAGCAATTTGATTTGATTGTCCCGCATCCGCGCCAGCAATTCCTTTCTGAGGGCGCTTTCGATGTTCAACGAAAGCAGGGTGCGAAAGGTGGTGTTGGCGTCTTCCAATTTGCCGGCGGCTTCGTAACTCAACCCTAAATAAAGCAGGGTAGGGAGGTCGTCCAATTTCAATTGCCGGGCCTGATATAATTTGGTAATGGCAAAATTGAGCTGCTGGTTTTTGTAATAGGCCACTCCCAACGCGCGCTTAATTTTCCAATCGTAGGGATGTTTGCCCTCCGCGACACGCAGTTGCAAAATCGCGGAGTTGTAATCGCCCTTTCGCATCAACTCCTGTCCCTTTTTGAAGCTGTTGCCGCCGCAGGCTGCGAGCACCAACCAGAGTGAAAGCAGAGTTAATTCAAAACTTCGGTGTTGGATTTTCATGAATAACGTTTGAAAATGGGAGAGGCGAGAAGGGCAGACCCCCTCCCAGCCTCCCCCAAATTCCCAAAAGCGGAATTTTGGGGAGGAGAATTTAGTTAACCGCAAATTTGTTCAACGCTAGAGGACGCACCACCGCCAGCATGTCCTGCGCCTTCGGGAAATCCGGGGCGATTTTCAGCGCTTCTTCTAATTTGGTGAGGGCCAATTTGTACTCCTCCTGATTGGCCAGCGCCATGGCGTCGCCTAACAGCGCAATCGCTTCAATGGGGACGTCCTCTTTGCCGATCTTTTCTAATTTATTGCGCTCAGCTTTCTCGATGGCCACGTCGAGATTTTTGGTGATTTCCAGCGTGAGCTTTTTCGCCAGCTCGAAGACGTTGTCCGGTTTTCCTTCCACCGAGGCGGTTTTGAAAATTTCGCCGGTCTCGGTTTTGACGAGCCGAACATCAATTCGGAAAGTTTTACCAAAACGGATGAAGCTGCCGAAGACGAAAGAGTGCGCACCCAGCAGCTTGCCGACGCGCGGCGCCAGGGCCGGATCCATGATATTTTTACCGCCGACTTTTTTGTCGGTCAATTCCAACTCGGAGATCAGATACTGCAAGCGTTCCCGTTCCACGATGCGCAGGTTGCTGAGCACGCCAAAATCGGAAATCAGAATTTTGGAAAGGGCGTTGCCCAGGTTGGCATATTTTTCGGCGTCGTCGATGGAGTTGTTTTCAAAGTCCATGAAGGCGATGGTTTGAATGCCCGGCCCGGCCGGCACCTCCAGCGAGCCCCGGACGCTTTGGACGGTTTTGTAGTAGCTGGCCATCAAGCGCTGGTGGGGCCACCAGTTGTCGCTGGGCCGGTAGTCGGCGTTTTTTTTCAGAACCTGCGTGAAGATTTCCTCCGCGGCCGCCTGCTGATTGGTGGAGACGTAAGCCACCGCCAAATATTCGTTGGCTTCGACGTAGTCCTTCGGCGAAAGAGTGCGGGTCGTCACCAGACGCTGCAAAATATCAATGGACTTTTGAATTTCCCCTTCATTGAATAATTTTTTCGCTTCCTGCAATTCGACGTTTTGCGCCGGCGCGGCCGCCGCCAGCGTTATCATGAGCAATCCCAAAATGATCTGTTTCATAAAACAACTCCTGCTTTTATAGTTTTTCAAAAACGAACTGGAGCTTTCTCTTTTCACCGGGCTGCAGCGTCACTTCCTGCGGGCCATTTTTAAGCAAGTGGGGCAGCATTCGGGCGTTGATGGTATGAACCCCGCTTTTGAGCTGCAGGGGAAGCGGAGCCTGCCCCACGGCTTTTCCGTCAACAAAGATTTCTGCAGCGATTGGGGTCTGGTTGCCATTTTCGACCAAAACCGCCGTGACCGTCAACGTCGCCGGCTGGTCCGTTTTAGGCGGCTCGCGAGCGGGCGGCTCTTTTTTTGTTTCGGAAGTCGTTTGGCGCGGCGGCTTTTTAGTTGGTGGAGATTCCGTTACTTGAGCCGCGGCTGGCGCCAGTACGAGATCAACCATTTCGTTGCTGCCCTCAGTTAGATGGATTATCTTCTCCGCCGATTGGAATCCTTCTTTGTTTAATAAGACCCGGTATTCGGCAATTTCCAAATCACGGAAATCCGCTGGCGTGGTTTGTTCGACTTCTTTGTCGTTAATTACAATCTTTGCTCCCGCAGGTTGACTTTTTATGGAGAGGTTTCCGGTTCGAGGTTTCAGCGCCGCGAGTTCAATTATTTTTGAAAGGGTGTCGCCGCTGCTCAGATTGAATGACGCCGAGACCGTTTCGTAGCCGGCGTGAGTGAGGATAAGTCTATGCTGGCCGGATTTTAACGGACCCAACAGAGCGGGCGTGGTTTGCGCGGCGGGTTGATCGTCCAGAGTGATGGCAGCGCCGGGGGGATTGGAATCAATTTTTAGAAAACCATATTTCGGTTTAAGTTGGTTGAAGCCGAACCAACTTGCAACCGCCAGCGCTAAAATCGCAGCCGCCGCAACCAAAAATTTTGCTGAGGATTTTTTCGGCGCAGCGTGCGAGACCAATCTTGTTTTGGTTGCCGGATGCTTTTGCGGCTCGGCCACGCTGGTTTTTGTGGCCGCGCCAGTTGACGGCGGGGTAAAGGTGGGAGCGGTTTCCAGCAGGACGGTCTCGTCGCCGGCGGCGGCGCCGGCGAGCAGTTGCGTCCGCACCTCGCTCAATTCTTTGAGCATGTCATTCATGCTGTCGTAACGCAGCTCCGGCTCTTTGCTCAACGCTTTGGTGATGATCTGGCTCAATGACGCGGGCGCCCTCGGGTTCAGCTGGGTCACCAGCACCGGTGCGGCGTTGACGATATTATAAAGGACGGCCATTTCGTGCTCGCCCTTAAACGGCAATTCGCCGGTGACCATCTCATACAAAATCACGCCCAGCGCCCAGATGTCGGTGCGGTGATCAACCGCCTGTCCTTTAACTTGTTCCGGCGACATATAACCGGGGGTGCCCATAGTAGTGCCGGTTTTCGTGAGCTTGGTGCCGCCGCTCAATTTCGCCAGCCCGAAGTCCACAATTTTCACAAAGCCGTCGTTGGTGATCATGATGTTGGCGGGTTTGATGTCGCGATGGACGATGCCCCGCTGGTGAGTTTTGGAAAGTCCGCCGGCGACCTGCATGGCAATTTCAACAGCCTCGAGGAGATCGATGCCCGCGTCGATTTTGCTTTTGAGATTGATGCCGTCGTAATAGGCCATGGCAATAAACAGGCTGCCGTCTTCGGTTTCATCAATTTCGTAAATGGTGCCAATGCGCGGGTGGTCAAGCGCCGATGCGGCCTGCGCTTCGTGCATGAAACGTTCTTTGATGTCGGGATCGCGGGTTAACTCGGTGGGAAGAAACTTGAGGGCGACGGTGCGCCGGAGTTTCAAATCTTCGGCTTTGTAGACAATGCCCATTCCGCCGCCGCCCAAAAATTCCGTT
>JBBIIG010000001.1:42706-53537 GCA_037446635.1 bacterium
TATAATGAGAAACAGTTTTCCCCAGCAGTTGATGAGTTTGCACGGTTGACATTGTCTCGGTTAAAAAGGTTGGAGATAGCCGATCACCAAAAGTGAACGCTGAGTGGCTAATCTATTGTCAAAATTAAAATATGGGCGACAAAAAGCAAGCTATTTTTTAGAGTGCACCTTGATCAGTGGGAGGGCCAACAAATTTGTAGCGATGTTACGCGGCTTCCAGCACCAATTCACGAACGCGGATCATTCGGCACATATTTGCAAAGAGACCATGAGTTAGCTTGACGACCAAGCCGAACCGAACTGCTTTATCTACTTTCACACTCCCACACCCGGTTCCTGGTTGAACTTGGTCGAGGGCGGGCTTTTTGGAAATTAAGGCTTGAATTTCTGATTTCAAATATTCATATTTGGGAAACGAAAATGGCGTCCCGAAATGCTTACTGTAAAATTGTCCCCAACCAAGCTTCATCAATTTCGTGAGCGCGCCAGGCAGTTAGGCGTCTCGCCTGAAAAACTGGCGGGCCAATCGCTCAAGTTTATATTCGCAAAGAGGACAGCAAACAAAGTTCATAATGAAATTTAAGTTGTTACAAAGAGGAGTAATGAGGCTTTGCCTGCCTGCAGCAGGCAGGCCTGCCTGCTGCAGGCAGGGATTAATGGATTACTGAAAGAGCAATTGCATTAATCCAGTGATGCATTCCGAGAAAGCGGATCGGCGCTGCCGACAATCCATTAATCCATCATATTTAATCACCTTAGCCATTGATATCCTTATCGCTGTTTCGCTTTTTATCAGGTTAACATGATCTTCCGATACTCCGAATGGCGCGAAGGCCAGGACAAAAGCAAGCTGACGTTTGACGAGCTGATGCGGCTCCTCAGCCAGTTGCTGCTTCATACCAACGGCAATGTTCCCGAAGCGTTGCAGTGGATGACGCGGCTCGACAAGGAGTACCAGATCTTCGACGATCAAGAGGGGGTGAGCTTCAATGAATTTTTGGAGTGGCTGAAGAAAGAAGGCTACATCGAAGAATTCAACGACATCCTCGCGCTCACGCACAAGGGCTCGCGCCGAATTCGACAGGATGCCCTGAACGAAATTTTTTCCTCGCTGCGCAAAAGTCCGATGGGCGAGCACGAGTCGCCGTTTGCCGGCGAGGGCATCGAGCGGCTGAGTGAAACCAAGCCCTTCAAGTTTGGCGACCAGCCGTCAAACATCGATTTCACTTCCACCATCAGCAATGCTATCCGCCGCGAGGGCCTGGATGACTTCAATTTGAAAGAAGAAGATTTTGAAGTATATGAAACCGAGCATCTCACCACGTGCGCCACGGTGCTGATGCTCGATATCAGCCACAGCATGATTTTATACGGCGAGGATCGCATCACGCCGGCGAAGAAGGTGGCGCTCGCCCTGTCCGAGATGATTCTCACCCGTTATCCCAAAGACAGCCTCGACGTAGTGGTGTTTGGCGACAAAGCCGTGGAGGTGGATATCAGCGACATCCCGCGCATCGCTGTCGGGCCGTATCACACCAACACCAAAGACGCTCTGGATTTGGGCTTGCGAATTCTCAAACGCAAGCGCAACGCCAACAAACAGATTTTTATGGTAACCGATGGCAAACCCTCCGCGATTTTCGAGCGCGGCCGGATTTATAAAAATCCTTTTGGATTGGATCGAAAGATCGTCAATCAAACATTGAACGCCGCGCGCGAGTGCCGCAAAAATAAGATCACCATCACCACCTTTATGGTGGCGCGCGATCGCTGGCTGGTGGATTTCGTGAAAGAGCTGACGGAAGTCAACAAAGGCCGGGCATACTATTCTTCGCTCAACAAATTGGGCGAGTACATTTTTGTGGATTACATCCGCAATCGCAAACAGCGGCTGCAGTGATGATTTGTGTATTCTGACTTTGAGAACGTTATAAAGAGTGCGGCTCTGTCAAACTTTGATAATGGATTAATGAAGCGGGTTTGCTCATACTTATTAACAATTTCTACTTTCGTGCTAAACTGTTCTTCTGATAATCCGCTTATGACAGTGAATAGTTTCGGAGTGCTGGTGTTTTCAAAAACTGCCGGCTTTCGCCACGACAGCATTCCCGCTGGCATTGCGGCGATGCGGCAATTGGGTTTGGAAAATAACTTCGACGTACACGCCACCGAAGAGGCCGCGATTTTCAGCAGCGATTCGCTCGCTAAATTTCGCGTGGTAATTTTTTTCAACACCTCGGGCGATGTGCTCAATTCGCCACAGCAGGCGGCGCTGCAAAATTTCATTCGCGCTGGCGGCGGCTTTGTGGGCATTCATTCCGCCAGCGATACCGAATACAATTGGCCATGGTACGGCGAGTTGGTGGGCGCCTATTTCGAAAGTCATCCTAAAATTCAAAAGGCGGCGGTGATGGTTGCGGATACGATGCACGTTTCGACGGCTCATTTGCCGCGCATTTGGGTGCGCGAAGATGAATGGTACAACTTCCACGCGCATCCCGCCGGGCGTGTCAACGTTTTACTGCGGCTGGATGAAAGCAGTTACTCCGGCGGTAACATGGGGGGCGATCATCCGCTGGCGTGGTATCATGAGTTTGACGACGGCCGCGCATGGTACACGGCGATGGGACATACAATAGAGTCGTATTCGGATCCGCTTTTCTTGCGGCATCTTCTCGGGGGCATTCAATGGGCCAGCAAAAGATTTTAGCGCAAACTTAATTTTTGCTCTCTAAAGTTCAACCCATAGAAAAATTTTAAATTTATTGAGAAAGCAAATGAACAAACCGAAAACCCTTGGCGAGTTGAGAAAGGCGGGCTATGAAGTCGCACCCGTCAAACACGAGATGCGGCGCAACCTCATCGCCAAATTAAGAAATAACGAAAAACTTTTTCCGGGAATTATCGGCTACGACAACACCGTGATACCTGCCCTGTGCAACGCCATTTTATCGCTGCATGACATCATTCTTTTAGGACTGCGAGGACAGGCGAAAACCAGAATTCTGCGCGCTTTGCCCTCGCTGCTGGATGAGTATATTCCCATCATCAAAGGATGTGAAATTAACGACAATCCCTTCAAACCGGTTTGCAAAGCCTGTACGGACCGCGTGAAAGAATTTGGCGACGACGTGGAAATCGAGTGGCTACACCGCGACGAGCGCTATGGCGAAAAACTCGCCACGCCCGATGTCACCATCGCCGATTTGATCGGCGACATCGATCCCATCAAAGCGGCGGCGCAGCGCTTGCATTACGCCCACGAGGGCGTCATTCACTTCGGAATTCTGCCGCGCACCAATCGCGGCATCTTCGCCATCAACGAGCTGCCGGATTTGCAGCCGCGCATTCAAGTGGGGCTTTTCAACATCATGCAGGAAAAGGATATTCAAATCCGCGGCTTTCCCGTGCGCATTCCGCTGGACGTGGTGATCGTCTATTCCGCGAACCCGGAGGACTACACCAATCGCGGCAACATCATCACGCCGCTGAAAGATCGCATCGGTTCGCAGATCATGACACATTATCCGCGCACCATCGAGGATGGCATCAAAATCGCGGCACAGGAAGCGTGGCAGAACCGCGATGGCGGGCGGGAAATTCACATTCCACATTTCTTCCGCGAGCTGATCGAACAGATTGCGGTGGAAGCGCGCAAAAGCGAGTTCGTGGATCAGAAATCCGGCGTGAGTGTGCGTATGACGGTGACGGCATTGGAGAATCTCATCAGCAACGCCGAGCGCCGCGCTATCAAAAATAATGAGAGCGTCGTGGTTCCCCGAATTTGCGATCTTTACGCCGCACTGCCGTCCATTACCGGAAAAGTTGAATTGGTTTATGAAGGCGAGCAGGAGGGGGAGATCAACGTGGCGCGCGCGCTCATTGGCAAAGCGGTGAAAATAATTTTCCTCAAATATTTTCCGGATCCGTATGCCGCGATGAAAAAGGGTGAGCCGGTATATGCGGAGGTAGTGAATTGGTTCAAGCACAATCAGGCTATCGACATTTCTGATGAGATGACGACCAACGATTACTTAAAAGCGCTGCAAAAAGTCAAAGGCTTGAAATCCATCGCGACGCGTTTTATGAACGTGAATGAGCAGAGGCCGGCAGAATTGGGAGCGGCGATGGAATTCATATTGGATGGCCTGCATCAAAACTCCATGTTGAGCAAAGATTTTTGGGAGAGCAAGGCTTCGTATCGCGATATGCTGAACACGATGATGAGCTCGTTGCACCGCGATGACGATGACGATGATTTCGAGGATGAGGATGAATTCAACCTTCGTTAATTGTCATCTTAGCCACAGAGGCACAAAGAAAACATTTTTAGCTGTGCGTGCCGTGTGTCTGTGTGAGCTATCATTTCTTCATTGGAGCTGCTGCCGTGTCCCCGCCGCGAAAAATGAATCTCGCTGAGCAAATTCGCAAGCTCAATGCCATTGGCATCGCGCTTTCCAGCGAGCACAATTTAAACAAGCTGCTGGAGATGATTGTCACTGAGGCGCGCAGCTTCACCCACGCCGATGGCGGCAGTCTTTACATTAAAGAAGATAACAAGCTGCATTTTCGGGTGGCGCAAACCGCATCGCTGCAAAAGCGCGATGGCAAAACTCCATTCACCGCCTTTTATCTGCCGCTTTCGAAAGAAAGCATTGCAGGATATGTCGCCATCACCGGTTCGGTGTTAAATATTCCGGATGTTTATGAAATTCCGCCGACGGTGGAGTATCGCGTCAACAAGCATTTTGATCAACAAAACAATTATCGCTCGAAATCGATGCTGGTGGTGCCGATGCGCGATCACCATGATGAGATCATCGGCGTACTGCAGCTCATTAACTCAATGAACGGCCGTGGTGAAGTAGTGCCGTTTGAGCCCGAGTTCGAAAGCATCATTTTATCGCTAGCGTCGCAGGCCGCGGTGGCGCTACGCAACGTCAAGCTGATCGAAGAGATTCGCAACGTGTTTCGATCTTTGGTGCGCTACTCGGCCACCGCTATTGACGCCCGCAGCCCGCACACCGCCGGACATTCCGGACGCGTTGCAAAATATTGTGTGCGCATGGCCAACGCCATCAATGAGGAACGTGAGGGGCGGTTGGGGCAGATTCACTTCACGCCGGACGAGATTGAGGAATTGCGCATGGCGGGTTGGCTGCATGACATTGGCAAGATCGGCGTGCGCGAAAGTGTGCTGGAGAAAACCACCAAACTCAATGACGATCAAATGGCGGTGATCGCCGAGCGATTTGAGAGCATTAAGCGCAGCTTGCAAAATCAATTTTTGGAAGAAAAAGTGAAGCAGTTCGCCGGCGGTGCCAACCGCGAGTCTCGTTTGCACGATTTGGAGATTGCCATTGCAAAGGAGATTGCAGAAATTGACGACGCTTTGGCATTCCTGCACCGCATCAACGTGCCAGGATTTTTGACGGAGGCTGATCGCGTTCGACTCAAGGAGCTGGCGGAAAAAACCTATCTCAATTCGCGCGGTGAACGCTGCTATTTTTTGACCGCCAAAGAATATGAAAATCTCTCCGTGGTGCGCGGCAATCTCACCGAGGCCGAGTATAAGGAAGTTCAGTCACACGTCGAGCACACCATGAACATTCTCAAAAAAATCCCCTTCACCAAAGATTTGCAAAATATTGCCCGCAATGCCGCTGGCCACCACGAATACCTCGATGGCAGCGGCTATCCGCTGGGATTGAAGGGGGATGAAATTTCCATTCAGTCGCGCATTATGTGCATCGCCGATATCTTCGATGCGCTGAGCGCGCCGGACCGGCCGTACAAAAAAGCGATTCCTATTGAGAAAACTTTGGAAATTTTGCGAACCGAAGTTCGCGCAGGCAAGCTCGACGGCGACATCGTAGAATTGTTTATTCGCAAAAAATTGTATCTCAAGCCGGAGTTGGACGAGGATGATTGATCCACGTGCGAAGGCAAACGGTAAAAGACAGAAGTGGATAGTATGTGAATGCCTCTCACTTTTCGCCTTTGCCGTTTTGCCTTCTCACCTCCTACGTTTAACCGTCCATGAAAATTGTCGCTATTTCTGATGTGCACGGCCATCTTGAGCCAGTGCACAAAATTCTCGAAAACGAAAAACCCGATCTGCTGCTCTGTGCCGGCGATTGGGGCACCGCGGATGAAATCACGCGCGGCGATTTGGAAGCTATCATTCGTAACGTTCACACCCTCACCGTTTTCGGAAACAACGACTACCTCGAATTACTTCGTCAATTAAAAAATAAAGATGGCACAAACATCCTGCTTGAGAATGGCTCAGCCGTGCATTATCTTGATCTCACCGTTGCCGGTATTAACGGCATTTGGGCCAAGTCGCACAAGCAACCGTGGTACATCACGGACGAGGAAGTGGCCGCCGCCGCCCAAAACTTACGCGGTCAAAAAGTGGATATTTTGATCACCCACGCTTGCCCAATCGGTATGGCAGACTTGACGCCAACCGGCGGCCGCGGCGGTCAGCGTTGTTTCACGGAAGCGTTCAAAATCGTGGAGCCGAAGCTGCATTTGTGCGGGCATCTGCATCGCAAGAGCGAGTATCGCACGAAAGATGGGAAGTTGGTGGTGAACGTCGGTTACACAGCGGAAGGAGATTATGCGGTGTTTCAATTTAGAAAAGGAGAAATTTATTTTGAAACCGCACAATAACTCACTCGTGAATATCATTTGCAATTTTAGCAGAATTTCTTTAGTATGAATTGAGGGTTAGAAATCATGCAAAAAAGAAAAGAAAAAAACACAGAACATCCGCATATTAAGAAAATTATCGGACCCGCTGGCGTCGAGCAAGCAGTTATTGCGGGTACAGGCTTACGCGTTTGGACACTTATCGATTATTATCAGATGGGTGCATCAATTGAAGACCTCCTCAATTCATGGGACTATTTGACACCTGCACAAATTTTTGACGCCTTAGCCTATTACCACGACCATAAGGATGAGATTGATGAATTAAGAAAAAGCAACGTTGAAGATTGTCAAGCATATTTTCTCGAAACCAAAATAGATGAATATCAAACTGTATCTTAATGAAAATTTGAGTCAAAGAATAGCACGTAATTTGAGGCTTCGCGGATATGATGTTGTTAGTTCTCACGAAGTCGGCATGGATGGTTTTGATGACAAAAGCCAGTTTGAATTTGCAATAAGCCAACAAAGGACTGTCTTAACGAACAATTTCTCTGATTTCAAAATACTCCACGAGAACTTTCAAAAAGAGAACAAGCAACATTTCGGAATTATATTTACAACTCAAGAACTGAATGTTACGGTAGAACAAAGACTGCTGAGATTGCTTCAATCCCTCACTCAGAATGATCTGATAAATCGGCTAATCTGGCTGAATGATTTCAAGTTTTCGCCAGAGTAGTGATCACCCATGTTCACCTCCATCCCAGAAAGCAAAATCTCCGAAATCCGCGACGCTACCGATGTCGTCGATCTGGTTTCCGGATACGTGACGCTGAAAAAGAGCGGGCGCAATTATTTTGGACTCTGTCCGTTTCACCCGGAAAAAACGCCGTCGTTCAGCGTCAATCCGGAGAAACAGATTTTCCACTGCTTCGGCTGCGGCGCCGGCGGCAACGTGTTCACGTTTCTCATGCGCCACGAGGGCATCAGCTTTCCGGAATCGGTAAAGTTTCTCGCCCAACGCGCGGGCATTCAATTAGAATTTGAAGAGCGCGACGAAACTTCGGCCAAAGAAAACGAAGCGCTCTATTACACCAACGAGTTCGCCGCAAAATTTTTTCAGGAGCAGCTTTTCTCACCTCACGGCAAAGTCGCGCTCACGTATCTTCGCGGCCGCGGTTTTGAAGAGGCCGACATTCGGACATTTGGTTTGGGGTATGCGCCGGCCGGCTGGGACAATTTGATTCACCGGGCAAAGCAGCACTCTGTTAGCACCGAACAGCTTGTGCGCGCCGGCTTGATTTTGCAAAAAGAGGGCGGCGGTTATTACGATCGTTTCCGCGACCGCGTGATGTTCCCGATCTGGAATCTCTCCGGCCGCGTGGTGGCGTTTGGCGGCCGCAAAATCAGCGACGCGGACGATTCGCCGAAATACATCAATTCCCCAGAAACTGTGGTGTATGAAAAAGGCAAATTACTGTACGGACTCTTCCAAAATCGCGATGAGATTCGCAGGCAGGACCGCGCCATCTTTGTCGAGGGCTACACCGATTTGATGAGCCTCGTCGCCGTCGGCGTCAAAAATGTGGTGGCGACACTAGGCACCGCGTTGACGGAAGATCACGCGCGGCTGATACATCGCTATACCAAAAATGTGGCGTTGATGTACGACAGCGACACCGCCGGTTCCGCGGCCACGTTGCGCGGCGCAGATATTCTATTGGCCGGGGGGCTGGAAGTTTTCGTTGCAAAATTGCCGGCCGGACATGATCCGGACAGCTTTGCCAAAAGCGCCGGCGCCGCCGGGGTGGCCGAGGTGGTGGAACACGCCGAAGGGCTGCTTGATTTCCGACTGCAACAGATTTTGAGCGCGCCTTCCGAGAAACGCACAGATTCCATCCGGGCATTGCTCGAATCGCTGGCAAGACTGCACGACAGTATCAAACGGCGATTACTGCTTCGAAAAATCTCGGAGACTCTGGCCATTGAAGAGCGGATCTTGTGGGACGAGTTGCAGTACATGATTCGGCAGAAACGGATGGCAACCCGCCGGCCTTCGGAAATGGCCCAGCGCTTGAACGAATTGGGACGTTCGGCGAAGAAATCGAAGAAAGAAGCCGCCATCGAGGATTTGCTGCGCATTATGATTCGTGAGTGGGGCATGGCGGATTTCGTTTTCAGCAATTTGGAAATGGATGACATCCGCGACTCAAAATGGGAGCATATCCTCTCATTTTTGAATCATGTTTTTAAGTCCGGTGGCAGCCCCACGGAAATGGATTTGATCAATCACTTCAATGATGTGGAGACTTCCGCTTTCATCGTGAAGGTTATCAATGAAGCATGGCAGGATTTAGATTTAGTGCGTTGGGCGGCGGATTGCATTGCTACGATCAAAGTCGAGAATCTGCAAGCCCAGCTTAACTCGATTCGCGAGGAAA
The DNA here is from genome assembly GCA_037446635.1 of bacterium. Classification (GTDB taxonomy): domain Bacteria; phylum Zhuqueibacterota; class Zhuqueibacteria; order Oceanimicrobiales; family Oceanimicrobiaceae; genus DASWHH01. The sequence continues at coordinate 51,808 of JBBIIG010000001.1, forward strand.
TCCGCAAATCTTCAGATAGCAACCAGCTAAAAAGCTTACTACGCTACTGTAAGCAACTGGAAGAAGAAAAGAAAACCCTACTGCAAACCTTCCAAAATTTTAAGTAGCGCACATTTCTCTTGACAACGCGAGATGGTTTTTGTTATATTCAAAGCGTTTCGATTCATTTTCTCATCTCAGCGCTTTTTGGAGCACACCGTAAGCTTGCAAACGCCGTAAAAACTATTAAAACGTTTTGATACGGTCATGTCTGTAACCATTAAAGACGTTGCTAAGAAAGCTGGTGTGTCGCTTTCCACCGTTTCACTGGTAATCAATCGCAAAAGCCACATCGCTCCCGAAACTCGCAAACGGGTTGAAGATGCGATTGCCGAGTTGAATTATTATCCCAGCCGAACGGCGCGAGTGTTAGCCTCCAAGAAGACCTCCAATCTGGGTTTCATTTTAAGTGATGACCATTTTTCTCGCGCCGAGCCGTTCTACACTAAAGTTTTTTTAGGCGCCGAATTCGAGGCGCGGCAGTTTCATTATTACATCCTGCTCACTACCGTCCCCAAAAATTTTCGTGAGGGATCCCATATTCCGCGTTTTTTGTTGGAACGAAACGTGGATGGCGTCATCATGGCCGGGCACGTGCCGCAGGCGCTGGTGGACTATGTCCAAAATTTGGAATTACCCATCATTTTCATCGATTATTCACCGGGGCGCGGCAGATTCACTTCCGTGTTCATGGATAATGAGGGTGGCGCCTGTGCGGCTGTCAACCACTTGATTCAACTTGGGCACAAAGAAATTGCTTTTCTCGGCGGCGATAAATCTCATCCCAGCATGATTGGGCGCTTTCAGGGTTATCAACGCGCGCTACAGGAACATAACCTTCCACTCGTTCCGATTTTGGTTGAAGATGACGACCCCGAAACCACTTTGGAAAGCGGTTACTCTGCCGCGGAGCGGCTTTTTAAGCGCGGCGTGCAGCCAACCGCGATCTTCGCCTGCAACGACGCCATGGCAACCGGGTGCATGAAATATCTGAAAGAAAATAACCTCAAAATTCCAGAGGATATCTCCATTGTCGGCTTTGATGATATTGAACAGGACGTTCTGCTCGACCCGCCGCTTACAACCATACGCGTGCAAAAAGAGGAGATGGGCGCGGTGGCCTTGCGGCGAATGGTGGAAATGCTGGAAAAGAAGAGCAGCTTAATTGGGCAAGTCCTGGTGCCAGTGGAACTGGTGGTGAGGAAATCGACCGCTAGGGCGGCCGGCGACAGATCTTAATTCATTAAGCCTTTCAGTTCATCCCAAGAACAAGCGAACCGCGGTAGTGAAATATCAAGTGGTGCCCGACACCTAATTTTAATTCGGAACGCTTGGTAAAACTCTCGAATGCGGGGCGTTCCAAATAAGAGAGACAAACCCAAATTTCGCGAAGGGAGGTGAGAACTGGCGTTATTCTCTGACAGATTAGTTGCTCTTTTTAATCCACCTTTTCTTTTTTAAAACTAAAAGAAAGGAGATGCTGATGAGCTGGCGAATTACACAGATTGCCTGCCTGCCCGTTGCTGCGGGCTTGAGCAAAAAGGCATGTCTCGCGTTTTTTGCAACGCTGTTTTGGTTGGGCCTGCCGTTGATGGCAACGGCCGGAGATGTATTCCCGCAAGGGGGATTTGAAACCGCCGATCGTCCGCACCTGTGGACGCGGATAACGACGGGCACGACCACGGCGCAGG
>JBBIIG010000001.1:53637-292751 GCA_037446635.1 bacterium
GCCGATCGTCCGCACCTGTGGACGCGGATAACGACGGGCACGACCACGGCGCAGGTCTTGTGGGCGGATGACAAAGCGCGCAGCAGTGAGCGTTCGGCGAAGATTGTTAAAAGCGACCAAAATGGCGAAGCGGCGTGGGTTTCGGAGAACATGAACCAGTACTGGACGCGCAGCTTTGGCGCCAATAATCGCGGCGGATTTGCGGAGAATCTGCTCTTGGAGGTGGGTGGCTGGGTGCAAACCGAAGGCGTCAACACCAATCCTGCCTCGGATGCCGAAACCATCTTCCTGGCCTTTTCCTTCTTTGATTCTTCCGGCGTAAAAATATTTGGCACGGACGTGGTGGTGCCGCTGCCGCAGGAGCAGGCGACGGTAGACACGTGGACCGAGATCAAGAGTGATCCGTTTACGTTACCTGTGCGGGCAGACTCGGTGCTCATCGCCTTCAAGTTTGGGGAACAAGCCACTGGCACCGCGTGGGTGGATGACGTATTTTTGCGCAAAGTTGATCCGAATGCGCCGGGCTGGGAGGGCGACATCTGGAACAACAGCTTCAACGCGCCGGAAGGCTGGTTCTACTGGTGGATGAACTTCCCGCGCGGCGAGATTCCCATCATCGCTACTGTAAGCAATGAAGATGCGCACAGCGGTAGTCAATCGCTCAAGATCATCGAGAACGATAACGACAATGACGAGGTAGTGTTCATCTCGGATTTCATCCCGATTAATCCGAATCAGAATTATCTCTTATCAGCTTTTGTTAAGACCGTGGGCTTCAGCGCGGATTCTTCGTTAGTGAACGAAGGGTATCGCATCGGCTTTACCGTTACCTGGCATCGCGGCAATGTGGGTTGGACAGAAATTCGCGGCGAAGATTTTAAGTTTGACATTCGCAGCGCAGACACGGACTGGAAGCAATACGCCATGCCGCTGACGCCACCAACTGAAGCCCATTACGTTTCGGTGCGTGCGCGCTACTTTAACTTCGCCACCGGCACCAGCTTCTGGGATGATTTCTCCCTGAGCCCATTGATGGTGACTGCCGTGGAATCCGCAGGCGAGGTTAGCGGACCGCGTGGCACCCAGCCCACGAAATTTGACTTAGCGCAAAACTACCCTAACCCCTTTAACCCCAGCACAACCATCGAGTATCGTGTGCCGACATCGACGCACGTGAAAGTGGAAATTTACAATCTGCTGGGTCAAAAGGTGCGCACGCTCATCGACGCCCCGCATGTGCAGGGAACCTATCGCGTGCAGTGGAACGGATTGGATGATTTGGGCCGGTCGGTCAGCACCGGCATCTATCTTTATCGTCTGCAAACCGGCGATCAGGCATTCGTGCGCAAGATGACATTGATCAAGTGAATCGGAGTGCAAATTCAGTTTGTAGCCCGAGAGTTGTCATTTCGAGCCGGAGAATATTTGGCGAATAGGCGATGAACCGAATCGCATTAAACGATCTGTTTGCGCCAGATTTCTCACCTCGACAAAAAGCGTTGAGGTTCGAAATGACAACGATGAGATTGGTAGGCGCAGGCTTAAGCCCGCGCCTACCATCTTGCTCAACGCTCGAATTCTTCTCCCCGAAATTCCAAAAAATGGAATTTCGGAAGGCTGGGAGTGGGGCGCACCCCACCTGACCTCCCCGATTTTCAAAAGCGAAAACGAGGGAGGAATATGTATAAATTCAAACCCAAAGGTAAAGCGATGCTCCCGATCGGGATCGTGCGAAGAAGACTGATTTGTCTTATTTGCTGTTTGCTCGGTTTAATCCAACATCCAGCGTTAGCTGGAATCACCGGCAAGATCACCGGTAAAGTGGTGGATAAAAAAACCGGCGAGCCGCTGCCCGGCGCCAACGTCGTGGTGGTCGGCACGCAATTCGGTGCCGCCAGCGATGCCCACGGCGAGTATATCATCTTGCGCATTCCGCCCGGCGCTTACACAGTCAAAGCCTCAATGATCGGGTATACCGATTTGCAATACAGCAACGTGCAGGTGGCAGTGGATCGCACCACCAAGCTGAATTTCGAGTTATCAGAAACTGTGGTCGAACTTGGCGAGACGGTCACTATTGTTGCGGAGCGGCCGCTGGTGCAGTTGGATCAAACTTCCACCTCGGCCTCCGTGGGTGCGGAGGTGATTAGCAAGCTCCCGGTCGACCGCTTTCAGGACGTGGTTAACTTGCAGGCCGGTGTGGTGGAAGGCCACTTCCGCGGCGGCCGCATTGGGGAGGTGGCCTATTTGATCAACGGCGTAACCGTCAACGATGTTTTCTCCGGCGATTTTTCGTTAGAGGTGGAAAATCACGCCATCCAGGAGTTGGAAGTAATCAGCGGCACCTTCAACGCCGAATACGGCCAGGCGATGTCCGGTGTGGTAAACATCATCACCAAAGAGGGAGGAAATACTTATCACGGCAGCATCACCGGCTATTTGGGCGACTACCTCAGCACCCGCGATGAGATCTTTCATCACGTGGACGCCGTCAATCCGATTTACAACTTTCAGGGGAATTTCAGCGGTCCGATTCCCGGCTTCGGGGATAAGTTCACGTTCTTTGCTTCCGGGCGCTATTTTAGAGAGGACGGCTGGATTTTCGGCCAGCGCATTTTCCTGCCTTCTGATTCTTCCTTTTTTGGCGGTGACAATCCTAATGGCTGGTTTGTGACCAGCCGTGGCCAGGGCTTCCGTTACAGTGATGAGTTGGTGGACAGCTTGAAGGCCAACTCGCCCGCAGTACCAATGAATCCGCAGGAACGCTGGACTGGCCAGGCCAAGCTCACGTATCAGTTTTCGGCGGCGGACAAAGTGAGCTACGAGTTGCTGCTGCAGCGCCGCGATTTTCGCGTTTATGAGCATCTTTTCCGATTGAATCCCGATGGCAGTTACCGCCGCTTTCAAAATGGCAGCGATCACATCTTCACCTGGAACCACGTCTTCAGCGGCCGCACCTTTTCAGCTCTGAAACTGGCACATTTTCGCAACCGCTACGAGCAATTCGTACACGACGATTTCTTGAATGCGCCTTATGTCTCTGTCAACCGGCTGCGCGACGCCAGCAACAACGCTTTTTTCACCGGTGGCCAGCAGATGTGGCAGTACCGCCGCGAGACCCAAACCACTATCGGCAAATTCGATCTCACCAGTCAGGCGACGAATCGCCATCAAATCAAAAGCGGGGTGGAGGCGCGTCGACACCGGCTGTGGCTGGAGGAATTTGAAGTCATCCCCGATGAGCCGCAGAATCGCAAGCCGCCTCTTAGCTCGTTCAACAACAACCAGTTTGTGGTGCACCCGCTGGAGTTTTCGGCGTATGTGCAGGATAAAATGGAATTCGATTTCATGGTGGTGAACCTTGGTTTACGCTATGATTTTTTCAACCCCGATTACGTAGTGCCTATCGATTTGAGCGACCCGGTGAATTCGCCGAAGCGCGCGGCTGGAAAAAGCAGCCAACTCAGCCCGCGGTTTGGCATCGCCTATCCCATTTCCGAGCGCGGCGCCATTCACTTGTCGTACGGACACTTTTTTCAAATTCCGGTTTTTGATTTTCTATATCGCAATCCCGAGTTTGAAGTCTTTCCGCTACAATCCAGCATCAGTACCCCGCCCAACAGTCTGCTCAACACCGTGGGCAACGCGGAGCTGAAGCCGCAGAAAACGGTGATTTATGAAATCGGTCTGCAGCAGCAGTTGACGGACAACCTCGCCATCGATATCACGGCATACCTGAAAGACATTCGCAACTTGCTGGGTACGGAGGTGCTACGCAACGTTGAGCAGGATCGCTTCGCACGCTACATCAACCGCGACTATGGCAGCGTGAAGGGGGTGACCGTGGCGCTGGAGAAGCGGCTCGCCGGCGGATTTTCGGCCAATGTTGATTACACGTTTCAAATTGCGCGCGGCAATGCTTCGGATCCGAATGATGCGTTTTTGAATGAGCAGTCCGATCCCCCCATTGAAACCACCAAACAGTTGGTGCCGCTCGATTGGGATCGCACGCATAGTCTGAATGCCACGGTGACCGCCGGCAACCCCAACAATTTCGTAGTGGGGGTGATCGGCAAGTTGGGCAGCGGCCTGCCGTACACGCCTACAAAACAAAATATTCGCGAGTCCGTGGAAAACGGCGGCCGCAAACCGTTGTTCTACAACATCGATTTGTATGCCACCAAAAACTTTAAAATCGGCGGTTTGAATTACAGCTTCTTTGTAAGATTTTATAATCTCACTGATCGCAAAAATGAGTTGGAAGTGTACAGCGACACCGGCCGCGCCGGCTTCACCATCGACGTGTTTAGCTCGGGCACGCCGCGCGGCGTCAACAATTTGCAGGAGTTTATTCTGCGCCCGGACTTCTATTCCGCGCCGCGGCGGATTGAGACCGGGATGACGATCAGTTTTTGACTATGATTGGAGTGCTGGAGTACTGGGGTGGCGGATCCGGAATCTAACTATCCATTACTCCAACCCTCCATTGTTCCACTAAATGAGCATGCTATGAAAACTAAACTTCTTTCATTCGCAGCGGTTTTCTTTGTTTTGATGAACGAGCCGGCATTTTCACAGCGCACGCCGGACCCCAACGTTGGCCATCGCCGCAACACCCGCGAGGGCATCATGGACGGCAATCTTGTGCGCACGTTGTTCAAAAATCACGGCGAGGTCGCCAACTGGCCGAATCAGCCTTCCGGTGAGTGGCCGAAAGGTTCCGGCCACTCATACGTCGATGGCGTGCCGATCGTCGTGCAAGTCGAAACCCGCGATATTCACGGTAACCTTATTCATCCCATGGAAACGATGTATCGCGAGTTCGTTGATCTCTCGCCGGAACTCGTGCCGTGGGGATGGGCGCCGCTGCCCGGTTATTTTAATCCGGCGCAAAATGAACCGGCGTTGAGCGATGATCCCAACACCTGGCCGGCGGCCTGGCCGGACCGGCCGCCAGAGTGGGCGGGTTTCTGGAATGGCTTTTTCGGCCGCGGCGTGTTCAACGCGCAGTTGGAGACCTACTTTGTGTATGATGACGACCCCGATGAAGAGTTTGATTTTTTTCCGGATGCCCGCGACCCCGAGCGCCGCGGCATCGGCGTGGAAGTGGCGACGCGCGGATTCCAATGGTCTAACGTCCTGGCAGAAGATAACATTTTCTGGCTCTATGAAATCACCAACGAAGCCACCACCGATTACGACAAAGCGCTTTACGCGCAATACATCGATTGGGGAGTGGGCGGCACCGACGACTCCGGCGACGACAGCGGCTCGTACGATACACGGCTGGATATCGCCTTCGCCTGGGACTCCGACGACCGCGGCACCCCGGGCAATTGGCGGCCGGTAGGATACGCCGGCTATGGCTTTTTGGAAAGCCCGGGCAATGCCACCGATGGCATAGATAATGACGAGGATGGCATGATCGACGAGCGCCGCGACGATGGTATCGACAACGATAGCGACTGGCGGCCTTTTTCCGATCTCAACGGCAACGGCACCTGGGATACCGGCGAGCCACTGAACGACGACCTGGGCGCCGATGGCGTGGGGCCGTTCGATCTCCAATACACCGAGCCAGATGCCGGTGAAGCCGATGGCCTTCCCACCGCCGGCGAGCCCAATTTCGACGCTACCGATCCCGACGAATCGGATCAAATCGGACTCACTGGCTTTTCTATTTTCCCAGTGCATTTTTATGAATTGATCAACGATGAAGAAAATTGGTCCGTTTTCAACAAAGCGTTGCCGCCGCGCAACGAGCTCCTCCAGTCGGTGAACCTCGGCATGTTTTTCTCCTCCGGACTGTTTCCGCTGAAGGCCGGGCAGACCGAAAGCTTCTCCATGGCGTTATTGTTTGGAGAAGATCGCGACGATCTGGTGCGCACCAAAGAAACGGTGCAGCAGATTTTCGACGCCGACTACCGCTTTGCCGAGCCGCCGCTGAAAGCCACCCTCAAAGCTGTGCCCGGCGATGGCAAGGTGACGTTATATTGGGATGACGCGGCGGAGCGCTCGTTTGACCGCTTTTTGCAGGAGTTTGACTTTGAGGGCTACAACATTTATAAGGCCACCGATCCGGAATTCCTCGAACCGCGCATCATCACCGACAGCTTTGGCAACCTGACCTTCCGCAAGCCAGTGGCGCAGTTCGATCTCAAAAACGGCATCAAAGGGCCGCACCCCATCGACATCAACGGCATCAAATTTAACGTGGGGAATGACACCGGCCTCCGCCACGTGTGGACGGACACCGATGTGCAAAATGGCCAGACTTATTATTATGCGGTGGTGGCCTACGACCGTGGCTTCGTTGAAACTTCGGTTACCGGCGCCCTCGAAGGCATTCCGCCCTCCGAAACCACTGCCATTTTGAAGACCGATATCCTCGGCAACGTGGTTGCCACCGATCTCAACACCGTGCGCGTTGTTCCCAATGCGCCGGCTGCCGGCTACATCGCGCCGGAGATTCCGGCGGGTGGCGAAATCACTCACAGTGGGCCGGGCACCGGCGCCGTTTTTCCGGAGCTTGTCGATCATCGGCTGATTTCCGAAATCTCTACCTACCGCGTGTTGTTTGAAGACGACTCGCCATTTCATATTGACACCACGCCGAAATTCAGCATCATCAATCAAACCAAAGGCGAAGTGCTGCTGGAAAATCTGGAGTTGCGTGAACAAGGTCAGGTCAGTCCGTTTTTCGATGGCCTCATCGTCAACTTTTTTAATGATACGACCGTGTCGTTGCTGAACGAGGAAAGCGGCTGGTTGGTGGGCAATAGCAACTACCTCGTCAATGTGGGATTCGACGGCTTGTTTTCCGGACGCAATGTTCCTCTTCCCAGTGATTTTGAGCTACGCTTTTTCGATACCGTAGTGGATACCTCAGTGCGTTTGTTGTTTGGACAGCAGCAGATTCCCACTAATTTTCAACTGGTGAATCTCACCGACGATCGCGCCGAAGCGTTCATGTTTTTCGATCAAGATCGCAATCAGCAGTTTACGCCGGGCGACCGCATCGTTTTAGCGATGGGCGACTCTGCCGGCAAGCCGCCGGTCTCCGGTAATTTCAAAACCAGTTGGTCGATTTCTTTTAGAGTGGACAGCACCATCACCGAGCCGCGACCGCCGCAGCCGGGCGACATCTATCGCATCACCACTACCAAGCCCTTCCGTACCGGCGAGTATTTCGAGTTCACCGTGCGTCCGCAAAGCTTTGATACCCAAAAGGCGGTGAGGGAGTTGGAACGCGTTGCGGTGGTGCCCAACCCTTACGTGATTGCCGCCACCTGGGAGCCGCCCAATCGCTTTCGTTTTGGCCGCGGCGAGCGCCGCATCTCGTTCATTCATCTGCCGCCGAAATGCACCATTCGCATCTACACTGTGCGCGGCCAGTTAGTGGATACCATCGAGCACGATACCGCCATCGATGACGGCGCCGCCACCTGGGATTTAGTCTCGAAAGACGGCATGGACATCGCGTATGGGCTTTACATCTTTCATGTGGAGGCGCCAGGCCTCGGCAGCAAAGTCGGAAAGTTTGCGATCATAAAATGATTTAATCTGTAGGTCGACCTGACTGGTTGACCTACAGCTCACAATGTAAAAAACTTTAGGTGCGGTTTTATGAAAAGAAATCCGTTACCACGACTCACGGTTTTCGCCATCACGTTGGGCGTGTTGGCCGCCTCCTCTCACGTCGCAGCGCAGCAGCGCGGCAGCGTGACCAAAGTGGGCACCACCGCTGCCTCGTTTTTGGGAATCGGCGTGGGTTCGCGCGCCATTGGCATGGGCGGCGCTTTCGTCTCCATCGCCGATGATGCCACCGCGCTCTACTGGAATCCCGCCGGCCTCGCCAACCTCCAGAAAAACGAGGTCGTGTTGGTGCACACCGAATGGCTGGCCGACATCAATTTTGATTTCGCCGGCATCGTCATTCCACTGGGCGACGCGGGTACCTTAGGCGGCATGGTGACCGTGTTGAGTACTGCAGATCTACCCGAACGCACCATCGATATGCCGGAGGGCACGGGCAACTTTTTTAGCGTTGGCGATCTGGCTATCGGACTCAGCTACGCGCGCAAGTTGACCGACCGCTTCACCATTGGCGGCTCGGTGAAATACATTAACCAGCGCATTTCGCAAATGTCGGCTCACGGCATCGCTGTTGATCTCGGCACCCTCTTTGATACCGGCCTCTACGGCCTACGCATCGGCGCGGCGCTCACCAATTTCGGCACCGATATGCGTCTCGCCGGCAAAGATGCGCTGGTGCTGGTGGACATCGATCCCATCCACACTGGTAACAACGAGCGCGTGGAGGCGCGACTGGACACCGACTCCTGGCCGCTGCCGTTATATTTTCAGGCCGGTGTCGCGAAGGATGTCATCAGCCGCGAGAACAATCGCATCACTGTGGCCATAGAGTTTGTGCACCCAACCGATAACACCGAGAGCCTCAATCTCGGCTTTGAATATCAACTGTGGAAAACCGTTTCGCTGCGCGGCGGCTACAGCAATTTACTGCTCGATGATAGCGAAGAGGGCCTGACGTTTGGCGGCGGAGTCGCCACGCGCTTTTTGGGCAATGTGAAATTGAAATTAGATTATGCTTATGCTGACTTTGGCCGGCTCGATAATACGCAGCGGTTTACTTTAGCATTAGAATTTTAGTTCGCATAGCTCAGAATGCATGGCGCCAATAGGCAAAGCATGGACTTTTTCAAAATTAACATGACGTCGCTTTCGTTCCTATATTTTGGGTTTTTACTCGGCCTTATGCTGTGGCGGCGCAGGTCGCATTTCACAAAGTGCATGCGGTGCTTTTCGTTATGCTCTTTGTTCTATGCGCAATGCGCTTTTCTGGCCGTCGGCTGCCAACGCGAGCGGCTGGCGGAATCTGACCTTGCACGCATCAACGGACAGCCGATTTCGGAGAAAGAGTTCCTCACCAGTTATGAGTTGACGCCGCACCCGTATCTCAAAAAATCGGCTAATGTTGACGAGCGCAAAACCACCCATCTCAACTGGATGATCGATCGCAAACTGCTCGCCGCGGAGGCCGTGCGCCGCGGTTTTGATCGCGATCCCAAAGTGCAAGCGCTGCTGGAATATTACCGCAACAAAGAGGCGCTCAAGCAGCTTTATCGCGAGGTGGTGCAGAATCAGATCAACATCACCGAAAAGGAAATGCGACGCGCCTATATGCAGCTCAACGAAACGCTTCGCGCGCAGCATCTTTTCAGCAAAAATGAAGCCGAGGCTTGGCGAATGTATGAACGATTGCAAACAGGGGCGTCGTTTGAGGAGATAGCGCGCGCAACATTTAGCGATGCGAATTTGGCCGAGAGCGGCGGCGATCTCGGCGAATTCACCTGGGGCGACATGGATCCGGATTTTGAAGAAGCCGCGTTCCAGTTGCAGCCCGGCGAAATCTCACCGCCGGTGCGCACCAAGTGGGGTTATCACATCATCAAGGTGACTTCGCGCGTTCGCAATCCACTTTTGACAGAGGCCGGGTATCAGAGCCGCAAAAGTTACATTCGCAAGCTCATCCAGCGCCGCAAGGAAGCGCAAGCCGCGCGCGCGTTTATCAGCGACTTCATGACTCCCAAAAATGTGAAGATGAAAGGGCCGGCATTTTCACTGTTAGCGAGCTATTTGGTTGAACCCAAAAATGACGCGCCAAAGTTTATCCCCAAGCCTCTCGATGCGGAAATTCAGCAGGCGCTATTCAACATTGCCGAGCACTTGCATGATACGTTGGTGGAATTTGATGGCGGCAGCTGGACCATCGCCGACTTTTTGAGCAAGCTTAGTCAGATGCCGCTGCCCGACCGCCCCAACACTCAAAGCCGGACGAGTTTGAAAAACGGCATCGGTATCATGGTGCGCGATGAGTTTCTTGCGAAGGAAGCACGGCGCCGGGGACTGCACACTGCGCCGAAGGTCACCGAAGAATTCGAGCGGATAAAAGAAGAATTGCTTTCGTTGAAATGCCGCGAGGAAATTGAAAAAGCGATAACGGTAAGCGAGGAGGAAATCGCAGGGTATTTTGAGCGTCACCGCGAAAAATATGACGTGCCGGCACAGGTCAACATTCGCGAAGTGTTGGTGCGCACAAAGGAGGAGGCGGAAAAAATCAAACGCGCAATTGAACAGGGTCAGGACATCGCCGCGTTGGCGAAGCAGCATTCGATTCGCAAGTGGGCGGCGGCGCGCGGCGGCGAGTTCGGTTACTTTTCAAAAGGCATGTACGGCGCTATCGGCGAACAAGCATTTGCCGGGATGGAGGGAGAGATCTGCGGCCCGCTGGAGATTTCTGGCCTGCCCGCGCAGGCAGGCGGGCCGCCTCATGGTGGCTACTCGGTTTTCAAGATCATCGATCGCAAACCCGCGCGCCGAGTTTCGCTGCCGGAAGTGAAAGAACAAATCCGCGCGGAACTCCTTGTACACAAAAAGGAGCGTGCGGTCGCCGCGGTGACTAGCGAGTTGCGAGCACGCACCGAGATTGTGATCGATGAGCGCAAGTTGGCGGCGCTCACAGTTACGGATGACTGGGCGCAGCAGCCCATTAGCTTGTTTACGTTTAGCAAGTAATGCAAAACGTTAGGACGCGGATTTGCACAGATGAACACAGATAAAAAATCAGTGTGAATCTGCTTTTATCCGCGTCCAACAAAATTATGACGTCGCGATTTAAAACCAATTTCAAAATTATTCGGATCAGCTTTCTACTCTTGATGCTGCTGGCCTGTTCACTCGGCACAGGCACGGACAAATCGGGAGCGCAAACGATCACTTACTGGTCGGCGAACAATCCGTACGAAGTTGAGCTGGCGCGAGTGCTGGTCGCGGAGTGGAATCGTCAACATCCGGAACTGCCAGTGAGGCATCAGCCGATTCCGGAGGGGCAGTCTAGTGAGGAAGTGATTCTCGCGGCGGTGGTTGGAAAAAGCACCCCAGATGTGTATTCTAACATGTGGCCGGGGGACGTGCAGTTGTATGTTAACGCTGGCGTCCTGATAGCGCTGAGCGATGACGCGGATTTTGATTCGCTGCTGCGGAGGCGCGTCAAACCCGAGATTTTGGAAGAGGCGCGAGCTCTAGACGGCAAACTCTATCAAGTGCCTTGGAAAAGCAATCCTGTGATGATGATTTACAACCGCAAGCTATTGGCGGAGAACGGCTTCTCGGCGCCGCCGCGAACCTACTCCGAATTTGCGGCGCAGGCGGAGGTCATCGCTGCGGATTTGGACGGCGATGGCTATCGCGATCGCTACATGGGACTGGCAGATATCCGCGCGCTGTGGTGGCAGCGCTATTTCGATTTTTATGCGCACTACATCGCGGCCTCGGGCGGCCAAACTTTGATTGCAAACGGCCGTCTGGCGTTCAACCATGCGGCAGCGGTGGCGGTGTTCGATTTTTTTCGCAGCATGTTTCAGCGCGGCTATTTCCCGATGGAAAAATCACAGGCGCGCGGCGATCCATTTTTATCCGGGCGCGCGGCCACGCGCTTCACCGGGCCGTGGGAAATTGCTCACGCGGAGAAGTTGAAGCCGCCGGGCTTTGAGTACGATTTTGCGCCGCTGCCGGTGCCAGACAACTTTAGCGGCCCGGTTTATACCTATGGCGATTTCAAAAACATCGTGGTGTTTAAAAGTGAGAAGCCCATCGCGCCGGTGCTGAAGTTTGTAGAATTTCTGATTAGCCGTGAAAGCGATCTGCGCTTGCTGGAGATGACCAATCAATTGCCGCTACGTCAGGGCATTTTGGAAGATGCCCAGTTTCAGGGTTACTTTGCCCGCAACCCAATGATGGTGCGATTTGCGCAGCAGGCTGAGTACGTGCGCGGCGTCGATGTCTATCACAACATGAAAGAAATTTTCGACGCCATCTCGCAGGAGTACGAAGCCAGCGTTATTTACGGAGCGAAATCTTCGACGCAAGCCGTGGCCGACGCGGCTCAACGGGTGGAGCTGATTTTGCGATAAACAGGGTAGAGGACCAACACGATCAAAATGCAAACGCCACGTCTCACCTCTCGCGTCTCGCGGTTCACACCGAAAGGCGACCGTGCCGGCTACTGGCTGGTGATGCCCTATGTGGCACATTTCAGTCTGTTCGTGGCATTCCCCGTCATCTTTTGTTTCGTGCTCATCTTTCACAAGTGGGATATCGTTTCCCCCATGCAGTGGGTAGGGCTTAGCAATTTCTATCGCTTGTTTCACGACCGTCTGTTTTTCAAAGCCCTCGCCAACACCGGGATATTTTTGGCGGTGCATATTCCACTGCAACTGCTCATCGCGCTGGCGCTGGCGGAATTGCTGAACCAGCGCATCAAATTTCGCGGATTTTTTCGCGCGTCGTTTTTTATGCCGGTGGTGGTCTCCGGCGTCGTCATCACCATTCTCTGGGATCAGCTTTATGCGCAGGACACCGGTGTGCTCAACCTGCTGCTCGCCACCATCGGGCTGCCGAAAGTGCCGTGGCTCACCAGCCCCAAATTGGCCATGCCCAGCATCGCCATCATGGCGACGTGGAAAAATGTGGGATTGTACATCGTGCTGTTTTTAGTGGGACTGCAAGGCGTGCCGCGCCATCTCTACGAGGCCGCGGAGTTGGAGGGGGCATCGCACTGGTACAAATTCCGCCGCATCACTTTACCGATGATCAACCCGACGATTTTTCTGGTGGTGATTCTCTCCACCATCAACGGCTTCGCTTTGTTCATCGAGCCCTACATTATGACCGGCGGCGGGCCGATGAATTCCACGCTCTCGGCGGTGCTCTACATTTACAACCAGGGCTTCACGTTTTATCAGATGGGATACGCAGCGACGCTGGCCTTCTTGTTTGCGGCGGTGGTGTTTGTGGTGGTATTAGTTCAGCGCAAGGTGATTGAGCAAGAGGCGCTAATGTGAAACATAGAAGGTGTGGCGACGCTCACGTCTGGCGTTTCACGTCTCACGTTTTGATATTATTGATTAATTCGTGATGAAAATGAAAAAGCTCATCCTGTATCTGCTGCTGATAATTTGGACGATCCTTTTCATCTATCCCTTTTTGTGGATGTTGAGCGCCACCGTTCGACCGGAATCCGAAGTTGGCGGATTCGGTCTCCTGCCCTCGAAATTGACGCTCGATAGTTATCAACTGGTGTTCGAAAAAATTCCCATATTGCGAGCCTTTGTCAACAGTCTTTTGGTGGCGCTCGCTGTTACGGCCGGCGTGCTGGTGTTTTGCTCGATGGTGGGCTACGCGCTCAGCCGCCTGCGTTTTCGCGGCCGCGATGCCATTTTTTATCTGGTGCTGTTCACGATGATGATCCCGTTTCAAATTATTTTGATCCCGTTGTACATCCTCATGGTGAAGTTTGGCTGGGTGAATACTTATTGGGCGCTGATTGTGCCGTGGTTGGTGAGCGCGCTCGGCATCCTACTGTTTCGGCAATATTTTCAGAGCGTACCCCAGGATGTCATCGATGCCGCGCGCATCGACGGCTGCAGCGAGCTGCAAATCATTTTCAAAGTCATCTGGCCGCTCTCAGTGCCGCCGCTGATTACCGTCGGCATCCTGACTTTTATGACCACGTGGAACGAAGTGCTGTGGCCGCTGATTGTGATTCGCGAGCCGCGCCTCATGACCATGCCGCAGCTGGTGACCCTGTTTGCCGTCGGCGGTGGCGCAGAGTCACAGTTGGGGGCGCAGCTGGCGGCGGCCACCCTTTTGGCGCTGCCGGTGATTGTGGCATACACGTTTTTCCAGAAATATTTTATTGAAAGCATGGCGACCTCGGGGTTGAAATGAATTGCAGAAATCTCAGTACCGTAATCCGCAAAAAATCCGAAAATCGAAATTCAAGACAAATTCAAAAAGAGCAAATTCAAAGGATTTGGGTTAAAAAAGGACTGACAGAGAAAATTATTTCTGAGAGCAATCGACCAGGGCAAAAGTAATTTTTAGGCAATATGATTAGACAATGGTTTTGCGCTTTCGAGAATCAAATGAGAACTATTTCTGTGAGGATTTCCACCCCGTGAACGAGCAGTTTTTGCAATTTGATATTCGTATTTTGAACGGGCTTTGTATTTCGTTTTTCGACATTCGAGCTTAAAGTTATGAATTCGCGATGCCATCAATGAAAGTCCGCCTAGCGATCTTCGTCTGTTTTTCGTTCCTCATCTTTTTTGCGTGCGAGAATTCGCCGCCCGAAGTTGCTCTAGATCTCGTTCATTTCGCTCATCTCAATCATCTTTATGAAGAGATCGCGTTGGACGGCAAAGACATGGCCATCATTCACATCTACTCCGAATACCCAGATTACAAATGGGTGGACGCGCAAGATGAGGGCATCGCCTGCGTTGACGATGCCGCCCGCGCGGCCGTGCTCTATCTCCGCCATTATGAAATTGCGAACGACACCACCAGTCTGCGCCGCGCGCGCCGGCTGATCGATTTCTGCCGCCACCTGCAGGCGGAAGACGGTCTGTTTTACAATTTCCTGTTCGCGGACCACCACATTAACCGCGACGGCAAAACCAGTTTCAAAAGTTTGGGCTGGTGGTCGGCGCGCGGCATTTGGGCGTTGGGAGAAGGCTATCGTGTGTTTCGCCAACGCGATCCACGGTACGCCGAAATTTTGAAATCGCATCTGGAAAAAACATTCGCGCACATCGACACGCTGCTGCGGCATTATCCGGAGGTAGACACCGTGGCCGAATTCCCCTCGCCGAAATGGCTATTGTACAACTCAGCAGCCGATGCGACCTCTGAGCTTTTGCTGGGGTTGGCGGCTTATGCCCAGGCCAGCGGCGACGAGCGCGTGAAGCACTATCTTAAAATCTTTGCCGAAGGCTTGAGCGCTATGCAGTTGGGCGACGCAAAAACTTTTCCCTACGGCCTTTTTCGCTCGTGGCGAAATATCTGGCATGGCTGGGCCAATAGTCAGGCGCACGCACTGGCCATCATCGGTGAGTTGCTTGATGAAGAAAAATTAGTGAGCGCGGCAAAGTTGGAGGCATCACATTTTTATCCTGATTGGATCACAAAGGGTTTCCCTCGCGAATTTGAGTTTGCGCGTGACGACAGCATTTGGATTCGCCGCACCGAACAATATTCGCAGATTGCGTATGCAATTCGACCCCCGATATTGGCAGCGCTGGCGCTGCACAGAATAACTCATGAAGATCGTTTCGCCGAACTGGCCGGGGAACTGGCAACCTGGTTTTTCGGTAATAATTCGGCGCGGGCGCAAATGTACGATCCGCGCACCGGCCGCGGCTTCGATGGCATTCTCTCCGCAAATGAGATCAATAATAACGCCGGCGCGGAATCGACGATTGAGGCGTTGTATGCCTTGCTGGAAGTGGAAGCCAATGCCATTGCACGGCGAACGTTGTTAAGATATCTTGAACAGTGAAAAATAAATGTGAATGAGAAATCGTTGGACGGTTAAGCGACATGAACAATCTTAGAAAGATCGCTTTTGTCGCGGATTATGTGCCGCGCCAGTGCGGCATCGCAACGTTTACGTATGATTTGTGTCATGCTGTAGCCGAGCAATATCATGAAAGCAAGAGTTTTGTTGTGGCGGTGAATGACACCGAGGAGGGTTACGATTACCCCGAGGAGGTGCGCTTCGAGATTGCCGAACAAGATTTAAACTCATATCACCGAGCCGCGGATTATTTGAATTTCAATAACACCGATATCGTATCGCTGCAGCATGAGTTTGGAATCTTCGGTGGCATGGCGGGTAGTCATGTTTTAGGATTACTTCGCAACCTCCACATGCCAGTGGTAACAACGCTGCATACCATCCTCGAGGAACCCACTGCGGATCAGCGGCGGGTGATGAAGGAGCTGACGTCTCTTTCCACGCGCCTGGTTTGTATGACGGAACGCGGTAAATTATTCCTCAAAGAAATTTACAAAGTCCCCGAAGAAAAAATCGACTTGATCCCGCACGGCATTCCCGATATGCCCTTTATCGATCCCAATTTTTACAAAGATCAATTTGGCGTGGAAGGGCGGTTGGTAATTCTGACATTCGGCTTGCTCTCTCCCAACAAAGGCATCGAATACGTGTTGAAAGCATTGCCGCAGGTTATCGCGGAATTTCCCAATGTGGTTTACATTGTTCTGGGTGCCACCCACCCCAACGTTGTGCGTCAGCAGGGGGAATCCTATCGCCTCGCTTTGGAGCGCTTGGCGCGTGATTTGGGAATTAAAAGCCATGTAATTTTCTATAACCGCTTCGTCGAGCTCGAGGAATTGAAGGAATTTATTGGCGCCGCGGATATTTACATCACCCCGTATTTGAATCGCGCACAAATTACTTCGGGAACACTTTCCTATTCTTTTGGCTGCGGCAAAGCGGTTATTTCTACTCCGTATTGGCATGCCGAGGAATTGCTGGCCGATGGCCGCGGCGTGCTGGTACCATTCGCCGATTCCAAGGCCATCGCGCAGGAACTGATGGCGCTGCTACGGGAAGAACCCCGACGCCATGCCATGCGCAAGAAAGCCTATATGCTCGGCCGCGAGATGATTTGGAGCAACGTGGCCCACTTATACATGGAAGTCTTCCAGAAATCGCGTGGCAAGCAACCAGCGCGATTAGCGCGACCCTATGCCGTCAAAACCCTCGATGCGCAAAAAAGACAACTCCCTGCCATCCGCTTGGAGCATCTGGTAAAAATGACCGATTCCACCGGCATGCTACAGCACGCGACCTTTTCCATCCCCCGCTTTGAAGACGGATACTGCACCGACGACAATGCGCGCGCTCTGCTGCTCACCGTTCTCTTGCAGGAGATTGGCATTGAAACCGCACAATTGCAATCGTTGGCAAAAACCTACGCGGCTTTCCTGACTCATGCTTTTAATTCGGAACTAAAGCGTTTTCGCAACTTCTTGGCTTTTGATCGGCACTGGTTAGAAAAGGCCGGCTCCGAAGATAGCCATGGTAGAGCTTTATGGACGCTGGGCACCTGTGTCGGGCGCTCACACCACCGCGATTTGCAAATGTGGGCCACCCAGTTGTTCGATAGCGCGCTGCCGACCGTCACAACCTTCACTTCCCCGCGCGCCTGGGCATTTGCGCTCCTGGGGATCCACGAGTATCTCACGCGTTTCAGTGGCGACCGCACGGTAAGTCAAATCCGCGACACCCTCACACAGCGATTGGTTGAGCTGTATGAAAACACAGCCGAGGAAAATTGGCAGTGGTTCGAGGACATCGTCACTTATGATAATGCCAAACTCAGCCATGCACTGATCCTTAGCGGGCGCGGAATGTCCAATGACAAAGCATTCGATATTGGGCTGCAATCTTTGAAATGGCTTTTGAGCATTCAGAGCGCAGAAGACGGCCATTTTCGCCCCATCGGGTCGAATGGCTGGTATCGCCGCGGTGGCGAGCGTGCGCAATTCGATCAACAACCCACGCTGACCCACGCCACGGTGTCGGCGTGCTTGCAAGCGTTTCGAGCCACAGAGGATTACTTTTGGTTAGAGAAAGCGCGCATCGCATTTGAGTGGTTTCTAGGCCGAAATGATCTGGGCTTGGCACTATATGATCCCAACACCGGCGCCGGTTACGACGGCTTGCACGTAGATCGCTTGAATCAAAATCAGGGCGCCGAATCGACGCTGGCTTGGCTTTTGTCGTTAACTGAAATGCACGCCATGGAGCAATCGCTCAACGTCTTCAATCCACCCCTTGCGCCCGAAGCGAGCTCTCCGTTTTTGAAAAAGTAACATAATTGACTTTGATCACTTTGTAACTGGGTATAAACAAATTGAGGAGGACTATGAAGGCTAACTACACTGAACTTTTCCAGCGCTACTCTGGCAACCCAATTCTTACAGTTGAGAACTGGCCCTATCCGGCCAATACGGTTTTTAACTGTGGCGCGACCATGGTGAATGGCCAGACCGTCCTGTTGGCACGCGTGGAAGATTTGAAAGGCCATTCCCATTTAACCGTAGCCAGGAGCAACGACGGCATTACTAATTGGCACATCGACCCCCAGCCGACTTTTCCGCCCGATCCCCAACACTATCCCGAAGAGCTGTGGGGAGTGGAAGACCCGAGAATCACGTATGTTGATGAATTAAAAGAATACTACCTCGCTTACACCGCCTACTCTCGCGGCGGCCCCCTGGTCTCCTTAGCCAAAACCCAAGACTTCGTCAAATTCGAGCGCTTGGGAGCCGTGATGCCCCCGGAGGATAAAGACGCCGCGCTCTTTCCGGTTCGTTTTAATGGCCGATGGGCAATGTTGCACCGGCCGACCAGCCCCTCGCCAAATGTGGGCGCGCACATCTGGATTTCTTTTTCGCCTGATATGCAGCACTGGGGCGATCACCGCATTGTCATTCGCGCCCGCGAAGGCGGCTGGTGGGATGCCAACAAAATCGGCCTTTCGCCACCGCCGCTGCAAATCCCGGAAGGCTGGCTTGTGCTTTACCACGGCGTTCGTCGCACCGGCGGCGGCGTTATCTACCGGCTGGGACTCGCGTTGTTGGATTTGAACGACCCCGCTAAACTCCTGCGCCGCAGCGATGAATGGATTTTCGGCCCGCGCACGCCATACGAGCGCGAAGGCGACGTGGATGACGTGGTATTCCCCTGCGGCTGGACCGTGCAGAATGATGAAGTGCGAATCTATTACGGAGGCGCCGATACCTGCATTGCACTGGCAACAGCTAAGTTGAGCGATCTACGGGAGTATATCCGCCGTTGCCCGCAGATGGAAAACGCGTTTCGTTGGGGATAAATTTCGGCAGGTCGACCAGTCTGGTCGGCCTACCGGCGTCTCTTCGCAAATTTCGCAAATAATGTAGGTCGACCCGACTGGTCGACCTACGAAATCAAATAAGGGCGAGTAATTCGCCATTTCTGAAATGACACACAAAATACGCGCTTGGGTTTTCCCTGTAATATTTTCCCTTTGTTTGCTTAACACGATTTCCGCTCAGCAGATTGATATTCCCCGCATCGAGATGATGCCCAACCTGCCGACGCCCTACGAGATGCGCAACTGGAAACAGGTAGCTGCCGGCTACGATTCGCTGGCCTTTGATTTCAACCGCAGCGGCCAGTACCTGCCGCTCATCTGGCGCATCACCAACACGGTGAACTATCCCACCCACGACAGCTTCGGCCTGCACACGGTGGTGGGCACGCCGCGGCAGAATTTCTCAGAGGCCATCAACGTGCTGCCCGCGGTGATCGGCGCCACCTTGGTTGGGATCGACAAAAGCAATCAGCACGGTGAGAACTGGGCGCTGTTATGCGAGGAATATTTCAATCGCCGCGCCGAGGAGAACATCTACCTCAATCAACCGGTGGCGCACAGCGGCGACGACTGGTGGTACGAGACCATGCCCAACGTGTTCTTTTATCAGTTGTATGATCTCTATCCCAACGCCGGCGATTTCGCCAATCAATTCACTACCATCGCGGAGCAGTGGCTGCGGGCGGTGGAGGCCATGGGCGGCAGCGCCGCGCCGTGGAACGTTCCCAACATGAACTATCGCGCGTGGTCGTTCTCCACCATGACGCCCAACGCCAGCGGCGTGCGCCAGCCCGAAGCTGCCGGCGCCATTGCCTGGATTCTGTACCATGCCTTTGTGAAAACAGGGGAGGAGAAGTACCGGCTTGGCGCGGAATGGGCAATGGAATTTTTAAACAGCCGCACGTCAAATCCTTCCTACGAGCTGCAGTTGCCCTACGGAGTTTACGCCGCGGCGCGTATGAACGCAGAGTTGGGCACGAATTATAATTTGCAAAAATTGCTGAACTGGTGCTTTGATGTTGGGCCGCTGCGCAGTTGGGGGGCGATCCTCGGCAACTGGGGTGGCTACGACGTGCACGGTCTCATCGGCGAAGTTTCCGCGAATGACTACGCATTCTTGATGAATACCATCCAGCACATCGGCGCGCTGGTGCCGATGACCCGCTACGATGATCGTTTCGCCCGCGCCATCGGTAAATGGGTGCTGAACGCCGCCAACGCTGCTCGCCTGTTTTATCCCAATTACTTGCCGCCGGAAAATCAGGACAGTGAGGAATGGTCGCGCCTGTATGACGCAAACTCCTACATTGGACATGAAGCGATTCGCAAAGAACATTTTGGCCGCTCACCTTTTGCCACCGGCGACGCTGTTGCCGGCGGCTGGGGTTACACCAATCTCGTTCTCTACGCCTCCTCCCATGTGGGAATCCTCGGCGGCATCATCGACACCACGGATGTTCCCTTAATTTTGAAATTGGATTTACTGAAGACCGATTATTTTCGCGGCCCAGCTTATCCAACTTATCTTTTTTTCAATCCCTATTCTGAAGATAAATCAGTCACGCTGGTTCTCGACCATGGGAGGTACGATCTATACGACGCAGTGGCAAACCAATTTTTGGCAACCGGCGTCAGCGACGCAGCGCTGATCACGATTCCTGCTAATCAAGCGGTGCAATTGGTGCAGGCTCCGGCCGGCGGCGCGATTACGTTTGATCGCGATCGCATGCTCATTGATGGGGTGGTGCTGGATTACCGTTCCGGACAGACGGTCGCAAACCATCCGCCGCGCATCAAAGCGCTGGCGGCGAATCCCCAGCCGGGGTTTATTGGCCAGCCCGCCACGCTATACTGCACCGCCGAAGAGCGCGACGGCCAGCCGCTGACGTTCAACTGGAGCGCGTCCGCAGGTCAAATCAACGGCACAGGTGCAGCGGTCACCTGGACGGCGCCGGAGAGCGCCGGAGCCTATGACATCACCTGTGCGGTGGAAGATAACGCCGGCGGCAGCGACTCCAAAACTCTCACGCTGATCGTGGTGGACAATCACGCGCCGGTCATCCAGAGTCTGACGGCCCATCCTGCCACCCTTGATGTGGGTGAAACCAGCACGCTCTCTTGCCAGGCCAGCGATGCCGATGGCGACAGCCTCATTTACCTTTGGCATGCCGAACAGGGGGTTATTACCGGCAGCGGTGACACCGTGAACTGGACGGCGCCGGCGGCGCAAGGGTATTATACCATCCGCTGCCTGGTGCAGGATAGCAATGGCGCGGCGGCTGAGGCAAGTTTGTTTGTTGTCGTCGGGAAGTTGGTGGCTTACTATTCCTTCACCGGCAGCGCCCTTGATGAGAGCGGGTTCGGCAATCATGGATCGGTTTTTGGCGCAACCCTGGTGAGCGATCGACTCGGCCATCCCAATAGCGCCTACACATTTGATGGCGTGGACGATTTCATCCGTGTGCCGCTGCACCCCACGTTGAATTTCGAGGAATCGATTTCCGTGAGCTGCTGGATAAAAATCGCTGCCATTCTGCCGCGCGAGGCATTCGTCATCTCCCACGGCAGTTGGCAGAACCGCTGGAAGGTTTCGATTATTCCCTCTGGCCACTTGCGCTGGACCGCCAAAACCACCAGCGGGATTTTTGATTTAGACACGCGACAAGCGCTGCGCGCGGATTCGCTTTATCACGTTACCGTCACGTACGGCAGCGGCACCGCGAAGATTTTTCTCAACGGCGCGCTCACTGCTTCCGCCCAATGGGTTGGCACGATTTTGCCCACCAGTTTTGATCTCACTATCGCGCAGATGCTGCCCGGCGACAATCAATACAATTTCACCGGCGAAATCGACGACGTGCGCATCCTCAACGTCGCGCTTTCGGAACAGGAGGCGAAAGAGTTGTACGATCTGGCCACGGCGGTGCCAGAGAACGATATCGTACTTTTGCCCAAAGAAACCCGGTTACTTCCCAATTTCCCCAACCCATTTAATCCGCGCACCATCATCCGCTACGACTTGCCGCGCAAAGCGCACGTGGTATTGAAAATTTTCAACTTGCTCGGTCAGGAAGTAACCACGCTGGTGGATGAAACGAAAGAGGCGGGGCGATATCAGATCGAGTGGAACGGAAGTGATCACTACGGCCAGGCCGTGGCCAGCGGGGTATATGTGTACGGGATGAAGGCCGGCGATTTGGTGGAGCATCGTAAAATGGTATTGCTGCGGTGACGCGACTCGATGAAGGATTGAAAGGTTTACATAATGTTTATTATGGTTTCATTAACGCCTCGGCTTCTGCTGTAAGAGGGCTTTTCGCCTTCGAATTCTTAATTTCGTGAAGCAAATTCATTGCAGACTCGTTATTCCCTATCTTGCGATATGCAATCGCCAAAAACAATTTTCCAAATAGATTATTTGAGTTCATGCGAGTCGCTTCTTCAAGTGCCAAAACCGCTTCCTTTGCTTTTTCACTTTTCAGCAATGAATATCCTTGCAACGCATTTAGGATGCTGTCGCTTTTACCCAGTTGTTTGGCTTTCATAACACACTCGTTTATCTCGTGGTCTTTTTGCAGATAATAGTATGCTACCGCCAATTCTTTGTAATATAAGCTTTTGCTTGGATTCAATTTTATTGCCATCTGAAAAGAATCCACTGATTTCGTTAGCTGACCAGACCTCAAGCACGCTTCACCCAACGCGAACCAAACAAAATCGTCCTCTGATTTCTTATTCAAATAGGCCTGATACATTTCGATTGCGCGATCATAATCTGTAAACAGAAATGCCTTATAGCCTTCTTGATAGAGGTTTTCAATATCACTCGCGTCTAATATTATTTTTTCTGGTGTTGTTTGCTCCGTTGAGTGACTTGGCTGCGATTGTAAGGCTCGTTTTGCGTGATTCGCTAAATCACTATTCTTATCTAATTCGATGACACGCTTAAAATAGTGATTGGCTTTCTCTATATCGCCTTTGATGGAATAGATTTTTCCTAATCCAAAATAGGCTCTTGGCTCATTAGGCGCCAAATCAAGAACCCTCATGAACATATTGATGCCACTATCATAGCGCTTTAAAATACTGTAAACCGCTCCTAAATTCAGATATGCGAGTCCATTGTTGGGATTGAAATTGATGCTCTCCTTCAGGTGTAACTCAGCTTCTTCAAAGCGGCGCGTTTTTAGATACACCGTGCCCAGAATCAAATGTGCCCGATGATAGATCGGACATATCACCAGTGTGCGTTTTAAGTTTTCGATGGACTCCTTATAATTTCGGATCTCGAAAAAGGCGATACCCAAATTGAAGTAATAATCTGGATCTTTCGAGTTGATGGCGACCGCGTTCACCCAGTTTGTTATGGCCTCCCTATAATTTTTATTTTTAGCATGATTTAAGGCGGCTTGATGCAATGCTTCGCTCTTCGGATTTAAAACTCCAAACCACGTAAGTTTTGCCTTAGATTTCTTTTGAAGGATTTGAAGTCTGCCTTCTCCCTGGCCGTATCTTTCGGAAAAAAACTTTTCAACGTATAATCTTTGTTCGTTCTCGGAACTTAGTTTTGGCAGATGACCATTTAACGCTGCAAAAACATCGAGCTTTATTATTACCGAAATTGTTTTTGCTTCGACAGTTTTCATCGCTCAATTATTATTTGTTTGTTTATAAGCGACTACTAAATAAACAAATTAACCAAAAAAATCAAGATTAAATATTGGGATCGCGCGGGACAGTAAAAAATGGGTAGGTCTTCAATGGAAGGACGACCTATGAGTGCTTGAATTCCTCGCTAGAGCGCCTTTGGGGATCTTTAGGTTCCGCCTTACTTCCTTTGTTTTCTTGCTGAATTCTCTCGTAGATTTCGCCGCGAAAAATGGTTATTTCACTCGGGGCTTCAATTCCCAATCTAATCTGCTTGCCGTGAATATCGACTACCTTAATAATAATATTATCACCAATGACAATCGTCTCACCCAACTTCCTTGTTAGGACTAACATATTAGATCCCTTAGTTTTTTAGTCAACATGCGCATCTCGTTCTGATGGATTGTGTCAAATTATAAGAAAACTTAGATTAAGATACAAGATAATTCATTTAAATTCTTAAACTTTTTCTGTGAGTAGGCATATTCCTCTTTCAAGATAGCTTTATCAATCTCAATTTGCGCCGTTGTTACTCGTATTACTTTAGGGCCGCGAAGGGCTGAAATATCATCTTTGAAACCAGCTATCTTTAAACACTTTTTGATGTAATTCAAAGAAATTTCACTGGATTCTCCTGGCGGCGGCGCATCGCCGATTTTTATTGACGTCAGCATGGATCGCTTCACACTATCCTGTAAAACTATGTAACCAATATCGCCTAACGTGATCACAGGTCCAACAACAACCGCGCGCGACTTCAAATTGATGGACAAATTTTGTTGGGCGCTTGATGCGTGGATTTGTGATTTGGCAGTTCCAACAATATTTAAAATAAACAGACCGAATAGTAGAATCTTAGCACTTATCTTCATTGCTACCTAACCTCATTACGTCTTTACACGCGCTCATAAACTTTGCGGGTGATGTTTTTGCTCATGGCCTTAATCGTGGCAAAAGTTCTTTTGTCGAAGGCATTGGGTACAACGTGTCCTAAATTTAAAACGGCGACCGTTTTATTATTGACTTCAATGGGCATGGATAAATAGGAGCGGATCGGTTTGAGGCCGTGCCGGCTGCCACGATGAATATCCGGCAGATAAATCATCTTGCCTTTTTGAGCGACCCAGGCAGATAAACCGCTCCCGAGAGGGAACTGAACGTCATTTATGAAATCGATTCCCTCGCCTTTACTTGCCACTTTTTTTAGCGCACTGGAATGTTGTTCCAGAACAAACAGACTCCCTCTTTCGAACTCGATCGCCTCGTTTAGCTTTTTCATGAAATCATTGAACGGAAAGTCGCTCTCGTGATTTTCGTTATTTGCTTTCTGCTTGTTTTGAATGCGTTTTGTAGCCGTCATTGGATTCTATCCTCCTCGATTTCTTAATTAAGCACTTCTTCGGCAAGCGCAGACCTCAGATTCGCGATAGCTTTGCTATGAATTTGTGATACTCGAGATTCTGTGATGTTCAAAACCTGGCCAATTTCTTTTAGCGTTAACTCTTCATAATAGTAAAGTGCCATCACCAGTTTTTCTTGTTCATTCAAGTTGTCGATCGCCTGCAGCAATACTTTTTTCATCTCTTCATTCTCTAAACTGCTATTTGGCCGGTCCGACTCAGCGCTTTCTACCAAATCATACATTGAGGTGAAATTTTCGTTTTCCTCCAGCCGGCTGCCGTCCAGAGAAAGCAAGGATGCTTTTGAAAGCTCTAACATCACGCCCCCGTATTCATCGATTTCCATGTCCATCGCGTCGGCGATCTCATGCCCGCTCACCCCGCGTCCCAATACTATTTCCAACCGTTGACTGGTCTTTTCAACAAATCGTGCTTTTGAACGCAGAGAACGCGGCGCCCAATCCAACGTTCGCAACTCATCCAAAATGGCGCCTTTGATGCGCGGCAGCACAAACGTTTCGAACTTCACGCCCTGGTCCGGATTGAATCTCTCCAGCGCCCCAATCAAACCCATCACGCCAGCGCTCATGAGATCATTATAATCAACGCAGTTGGGCAGCGAAAACATCATTTTGCTCGCCACATATTTCACTAAGGGCAGGTATTTGAGCAAGAGCTGCTCGCGGGACTGTAAATCTTTGTGTAACCGGTATTCCTTCCATAGGCTGTAGTTGTAGGTAGGTTGCATAACGATCACTCCGTTCATCTTTTAGAGGTTTCTCCTTATTCCCTCTTGGGAACGCGGGTGGTTACGCAAGCCCTATGCCAGTAAAGAAGGAGACTATCATGTTGACGACTGGTCGTCGCCTAAGATGATGTGAAATTGATGCTTATGACAGGATAACAAATCGGGTTTTTGCGGGGTGGTGGCCAAATAACCGGACGGAACAGTAGGAATGTTTTGCCTATGCGAGGCTTTTTTTGCCTATCCTTCTTTTTCGGTATCCTCCTCAAAAACGACTCCTCCTGCGCGATATTCGTTTAACTTATTCCTCAAAGTGCGCACACTGATGCCTAATTTTTTTGCGGTCCAAGTGCGGTTTCCTCCCTGTTCTTTCAACGTCTTTAGAATCATCTCCTGCTCAAGTTGCTGGAGCGTCATCTCAGATGGCAGTTCAATGGTTTTTGATCGGCTCAGGTCTCCCCCATCTTCGGTATCTAAAATGAGGTGTTTGGGCTCGATGATTTGATCCTTGCAAATAACTACGGCGCGCTCAATTGTGTTTTCCAACTCGCGCACATTTCCCGGCCAGTCATAATTTATGAGTCGCTGCATCGCTTCTTCATCCACACCTAAAATTTTTCGCTTATTTTCTTTGGCGAAGCGATCCACAAAATGATCAACCAGCAGTGGGATATCTTCCTTGCGCTCTTTCAGCGGCGGCAGCACAATGCGAACGACGTTCAAACGATAATACAAATCCTCGCGGAAATTGCCCCGTTTGATCTCCTCCTGCAAATCGCGATTGGAGGTCGCGATGACCCGCACATCCACCTGCACCGGGTGCGGGTTGCCGACTTTCTCGAATTCTTTTTCCTGCAAAACGCGCAACAGCTTGGCCTGCAAGCTGGGTTTGATTTCGCTGATCTCATCGAGAAGCAACGTGCCGCCGTCGGCCAGCTCAAACCGCCCCTTTGTACTTTTGAGCGCGCCGGTGAATGCGCCTTTTTCGTGGCCGAACAATTCACTCTCCATCAAACCCTCCGGGATGGCGGCGCAATTGATTTTGATGAAGGGTTGAGCGCTGCGACTGCTGGCCGTATGTATAGCCCGCGCAATCACTTCCTTGCCAGTACCGCTCGGACCTTGAATTAAGACCGTGGCGTTGCTTGGCGCCACCATATCCACGGTTTCGAAAATTTTCTTCATTTTAGCGCTTTTGCCGACGATGTTGTCCATGCCGTAGCGATGGCCCAACTCCTTTTTCAAGAACTCGTTTTCATTGACTAATTTTTGATAGCTAAAAAACTTAGCGACCGTAACCTCAATCTCGTCGAGCGATGAGCCTTTAGTCACATAGTCATACGCGCCCACTTTCATGGCCTCGACGGCGCTTTCAACCGAACTGTGCGCCGTGATCATAATTACACCAGTCTTGGGATCGACTGCTTTTGCAGATTTTAAGATCTCCATCCCGTTGAGATCCTGAAGGTAGAGATCGGTAATAATCAGATCAAAAACTCCGTTTTTGATTTTCTCCAGCGCGGCTTTGCCGCTGTTGGCGATGCTCACCTCGAAATTTTTCTTTTGCAGCAATTCGAACAGCATATCGCTGATGAGCTTCTCGTCGTCCACGACCAAAATCCTTGGCTTCTTGACTGCCATAACACTCCTTCTAATCTTTACAAATTACTCTCGTCTCACAAGTTGGCCATCACAGGTCGCCAGAGCGAACCTTTAAAATTTTTCCGCTCGCATCTTGCAGCAGCATTTCTCCATTTTCGTCAATCTTCTGGAATCGTCCCTCAATAATGGTTTCGCCGCTTGCTACTTTTACAGCCATTTCGTTATGAATGCAGAGCCGCAACCAATTGCGGCGGATTTTTTCATGCTCGCCGTTCAAAAACAAACGATAAAACTTCTCTAACTTTTGAAGGGCTTTAACTAAAAGGTGAAGCCGGTCGATTGGCGCTCCGGTTTCAAGATATAATGAAGTCGCGAGCTGCTGAATCGACTCCGGAAAATCCTTTTTCCGGTGATTCACGTTAATGCCAACACCGAGACTGATATCGGCTGAACCATTTTTTATTTCCGACTCGGCTAAAATTCCACATACCTTTTTCGAGTTGAGCAAAACGTCGTTTGGCCATTTCAATTTCGGCGAGAGGCCGGTCTGTTCGGCGATGGCCTCCGCGATCGCCAAACCCGACAACAATGAAATCAACCCTAAACGATTCAAAAATGTCGTGGGCCGCAACAGTACGGAAAACCACAAGCCCAGTCCCGGCGGCGAATGCCAGTTGCGTTGATGCCGGCCCCTTCCCTGTGTTTGGCGGTCGGCAATTACCACGGCCCCCTCCTCTTCCCCATTCCGGCAGAGCCGGCGAAGGTGCTCATTAGTTGAACCAATTTGACGAAAACAGTAAATACCGCGCCCAATTATTTGATTCTTCAAATGCGGCAAAATCTGCTCGGCGGTGATCGGCTCTTCGTTTGCAGTCGGTTTCATTGCTCGCGGTAGCTCCCAAAAACCTGTCGTAGAGTTGCGGAAATTTCTCCCAAAGTTGCGTAAGCCTCAACGCACTCGATTATGATTGGGATTAAATTGGAATTCGTTTCGGCGGCGCGCTGCAACTTATGCAACAGGTTGGCGACTTTTTCATGACCGCGCGTTTTGCGAAGCCGCTGCAGTCGTTTTGCCTGGCGGTCGCGCACCCGCGGATCGACTTTCAAGATTCTTGGTTTGATGGTCTCCGTTTCAACAAATTCGTTGACGCCGACGACAATTCTTTCTTTGGTTTCAATGGCCTTCTGATAGGCATAAGCGCTGTTGGCAATTTCGGTTTGAAAAAATTTCGTTTCGATGGCGCGAATAGCGCCGCCCATCTCGTCAATTTTTTTTAAATAATCCCAAACGCGCTTCTCGATTTCGTCGGTTAGCGCTTCCAAAAAATAGGCCCCCCCAAGTGGATCGACCGTATCCGCTGTTCCGGATTCGTATGCGATGATTTGTTGCGTGCGCAGTGCAATTCGCACCGCCTCCTCGGTGGGCAGCGCCAGCGCTTCATCTTTGGAGTTGGTGTGCAGCGATTGCGTGCCTCCCAAAATCGCCGCTAACGCTTGTAATGCGACGCGGACGATGTTGTTCTCGGGCTGCTGCGCCGTGAGCGCCGAACCCGCGGTTTGAGTATGAAACCGTAGCATCCACGAACGTGGATTCTGCGCTTCAAAACGCTCTTTCATGATGCGCGCCCAAATGCGGCGAGCCGCCCGGAACTTGGCAATCTCCTCAAAAAAATAATTGTGGCACGCGAAAAAAAATGAAAGCCGCGCGGAAAAATCATCGATATTCAAGCCGCGTTTCAACGCCGCGTCAACATAAGCGATGGCGTTGGCAAACGTGAACGCCAGCTCCTGCACCGCATTCGAACCGGCCTCGCGGATGTGGTAGCCGCTGATGGAAATGGTGTTCCAGCGCGGCAGATGATCTTTGCAGAATTCGAAAATATCCGTAACCAATCGCATCGAGGGCGCGGGCGGAAAAATGTAGGTCGAGCGCGCGATGTATTCTTTCAAAATGTCGTTTTGGGTGGTGCCGCTGAGATTTTTTAAATCGGCGCCCTGTTTTTTGGCCATGGCAATATAAAAAGCCAGTAGGATGGCGGCCGTGGAGTTGATGGTCATCGATGTTGTAATTTTTTCGAGAGGGATCTCATTGAACAGTATTTCCATGTCTTCGAGGCTGTCAATGGCGACGCCGGCTTTCCCGACTTCGCCCTCGGCCATGGGGTGATCGGAATCATATCCCATTTGGGTGGGAAGATCGAACGCCACCGACAAGCCGGTCTGTCCGCGCTCCAGCAAATAGCGAAAGCGCTGGTTGGTTTCTTCCGCCGTGGCGTAGCCGCTGTACTGCCGCATCGTCCAAAGTTGGCTGCGGTACATATTCGGATAAATTCCTCTCGTAAAAGGATATTCGCCGGGGCTATCGAGCGGCTGACGGCGGACGTCCGCAGCCGAATAGACGGGTTTGATTTCAATATTCGAATCTGTCTTAAAATTGGATTTGCGCTCTTGGTTTTGCGCTTTCATACTCACCATTGTTTTTATTGTTAAACACTGAATGACCCCGAAAGCACCGAAGAGCCGCTATTTTTGTTGTTTCGGTGTCCAAAGTTTTTTAAATCGAACTCTTTTCCGGTCGCCTTTCTCGCGGGTGAAAATTTCTATGAACTTCTTTTATGTACTCGCGATCCAAATGAGTGTAAATCTGCGTGCTGGAAATATCTGCATGACCCAACATTTCCTGAACCGCACGCAAATCAGCACCGCCTTCGATAAGATGCGTGGCAAAGGAATGGCGAAAGGTATGCGGCGATACTTTTTTGGCGATGCCAGCCTCCACAACATAGCCCCGCAAAATCAGCCACAAACCCATACGCGTAAGTTTCTTTCCGAGATGGCTCAGAAAAATGTAATCGCCGCTGCCGGGGCGCGCCTGCGATGGACGGACGGTTTTCAGATATTGCTCAGTAAAATAAATGGCCTGTTCGCCGATGGGCACAATGCGTTCTTTGCTGCCTTTGCCAAATACTCGAATGAAGCCATCGGAAAAAAATAAGTCGGAAAGCCGCAGAGCGATCAGCTCGGAGACGCGCAGCCCCGCCGCGTACAGCATTTCCAACATCGCTTTGTCTCGCAGCCCCTTGGGTGTGGTTACGTCGGGCTGAGCGAGAATGCGCTCGATTTCAAATTGGCTGAGAGTGTCGGGCAAATACTTTGACAATTTGGGGAAGCTGATGTCGGTGGTGGGGTCCTGCTCCACATAATTTTCGCGCGCCAAAAAACGGTGGAAGGTTCGAATTGCCGAGAGATTGCGCGCGGTGCTGCTGGGCGCATAATCAACGCTGCGCAGTGTTTCGATCAAAGCAAGGATATCACTGGGACGGGTTTGCCTAATCTCGGTGACGCCGCGCTCTTTCAAAAATTTAAGGTATCGCGTTAAATCATTTTGATAGGATGCAACGGTATTGGCGGCGGCATTCTTTTCGATTTGGAGAAAATTTAAAAATTCCGTCAGCAAATATTCCATTACACACAGCGCTATTCCGTTTTGGGAAGGATGCCCTCCGAGAGGGACAATGCAATCCCAGAGAGCATGACCTCCGGGCCCAGCTTGGTGAAATCTCCGGAAAGAAGACTGGTATCGACGTTCGAATATAACGAGCATCCCGCCTCTTTTTCAATGATGAGGCCAGAGAGACGCCCCTGGTGCTCGCCGATAAACGTCACCTCCCCTAACATGTCGCTGGCAACATAGCCGGTGCAAAAATGCAGTTGCAGATGAGCGTTATGGGTATAAACGCTGATCAAATTTCCGGACAATTTTCCAATGGGAATGTTGGGGTAAATTTCCAGCGAGAGCTTGCGGCCGTCCTCTTTGTTTTCGATGATGAAGCGGTAGTTGTTTCCCCACAATTTGGCCTCGGCGCCCAGCACGCGCGCGATCTTGTCGATGTCGGTTTTTGTAAATTTCAATGGTATGCTCCCACAAAAATTGCAGAATAAACAAAACCCCGACTTTTTAATCGGGGTTAATTTTGGGTCGATTCGGTAAGTGGTTTAAACCTTCAGCACCTTCGTTGCGTGCAATCCCTTTTCACCGTTAATGCTTTCGAATTGCACCTCCGAGCCTTCTTGAAGGGTTTTGTATCCTTCCATTTCAATTACGGAGAAGTGCACGAAAACATCTTCACCCGCTTCGTTGACGATGAACCCATAACCTTTGTTGTCATTGAACCACTTGACCGTACCTCTCTGCATGGCAGTCATTCCTCCTCCTCATTTTTCTTGAAAACCACAAAAATATAATTAATAAATTAATTCTTGTCAAGAAATTTTTAGAGAGGCAACATTCATAAAGATTTAGAATTTAGCGCTCTGCCTTCACGGCGGCGCTGCGAATCTCCGCGATGGCTTTGCCAATGTCGGCGGCGCCGAAAATTGCCGATCCGGCCACCAGCACATTTGCCCCGGCTTTCACCACTTCCGGCGTGGTGTTGCGGTCCACCCCGCCGTCCACTGCGATTAAGATAGACCGCTTGGATTGACGAATCTGCTCTGAAAGTTTTTGAATTTTGTTGACCGCCGTTGAAATAAAACTCTGTCCACCAAAACCCGGGTTCACACTCATGATCAAAACTGAATCCAATTCGTGTAAGATTTCTTCCAAAACCACCAGCGGCGTCCCCGGATTGAGTGCGACGCCCACCTGCGCGCCCAGTTCCTTAACCAGGCGAACGGAGCGATTGAGATGAACGGTCGCCTCCACGTGGATGGTGATGCGGTCGGCGCCGGCTTCGCGAAATGCGCCGACATACGCATCCGGATTCTCGATCATCAAATGGACATCCAGCGGCAGTTGGCTGAGTTTGCGCATGGCCGCCACCATCAGCGGCCCAAAGGTGAGGTTGGGCACGAAGTGGCCGTCCATCACGTCCAAATGAAACCAATCCGCGCCAGCCGTTTCCGCAATTTTGACTTGTTCGGACAACCTCGAAAAATCCGCTGAAAGAATCGAAGGGGCGAGAATGATCATTTTGGTTTACCGGTTGGGATTGCTGATGGAACTCACCACAATGTCCAAGGTGTCGCCGTAGGCCGTGCTGACGCCGGCCTCTAAAGATTGCTGGATAACCGTGTTGGGCAACAAATCATTGTTCTGGCGATAACTGATCTGCCCGATGATCAAGCCAGATTTTTGAATTTCACGCTTTGCCGTCTCGATGGTTTTTCCCAAAAGCGACGGCACGATGACGTTCGCGACCGGCTCGCCCAAGCTGATGGTTATATCCACGGCGCTGTTATGTTTGACGAACGTTTTCGGCGGCGGCAATTGATCCAAAACCACCTTTGGCAATTCGTCGATGATATATTTGTAATCGCGTTCGCCTACGCGCAGCCCGACGCTTTTCAGGATTTCTTCCGCGTTGGTTTCGGAGAGTCCGCGCACCTCGGGCACTTCTACTTCCCGCTCGCCCACGCTGATGGTCAGGTAAACGCGCCGGCCCTTTTTAACCAACCGATTGGGACGGGGATTTTGATCCGCCACGTAACCGAACGGAAGAGTGGGATCGTGCTTTTCCCCCTGTTTGACCACGGTGAGGCCCTGCATCTCCAAAAGCTCTTTCGCGCTTTCGTAGGGCTGGGCCACCACGTTTGGCACCGCCAGGGCCTCGTCGTGTTTGGTGTACCACGGCATGATTATCTTGTCGAAAACGAGCGTGATCAAAAATAAAATCGCGAGCACGGCGCCCAAAACGGCGAGGCGACGGCGCGTAAAAATATTTTTCAGCAAAGTTTTAAAGTTCATCATACCACTATTTTGTTTTAATCAATTTCACCGCGAAACTGCCGTCCATCGCATGTCGCTGCGGCAAGGTTCGGAGAAATCCGTCCTCCGAAAAAAACTCGCTGTCGATGCTGATGTCTTCCTTTTTGATCTGATAATTCTTATGCTCATCGAGAAAATGGCGCACCACCACTTCATTTTCTTCCGGCTCGATGGTGCAGGTACAGTAAACCAGCGTCCCCCCGGGTTTGAGTAGGCGATGGGCATTTTCCAGCAGCGCGCGCTGAAGTTTCTGGATGTTGGGGATATCGGCGAGAGTGCGTTTCCAGCGCAAATCGGAGCGGCGCGCCAAAACCCCTAGACCCGAACACGGGGCGTCCAACAAAATTTTGTCAACGGGTTTGAGGTTGAAATTCGCGCTGTCAGCCACCACCGGCCGAACCGACTTCAAATTAAAACGCGCGACGTTTTGTTGGAGCAACCGCAGCCGTTTTGGGTTGCGATCCACCGCAATGATTCGAGCGTCGTCTTCCACTAAATGCGCGAGGTAGCAGCTCTTTCCCCCGGGCGCGGCGCACATATCCAAAATGGTTTCTCCTTTCTGCGGCGAAAGCAACCGGCAGGGAATGGCCGTGCTTTCGTCTTGAATGGCAAACCATCCCTGTTGGAACAGCGGCAGCGCACTCACGTCATCGGGCTGGTGCAGAAGGATAAAGTCGTCAAAAAATTTGGAGGGCTCGGCGCGCATTCCAAGCTCTTCAAATTTTTTTAGAAGAAGCGCGCGCGTAGTTTTAGCGGGATTGATGCGGATGGAAATCAGCGGCCGGCGATTGTTGTATTCGCACAGACGCTCCGTGTCGGCGATTCCGTACCGCGCAAGCCATCTTTCTATCATCCACTGCGGATGCGAATATTGAATGGCCAGTGCTGCGACGAGATTTTTTTCGCGAGGCGGCGCCGAAAACTTTTGCGGGTCCCTCAAATAACTCCGCAGCACACCGTTGACTAACTTACCCCACGACTGGCCGCCCGAATGTTTGGCAAGTTCCACCGCCTCGGAGACCGCGGCGTAGCTTGGAATTTTGTCCAAAAATTTTAGTTGATACAAACTCACTTCCAAAATCGATCTCAGCCGCAGCGGACTCGTTTCGAATCTTCCATGAAATAATTCTCCCAAAATCCAGTCGAGTTGGCCGCGCCAACGAACGGTTCCATTCACCAACTCCAGCAGCAGCGATCGATCCCGCTGGCTTAGTTTGGTGCCCGCCAATCCGTTTGCCAGCGCTTCATCGGCGTACATGCCGTCGGCAAAAATCTTTTCGAGGATATCGACGGCCAGCTTGCGCACAGAGGTTTTAATCGAACGTGTCGCCAACATGTAAAGAATGACCCATTAAAAATTCTTTGGCGGTCATCGAGCGCTTACCTTCCATTTGCAATTCGTGGATCGCCAGCCGGCCCGCGCCGCACCCAACGACGATTCGCCCGCTTTTTTTCTCCACCTCCAAAACCCGTCCGGGTGGATTGACTGCTTGAGAATCCACTACCGTCGCGCGCAGCAGCTTCATCATTTTACCATTTAAAAAAGTAAACGCTCCCGGGCTGGGGCTCAACCCGCGAATGAGATTACGAATTTTTTCCGCAGCGTCGTTCCAGTGAATGCGCATCAGCTCTTTTGTCAGCTTGGGAGCCTTGGTGATTTCGCCGCTTTGCCGCCGCGGTGTCGCCCTGCCGGATTCAACTTGAGTGATCGTTTCCAATAACAACTCTGCCCCGACCGCTGCTAATTTATCCTGCAGTTCGCCGGCGGTTTCGTCTTCGGCGATGGGCACATGTTTTTGCAGAAGGAGATCGCCGGCGTCCACCTGTTCCTGAATGAAAATGGTGGACACCCCGGTTTCGGGTTCGCCGTTGATGATAGCCCAGTTGATGGGCGCAGCGCCGCGATATTTCGGCAAAAGCGAGGCGTGCAAATTGATCGTCCCTTTGGGCGGAATACGAAACACCGCCGCCGGCAAAATCCGAAAAGCCACGACCACAAACAAGTCCGCGTGAAAATTTTTGATGGCGTCGATGAATTTGGGATCGTTCAAATCGGCGGGCTGCAAAATCGGGACTCCGATTTTCTCCGCCGCGCGTTTTATCGGCGCGGGCTGGATTCTGAGGCCGCGGCCCACCGGCTTGTCGGGCGCGGTGACCACGGCAACTAACTCATGAGAACTCCTGTGGATGGCCTCCAAACTTGGCACAGCAAATTGCGGCGTCCCCATGAAAATGATTTTCATGATTTTTTCGATTCGTGATCCGATTTGCCGTCTGCGATGGCCTTTAATTTCTTCGCCAGCAGTTTCCGGCGTATGGGGCTGATACGATCGATGAACAAAACGCCGTTGAGATGATCGATTTCGTGCTGCAGCACCCGCGCCGGCATTTGATTAAAATCCTCAACGTGCTCGACTCCCTCCAGATCGCGGTACCTGACTTTGATGGTTTCGGCGCGCGCCACTTCCTCGCGGATATCCGGGATGCTCAGACAGCCTTCTTCAAGAATCGTTGAACCATCTTCCGCGAGGATTTCCGGATTAATGAATGCCTTCGGGGCCTCGCCTTCGAACATCATTCCCATGTTCACGATGCAGAGCGCGATGGATTCATCAACCTGCGGCGCGGCCAGCCCGATGCCGTCCGCCGCGAACATGGTATCGATCATGTCGTTCACCAACTCGCGAACGGAATCGTCGATGGTTTCGATGCGGCGAGTTTTCATCCGCAGGATCGGTTTGCCATATTTGACGATATCACGCACCGCCATCTTCTTTGCCTATTTTTCGCGCAATGGAACCGCGCGCCACTTTGATTTTGACGTTATCATCGATTTCCACGATGAACGCCTGCTCCTTTTCCTGAACGCCCATAATGGTGCCGAAGATTCCGCCGGCGGTTACCACTTTGTCGCCTTTTTTCAATTCGGCGATCATCGCCTGATGCTGCTTCTGCCGTTTGGCTTGCGGCCGGAAAATCAGAAAATACATGATGACGAAAATCAAGATCATGGGCAGAAACAGCCCGAACATGCTACCGCCGCCTTCCGTGCCGCTCTGCAAAAATAGACTTATGTTGTACACTCATCCCTCCGTTTTTTATGATGGCGCTTCATTTGAATTGTAAGAGTTAAAAAAATCACGCCGAAAGCGCTGGAAATTTCCATCGGCGATGCTTTGTCGAATTTGTTTCATCAATTTATGATAAAAATAGAGATTGTGCAAGCTGCCTAACCGCAGGCCTAAAATTTCTCCCGAATGAAAGAGGTGTCGAATGTAGGCGCGGGAAAAATTTTGGCACGCGTAACACTCGCAGCTTTCGTCGATGGGCTGGAAGTCATTTTTGAAGCAGGCATTGCGAATGTTGATCGGCCCGCTCCAGGTGAAAAACTGGCCTTTGCGCCCGTTGCGCGTCGGCAGAACGCAGTCGAACATGTCGATGCCTAACGCCACGGCTTCGATCAAATCTTCCGGCTTGCCCATGCCCATGAGATAGCGCGGTTTGGTTTTTGGCAAGCGTTCGGCGCAGATGCTCGCCATTTCAAAGAGCGCCGTTTTGGGCTCGCCAATGGAAAGCCCGCCGATGGCGTACCCTGGAAAATTCATCTCAACCAACGTTTCGGCGCTCTGTTTTCGCAGCGC
The DNA here is from genome assembly GCA_037446635.1 of bacterium. Taxonomy (GTDB): domain Bacteria; phylum Zhuqueibacterota; class Zhuqueibacteria; order Oceanimicrobiales; family Oceanimicrobiaceae; genus DASWHH01. Next base: position 90,252 of record JBBIIG010000001.1, read on the forward strand.
TGGAAATGTGCTGCCCTGCACGATGGCAAACAGCGTTTGAGGAAATCCGAATTTAGGTTCCGTGGTTTTGAATTTTGTGAAGCAGCGCTGCGCCCACTGGTGGGTTCGAACCAAAGACGCCGCGGCGTACGTTTCATCGCAGGGGTACGGCGGACATTCATCCAAAACCATCATAATATCGGCGCCGAGGCTGAACTGAATGTCGATGGCGCGCTCGGGCGTCAACTCGTGGTACGAACCATCGTGGTGAGATTGGAACACCACGCCGTTTTCCGTAACTTTTCGCAGGGCTGCCAAGCTGAACACCTGAAAGCCGCCGCTGTCCGTTAAAATCGCGCGCGGCCAATTGGCGAATTTATGCAAGCCGCCGGCCTGTTCGATGGTCGTCGCTCCCGGCCGCAAATACAGGTGATAGGTGTTGCCTAAAATAATCTGGCTGCCGGCTGCGATTAACTCCTCCGGCGAAAGAGCTTTCACGGTTCCTTGCGTTCCCACCGGCATAAAAACTGGAGTGTGAATTTCGCCGTGGGCGGTTTGCAAAATTCCCGTTCGCGCCTGGCTGGCAGAATCCTGATGTAGAACCTGAAATTCCACGATTAGTTCAACACCTCTTCCATCGCCTCTTCTGCTTGATCGACGGGCACGATTTTCAAAGAGCCGTTATGATTCAAACCTTTCATATTAAATTTCGGGATGATGGCTTTTTTGAAGCCCAACTTTGCCGCCTCATCGATGCGCTTTTCCACTTGCGGCACCGCGCGAATTTCGCCGCCGAGCCCCACTTCGCCGATGATCACCGCCTGCGCATCGACGATTTTATCTTTAAAGCTCGAGGCGATAGAAATCAAAATTCCCAAATCCGCAGACGGCTCTTCGATGCGCACGCCGCCCGCCGCGTTCACAAACACATCGAACGTTCCCACTCGCAACCCGACGCGTTTTTCCAGAACCGCCAACAGCAAAGACAACCGTCTGGTGTCGATGCCGGTGGCGTTACGCTGCGGCAAACCGAAACTGGTGGGACTCACCAGCGCCTGGATTTCCACCAAAAACGGCCGGGTACCTTCCATCGTGCAAATCACCGACGAGCCGGAGATGTTTTCGCGGCGCTGCTCGAGAAAATGCGCGGAGGGATTTTTCACTTCCTCCAATCCGCGTTCCGTCATTTCAAACACGCCGATTTCACGGGTCGAGCCAAAGCGATTTTTCACCGAGCGCAAAATTCGATAAAATTGATTTGGGTCCCCCTCGAATTGCAGCAGCACGTCCACCATGTGTTCCAGCACTTTTGGGCCGGCCAGGTAGCCCTCTTTGGTTACGTGCCCGATCAAGAAAATTGGGATATTTTCCTGTTTGGCGATTTTCAGCAGCTCGAATGCGCACTCCCGCACCTGGCTGATGCTGCCGGGCGAGCTGTCGAAATCGGGTTGGTAAATAGTTTGAATGGAATCGACGATGACCAATTTGGGCTTGAGCCGATCCACGCAGGCGGCAATGTCATTGATATTCGTTTCCGCCAAAATGAATAAATGCTCGGAATCCAATTGCAGCCGGCGGGCGCGCAGCTTGGTTTGGGTGACCGATTCCTCCCCGGAAACATAGAGCACAGGAAAGGACGGACTGGCAAGCCCGACTCCCTCTTGCAGCATCAACGTGGACTTGCCGATGCCCGGATCGCCGCCCAGCAAAATCACCGAACCCGTTACAATTCCGCCGCCCAACACCCGGTTAAATTCCGGACTGGTGGTGACAACCCGCTGTTCCTGATCGGAGACGACCTGCGATAAATTGACGGGGGATGCCGGACGGCCTACTTTGTGCCGGCCGCGTTTGGAATCGTGCACCACTTCTTCCACAAAACTGTTCCAGGCGCCGCACTCACTGCATTTGCCCAGCCAGCGTAAAGATACAAAGCCGCAGGACTGGCAAGCGTAGCGAATCTTTTCTTTCTTTGTTTTTACCGGCACCGCGACCTCGAAAAAAACCGCTCGAAAATATCAATTAATAAACTAAAAGTCAAGAATTATCATTGACAGTCTTCCAATGTTTTCATAGATTTAGGGCAAAAAATGATCGCTTTGCCTAGAAAAAATTTGCAAGCAACTCGTTGGGCAGTACTTGTCATGTTATTAGCAGCAAGCGCCTGCGGCAAAAATGACGTGGGTACCCCCTTAGAGCATGAGCAAGTTGTAAAAATTTATTTAGAATTGCTCACGTATCCCCTCAATCACTCGTCGCCCGATTCATCGCATACTCTTGAAAGCGTCTTAAAAGCGAATGGCCTTACCAAAGAAAAGTTTGAGCGGCGCATTGCCAGCTATGAGGATGATCCAGAAGCCTGGTTTCGAGTTGTCAATGAAGTGCTGCAGCGCTTGGAGGAAATGGAACAAACCAACGCCGCCGGTGATCTTCCCCAATACCCGCCACAAAAAAAATAAGCCTGTTTCACGGCAGTACACTGTTTCAGCGCCCGCCACGACTTTTAACAAATTCTTACAAAATCGAGCGAAATGCTTATTTTAAAAACAAACACTTAACTTAGTGATAAGTGCATGGCACCTTGTTTGCTGAAAACGGGCAGAATAAGAATGTTGTTAGCAATAGCAGCAAAAAGTATTGGTCTCCGCCCCAACCCTATGGCATAGCATCTTCGAGGAGATCAATCACTCCGGGGGCTGACTCACGCACCTCGCACTACACCCTTGAGAGTCAGTCCCCTTTCCTTTCTTATCTCAACTCGATAACAAAAAATTTATTGCTTCGTCGCGCGCCAGCCGTTTCTGCTCACCCGTGCTCATGGTTTTGAGGGTCACTTTTTGTTCGGCGAGTTCATCCGGTCCAATGATCGCCACATACGGGATGCGTTTTTTGTCGGCGAAAGTAAATTGTTTTTTAAGTTTACTCAGCTCAAAAAAATGCTCGGCATTGATTCCAGCGGCGCGCAGTTCTTGAGTAAAATTAAGACTGGCAGCGATAGTAGCCTCATCGAAGAGCGTCACCAAAACCTGGGTTTTGGTTGGCGATTCCGGGAACATCTTCAGCTCCGTCATCACGTCGATGATGCGTTCAATTCCAAACGCCACGCCGGTGGCCGGAATATCCCGGCCGAGAAACATGCCAATCAAGCGGTCGTAGCGGCCGCCGCCGCTGAGGCTTCCCATTTTCGGCTCGTCGATTACCGACTCGTGAATGGGGCCGGTGTAATAACCCAGGCCGCGCGCCAAAAATAGATCAACGCGAACGGCGTCGCGGCGCACGCCCAAAGCGTCAAGGTTTTGCAGAATCTGTTTTAGTTCGTCTGCGCCGGCGCGTAATTCTTCGTTGGCGTCGAAGAACTTGCTCAAATCGGAAAGCACACTCTCGGGGTTTGCGGAGAGTTCGAAAACAGAAAAAATCTTGTTAATCTCAGAAGCGGACAACCCGCGAGCCCGCAATTCGCTTTTGACGCCCTCGAGTCCGGCTTTCTCCAATTTGTCGATGGCGACCAGCGCCGCGTTCCACTTCTCCGGGGCGACGCCGCCGAATTTCAAAATGCCGTTCAAAATTTTTCGATGATTGAGCCGGATCGAAAAATTCTTAAAACCCAATTGCGATAAAACCTCAAACACAATGGCGATGATTTCCGCGTCCGCCAGCATCGACGCCGTGCCCACTGCGTCCACGTCGCACTGGTAGAATTCGCGGTAGCGGCCGCGCTGCGGGCGATCGGCCCGCCACACCGGCTGAATCTGATAGCGCTTAAACGGCAGAACAATCTCATTTTCGTGCATCGCCACCACGCGGCTCAGCGGCACCGTGAGATCGTAGCGCAGCGCTTCCTCCACCAAATCGTGGTAGCTTGAAACCGTGAACTCGCTTTCCCCTCTCAGCAAATCTTCGAGGCCGGAGCCGCGCTTTAACACTTTGAAAATGAGCTGCTCGCCTTCTTCGCCGTATTTCCCGGAAAGGACGTCCAACTTTTCGATGGCGGGCGTCTCCAAGGGCTGGTAGCCAAGGCGCTCGAAAACCGCACGCACCTTTTCCATCACAAACTGCCGGCGAGCCATTTGTTCCGGCAAAAAATCGCGCGTGCCTTTTGGCAAGCTCGGTTTGATTAGTCCCATTTTACTTGACTAAAATTAAAGTGAAAGTTCGATGTCGTGCAGCGGGGTTAGAATGTCTCCCCTCGCAACTAAATCAGACATCAACTGAATTTTAGAATGAAGATACTCGTCATCTTTCATCAAAGCAAACGGCGTCGTTCCCGAAGGCGTCGTATAATTTTTGAGAAAACGAAAAACCGCGCCGGCGCCGCGCCCCAACGGAAAAACTTCAAAGGAGGTGCTGGCCTCCGCGGCGCTCAGGTGCAGCGCCTGCACCGCACACAAAAATTCGATAGCCAGCAAATTCCGCACGTTTTGGCAAACTTTGAGCGCTTTGCGCGCCGCCGTCCATCCCATGCTGACGTGATCTTCCTGATTGTCGGACGTCGGGATGCTGTCCACGCTGGCGGGATGCGCAAGGATTTTGTTCTCCGCGACTAATTGCGCCGCGGTGTACTGCAGCAGCATGTAGCCGGAATTCAGTCCGGCTTTGCCGCCGGTTAAATTGCGCGGTAGGCCGTAACTCATCGCCGGACTGAGCAGCCGAAACACCCGGCGTTCGGAGATGCTGCCGATTTCCGCTGCGGCGATGGCCCAAAAATCCATCGCCAGGGCCAGCGGCTCGCCGTGAAAATTGCCGCCGCTTTTGGATTCATACCCTGAACCGTTCGCCGTTGGGAAAATCACCGGGTTGTCCGTCACCGCGGTGATTTCCCGCTCGACGATGTTTTTCACAAAGGCAATCGCATCTTTGCACGCGCCGTGCACCTGCGGCACGCAGCGCAGGGAGTAGGCGTCCTGCACGCGATTTTTTTCAAACTCATAATCGAATTTATATTTTTTTATGGCCTCAGCCAATTCAGAATTCTGCACGCGCTGCGCGATCTGCTTTTTGGTGATGAAATTAAAATAAGCCAGGCGCGCTGCCGGGGTCATGCGTTGGCTGTCCTGAATTAAAGAGCGAATGTTGCGCGCGGTGGTGATTTGTCCGGCCTGCCGGCGCAAGTCGTGCAGCTCCGCCGCGAAGGCGTCCTTCTCCCCCATCATCGCTTCAAGACTCAGCGCCGCGGCGACGTCCGCGGTTTTCAGCAGAATCTCGACGTCGTGCACCAACCGCACCGCGATGGCAAGCATGAACGCGGTGGCGTTCGTCAGCGAGACCGACTCTTTCGCCTGCAGGCGTATTGGCCGGAAGATGACCTCGTCGCCATCGTGAACAAAATGGAGATCGCCGGACTCATCTTTCAAATCCTGCAGCCGCTTTCTCTCATTGCCCACCCAAATCTCCGCCTCGTCTTCTCCCACCAGCACTGCGGCCACGTGCGTCAACTGCGCCAGGTCGCCGCTGGCGCCCAACGAACCCTGTTGCGGCACCACCGGGTGAATTCGTTTGTTTAGCATCTCAATCAGCTTGTCAATCACCAACGGGCGGACGCCGGAGTAGCCTTTGGAAAGCGCGTTCGCCTGCAGCAAGATGGCGCCGCGAACGATTTCAACCTCCAGCGGCTCGCCGACCCCCACGCAGTGGGATTTGACATAGAGTTCTTGAAATCGTTCAATTTGTTCGGCACCGATTCTGACGTTTTTCAAAACGCCCACGCCGGTGTTGAACCCATAGCGCGGCGGCGCGTTCTCGCTCAGCCAATTTTCCTCAACGAATTTCCGGACGGCTTCGACTTTCTTTCGTCTCGCACCCTCGAAGGGCGCGACTCGCGCAAAATGGCGCGCCACCGCGATAATTTTCTCGAGGGTTAATTCGCCCTCGTTGATTGAAATGTCAAACTTTGGGGCATGACCCGGTTGCATTACCTGCTCTCCTGTTTTTGTCCTTCTACTTTGCGACGAATCGCGTGATGATAAAGGTCGAACAAAACCTCCACTCGGCGCCGAATGATTTCGTTTAAAATCAACTCCTCCCCGCCAACGTTGCCGATGATGGTTAGCGGCGCCGAGTGCTGAGCGCAAATCGCTTTCAAACGATCAATATCCGGCTCTTTTACGGACACGATGATCCGAGATTGATCTTCGCCAAACAAAAGGAAGTCGGGGCGTCCGTTCAAATTCAAATGAATTCTCGCGCCCAATTTTTTCTGCGGATTCAAAAAGCAGCATTCCGCCAGCGCCGCCGCCAGCCCGCCTTCCGAAACATCGTGTGCGGATTGCACCACTCCCGCGCGAATGGCTGCGAGGCAGGCCAACTGCAAGCGCTTTTCAAAATCCAAATCGAGCTTCGGACAATCGCCGGCCGCTTTGCCAAACTGAATCTTCAAATATTCGCTGCCGCCGATTTCGCCGCGGTTCTCGCCGAGCAGGAGAATCACGTCGCCTTCGTTTTTAAACCAGGCGGTCGCTATGTGAGATAAATCTTCGACGATGCCGATCATCCCAATTACCGGCGTTGGATAAACGGCGCCGTCCGGATTTTCGTTATAAAAACTCACGTTGCCGCCGGTGACCGGCGTGTCCAAAGCGCGGCACGCCTCCCCGATTCCCGCCACCGCTTCTTTGAACTGCCAGAAAATTTCCGGCTTGTAGGGATTGCCGAAGTTCAAACAATTGGTGATGGCCACCGGCTTGCCGCCGCTGCACACCACATTGCGCGCCGATTCGGCCACCGCGATTTGCGCTCCCACTCGCGGATTCAAAAATACGTAGCGGCCGTTGCCATCGGTTTTCATGGCCAGCGCACGGTTCGTGCCTTTGATGCGAATCACCGCGGCGTCGGAGCCGGGCAGAACGACAGTGTTGGTCCGCACCATGTGGTCGTACTGCTGAATCACCCACTCTTTGCTGGCAATGGTGGGCGAGGCGAGCAGGTTTTCCAAAATCGCATTGTAGTCGCTCGGCTCCGGCAGCGATGTCAAATCAAATGAGTACAGTTCGTCGAGATAAGCCGGCTTTCGCGCCTCGCGATAATAAACCGGCGCGCCGCCGCCCAGCACCAGCGTTTCCGCCGGAATGCTGGCGACTTTTTTTCCGTTGTGAAAAACGTTCAGCAGCGGTGAGTTCGTCACCTCGCCGATGATCTCCGCATGCAAATCCCACTTTTTGCAGATGGATTTGACTGCTTCTTCTTTACCTTTTTTGGCCACCACCAGCATCCGTTCCTGCGATTCCGAAAGCATGATCTCGTAAGCGCTCATGCCCTTTTCTCGCAGGGGTACCTGATCCAGATCAATATTCATTCCGCTGCTGCCGCGCGCAGACATTTCACTGGTGGAACAGGTGATGCCCGCCGCACCCATGTCCTGCACGCCGACAATCAAATCCTGTTTGATTAATTCCAACGTCGCTTCTAACAGCAGTTTTTCGGTGAAGGGATCGCCCACTTGCACCTGCGGCCGGCGTTCTTCGGAGCCTTCGTCGATTTCTTCGGAGGCGAACGTGGCGCCGTGAATGCCATCGCGGCCGGTGGACGCGCCAATGACCATCACCGCATTCCCTGCACCTTTAGCGATTGCCTTGGCGATGCGCTCGTGCTTGACGATCCCCACCGCCATGCAGTTCACCAGCGGGTTGCCGGTATAGCATTCTTCAAAATAGATTTCGCCGGCCACAGTGGGCACGCCGAAGCAGTTGCCGTAATCGCCGATGCCGCGCACCACGCCGTCGAACAGGTAGCGCACCCGCGGATCATCGAGGGGGCCGAAGCGCAGGGAATTGAGCGCGGCAATGGGTCGCGCGCCCATGGTGAAGATGTCGCGCAGAATTCCACCCACGCCAGTGGCTGCTCCCTGGTACGGCTCAACCGCAGAGGGATGATTGTGGCTTTCGATTTTGAACGCCACCGCGAGGCCATCGCCGATGTCAATCAGGCCGGCATTTTCTTCACCGGCTTTCACCAGCAGATGTTTGCCATCGCGCGGCAGTGTCTTTAAAAGCGCAATCGAGTTTTTGTAGCTGCAGTGCTCCGACCACATCACCGAAAAAATGCCCAACTCGGTGAACGTGGGGACGCGGCCTAAAATCTCGAGGATTCGCTGATATTCCTCTTCACTTAGGCCGTGGGATTGCGCCAGCTTCAAATCGACTTGCGGTTCGGTCATCTTAGTTTGCGATTATTGTCATTGCGAGTTAAACAATCGACACATCGTTTTATCAGCAGCGACACATTTAAAGTGTCATTTCGAGGCGAAGCCGAGAAATCTGAGATAGCACGATCCGAGTGTTACCAGATTTCTCAGCCGACAAAAAGCGTCGGCTTCGAAATGACAACTACTACGGACTTAGAGAGAGATTGAAATTTCGCTGCTCACTTCTTTGAAAAAATATTTGTACGATGAGTACGTGGGTTCCACTTTGAGCTTGACGGTGTATTTTCCTTCATCAAATTTCTTAGCCACGCTGTTTTCTAATTCCGAAAGGAAGCCGCTCTCAAAATTCGCATCTAAATAGATTTTTTGATTGCCGGAAAAATATTGTTTTTTTGCGAAAACTTCAAGCGGACGCTCAGCGCCGGGTTGGATCAGGGAGAGGGTAAGATAGGCCGGCTCGGTCAAGAAGAAATCAATTTGCAGCACGCCGAGTTTTGGCCGCCATGAAGTTTCAAAATTAAAGATATCCACGCCCACCCAGAAATACTGCGCGGATTCTTTTTCAGCCACAAACACCTGTCCGAACCGTTTGTAAATGGCGATGCCGCGCGGCTCCATGAATTCTTTGTCCCCACTGCCTTTGCGCCCGAAGGTAGTCAAGTAGTTCAAGTCGCGATCAAATTTATGAAGGCAGTGATTGGCGGTGTCGGTCACCCAGATGTTGCTGTAGTAGTCGGTCGCCAGGTACGCCAGACGGCCGCTGCTGAAACCAAAGTCTTTGAGACGAATCGCCTGCTGAAATTTGCCGTCGAGGGTGAATTTTTGAATGCGAGTGTGGTCGAGATCGATCACCGCTAAAAATTCATCTTTGTAGTACGACCAACGCTCGTCGCCATCGGTAACAGTAATTCCGCTGGGGCGCCAAAGCTCGCCGTCGTTTACTCCCTGTTTGCCGAACCAACGATCGAGCACATCGTCCGCCCGCAAAACTTGAATGCGATGATTGCCGGTGTCGCTCACGTACACGTGCCCGCGGCTATCCAGCGCCACGCCCTCCGGCGCATTGAAAAAACCCGGCGCTGCACCCAATCCGCCGATACCTTTAACGAACGTGAGACTGCGAGCCAGATTCTTGAAACGCACAATACGATGATTGCCCGTATCTGCAACGTAAACGTCGCCAATTTCGTTGGCTGCCACGCCGCGCGGATTTTTCAATGCGCGGCCGCCTTTTTCATTCAAACCATAAAATCCCAGCGCAGTCATCGACGTGTTATAAACGATCATATTCTCACCCGAGTTGACGCCGTAGCCAGTAACTTCATCGTCGTCTTTCGCGTCGTTGGGATTGTCCCAGCTTTTGAGGCGCACCACCGCAATGCCCTGTGGATCATGCACTTTAACTTTGTTCTTCGTGTAAATGGCAAGATGAGTTTTGGTCGCTTTGCGGATGCCCATGGTATGCAAAAAAGCCGGATAGACCAACGTGGTAGGATCATAAGTCGTGTCGCCAGCGCCCAATAACATCGGCAGCAACACGAGTAAAAGCCAACGCAATCCGCGCTGTTTATTCTCGTGGAAAATCAATTTGTACGGCCGTCTACAAAGTGAAAGTATTCCCAGATTCTTCTGGCCAATTCTTGGGTGATGCCTGTCACCATTTCAATTTCATCGATGGTGGCTTCGCGAAGGCTGTTGACGGAGCCAAAATGTTTGATGAGCGCACGCCGCCGCGCCGGCCCCACACCGGGAATGGCGTCCACCGCGGATTGAATGGTGCGCTTGCGCCGCAGCAAACGATGATAAGTAACTGCGAAGCGATGCGCTTCGTCGCGAATCTGCTGCAACAGTTTGAGCCCGGAAGAAGTTTTGGGAATGTTCTGCGCATCCGGCGACTCCGGCACAAACACCTCGTCCAAGCGCTTGGCCAACGCAACAATTGGGATGTCTGTCCGCTGCAATTGCGTTAAAACGCCGAGGGCGGTGGAAAGCTGGCCTTTGCCGCCATCCACTAAAATCAGGTCAGGCAGCTCCAATTTTTCCGACAACGATCCGCTGTAGCGCCGGCGCACGGCCTCCGCCATCATCGTGAAGTCGTCGGGCGTTTCTTTGACTTTAATTTTGAAGCGGCGATAGTCGCTCTTTTTCGGCTTGCCGTTCACAAACGTCACCATCGAGGCCACGGGATTCGTGCCCTGAATGTTGGAGATGTCGAAGCACTCGATGCGGCGCGGTGGATTTTTCAATCGCAAATCGCGCTGCAGCGCTTTGACATTGTGCGGAATGTAATCTTTCTGTTTGAGCTTTTGCAGCTTCAATTCTTCCAGTAGCAGATGCGCGTTCTTCATTCCCATCTCCATCAACTTCGCCTTTTGCCCTATTTTGGGATGGATTAGCTTAACGCTGCGCTCTGCTTTCTCCGATAGCCACTTTTCCACTGGCTCCGTTTCCGGAATTTCCACCGGCAAATAAATTTCTTCGGGGATGAAATCCGATTTCAAATAAAACTGTTTCAGAAATGATGCGACGACATTTTCGTACGCCTCCTCCTCCACCCCATTCAAATAAAAATGTTGGCGGCCCAAAATTTTGCCGTCGCGCACTTTGAAAACCACGCCGCAGGCATCCTCCCCTTCCAGCGCCACGGTGACAATATCGCGATCAGTGGCATCATCGGTCACCACCTTTTGTTTGTATTGAAACTCTTCGATGGATTGAATTTGATCGCGAACGCGCGCCGCATCTTCGTAGCGCTTCGCTTGCGCCAGCCGCCACATCTTTTCTTTAAGCTCCACCACCACCTGATTGTTTTTGCCGTTGATGAATTTGACGATCTGCTCGACGGTTTCTTGGTATTCTTTTTCGCCAATCAAGCCTTCGCAGGGGCCGTCGCATTTTTTGATATAATAGTCAAGACAGAGTTTGTATTTCTTTTTCGCGACCGCTTCCTCCGTCAAATCGTAATTGCAACTGCGGATGGGAAAAAGCCGCTTCACTGACTTTAGCAAATTTCGCATCGAGCCGACGTCGGTGTACGGGCCGAAATAGCGCGAGCCGTCGCGGACAATTTTGCGGGTGGGGAAAATGCGCGGAAAGCGCTCGTTGGTGACGCGAATGTAGGGATAACTTTTGTCGTCCTTGAGATTGACGTTGTAGCGCGGCTTGTACTCTTTGATGAGATTCATCTCTAAAATCAGAGCTTCCATCTCGCTGTCGGTGACGATAGTTTCCAAATCGGCAATTTTCGATTTTAGCCGCTCTAACTTTGCCCCCTCGAGGCGCCCGTTTTGGAAATACGACCGCACGCGGTTCTGCAGCACTTTGGCTTTGCCGATGTAGATGATCTTCCCTTTGGCGTCTTTGAAGAGATAGCAGCCGGGTTTTTTGGGAACATTATCTAATTTTTCTTGGAGAGTTTGCGGTTGATTTTCAGTCATACCTTCTAAAGCTCATGACAAAGAGCTACGCTGATTTTGAATTGGCCTCTATCGGATCATAGTGCAACACCGTAATCTGCTCTGGGCGCAAACCCACCGATTCATAGGTTCGCCCTTCCCGATCCGAGAATTCCACTTGGAATGCCTCACCATTTGCGAGAATCTCAACCACGATGCCGACTTGTCCGCGCCAGAGATTATATTCTGGTAAGTCAACTGTGCAACTACTACATCACGTAAATTGATTTTTTCTTTATAATTCACTCAACTTCAAACAGGAAAGCGCCCACCCTAACTCTTAACTGCTTCAAGATTTTCCGCGATCTGATGCAAAACAAGCAAATTATCTTGATGAATCGGTACTTGTTCGTAAACCTGTCCTTCGTTATCGGAAAACTCAACCAAAAAATGGGTATCGGAAAGCTTGGCAACCACCGTTCCCGTAGTTCCCCGTGTAATTGGGGTATTTGCGATATCAACTAAAACTGCGACATAGTCATGAACTTGAATCATCTTTCCCTCTTTTTGCTTTTGATAAAGCAGGACGTTAAATATGGGATATCATCACCTTTGTGAACAATCCATAAAGTACACAAAATTTCTTTTTGATTAATCCCTTTAACCTCATTTTCAACTCTAAATATTTTTCCAAAAACAATCTCTGGTTCTTTCGTTACTTTTCCATTTTTCGCCGATTGCAAAACTAATTTTTTAAGCCCTCCACTATTCTCTCGAGTAATTCCGAGTGCTTTCTCAAATATTTTTGCTTTATGTCTTCCATCAGGATGAAATGGATTTAAACAGTAATCTTCCATTTTCCCCTCAGGAATAATCGCTTTCGATCCGTTAGGTAATTTCATTTACCCATCTTCGGATATTCCACCAGCTCCATCAAAATCCCACCCGTGCTTTTGGGGTGAATAAACGCCACCTTCGAGCCGCCGGCGCCCTGCTCCGAGGCCTGTTCAATAAACTGAAATCCCTGTGTGATCAACGCGGCTTTGGCTTTAGCTAGATCGTCCACCTCAAAACAAATGTGATGAAAGCCCTCGCCGCGCTTTTCGATGAATTTGGAAATGGGTGAGTTGGCGTCGGTGCCTTTCAAAAGCTCCAGTCGCACCTCGCCCACTGGAAAAAACGCCGTGGCCACTTTGTGTTCGGGAACGATTTCTTTGTGAGCGGCCGGCTGGCCGGTGAGGTCGGCGTATTTTTTGATCGCCGCTTCAAGGTCAGCGACGGCTATGCCGATGTGATCGATTTTTTTCAACATGGCGAAAAGTAACAAAGGCGAGGCTGAAAATCAAGCTCATTTCAGCAGCAGCGAGAGGTCGAGCGCCTTCGCGGAATGCGTCAACGCGCCCACCGAAATGTAGTCGACGCCAGTTTCCGCGATCGCGCCGACCGTCTCCAGCGTGACGCCGCCGGAAACCTCCAACTCCACTTGCCCGCCGGCCAATTTCACCGCTGCGCTAATTTGCGGCAAGGGCATGTTATCCAACATGATTCGATCAACTTTCAATTTCAATGCTTCCTGCACTTCCGCGAGAGTTTTTGTCTCGACTTCGATGGCCAGCGGCAGCTTTCTTGTCTTTAATTTCGCGCGAATGATCTCCACCGCTTTCGTGATGCCGCCCGCCGCCGCGATGTGGTTTTCTTTGATCAAAATCATATCAAATAATCCCAGCCGGTGATTGTCTCCACCCCCCATTCGCACCGCGTATTTTTCCAGGGCGCGCAAGCCGGGGGTGGTCTTGCGGGTGTCCAAAATTTTGGCGCGCGTGCCGGCAGTCCGTTCCACAAAGTGCGCGGTCAGAGTGGCGATGCCCGAGAGCCGCTGTAAAAAATTCAGGGCGGTGCGTTCGGCGGTGAGAATGCTGCGGGCCGAGCCGGAAATCGTTAGAACAACGTCGGAGAGGCTGACTTTATCGCCGTCTTCCCGGAGTTCCTCGAAGCGTAAACCCTCGTCCACCATTTGGAAAACGCGCTTCGCGATCGGAATTCCAGCAACAACGCCTGTACTTTTGGCGATGATGCTCCCCTGAGCCGGCGTTGATTTTGGGATCAGCAGTTCAGACGTCACGTCTCCCGGTTCAGACAAATCTTCTTCCAGCGCGGTTTCGATCAAGCGCTCGATTTTATGATCGATAACGAAGGGATAGGTCATGCGATCGCCCTCAAAAATACAAAATCAAGTTAGCGAAAAAAAATGGGAATAGAAATGAAAAAGCCGCGAAGGTAAGCGGCTCTTTCATGGCTAAAAGGAGGAGGGGTAGTGATGAGGAAACACTAACTTATTTATTTGCGAAAAAAGTTTTTATTCCCGCCGTTGAAATTTCTTCCAAGCCTTTTTCATCAATCTGAACGAATTTATTGTTGAATTTGAAAATCACTTTTGTTCCGAGGGCCAGGTAGGGCGCGGTTTTCGGGTACGTTTTAAGCAAAGTAAAATAAGCTTCGCTGCCGTATTTGATGTGAAGCGCCGGCGCGTTTTCGTTAAACTCAACGTCCAGCCAATAACCGCGGGCATCCTGCACGAAGGTGCGATCGCCGGCGCGTTTCATCCCGGAGAGCAATCTGCCATCGATGGTTTCCGCCTCTTTAAGACGGCGGGAAGTTTTACTATAGGACACGGCGCTTTTGCCGACGTCGGCGCTCAAAGCAGCAGGTTGATAGTCCACGCTCACTTTATCTCTCAAATCGGAAAGCACGGGCGCATCTTTGTGAATGAACATCGCCGTGTAAGGCGTCACGATTCCATAGCGCTTGCTTAGTTCGACAACTTCCGTGATGAGGTCTTTGCGCTCGCGTTCATTGGGGTTCAATTTTATTTGTTCCAACAGAAAGCCGATTTTGCGCGTCGCCCAGAGCTGCGGCAGTTGCGGATTGTCCGGGTTCCGCTCGGGGAAACTGACGTCGTAAGTAAAACTTTTTTTCGAGTCATTGAATTGCCCTGCGAGTTTAATTTGCGCCGCGCCGTAATTTTTGTATCGTCCAACAATGGTCAACTGCGAGCCGCGAAATAAATCCGGCAGCGCTTTGGGGTAAACGTTTGAAACTTCCACCGCTCCGTAATCCAATTCCAGGGCCGAAAGCACGGGTTCGCTGATTTTGTTGTAAAACGATGAGATGGCGGTTTCGATGTCGTCATCCGGCTCGATGTAGTCCGCAACCGCCCGGCTGTCCTGCGCGATGCCATCGAGCAACTGGGTGTTGACGTCGTAACCAACGCCGAACGTAAAAATGCGGTAGCGTTCTTTGTTGAGACGCTTGACGTTGCTGCGAATTTCATCGACGTCCTTTACGCCAACCGTGGGCAGGCCGTCGGTGATGAAAACAATTTTGGGAGAATGGCTGCGGCCGCCCTTCATATCCAACGCCGTCAGCAGCGCTTCGTTGATATTCGTGCCGCCTTTTGCTTCAAGACGGTTGATGAATTCAAGCGCTTCCTGGCGCGCCTGCGCCGCGTTCACCAGTTCACTCTTAAAAAGCTTGGCCTCGGTGCCGAAGGCGATGATGTTAAAATGATCGTTGCTGCTGAGACTATTAATAGCAAATTTCAACGCCTCTTTAGCCTGCAATAGCTTGTCGCCGGCCATGCTTCCGGAAATATCCAATACCAAAATCAGGTCTTTGTTGAGGATTTTATAATTTGGAATTTTCACGTTGGGGGAAATCAGCATCATGAAAAACCCATCGTCATCGTTATCGTCATCGTTATCGCGATGAGTGAGAAGATTCAAACCGAAGTCGCCGTCGTTCAAGCCGTAGTAAAGAATAAAATCACCGGCGGCGTCCCCCAGGCCCTGGTAGTGAATTCTGGCGTGCGTATCGCTTTGGCGAACGACGTCGATCTTGTGAGTCGGCGAATAGATATTTTTTAAGCCGCTGCGGGCGCTGATTTTGACGGTGATCTCTTCGTTGGTTTCCCGCGGCGGCGGCGCACCCTTTTGCGGCCGGGGATTTCGGAAAACAACCGGGTTGGCGCGCGAAAATTGAAAATTGCCTCGCAACGGGTGCACGATTTTTACCAGGCCGTCGTTATTTTCAAGGACTTGATTATAAACTAAATTTATTTTCCGCTGCTCTCCCGGCTGAATTGGAAACACTTTGAGCCGGAAGAATTTGTGATCGATCATTTCCAGCAGCGCCGGATCGATGTTTTTTCTGACAATCTCATCGTAAAGCCGGACGGCGTCTTCCCGCTCCAGCAGCTCTCCCTCTAAAACTTTGCCGTCCACCAGCATCGAGAAGTTGGATACGACTGCTGCTTTTGGAATGGGAAAACAATATATACCTTCGATGGGAGTCGGGGTGGAATTAAAAAACTCCTGTTCTACTTGAACCTTCGAAAGCTGATCTTTGATATCGATGACGACTTTCTGGGAAATCAGATCGGGCAGCGGTATCCGGTCATCGATCGGAATCATGAAACCCTGCGGCCTTGCGACATGATTCAACACTAGCACGGCGACGACAGTAAAAATGATCTGCTTTTTCATTCCTACCAATTATTTTTGAATCAACGATTCGAAGGCGCTCACTTTGAGAAGGTAGCGCTCCTCGCCCATCTGCACTTTCAGCAACTCTTCGTGTTCGCGATAAAAACGCAGCGCTTCTTTTGCTTTTTCCGAATTCTTCGATTCCTCGACCATCTTCGCCAGCGTCAGAGCCAAATTATAAATTCCGAGGGCGCGATACGTCGCATCCTTTTCGCGGCTGATATATGAAAGCCAGATGTTCCTTTTTTCTTCCAGTGACATGCTCTGTTGCACGATCCACAGCGTTTGTGAAAAACTGCTTTGCGAGTCCTCAGCTTGTGAACCAGTGTTTAAGGGAGCGGCCGTGCTGCGTGAGTTGCCGTCAAAAGTGAGCGCGAAAACGCGCCGGTTGGCGGCCGCCTCCTCACGTTCTTCCTCTGCTTGCACGAAGGAATCGGTGTTCAACGAAGTGGTGGGATAAAGAACTTTCTTTCCCTGCATCGGTTTTACTGGCTCAGCCCGTACCGGCAAATTGCGGATGTTGTCGGCAATCGCATCAGATGGCGCAGGATGTTGCACGGGCTGAGTCGGCAAGGATGGCGCCGCTTCGACCTTTTCCATTGGCAGAATCGTCGGCTTGGCATCATCAGATTTTAATTTCGCAATTTCTGCGCTGGTTCGAGTCGATAACTGGCTTGGTGGCGCGTCGGCTGTGGCAATTTCTTTGGCGGGGACTTCTGATTGAGGTTGCGAATCAAAGCTGCGCCAGAAAAACATCACCGCCAAAACCGCCAGCGCGCCGGCTAAACCCCAGCGCACGCTCACTGGGGCGAATGTTTTTTGAATGGCGTTGAGCAATTTATCGAAAATCGCGTGCTGCTTTTGCGCAGCAAGTTTTTTGAAAATGACACGCGGCAGGGTTTCCCAATATTGCGGCGGCGGCTCGGTTAAGATGAAATCGGTTTTGAAAACTTGATCTACCTTTTTGAGCGATTCGAGCATCAGCGCACATGCCGGACACGTTGCGAGATGTTCGGCTACTTCAGCATCCGCAATCGCATCACCCAAATGCATGCTGATTTTTTCTTTTGCATCGTGACAAGTCATTCCTTCACACCTCAATATTTTTTGTTTCCAGATAACCGTTGAGCAAGAGCCGTAACTTATCGCGGGCGCGGGAAAGTCGCGACATGACAGTGCCAATCGAAATTTGCAAAGCGTCGCTGATTTCCTGGTAACTTAGCTCTTCTCTCACCCGCAGCAAAAACACTACGCGTTGCTCGGCTGGGATTTTGCCGAGGGCTTCCTTCAATTTGCTCAACAACTCTCCCCCTTCCGCTTGAAACGTTTGCTGCGGAGATTCCGCCAGATCCAGTTGATGATTGTTGCCGTCGAGATCATCGAGTGAAAAGGCGCGCGTGCGAGCCTTCTTTTTTTGATAATTTAAGGCAGTGTTCACGGCGATGCGATACAACCAGGGGTAAAACGGGTAGCTCTCGTCATAAGTATCGAGCTTTGTGTATGCTTTGATAAACGTCTCTTGGATGACATCATCGGCGTCGTCGTGATTCATCACCAACTGCAGGACGGTAAAATAGATTCGCTTTTGATATTTTCGAATAATCCACTCAAAAGCGTTGGCGTCGCCCGAAAGCGACTTTTTGATGTAATTCAATACATCGTTTTCATTGACTGACGATTCCATCTCTGCACGGCTATTAGGTTAAAACAAGGGTCCCGTGGCCTAAAGGCTGTTAATTATACTCGCTTTTAACGAATTTATTCCATTAAAGTAACACCAGTCGGGAAGTTTTTTGGGAAGGAAAAAATGATTCGCGGATTGGAAAGCGAAAATGAGAAATTAGCGGTTGGCGCTCTGCTCCCGCTCCAGTTCCTCCAGCTTTTGTGCGGCGAAGCGGCCAAAGTTGCTACCCATCCCTTCCGAGCTGACAATTTGTTTGAGAATGGTTTTGGCCTGCTCCATCTCGCCCAAACTGACGAGGCATTTGCTGGCCTCAAACAGCGCGGTGACGTGCCAGGGCAACTTGGTGGGCGCAGTGAGATATTTCACCCGCAGGTACTCCGCCACTGCGCGCGTGAAATTTCCCATTTCGCGGTAGCACTGCGCGATATAAAATTGAATCTCCGCTTGCGATTCCGGCGCGGCAAACGGCTGCAGCCGCTGAAAGCTCTCGATGGCGCGCGGGTACTCCCGCAAATTCATCAACAGCCGCGCCGCTTCAATTTTCATATTGAAGGCGTCGTCCGAATAGGGATAGGCGTCGAGGTACTCGCGGATGGTTACAATCGCCAAATCCCACCACTGAGCATCGCTGTAGCATTTGATGAGATAGCGCAGCGCGGATTGGTGATACG
Organism: bacterium; assembly: GCA_037446635.1. GTDB lineage: Bacteria > Zhuqueibacterota > Zhuqueibacteria > Oceanimicrobiales > Oceanimicrobiaceae > DASWHH01. The sequence goes on from JBBIIG010000001.1 coordinate 108,659, forward strand.
TCCCCGCTTTCGGATGCGACAGAATTTTTTTGAAAGCGCCGATGGCGTTTTCAAGCTGCTGCGATTTGTAATAAAAATCGCCGAGGTTGAAATAGCTGGCGGGCGCCACCCGGCTTTCCGGATATTTTGACGGAATGTCGGTGAGAATTTTCAACGCGTCTTCGGTGTGATTGGTGATCAGATACACCGCGCCCAGTCCAAACTCTCCTTCCGCGGCCTCGTCTCCTTTAAAATCACTCTTCAGTTTTTTGAAGGTTTTTTCGGCGAGATCAAAACTTTTGTCGGCAATCAGGGCGTGCCCTTTATCAATTAAAAACTGCGCCTCGGCGGATTTGGCGCTCTTGAATTTTTTGCGAAACGCTTCGGCTTCGGAATCGGCGGCGGCAAACTGGCGAAGCTTGTAGCGGCAGCGCACGGTCTGACTGGCCGGATATTCTTCGTCGGATAGGTTGTCTGCCAACTTTGACGCGGTGGAATAGTGGTCGAGCGCTTCGTTATACAAAGCCTGACTGAAAAAAATATCGCCCAGCGCCACGTGACATTGACGCTGATAAACAGGCTGCGGATGATGGGTCAATAATTTTTGATAGAATTCCCGCGCCAGCGCAAGCTTATTTTGCTTTTGGCACAGACGCGCCACCGCTAATAACGCCTCGGGCAAATTGGCGTGGTTAGGATTGTGATGAATGAAATCCAAGTAGCCGGCGAGGGCAGCCTCCCACTGGCCTAAATTCTCGTTGGTGCGCGCCTCGTAAAAGGAAACGTCGCTGACTCCGGCAACACCATTGGCGCCGTCGCTGGGCGATCGCACATGTTGGAGTTTTCGATAGCCATCCAGCGCCGATTGAAAGTCGCCAATTTGGAAATGAAGATCGGCTAATTCTTTTTGTGCGGTTTTCGCCAGCGGCGAATAATAAAACTCGGAAATCAGCCGCTGCAAATGCGCAATCGCGGAATCGAAATTTTTGTTTTTAGCCTCCAGCCTCGCCTGCAACAAAAGCGCGTCCGCAGAAAATGGGTCTTTCGGAAATCGCTCAATAAAGTCGTTTAGCCGTTGTATTGCAATTGAGTCCGCGCCGAGTTTGCTAAACGCGAGAGCTTCTTTAAAGGCGGCTTCTTCATAGTAGGGACTCGCTTGGCCGCGCGCCAAAACTTTTTGATAGTAGCGCAACGCCTCTTCAAGTGAGGAGCGATCATTTTCCGCTGCCCCAGCGAAAAGCTCCTCGGCGCGGCGGAGCGCAATCAAATCGGCAAATTTACTGGCGGGCAAACGCGTTTCCCACTTTTTGAAAATTTCAGCCTGCATTGAATGGTCGTTCAGCGATAATTGCGAACGCAGCTCCTCAACTCGTGTGAGGAGATAAAAGGCATCGTCCAACCATTGTGTTGAATCGGTCTGATTGATCAAAAAATTCAGACTGACGCCGGCGCTATCCAGATAGCTGAGCGATTGCGCTGTCCGATCTTGGAGAAGGGATTTTTCCGCCATCAAAAAATAGCAATGGCCGAGCCGGTAATACGATTCATTCTTTGTTTCTGAATCGGCCGCCAGTTGCAAAACACCTCGCCATTCGCCAAGCGCAGACTCAAAGTCTTTGGCCTGAAAATGCGCTTTTCCCAATTCCACGTGCCAGTCGATTTCATCTTTGCCCTGCGCAGATTTGAGCAGCTTAGAAACCAACGAGAGTTTTGGCGGATCGAAGGCAATCGTCTCCGCGATCATTTCAGAGCGGCGCTTGGCCAGCGCATAGTTATCTCCAGCGGGATAGCGCGATAAATAGTTGGACAACTCCTGAAAGGCGAGACGATACTCGCCGAGGCGCTGATAGCAGTGCGCCAGCGCCAATTGCGCTTCGTCCACTTGCGGGTGCAGCGGAAAACGCTCCACGAAATCAGAAAAGGCGCGCAGCGCTTTCGAGTAATCATTTAAATATCTTTGATAAATCTCTGCTTTTTTGAAAAGTAATTCACTGTCGAGAGAACTTTGTGGAAATTCAGAAAAAAAGTGTTGAATCAACATTATTGCATCGTAATACTTTTGGGAATGAATGTATGCTTCAAGCAACTCGCGATAGCCGTCTTCGCCTATAAAGCTCGAATCATTTTTGGAGATAAGCGCCTCGAGAATTTGGATCGCTTGCTGCGATTGCCCGAATTGATTCGCCGCCCGCGCCGCTTTGATCAGTGCATTGCCTTTTTCCGGCTCGGTAAAAAGACGGGCCGCCTCCTGATAATTTCTAAACGCTTCCTCAAATCTCCCCAATGAAAACAGAGCCTCTGCTTTAACGAGATACGCCTGGGGCATCAAACTCGGTTCGCCGCGGCCGGCCAAAAATTTATCCAGATAGGTTAGCGCTGCATCGCTGAGGCGGCGATGAAAATATAATTCGCCGAGATAAAAATTGGCTTGCTGTGCGCGTTGATCGTTGGGAAAATCTTTGAGGAGTTTTAAGTAAATCGACTCGGCCTCTGCGGTTTGCCCAAGTTTGTTATAGATATGAGCGCGCAGTAGATAGACGCGCACGTCCTTAAAGTCAGCTCCGTACGAACGCACGACGCCCTCGATTTGAGCGAGCGCTGCCTGGTAGTCGTTATTTTGAAAGTAACTGTCGATTAACTCGAAATGGGCATCCAAACGCTCGACCGCTTCGGGATAAATTTGAATCAGCGTCAAAAAGCTGTCGCGGGCCAGCTTGAGGGCGTCGGCTTTCAGATAGGCGCGCCCGGCCTCCAAATACCCTTTGGCTGCCCACTCACTTTCGGGGTGGAACACGGCCACGCGTTTGAACAACTCGGCGGCTTCCGAGAATCGCTTTTGCTGCAAAACACACTGCGCCAATCGAAAGCGCGCCGGCGCCAGCCACTCCGATTGCGGAAACGCAATCTCCAATTGTTTGTACGACTCGAAGGCGTCTGCGATCTTGCCGCCGTCGAAGAAGGCGTTGCCGGAGAGGAAAAGCGCGTCATCGCATTTCTCGTGCGCGGGATACTTGTTTGCAAAAGCCCGAAATTGCTCGCCGGCCAGCTCGTACAACTTATCCTGAAACAGTTTGTGGGCAAAGCCAAATTCATCTTCTATTTTTACCGGCTGACTTAAAGCTTCGCTTATCATCCAAAGCGATTGACAAAATAGCGTCAAGGAAATGAAAGTTTTAAACAAGATTTTGATCATTGAATTATCTGTTTAATGCAAAACTTCAAGATTGGCGTATTTCACCACTAACCGCTTCTCCCCGACATCGTAGAATCGCACGTTGACCTTCATATTTTCCCCGCGTCCTTCAAGTTTGATGACTTTGCCAACCCCGAACAACTCATGCTTTACTTCCCCTCCCAAAACGATCTGCGAATAACCATCCCGCAAATCGTCCTCCTCATTCTTCACCATTTCTTCAGCAACTGGTTTTTCAGATCGAAAGTGATAAAGGCGGCGCAGGTTTTTTCGTTCGATGAATTGCGGATCCAGTTCTTTGAGAAATCGCGAGGGCAAATTGTGAAAACTATCGCCAAATCGCGGCCGCACCGCAGCCCAGGAGATGAAAAGCTTTTCTTGCGCGCGGGTGGTTCCCACATAAAACAGCCGCCGTTCTTCTTCGAGGTCAGCGATGTCATCAAACGTGCGCGAAAGGGGGAACAGGCCTTCTTCGAGACCGGTGATGAAAACTACCGGGAATTCCAGCCCTTTGGCGCTGTGCAGCGTCATGAGCGTGACGGCGTTGGATTGATCGTCCCAGGTATCGATGTCGGTTAACAAAGCCACTTCTTCCAAAAAGGTTTCGAGATTCGATCCTTTATTCGATTTGGCATAATTCGCGATGGCCAGCAACAGCTCGCGGACGTTTTCCATGCGGCTAAAAGATTCTTCGGTGTTGATTTCTTTGAAGGCTCGTAATATGCCGATCTCATCCACCAGGGTCTGCGCCAACTCACCCGCGGAAAGCTCGCGCCGCAGCGAGGCGTACTTGGCGATGAGTTGTTGAAATTCAAAAATGCTTTTACGGATGCGCGGCGCAATAGCGTTAACCTCCTCGACTCGCGCGGCGGCAGCTAACAGCGAAATAGCATGCGCTTTTGCAAATTCTTCTAATTTTAACACCGAGGCGTCGCCGATTCCACGCAGCGGAAAATTAATGACGCGCTTAAAACTGATGGAGTCGTTGGCGTTGCAAATTAAACGCAGATAGGCCAGAACATCTTTGATCTCCTTGCGCTCGTAAAATTTGACGCTGCCTACCACCACATAAGGAATAGCGGCCTGGCGCAGCGCGTCTTCCAACACGCGCGACTGCGCGTTCGTGCGATATAAAATGGCGAAATCAGAAAAGTTGCGGCCGTTTTCCACCAACTCGTCTTTGATGACGCCGATGATCGTCAGGGCTTCGCTGAACGCATCATCCAACTCCAGGATCGTCACTTTCTCCCCGTCTTCCTTTTCGGTCCAAAGAGTTTTTTCGCGGCGGAATTGATTATTTTTAACGATGGAATTGGCAGCGTTAAGGATCGACCTGGTCGAGCGGTAGTTCTGCTCCAGATGAAAAATCTTGCATTCCGGAAAGTCTTTTTCCAGGCTGAGAATATTTTGGATATCGGCGCCGCGCCAGCGATAAATCGCTTGATCGTCATCGCCAACCACACATAAGTTTTTGTGGCGGCCAGACAAGTACTTCAAAAAAATATATTGGGTGCGATTGGTGTCCTGAAATTCATCGACCAGGATGTATGAAAATTTATTCTGGTAATGTTCTAAAACCTCCGGATACTGTTGAAACAAAAACAGCGGGTTGACCAGCAGGTCGTCAAAATCCATGACGTTGTTTTGTTTGAGCAAACTTTGATAAAGGGGATAAATTCGCGCCACGGTGTATTCAAACGGCGCTTTGGCGATGGCCTGGTATTCGCTGGAGCTGACAAAGGCGTTTTTGGCGCCGCTGATGGCGTTGAGAATCGCTTCCGGCTGGAAATCCTTTTCCGAAACGTTCAGCTCATTCATCACGTTTTTGATGAAACGCTTCTGGTCTTCGCGGTCGAAGATCAGAAAATTTTTACCGTAGCCCAAGCGTTCGGCCTCCGCCCGCAAAATGCGCGCACAAATAGAATGAAACGTGCCAATCCACGCCTCCCTGCCGCCGCCATTTGAGAGCTGCAGAATCCGCTCTTTCATTTCATTGGCGGCTTTATTGGTAAATGTGACCGCGAGGATCTGCCACGGCTTCACCCCTTTTTGCTCGAGCAGGTAAGCAACCCGATGCGTCAACACGCGAGTTTTGCCGCTGCCGGCGCCGGCCAAAATCAGCACCGGCCCGTCGCTGCACAACACCGCCTGCCGCTGCGCGGGATTTAAAGACGTTAGTAAGTGCGAATGATTATTCACTCGTCGCCTTCGTGCGTTTGTTGACTTCCCGGCGATAGCGATCAAACTTAGCTTTCGCACGCAAATGCTCTTCATAAGTGCGGCTGAACGTGTGGCTGCCATCGCCGTTCGCCACAAAATATAAATAATCCACCGCCGCCGGAAATAGACTGGCGCGAATGGAGGCGATGCCGGGATTGTTCACTGGCCCCGGCGGTAACCCCGAATATTTGTAGGTGTTATACGGAGAATCGATTTCCAAATCGCGTTTCAACAAACGGCGGGGGCCATCGCGGATAATATACTGGACGGTGGGGTCGGCCTGCAGCAGCAGGCGTTTCCGCAAGCGATTGTGATAAACCGCGGCGATGATTTCCCGCTCCGACTCGATAACGGCTTCGCCTTCGATAATTGAAGCGAGCGTGACGGCCTGCAGTAACGTGAGGCCCGACTCCTGGAGCCGGTCTTGAAGCTGCTCATCAAATTTTTTATGAAATTGATTGACCATTCTTTGAATGACCTCTTCCGGCCCCATCCCCCAATAGAAATCGTACGTTTCCGGATACAGGAACCCCTCCAGGCTCGACGCCGCGACGCCCAACTGCTGCGCATAAGCCGGATCGAAAACCAATTCCATGAATCGCAGCGAATCCATTTCTATCTTGCTTTGCAGAATCGACGCGATTTGGCGCGCCGATTTTCCCTCGGCGATGGTCACCCACTCAACTTTTACTTTGCCCTGCGTCAATTGCTGCAACAGCCGGTAACTGGAAGTGCCGCCGGCGACCTCATATTTTCCAGCCCGAATTTTGTTTTTGCAATTGAGAAGCTCTGCCGCCCAATTCACACGCTTTTGGTCGCGAAGGATTCCTTCTTCCATCAGCAACTTGACGATGCCGGCGAAGGTCATGCCGCTTTTGATTTTCAGGGTATAGGTGGTCGCTTCACCGCCCGGCACAACCGCTGAAAACAACAGCCAATAAGCGAACCCGGTGGCGGTCAAAATTATCGCCGTTAGCGGCAGTATCAGTTTAGCCTTCAGTTTCACAAACTTCAAACTGCGACTTTATTTTTGTTTAGAAAATAATCCCGTAATATTTTTTGATGATCGAATGCCAATTCAGGTAGATCATCGTCTGCGAAAGCAGCAGCAGCGCCGGCATCGTCGCCCGCCTGGAGCTCTCCCCTGCCCTCCGCCGTGAACACCACGCTCACCGTGTGGCCGCGGGGGTCGCGCTGGGGAGCGGAATAAACACCGAACAAATTGCGCAGTGTTACCTCCAAAGAAGTTTCCTCCCTGGCTTCGCGAATGGCGGCGGCCTCGACCGTCTCCCCATATTCAACGAAACCGCCGGGCAGCGCCCACCCAGACGGTGGATTTTTCCGCTGGATTAAAACAATTCTGTTAGAGGCCTCCGGCAACTCGATGATAAGATCAACCGTCAGCGCCGGCCGCCTCAACTCCGGAATGGCGCGGCCGCAATGTGGACACACAAAATGGAATTTTTTGATTTGAGAAATCACGTTTGCCGGAACAACAATAAAATATTGTAGAGAGAATGGGTGTAGGCCGTGACGCCGATTCCCCTGAAAATGAACAGCACTGAAAACGCTACCCCGGCCAAAAAACGAAACACCAGCGATTGGAGATCCAGCGGTTCGTTGAAAATTTCCAAGTGGTGACTGTACGCAAACAACAGCGAGCTGATGACAATGGCGATGCTGTAGTTTACACTGGAACGCCAGGAAAAAAAATACTGCATTCCCATAACCAAAACGGTTAGAAGAATGAAACGGAAAAAAAATTCTTCGTAAACACCCGAGCCGAGATGAACAACGAACGCGGCGACTTTCGTCTGGTTAAGGTTTGCATTGCCATCAGACAAAAAAATTGCGGATATAAAGCCCACCACCAATCCGAACATCAACGCATACGACAAACTTTCCAGCAACATAAAAGCAAAACGCACGGGCTTGCGTGTGAACTTAGCGATGGTCTTTTTCTCTTTGACGACTAACCAGATCAAAAAAAATGCAGGCATCAACAACGCAAACCCTGCGTGAACTTTCATTGAGTTGAGAAGAGTCTTCAGCAACAAATCCACTCCCGTGCGCGACTCGCCCAACCATCCCTCGTTTATTTGGTAAGCTGAGATTTCATAGGCCATCCACAAAGGCGTGATGAACAACCAACCGATGACCGGACTTTGAGACAGCCGCCAGTAGTCACTGCGAAAAATTCTCCGCAACAATTGGGCTCTAAAAAATTGGAAGCACAATATATAAATTCACCTGTGGAATGTCAAGGCTTTAATTCTCCGCCGCGCGGATTTTTTTAGCTTGACATTTCAACGAATTTTGATATATTCTTAGCCAAAATTTTAATCACCAAACCAAACGTCAAATTATGTTAGCACATGTGAACTTTACCCCGGTCGGAAGCGGCGAAGAAACCAAAGAACTCGTCGCAAAAGCGCTAAAGATCATCGAGAAGAGCGAGCTGGACTATCAATTGACTGCGATGGGAATTATCATCGAAGGCGATTGGGAAGAGGTGATGACGCTTATTAAAAAATGCCACGACGAAATCAAACATTTTGCGGAGCGCGTGGTGACCAACATCGCGGTTGACGACCGGAAGGATTTGAACAATCGTTTGAAAAATGCCGTGCTCGAAATCGAGTACGCCGTGGGCGGCGCGCTCAAAACCGCCGGCCTGACCTAAACAGGCTGAGCGGTCAAAAAGCGATGGCAATGGGTGACGAAGCCATCTCATCGTTTTATGAATTGCAGGCGTGACAAGTATTTCGACTCACGCCTTATTTTTTTGCGCGATTATGGAGTTAAAAAATAAAGTTGCGTTGGTGACCGGCGGAGCGGTGCGCGTTGGAAAAGCAATTGCTCTTGGCTTGGCAAAAGAAGGGGCGCAAGTGGCGATTCACTATCACCGTTCAAAACAAGAGGCTGAAAAGACGCTTGCAGAAATCAACGCGATGGGTGGAAGCGGTTGGCTGGTTGCCGGCGATTTCAGCCGGGTCGCCGATATTGAAAACGTTGTGGCCGCCTGCTTTCAGAAATTCAACCGCATCGACATCCTTATCAACAACGCCGCGATTTATTTTCCAACCCCCTTCGGCGAAACCACGGAGCAACAGTGGGATGATCTGATGAAGATCAATCTCAAGGCGCCCTTTTTCTGCGCGCAAGCGGTTGCCAAAGTGATGAAGCAGGGTAAAATCATCAACATTGCGGACGTGGCCGGCATCGACCCGTGGCCGGGCTTTCTGCCCTATTCGATTTCCAAAGCCGGATTGATTGCGCTGACCCAAGGCCTGGCGAAAACGTTGGCACCCAATATCCAAGTGAATGCCATTGCAGCGGGGACGGTGCTGCTGCAGGACAACGCGCCGGCAGAATATAAAAAAGAGATCGAAGAGTTGTCGCTTCTAAAAAAAATCGGCTCGCCGGCCGACATTGTGAATACCGTGCTCTATCTGTTGCAGGGCAGCGATTTTCTCACCGGCGCCGTCATTCCCGTGGAGGGCGGCCGGCTGCTTGTTTAAAAAAACAGCGCGCGTTTCGGAAACAAACCAAAAATCCCGCCGGTATGAATAAACAAGACGTTTTCGTCCGCCTTAAATTTGCCGGCGCGAATTTGATCGTACAATCCGTAAAAAGCTTTGCCGGTGTAAACCGGATCTAAAATCATTCCCTCCGCTTGCGCTACCGCTTTGATGATATCGATCTCCTCCTGGCGGCTCAACCCGTAGCCCTTGCCAACGTAGCCATCGATGATTTTGATTTCACTTTTGGAAATGCTCACATCGATGCCGAAGCGTTTAACGGCACTCTTAACGATGCCGTGGATTTTATTTACAAAATAGCTTTCGTTGTCACAAACGTTGATGCCGTGAATCTGTGCCGGTAGATCGTAAACGAATTTCCCCAGCAGCAAACCGGCGTAGGTGACGCCGGAGCCCACGGGCGAAATGATGTGATGGATTTTTAGTTTCATCGTTTTGAGTTGTTGGGCGATTTCCTGCGCCGCCTTTACATACCCCAACGCGCCCAACTCATTCGAGCCGCCCTCCGGAATAATGTACGGCCGGTGCCCTTTGCTCTTGAGATTTTCCGCGACGCGATTCATGATCTCATGAACGCGCTGATACGCTTCCGGTGTCACGTACTCCATTTCCGCGCCCACCAAGCGATTGAGCAGCGGGTTGGCCTCCAAATCTCTGCTGATGCCGTTGCGCAGCACCAGATGGCTTTTTAATCCGAGTTTGGCGGCCGCTACGGCCGTGGTGCGTGCATGATTGGAGTGAATGCCGCCGCAGGTGATCACGTAATCGCAATTCATGGTTTGGGCCTCGGCCAGCAGAAATTCTAACTTGCGAATTTTATTGCCGGTGGTCGCCATGCCGGTGTAGTCGTCGCGCTTGACAAAAATAGTTGGCCCCTCGAACATTTTCGATATCCGTTCCATCTTGAAAATGGGCGTGGGCAGCTGGGCAAGTTTCACTGAATCGGGAAAAGCAAAGGACATATTCGATCTCCAGTAAAAAAATCAGAACTTGAAGGGTTCTGGTGTAAACGATAAAACAAAAATAATCATCGTCACAATTCCAAGTAAAATGCGGGCGCCATCGACGGGGGTCTCGTCCAAAGTCGGCGGGTGGCGGTAACCAAACCAAAGGATGAGCAGCAGCAATAGCGCCCAGCCGCGATACAAAAAAACGCATACCACGGCAAAAGCCAGGAGTGCAGCCATCGCTACCAACCTGTGCCGGCGCCCGATCATGGCGTACACGATGTGACCGCCGTCGAGCTGGCCGATGGGCAGCAGGTTGAGCGCAGTCACAAACAATCCCGCCCAGCCCGCAAACGCCAACGGGTGTAACAAGACATCCTTATTTTGCGGCAGATTGCCGATTGCGATTTTTGAAATTTGTTGATAGAGATACGACTCTCCCAAATGAATCGTGCCGGGACGGGACGCCTGGGTAAGATCGATGATTTCAGAAAATTGGATGCCGTAGTAAATGCAGGGAATGGTGACCGCCAGTCCGGCCAGCGGCCCCGCTACCGCAACATCGAATAAAGCTTTGCGGCTGGGGATGGCGGACTCCATGCGAATCACCGCGCCCATGGTGCCGAACGGATTGATCACCGGCAAGAACGGAATGAAAAACGGCAGCGTCGCGCGGATGCCGTATTTTCGGCACATGATGTAATGCCCCATTTCGTGAGCTAAAAGGATGGAAATAATCGCCGCGCTGTACCACGCGCCCGACTGCCACGTCCCCTGCTGCAACCAGCCGGTGGTAAAAGTAGTAGCACAAGTGGCCACAAACAAAATGACGTTGAGCTTGGGGTTGCGGCTGTTCAACTTTGAAAGCAACCGAAAGCGCCGCCTCTGGTGGTACGATTGATAGTACTCTGGTGCGATAGAATCGCGTTCATCCCAGTAACGTTGTTCCATCTATGAACATCCCCAGATTTTAATTTGCAAAATTAACGTTTATTTCATCGCCGATTTGGCAGTGCAGGGTTTTTTGGGCGTCGCCGCCGTTGACGGCAATTTCCAAATAACCGGCGCTGCCAATTAATGCGATGGGTTTACCTTCTTTTCCAGCAAAATAGCTTTCAACTAAACCAACTATGACGGCGCCGGCGAGCTTAACGACGATTTGAGTGTGATGGCCGCGTTGCAAAACATCGCCTGGGATATTTGAAATTAAATTCCCAAAACGATCAACATAAATGATCTCGCCGAAGATCTCACGTTCGCGCTCAACCAGCCGCGGCAGCCGGCCGACTTTCCAGTCGCGCACCGGCGGCCCCAACTCAGCGATTGGAATTCCCTTTGCGAGATGCGCCGCTGCCGGCGCAAAAATATCGCGGCCGTGAAAGGTGCGGCTGACCTCGGCAAGAAAGTATTTTGAATTACTCACATGATACACATCTGCAGACTTATTTTTTTCCAAAACGAATTTGAGCACCCCATTGTCCGGCGCAAGAAATAAGTGGCTCCCAGCCGCGGCGGCTAAAATCCGGCGCTCGCCGCCCACCCCCGGATCGACCACCACGACATGAACGGTGCCCGGCGAAAAAAATTTATATATGCTGTTCAAAACAAACGCCGCGCCGTCTATATCCTGGGGAGCGATCTCGTGGCTGATATCAACGATAGTTGCCGCCGGAAAAATATTCAGCATCACGCCTTTCATCGCACCGACGTAGCCATCGCGATGGCCGAAGTCGGTGATCAAAGTAATAATCTGCGATGTCATCGTTACAAATTTAGTATAGGAAAATTGCCTTCAACTTTCAAGTCAAAATTCTGATGAGACGGATCAAACCGCGACCGCGGTCACGTTACAAAGCTCGAAACGGGTAAACGACATTTTCATCTCGGAGACCAGCGAAGCGACGCTCGCTGGCGCGTTGTCATCAATTAAGGTCTGATTCAGCCGCTTGGCCAGCAAACTCAATTTCTCGAACGTATGAAATGTCGTCCCGGTTGGGCGAATGGGCAGGATGGAATTGTTCGACAGCAGCGGGTCGGCGTTTTCTGGAAATCCAAAATACATCTGCGCCCGGCGCCATTCCATCGTTCCGGGGATGGGCGAAAAAACCGCCAGTCGGATTTTCACACCCTGTCGGTGAACAAAGGCCATGCTCCATAAAACTTCTTCGATGGATTGCCCGGGCAGCGCCGCGAGCACGTAGGCGTCGGCGTCGCCGCGGCGGTAGCCGGCATCGTAGAGGTGATGCACGGCGCGCTCAAAATAGTCGTCGCTGGATTTTTTGCAAATGTCTTTGTGGCGCAGCGGGTTGCCGGATTCATAACTCAGTCGGAGCGATTTGAAGCCGGCGCGAAACATCAACTGGGCAATTTCGCGATCGATTAACTTGCACTGCAAACCGTTCGGAGTGTGAAAGGTGATGTTCCAGCCGCGGCGGAGAATGTCATCCAAAATCAGCGACAGATGATGTTTGTGATTGGTGAGCAGCGCGTCGTCGTAAAAAGCAAATTCACGCAGGCCCAATTTTTCGTAATCGAATTCCATCTCCGCCAAAACATTTTCCGGGGTGCGCCAGCGGTACGCGCCCGCCACCAGATGGGAAGCGCAAAAGCTGCATTTCAGCGGGCAGCCGCGGGAAGTCATGATCACGGCGTAGCCGAGATTCTCATAAAGATCGAGCGCGGGGAACGGAATCTCGTCCAAAGAATTTGGGCAATACGGACGGTCACGTTTAATGCCGGCGATCGCATCCACACGCTGGAGCGCCGCCGCCTCTCCCTCACCGGCGAACACCTCATCTGCGCCGGCGTTGGCGCGCGCGTGATCATAACAGAGGGTTGCATAAATTCCGCCGAGCAGAATGGGAACGTTTGGAAACGCGCGCCGGATTTCTGTAATCGCGGTCTGGACACCGGGATACCAGTAGGTCATTCCTGAAGTAACGAGCACCGCCGCCGGGTTGCTCATTCGCCGCAACTTTTGCTGGAACAGCTCCAGCGGCAGACCGTAGCGCGCAAAATGGCGGGGAATATTTCGATACAACTCCGGCTTGGGGATGATTTCACGATGAAATTTGCCGGTGTTGAAAAAACGGTTTTTAGGTCGTGCCAGTCCCTGCAATGTTAACAGCTCGGGATCGCCGCGGTGCAGGCAATCGATGAGCTCGACCTCGTAACCATGTCGGCGCAAAACCGCGGCAATATAAAGAACCCCCAGCGGTTTGAGCCAATAATCATAAGCGGCAAAATCCGTGATCCAAGGATTGACCAAAAGAATCTTGGAATTCATGGCTCACTACTTCATGCCGGCGATGATGAGGTAAACGTCGTCCTTTAAGGAATTGGGGGAGTATTGGTACACGCCGGTGAGGACGGACTCGATGATTTCGTTGGCGGAATGATAAATGGCCGGCTTGAAAAAATTGATGAAGCCGTCGATTCCCAATTGCCGGCCGCTGCCGTCCTCGGCTTCGATGATGCCGTCGGTGTAGAGAATGATTTTATCTTCGGGCTCGACGCGGACGCTTTCCTGCAGAAAATTATTTTCCTTGCGCTTGTCGTAGCCGAGGATCACATTCTGCGACTCCATGCGCTGGAATTTGTTTTCGCGGCTGCGCCAAAGGATGGCGGCCGGGTGAGCGCTGCCGGCATAGGTGAACGTGCCCTTGCGCAAATTGATGACGCCGGAAAACATGGTCAGAAACATCGCCATGCCTTCGAACGTTTGCAGGATAAAATTGTTGACGTGATAAAGGATGGTCTGCGGCTGCAGGTGCTCGCGCACCAATTTGCGAATCTCGCTGCATATACGATTCACCATCAGCGCGGCGGTGATGCCGTGCCCGGTAACATCGACGAGGTTGAGATAAACATTTTCACTGCCGTCGAAATAGACGTCGGCAAAATCGCCGCCGACGCCAATCATTGGCAGATATTTGACGTGCACATCAACGCCGGGCAAACTGATGGGCTGCGGCACCAGACTTTTCTGAACCTGTTCGGCCAGGCTCAAATCTTTTTTGATCATTTCCTGGTACGCCAGCAGCTCCTGCTGCTGCCGCTCGATCTGCAGCTTGAATTGCCGGCGTTCCAGCGCCTTCTGAACTTTGAGGCGAAACTCCTCCATGTCGATGGGCTTGGTCAAGTACTCGAACGCGCCTAACTTCATCGCCTCTACGGCGGTGGCCACCGTGCCGTGGCCAGTCAAAATCAGCACTTCGGTGCTCTTGTCCTTGTTTTTGACAATCTTCAAAACTTCGATGCCGCCCACCTCTTTCATGTGCATGTCCGAGACCACCAAATCATAAGAATGCTTCTTCAGCTCGTCGGCGACCAGCTTGCCGTCGGAGAGCTGACGCACTATGTGGCCATCCTTTTTCAGGACTTCGGAAAGCAGAAAGGTGATGGATTTTTCGTCGTCAACAACTAAGATTGCAGCCATTGCAATTTCACAAAACTTTCAGAACCAGCATGGTAATGTCGTCGGCTTGCGGCAGCCCCTGTGAAAACTCCTTCACTTCTTTTATGATGGTTTGCAGGATCTCCTCGGCTGGTTTCGAGTAGTTTTTTTGAATACAGGCTTCGATGCGTTTTTCTTCGAATTCCTCTTCTTCGATGTTCACGGCCTCTGAGACGCCGTCGGTAAACATCAGAAGGCCATCGCCGGGCTGCAGTTGCACGGTTTGAACGGTGTAGGGCATGTTGGGCATCATTCCCAACAGCAGGCCGCCTTCGGTTAACGTTTGAAACGAGCCATCTTTGTGAAATAAATAAGGCGGATTGTGTCCGGCGTTGACCGAAATCAGGGTGCGAGTCTGGGTGTCCAAAATCGCAATAAAAAAAGTGATAAATTTGTCAATGGAGGTGTTGCGATAAATGATGTTGTTGATGCGGAAACAGATTTCATCAATCGTGAGGCCAGTGTTCAGCAGCGCGTGCAGGCTGGCCTGCAAATTCGACATCAGCAGCGCCGCCGGCACGCCTTTGCCGGAGACGTCGGCGATGCAAAACGCATACTGGCCATCGTTGAGTTTGATGCAGTCAAAATAATCGCCGCCCACCTGCCGCGACGGAATGTTAATGGAGGCGACGTCATAATTTGGAATGGTGAGGCACGAGTCCGGCAGCAGACGTTTCTGAATATCGCGGGCGATGAGCAGCTCCTCCTCCATGCGCTGCTTTTCCAGAGTCTCCTCGAACAGCCGCGCGTTTTCAATGGAAATGATGGAGAGGTTGCCCAGCGTGGTGAGAAAATCCAATTCTTCTTTCACGAATTTGTTGCGGGTAATTTTGTCGCCCAGCGCAATCACCCCTTTGGTTTCGTTTTGAATGCGCATAGGCACAACGATGGCGATCGCCAGCTTCTTGAATTTAGCCGTCAGCGGGTGCTCGTTCTCGCTCAGAATAAGTGGGGCGTCTAATGCGAGCAGCTCGTTCAAAAATTCGGCTTCGTTGGTGATGTGCAGGTCCTGTTCGCTCTGATAGCCTTTGTTCAATTTTAGAGTCATGCTGTCGCCGATTTTCAAAAAAATCAGGCAGCGGTTGACCATCATTTCGCCCATAATGGAATAGGCCAGCAGGTTCACCACTTTATCGGTTTCGAGGGTGGAGTTCAATTCTTTGCCGATCTCGAACAGGGTGTTTAACTCCTGCACCTTTTTATCCAGTTGGCGGTTGACTTCCTTCAACTCCTGAAAGATGAGGCCGTTTTGCACCGCGGTGGCGGCGATGTTAGAAAGCGAATGCAAATAGTCCAGCTCGGAATCGCTGTAGTCCTTCCCTAAAATCTTTTTGCCGAAACCGATCAGCCCTAACTTCTTTTGATCGTGAACGATGGGGATGATCAGCTCGATGCCGTTTTTGAGAAAGAACGCCTGCCACGGCGCGGGATCGAGTTGGGCGATGTATTCCGGCTGCGTTGGTAAATCGTCGATCTCGATGGTTTGCCCTAAAAGTGATTTCGGCAAGCCTTTGAGGGTGTCGATGACATAGCCTTTGCCGCCGTTGGAAATGAGCACCACCCCTTTGCCGATCAACATTTTTCCCATGGGGGTCAACAAAATGGTATCGAGAATATTTTTTAAATTGAGAGAGGAGTTGAGGGCTTTGCTTAAATCGAAGAGGGCTTGCAGCTCGAAAAGCTTCTCGTCCAACTGCACGATTTCTGGTTTTTCAGTAACGTGTGCCACAATAAGCGAATGGGATTTTAGTTTGCGTCGTTTGTGGAGGCGGGTTTATTGAGATATTTGATCATCTTGACTTGATTGCGAACTCCGGGTTTGACGTCGAAGTTAACCTTGTCCATCAGCGTTTCAATCAAATAGATGCCGAGCCCTCCGACTCGCATCTCTTGCAGATACTCGTTCATTTTCGGCAACTTGATTTCGTCGGGATTGAATCCTTTGCCTTTGTCGGTTACTACCACCATCAGTTTTTGTTTATCAACTTTGATGAGAATGTCGATGATATTTTTCGAATTGCTGCCGTAGGCGTGTTTGATGACGTTGGCGCAAGCTTCGTCCACGGCTAACTCGATCTTGCTGACGTCGTCGTTGCTGAATCCTACTTTGGTCGCTACTTTCGCGACCAGCTCTCTAATCAGCGAGAGATTGTCGGACTGGCTGGGTAATTTCAGTCGATATTGAATAGGCGTTTTTCCCAAAATTGTCATCTACCTCATTTTAGGCCGGAATACATAAATTGCGTGGTTGACTTCTGATCGCGATCAATTTTTCACTTTCGCTTTGTTGAATTTTTCGATGGCCTTTTCTTCTTCCTCAAGAATGTCATAAAGCGTTGGAAATCCTAACAAGTCAAAAACACGATAAATTTTGGGCTTCATGTTGGTGAGCTTGATGTCGCCGCCATTTTGCCGGATGTCTTCGATAAAACCCATAAAGACGCCCAGGCCCGCGCTGCTGATATAATTCAGGTCTTTGAAGTTGACCACGATGCTGTACTTTTTCGCATCCACCAATTGTTGAAACGCGGATTCCAGATCGGGCGCGGTATGGGCATCTAAGTAGCCTTTAATATATAGGATGGCAACGTCGCCATTTTCACTCTTAGCTACTTCAAATCCTTCCATCTAATTTCCTCCTTAGTAACAGACCACAACTTTTGATTTTAGAATTATGTTGCCTTTATAACAACACACGTCAGATCATCATGAGCTTTCTCGCGGCCAATAAAGTCGCTGACTTCTTTGACCAGCGCCTCTTTGAGGTCCGACGCGTTCAAGCTGCTGTGATTTGCAACGAACTCGCGCAGCCGCTCCGCATCGAATTCCTTTTGTTCGGCGCTGCGCGCCTCCACCAGGCCATCGGTGTAAAAAACCAGTACGTCACCGCATGCGAGTTGGATGGTTTGCTCGCAGAGGATGCCATCAAACTTTTCGCCGTATTCCAACCCGAGCCCCAACCCCGTTGGCTCGACAAATTGCGCTGTGTTTTTTTTCTTTGCATAATAAAGCAGCGGACAGTGTCCGGCGCGCGCCAGGGTCAACTCCTTTTTCTTGACGTCGAGAACGGCGTAAATCAAACTAATAAAAAATTGCGGCTCCAAATTCCCGTACAACGTTTTGTTGATATGCACGACGATGTCTTTCGGCGACGAATACATGCCGGCAACCGATTCGATGATGCCCTTCAATTCCGCCATGTAAAAAGCCGCCTTCGCGCCTTTGCCGGAAACATCGCCGACGGTGATGGCCAACCTATTGTCATTCAGCTTGAAAAAATCGTAATAGTCTCCCCCCACTTCGTTGGCGGTGATGCAAATAGCGTCGATTTGAAAGCCCGCGACATTGGGCATCACCTTCGGCAGCAGTTTGCGCTGGGCGTCTTGTGCAATTTTTAGCTCCTGCTCCAGCCGTTCTTTTACCAACAACTCCTCGAACATTCGCGCGTTCTCGAGGGCGATGGCGGCCTGATTGGCGAACGCTTGCAGCAGCTCGCGCTCGTCTTCGTCATAAGCGAAGGGATCCGCCTTTCCAGAATAGAGGACTCCCAAAACCCGATTTTGTGAAATCAGCGGCACAGCCAAGAGCGAGCCTAATTTTTTCGCGGAACCCAAAAAATCTTTGCAGCGCGGGTCCTTCGCCGCCTCATTGATGAGTAACGAGCTTTTGTTGTCGAGAATCCAATTGTTCACACCGTTGGCGGCGTGAAGCTGCAGGTGTTTGATTTCAGCCTCGTCCAAATTTTCAGCAGATACCACTTTTAGATCGCCCGGGCCCGGCGGCGCCAGAGTCAACCAGAGGGCGTCTGGGCGAATGATGGCGGCCGCTTTGCTGGTGATCACCGGCGCAATCTTTTTTGAATCAAACACGGACGATAGTGTACGGCTCAAGTCATGCAAGGATTCAATCTCGCGAATTTTGCGATCAAAAATACCAGCCGTGGGTAAGTGCAAGATCAGGCTTAAAAAACTCATGCCTAAATAAATAGCAAGAAAAAGCCCGGCCTTATCGATCAATGCCGCCAGAGAAATGCTGTACTCTTTTAGAAATGAATTTTGAGCGATCTCGACTTGAAACAAGATCGCGCCCACCAGCAGTGGGGCGCCCATCCACAGACAGTGGATTTTTTGCCGCTTGTTCAGATAATTGATCCACGAATTTCTTAAGGCATTCAAAACCATTAATACGATCAAAATGTAAAGAACAAATTCATGCGCAAATTTAAGCGGCTGGGAATTCACACCCTCAGAATAGCCATTTCCGTTCAAATTTGCAAGCACAACTTCCAGCCCCAGGAAGATCAGCAGAAAGTTAAAATTACGAGACGATGTCTTCCTTCTTTTGAAAAAAACCAGGTCGCGCAGGATGAGCAGCATTCCAGCCAAAAGAATGGCGCTGCTCAACGTGAAAAGCGCTCTGAAAGCAAGGCCGCCAAACGATAACAGGTAAGCGCCGTATATCAGCGCCACGCCAAAATAGAGTCCCTTGAGCTTGATGAACACATCTTTGTTGACGACAAACCGGCTGCGATTCCATAGCGGGATGCTCGATATCACTAAAGCAACCAGCAGCGGCTCGCGCAGATACGAAACGCCAGCAATCAATTCTCTATTGAGGTACAAAAAAAAATCAATGGCGAAGGCCAGAGCCAGCACAATTAGAAACAGCGCCGACGCGATGCGATTTAGCCGCCCCATACTCTCCCCTATTTCGGCGCCAGATACTGGACGCTCACGGCGTCCGGCAGGCCGATGTTTTCGAATACGCCCTCGATTGCGCCGCTGGCGTCGATTTTGACCAGACGGTTGTTGTCGGTGTCGGCCACCACGCAGCCGTTGTCAAATGGATTGGCAGCCAAATCCCGCGGCGCCAGGAACCCTCCCAGCTCGAAAAGCAAATCGCCATTTTCCGAAAACTTCAACACTCGTGATGGCCGGAAGTCGATAACCCAGACTTCACCGGTGTTTTCGTTCACCGAAACTTTCGACGCAAATTCAAAGTTGTAGGCGAGTGTCAATTCATGACTTCCATCTTCAGCCAATTTTACCACTCGCGAGCTGTCGGCCACCCAAACGCTGCCGTCGCGCGAATTAACAACCAGCGATTGCAATGAAAAGAATGGCGCCGGCGCGAGCGCAAATGCGCTTCCATCGGCGGGAATGCGCGCCACCCGCCGGGAGGCCGCATCCGCCACCCAACAAGCGCCGCTGCGCTGATCCACGTCCAGCGCGGTGGGCGCGGCAAAATCCTGAATGGCGAAAAGCCGTCCGCCCAGCGAATCCAATTTCGCCACCACGCCATCCTCGCGGTCTGCGACCCACACAGCATTGGAATCGAAGTGAATGGCGGCATCCACCGGCCCAACAAAAGGCACGATGGGTTCGCGAACGCGACCGCTTGCCGAGACCCGCACCGCGTTGCCAATGAACCGGCTGAGCCTTTCCACTACCCACACTTCGCCGCTGTTCGGGTTGGGTTCGACGTCAACCAGCGTAAAAAATCCGCTGACGCGAAAAATTTGGTGCTGCGCGTCGTGGGAAAGTTTTATGAGCTGTCCTGACAAATTATTTACGGCCCAACTCAAGGTTGGCCCCGGCGTGATCCGCTGGGGCGGCGAGGGCGCGCTTTCATAATTGCGGCCGAGCGCCGTAAGCTGGTATTCATAGCGTATGTTAAACTCGACGTCGAAATCTTTGAATGAAGTCAGGCTGCGAGAAAGTAGGATCAATGGGCTGAAATCACTCTCATCGCTGCGCCGGCGGTAAAGTTGATAGCCGATCAGATCATCCAAATTTATGGCATCCCACTGCAGAAAGACCGTATCCTGAATGGAATAGACACGCAACCCCGTGGGCTTGCCTTGTGTATCTGGATTTTTCGGATCCAGTGGATTGCTGCGCTCGCGATCAGTGCAGGCACAGAACATCAAAAGCACGATGCCAATAAATAACGTGACTCTCAAACTTGCAACGTTGATTCGGGTGATAGAAACGATTCAGAAAATAGTCCGCGCTGGGTAGCGGCTCAAAAAATGTGCGTAGAAATTAGCAAATTGCTGACATGAAGTCAAGGGATTTGTAAAACTTAAATTTATAAACTTACGGGGCAGGCAAGTCAGTTGAACAAGCGTTGCAGCAGACGCTTGATGCCGCTGGTGGAATAATCGGGCAGCTCCACTTGCGGAGGGGCCGGGTTGTTCTGATATTCCTGAAGCTGTTTTTTAGCTTGTATGTACAACACCCGGTTATCTACGGCAACCGCCACCTGGTTGGCCAGAATTTCCAGGGTGCTGAAAACTTCTTTGGTTGGCAAACGCTGGTCTTCGGGATCATCCACGAGCAAAACGCCGATCACCTTTCCATCCCGGGACTTGAGTGGTACCAGAATCACACCCCAAGACGGCCAGCCGCCGTTTGTGGGTTTGGCCAGACTGCCATTGTGATAAATTTGCTTCAATGGCTGAAGAATCTCCTCCTGCTTGACAATGAAGTAGGATTTGCCGCGCAGGTATTCACTGCGAAAAAGGTTCGCAAAGTTAGTCAGTTGAAATTTTAACTCAGAGAGCTGGTTCTGTTTAACGCGGTCATCGCAGGCTACCGCTTTCAACTCCAGACACGATGATCTTTTGCTGATGAGACCCAAAGCCACCAGGTTAAAATCTAGTGAAAATTTTATGGACCACACCATTTCTTTCAACAACTCATCTAAGCTGAGATGAAGCTTGAAAATGTTGCTGGTCACCAAAATCTGTTTCAAACGCCGCGAGCGTTTTTCGATGGTTGAAAACTGATAGTAGTTCTCAATAATCAGGGCGGCTAATTTGCCAAAGAGCTCGAGGTTTTTGAAGGTGTCGCGGCCCGGAATAAAATCGTCCACCGGCAGATCCAAAGAGATGTAGCCAAAGGTTTTGCCGGCGCTGGTCAACAAATTCACGAGCACCAAATCCCGCTTGTGCCACTGATTGTTGGGCCGGCGTTTTTGAGTACGCCGTTCATAAAATTCAGAGTTGAGTTCCAGCGCGTTTTCCTGCTGCGCCTGGTTATAATATAAAACTTTAACCAGGAATTTGTTGGCAAAAATACGATCGATCACTTCCTGGGGCACTTCTAAATTGGCGGCCTCTTTTGACGGCAAATTGGCGTAACCAATCATGGCGTGTTTGACGTAAGCGTTCTTTCGGCGATCGAGCAGGGCAAGGGTGACGCGTTGAAACCGAAAAATCCTGCCGCAGCATTCGGCAATGCTTTCCAACACCACATTAAATGGTTCCCAGTAACTGGTGGCAAGAATTTGCGCCACCCGCGAAATCATGTGCAATTGATCGACGCGGTTGCCGGGCGCCAGGTCCCGCGCCGAGGTGGAAACTTTTTCAAGATGGCCGCGGAAGCTGACGATGTTCTGGTTTTCATCTTTAATGGCGGTCAAGCGAATGTCAATGGGACTTTTGGCCCCGCGTTTTCCAAGAATTTCGGTGCGAAAGGATTTGGTGGAATTGCCGTTGCTGCTCACCGCATTGAACCAATCATAAAATGATTTTTCCTGTTCTTTGGGAAGCAAATCCGGCAGGCTCAGCTCCATCAATTCGCCCTGGGTATAGTTGGTAATTTCCTCCATGCTGCGGTTGGCGGAAAGGATTTTTCCCCGCCGATCAAGAATGAAATAGCCGGCAGACGCTATTTTTCTCGCCGCGGATTCGGCTTGCGGAATTGCCGTGGCTTCAGTTTTGATGATGCTGCGTTCGACGATATTTCGAATGGTGATGGGGAGCGCCGTGAGATAGCCGCGCACTTTTAGAACAAAATCCGACGCGCCCTGCTCCATGGCCATGTCCGCGATGTCATCCCGCCCTTCGTCCACTAAAATAATCAACGGCGTTCGACTGTCGCGGGCGCGAATTTTGTCGATGACCTGCAAGCCGTTCATATCGCCAAGGTCGTAATCGAACAGGACGATATCGTAGCGCCGGCTCTGCGATTTATCGATGCAATCCTGCCCCGAGTAAGCCAAATCCACCTCGCAGTTGCTGTAGTGAAACTTGAGCATTTTTTTGGAAATTTCAAGATACGAACTGCTTGTGCCGGCGATGAGAACACTGAGGTTGTTCATACAAGCCACTCCGTAGTGCAGGTTGAAAATTGATCGGCGCACCCAGTGGTGCGCGCCACGAACAGGCGTTGCAAAGCAACGGCACAATTTACAAAAAAATACTAAAAAATCAAGGTATAATTTTGAGCCAATTAAGACGTTACGCGAGAAAGGCGCGGAAGAAAACCCCAACCGAACAGAACCGTTGTTTTAGACTTCTAAAGCTTTCCCAACTCAGAGCGGGCTTCGGAAATGTATTCGCTGCCCGGGCATTCATTGACCAAGCGCGTGAAAAACTGTTTAGCGACGGCCTTGTTACCCATTCGCAGGAACGTTCGGCCCAGGTGATAAAATGCGTCGTCTAACTTTGATGAACGCTTATACTCCAAAACTTTGTTGAACGCCTCGACGGCTTCGCTTAAACGATTCTGAGCGAGCAGGCTTTGGCCGATCCAGTAGTGGCAATTGCCGATCAGCGTATGGTTGGGGTTCTGTTGCAGCAGCAAACGAAATAGCGAAATCGCTTCCGTATAGTTTTCGTTGTAATAATTGGTAAGCGCCTCTTCATAAACTTGCGAGAAACCAGACATCGAAGTGGCTTTTTTCAGTGGAACCGGCGGCTGGCTGGCGGCCTTTTTTTCCAGGCCGGAAAGCTGTTTTCTGCGCTCGGAGAGGTTACTCTGCAAGCGCGCGATTTCTTTCTCCCTTTCCTCGACCGAGCGATTTAGCTCATCGACGCGCGATTTCAAGCGCGCATATTCTGCCATGTCTTTCGTGTCGAGGCCAGAAGGTGAAGAACCCCTGAGTGACTCCTGGTCCGCAAAAGGATCGTCGCCAATTTCATAAACAGGCGCTTGGGCATCCGCAATGAATTGAGCGGCGTCGGAGCTCGCGGTGGGAAAATAATAAACGAACCCGCCGCCCACGCTGAGGTAGCCATCGGTGGTGGTGCCGCCGATGACAATGGCATCAAGTGCATCGGTGCTGGTGTGGCGATAATCGGCTCCAACCGTCAGCGCTATGCGCGGACTCATCCGAAATCGAATTCCTCCCCCGCCCATCAAAGCCGCTTCCCATTTTCGTCCCAGGATTTGACCTATATGAAAATTCAGCGCGCCGACTCCAAGGGAGAGATATGGCCTCGCCAGTCCTCGCGAAATGATCTCGAGATTCGTCCGCAGGTCAATATTAAATATATCTGTAGTGTTGCCATTGCCAAGGATGGGATGGTCATATTTCAACTGGCTGTATCCGAGGGCTAACGAGACGTCCGCAAAACGCAGGAAACGATAACTGCCGAAACCCTCGAATCCCAGCCCAATGCCCACGCCAGCTAAACCGCCGTCGCCGTAAACGCGGCGCCCGCCAGCGTTCAGGCCCAATCCAAATCTGTCCTTGTATTCTTGTGAATAGGAAACGGCGGCTGCGAATAGAAACACCAAAACAAGAAACGACGCTGACCTCCTATTCATTCGGCTGCTCCTTTGGTTTGAATTTTCCGGTTAGGATTGCTCAACAAACACCGGCGCGACAACCGGCATCAAATCGCGCGGCATCACGTCATGAAACGAAACCTTCTTTTCCGAATACGCATTGTAGGCGTCGATCAGCTCGCTCAATTGCCGTCCGTGTTCTCTCAAATTCTGCTCGCTGCCAGCGCCAGCCACCAACTGGCGAATCTCTAAAATCTTGTTGCCGATGCTTTCGAAATAATACTCTGACATGGCCTGGCCAATCAGGTTTTTGACGGCCGCTTCCGCTTGCTGTTCTTTGTCCTTAAGCGTTTTGATGGTGTTCTTGAGATGGAATTGATTCAGATCCTTGACCAAAGTTACCTTGACGCCAGAGTAGTTAAGAACGGCGGGGTGCTTTTTGTAATAGTCCGTTTTCACCGCGACGTTCGTCAACAGATATTGCTCAACAATGACGCGCTCGCCAAAAGTTAAATGCCGATGGGAGAAGTAGCTCAACAGATTTTCCGTCTGTTTGTAATCCACTTCAATCATTAAATCTGAAGATGAAAAATAAAGTAATTCGGTCATAGCATCACGAGACGTTTTGGTTTTTGAATGGACGTTGTTTTGTCCAATTTTTACAAACCCTATGCCACGTCTCGTGATGTCAGTGGGACGATAGATAACTATCTATTTTAGAAAGTGTTTACTACGCGGGCGGCTTTTGAACTCCTTGTCGATGAAAATGTATTTCAATGATGCAGTTTGATTTTTTTGAGACATTTCTTAATCAGAGAACGCCTGGGACAAAACCTCGTCCATTTCGCGCACGAAAACCAGCTCAATATTTCTGCGAACGGTCTCCGGGATTTCGTCCACATCCTTTTGGTTTTTTTCCGGCAAAATCACTTTGGCGATGCCGGCGCGATTGGCCGCCAGCACCTTTTCTTTGATGCCGCCAACCGGCAGCACCAGACCGCGCAGTGTGATCTCGCCGGTCATCGCCACGTCGTTGTGAACTTTGCGGTCCGTGAGCAGCGATACCAGCGCCGTAAAAATCGTCACTCCCGCCGATGGCCCATCTTTGGGAATCGCGCCGGCCGGCACGTGAATGTGAATATCAACTTTGCTCAAATCTTTATCATCGATTTTGAGCGCGCTGGCTTTGGAGCGAATATAACTGAGCGCCGCCTTGGCCGATTCTTTCATCACGTCGCCGAGTGAGCCGGTAAGAATCAAGTCGCCTTTGCCGCGCATTTTGGTGGCCTCGATGAACAGGATGTCGCCGCCGACCGGCGTCCAGGCCAACCCCGTGGCCACCCCGGCGCGCGACGTACGTTCGGCAATTTCCGAAAAGAATTTCACCGGGCCGAGGTACGCGCTCAAATCATCCGGCGTGATGCGCTTGGAGTCAATTTTCCCTTCCACCACCTCGCGGGCCACGCCGCGGCAAATCGCGGCAATTTGGCGCTCGAGATTGCGCACACCGGCCTCGCGAGTATAGGAGGTGATAACTTCGCGCAGCGCGCCCTCTTCAAACGTTACCTGTTCCGGTTTCAGCCCGTGTTCGTCGTGCTGCTTGGGGATGAGATACTTGTTGGCGATGTGCATCTTCTCTTCTTCGGTGTAGCCTGGCAGCTCTAAAATTTCCATGCGGTCTTTAAGCGCCGGAATGATCGGATCGGCTAAATTGGCGGTGGCGATAAACATCACCTGCGAGAGATCGAACGGCACTTCCAAATAGTGATCGGAAAACGAGAAATTCTGCTCCGGGTCCAACACCTCCAACAGCGCCGAAGACGGATCGCCGCGGAAGTCCATTCCCACCTTGTCGATTTCATCCAACATAAAAACCGGGTTGCGCGAGCCGGCCTTTTTCAACCCTTGAATGATGCGGCCCGGCAGCGCCCCGATGTAGGTGCGGCGGTGGCCGCGGATTTCAGCCTCATCGCGCACGCCGCCCAGGGAAATGCGAACGAATTTTCTTCCCAGCGCTCTGGCGATGGATTTCCCCAAAGACGTCTTTCCAACTCCCGGCGGACCGACAAAACACAAAATCGGCCCTTTCATATCTTTTTTCAATTTGCGCACCGCCAAATATTCAAGGATGCGCTTTTTGACTTTTTCGAGATCGTAATGATCTTCGTCGAGCACTTTTTGCGCCTCGTGGACGTCGAGGTTGTCTTCGGTGCTGGCGCCCCAGGGCAGTTCGATCAGCCAGTCCAGGTAAGTCCGCGACACCGTGTATTCGGCGGCCGCCGGCGGCATCTTTGAAAGGCGATCTAGTTCTTTGAGGGCCACCTGCTCGACGTCCTCCGGCATCTTCGCGTCTTGAATTTTTTTCCGCAGCTCGTTGACCTCCATCGTGCGTTCGTCCTGATCCTCTCCTAACTCGCGCTTGATAGCTTTCATTTGCTCACGCAAATAATATTCGCGCTGCGTTTTGTTGATCTCGCCCTGCACTTCGGACTGTATCTTGCTTCCCAGCTCAAGAATTTGCAGCTCTTTATTGAGCAGATAGGTGAGCTTTTCCAATCGCTCTTTGACATCCACCAGTTCTAAAATTTTTTGCTTTTCCGCGGTGGCGATGTTGAGATTCCAGGCGATGATGTCAGCGAGGCGGCCCGGCTCCTCGGTGTTGGCTACCAACACCGCGTGTTCGGGCGTGAGATAATTTGCCATGCTGACAATCTTTTGAAATAAGCTGCGGATGTTTCCCACCAGCGCCTCGATGTCCATGCCCGTCGCCTGCTTTTCGCCATGAGCCTGAACCAGCGCTTTGAAATAGGGCTCCTGCTGAGTATAGGCGAGGATTTGCGCCCGCACCAACCCCTGCACCATCACGCTTTGGGTGCCATCCGGCATTTTGAAGATCTTCATAATGGTGGCGATGGCGCCCCAGGAATACATGTCTTTGGGCTGCGGATGATCGACCTTGCCGTCGCGCTGCGCCACGAGCACGATTAGGTTGTTTTCCGTTTCTCTTATCAATTGAATGGATTTTTCCCGGCCAACAGAAATCGGCAAAATCTGATTGGGAAAAATAACGGTGTTGCGCAAAGGCAGAACAGGCAGCACCTGTGGAATTTCAAAACGCAGCTGGCTTTCGCCAGGGTCGTCGCCCTCGTCGCTTTCGCCAATCTTGATTTCAGCGTTGTCTATTTTTTCTTCTTTCATGATTCTCTACCTCATTTTTGAGTTGCCAAAAAGTCATTTAAAAAATACGATGCTCTTTTTTGCAACAACCATTCCAGAAAAATTAGCGCCGCCGACCGCGCATGTTATTTCAGCAATTAACTGGAGCAGAAGTATTTTACCGCGGCGCCATTTAGTTCGTCACGCGCTAAGTTGGCATGGCTTCGGCGAGGATGTTCGCGCAGCGCTCTAAAACCTCGCGATCGCCGTCATGAAAGGCGTCCCGCTGGTCGCTGTCGATATCGATTTCTCCCAACACCAGTTCGCCGCGCAGGATAGGCACCACGATCTCGGACTGCGTCTCGATGCTGCACGCTAAGTAGCGCGGGTCCGCGTTCACGTCCGCCACAATGATGGATTTTTTTTCGCTCGCTGCCGCGCCGCAAATTCCTTTGCCAATAGGAATGCGCGTGTGTGGACTCGGCTTGCCGATGAAGTTGTGAAGCACGAGCGTCTCCCCTTCCAAAAGGTAAATGCCCACCCAGGTGCACTTTGGAAAGCGTTCTTTCAGAAGCGCCACTGCTGTTTTTAGAATTTCATCCTTGCCTTTTTTGAGATGGTGAAGCTGCTCGACGATATCCTGCCCCACCAGAAATTCAATCGCGCGAAAATATCCCCGTATCCCCAATCCGAAAATTTGTTTAGCGCAGACGTCTTTGATTACCGAGCGGCGGCGGAATTCTTCGCGCTGCTCGATGTTGGAAAGATGCACTTCGATCGCCGGCAATTTCACGGATTCCAGCGCGTCGCGCAGGGCGTAGCTGTAGTGGCTGTACGCGCCGGGATTGATGACGATGCCTTGCGCCCACTGGCGCTGTTCGTGAATGAAATCGATGAGCGCGCCCTCATGATTGGATTGAAAGGTTTTCACTTCGACATTCATTGCAGCGGCAAATTTCACAACCTCCGCTTCCAGCTCGCGCAGGGTCATGGCGCCGTAAATTTCCGGCTCGCGCTCGCCTAACAGGTTCAAATTGGGTCCATTAATCAGAATAATTTTTTTCATAAATGACTTCCAATCACACTCAAAATTTCATCAGCGATTTGCTCGGGGGCTTTGCAATCGTCGCATAAAATTTTGAGATCAGCACGCAAATAAAGCTGCTCTCGTTCCTTAAAAAGTTCTACAACCCGTCGCTTTTTGCTGGTTTCATCATCGCCAAAAATCAACGGCCGCGAATTTCGCAGCAGCCGTTCGGCCAGCGCCGACGCCGGCCATTTTAAATAAATCGTCACTCCCGAATTGGAAAGCAATTGCCAACTTTTTGGAGAAAGAATCGCGCCGCCGCCCAGCGCCACAACCGCTTGCCGCCGACGCGCAACCTCAGTCACCGCCGCGGATTCCATTTCGCGAAAGTAGCGTTCGCCGTATTCGTTAAAAATCTGCGCGATGGCTTGGCCGCTGCGGCGTTCAATCATTTCATCCGTGTCGAAAAAATCGCGCTTCAATTTTTGGGCAAGCAATTTACCCACCGTGGTTTTGCCCGCGGCCATAAACCCAATCAGATAAATGTTATCGTGACTTTTGCTGCCAGCGTTCATACGCCTCTCGAATTTCAGTGACAGAATCGCCGCCGAATTTTTCCAAAAACGCCTCCGCCAAAACCAGCGCCAAAATCGCCTCACCGATAACGGAGGCCGCCGGCACGGCGCACACGTCGCTGCGTTCGATGTGAGCCGGCGTTTTTTCTTGGCTGATCATATCAACGGAATCCAGCGGCTTCATCAACGTGGAGATGGGTTTCATGGCCGCGCGCACCACGATGGGCATGCCGTTCGAGACGCCGCCCTCGATTCCGCCGGCGTGGTTGCTGGAGCGAAAGTAGATTTTTTTCGCGCCATCAAAACAAATTGGATCGTGCACCTCCGAGCCGAAGCGCGCCGCAGCCTCGAAGCCCCAGCCAATTTCCACGCCTTTGATGGCCGGGATGCTCATCAGCGCGCCAGCGATGCGGCCGTCCAATTTGCGATCCCAGTGCGCGTAGCTGCCGAGCCCCACGGGAACGTTTAATGCCGCCACCTCAAACACGCCGCCAACCGTGTCGCCGGCGGCTTTCGCTTCGTCGATGCGCGCCATCATTTCCGCTTCTAATTTTTTAGTGAGACAGCGTACCGGTGAATCGTCGGCGATTTCGTTCACCAACTCCCATTCGATTTTTTGATCGCGTTGAATCTCCGCCGCTGAAATGCTCGATTTTATCGAATGGATTTGTACGACGTGGCTGACAATGAGAATGTTGACTTCGGCTAAAATTTTTTTTGCAATCGCCCCCAGCGCCACCCGCATGGCGGTCTCGCGGGCGCTGGCGCGTTCCAAAACATTGCGCAGATCGCGGTGGCGGTATTTGATCGCGCCGGCAAAATCGGCGTGCCCGGGGCGCGGGACCGTCACTTCATTTATCTCGTCCGCGATTTCTGCGACGGACATTTTCGTCTGCCAGTGCTTCCAATCTTTATTTTCAATTTTGAGCGCGATCGGGCTGCCCAGCGTTTTCCCGAAGCGCACGCCGGAAAGGATGCGCGCGCGGTCGCTTTCAATTTTCATGCGCTGGCCGCGGCCGTAGCCCATTTGCCGGCGCCGCAGCTCGCGCGCGATGTCATCTTCACTCAAGAATAAACCTGCGGGCACGCCTTCGAGGATTCCGATCAGCGCCTGGCCGTGCGATTCGCCGGCGGTCAAAAATCTAAGCTGGCTCATAATTTTTTAATTTTTCGATAAGCAACTTTCTCAAATGCGGGTAAACGGAGTTGGCGTCAATTTCGCGGCCGCTCCAGATTCGCATCGCCGCGATGCCCTGGAAAATCAGCATATCCAAACCGTCCATCACCGCTAAACCAGCCGCGCTTGCGGAGCGCAGAAATCGCGTCGGCAGTGGATTGTAGATGAGATCGATGGCGATCAGGTTGTCGTCCGTTTTCGGAAACTCAAATGGCGCCGCCGCGGAATCCGGCCACATTCCAACTGGCGTGGCGTTGATCACAAAATCCACCGACTCCAACAATTTCAAGATTTCCGCGTGCTGCAAATTTACCGTGATAAAATTAAAAAAACCACTGGCGCTGCTGAGATGTTCCACCAACTCCAGCGCGCGCACCGTCGTCCGGTTGGCGAGATAAATTTTTCGGATGCCGCCGCGAATCAGCGCCGCCGCCACCGCCCGCGCCGCGCCGCCCGCCCCTAAAATCAGCGCCTGTTTTTTAGATACCTCGAGGTTGTGAAACGCCAGCGCGCGCTCGAAGCCAGTGCCGTCGGTGTTAAACCCAAGGAGCCGGTTTTTTTCGTGCAAAACCACATTCACCGCGCCCGCCCGTTGCGCCCGTTCGTCCAGCTCATCCAGCAGCGAGATAATTTGCTCTTTGAACGGAATGGTTACGCTGAAGCCGCGGATGCCGCCAGCTTTCAGCGCTCGTATTTTTTCTTCGAATTGTTGCGGTGGAATTTCAAACAATTCAAAGCGGCCATTCAGTTGGATCGCCTCCAGCAGAAATTCGTGCAGCAAAGGCGAAAGCGAATGCCCGATGGGGTAGCCCACGACGCCGAACGCCAGCGATTTCGGCTTAGCCACTGGCAAGTTCCTCCAGCGTTTCAAAAAAATTCGGGAAGCTGATGTCCACGCACTGCGCATTTTGAATGACCGTCTCCCCCTCCGCAATCAGACCAGCAACCGCGAAGGCCATGGCGATGCGGTGATCGTTAAAGCTGTCGATGGCTGCGCCCCGCAAGCGCACTGGCCCGTGAATGACGAGTCCGTCTTCTTTCTCCAAAACCTCAGCGCCCATTTTCTGCAAATTGCTGTGGAGAGCGGTCAGGCGATCCGACTCCTTCACGCGCAGCTCGCCGGCGCCGCTGATTTCGGTGACGCCCTCCGCCTGAGTGGCGAGAACGGCGAGAATCGGAATTTCATCGATGATCTGCGGAACGAGGTCGCCGCCGATTTTAATGCCGCGCAGGGCCGAGCTTTTAGCGGCGACGTCCGCAAAAAATTCGTTGTTGATGTTGGCAAAATTGATGATATCGATTTCCGCGCCCATCTCCATCAGCAGCGAAAGAAGCGCCCGGCGCGTGGGGTTGACGCCGACGTTCTCAATCGTAATTCGCGAGCCGCCGGTTAAAATGGCCGCGGCGATGAGAAAGGCGGCGCTGGAAAGATCGCCGGGAACAAAAACGTGCTGCGCCGTCAACTTCGCCGGGCCGGCGATGGAAATCGTGGCGCCGTCTTTTCCGATCGTTGCGCCAAAATTTTGCAGCAGGCGCTCGGTGTGATCGCGGGTTGGGAAAGGTTCGACCACGCGCGTCTCACCCTCGGCAAATAATCCCGCCAGCAGCACGCACGATTTCACTTGCGCGCTGGCCACGGGCAGCGAATAGGAAATTGGCGAAAGTTTGCCGCCGCGGATGGTCAGCGGTGCAAACGCATCGTTTTCTGCGTAAATTTGCGCGCCCATTTGCCGCAGCGGCTGCACGATGCGCGTCATCGGCCGGCGGCGAATGCTGGCGTCGCCGGTGAGGGTGGTTTCAAAAGGCTGCCCGGCGAGCAGCCCGCTCAGCAAACGAATCGTGGTACCGGAATTTCCAACATTTAAAATTTCTTTCGGCGAAGAAAAGCCGAACAGGCCTTTTCCAAAAACACAGGCCGCGCCATTTTTAAATTCAAACTTTGCTCCCAATTTTTGCAAACAGGCAAGCGTGCTTTTCACGTCCGCGGCGGGGGATAGATTTTCGATTTCAGTCACCCCCTCCGCCAGCGCCGCGATCATCAGCGCGCGGTGGGAAATGGATTTGTCACCGGGGAGCCGGAGTGCGCCATTTAAGTTTTTCTTCGGGGAAATGATTTTAGTCATTTTCGATGATCAGATTACTTTTTCGTTTCGGAAAAGAAGACGGCCCTGCGCCGCAGTTTGAAAATAGCCGGCTAATTCTGCATCAGAAATTTTCTTTTTGAAAAGCTGCAGCTCGGCAATAAAGCCATCGATGGCATCGACAACGTTGTTTTGATTGGCAGCAAAAATATCGCGCCAGATATTGAACGAGCTTTCGGCCAAGCGGGTGCAATCGCGAAACCCAGCGGCCGCCAGACTGAAGTGAGCGGGCTCCGTTTGGTTGAGCCGATACGCGTAATTCATCAACGCCGTAGCCAAAATCTGCGGCAGGTGACTGATGTTCGCCACCACGCGATCATGCAATCGCGCCGGCATCATCAGCGGCTTTGCGCCGATGGCTTCAATCAACTGCGTCAAACCGGCCACCAACTCTGCCGGGGCGTCCGAATCTTCGTCGATCACGTACACCGCATTTTTAAACAAATCGGCATTGGCGTGTTGGAATCCGCTTTTTTCCGAACCGGCCATCGGGTGGCCTCCCAAAAAATAAACGCCCCGGGGGAGGCGTTTTTTTGCGGCAGCAACAATCACTTCTTTGACGCTGCCCACATCGGTGATGAGCGCGCCGGTTTGTGCGGAGTCGGCGACAAGCGGAAGCCAGTTCAAAATCTCTCGAATCGGCGCGGCAAGAATAACTAAGTCCGCGCGCGACAAACAGCGCTTGCTGCCCGCCAGGTCCCCCAGTGCGCAGCCATCGGTGACGACCTCCGTCGCTAGCGCTTTTTGAATGACGCCGTCGCAATCAATGGCGCTCACTTTTGCCGCGCCGCCAAATTTTTTAAACGCCGCCGCCAGCGAGCCGCCAATCAGGCCCAATCCAATTATTAAAATTTCTCTGAACGGCAAAATCAAACTTTCTCAATTTTTGAAATAATAAAAAACCGCTGCGACATGATCAAGCAAAATTACCAGCGCTGGTTGATGGCCTTCGCGATGATTTTTAGCTCTGCCATCAATTGTCGAAATTGCTCGGGGTAAAGCGACTGTGCGCCGTCGGAAAGCGCTTGCTCTGGCTGGTTGTGCACTTCGATCAAAAGTCCGTGAGCGCCGGCGGCAATGGCGGCGCGCGCCATCGGCGCCACTTTATCGCGGCGGCCGGTGGCGTGGCTGGGGTCGGCGATAATCGGCAAGTGGCTGAGCTTCTTAACAATCGGGATGGCCGAAATATCGAGCGTGCTGCGGGTGTAGTTCTCGAAGGTGCGGATACCGCGCTCACAGAGGATGACCTGGTAATTTCCGCCGGCCATGATGTACTCCGCCGCCATCAACATTTCTTCGATGGTCGCCGCCAGGCCGCGTTTCAGCAGCACCGGCTTGCGGATTTTTCCTAACTCGCGCAGCAGAGAAAAATTCTGCATGTTGCGCGCGCCCACTTGCAAAATGTCCACGTATTCCACCAGCAGCGGGATGTGCTGGCTTTCCATCACTTCGGAGACGCTGACCATGCCATTTTCGCGAGCGGCTTCCCGCAGCCAGCGCAAGCCTTGTTCGCCCAGCCCCTGAAAACTGTAGGGTGAGGTGCGCGGCTTAAAGGCGCCGCCCCGCAGCACGGCGGCGCCGCTCTGTCGCACCAATTTGGCAATCGCGTGAATTTGTTGCGCGGTTTCAACCGAACACGGTCCGGCCATCATCACCAGGCGATCGCCGCCGATCTCCACGCCGCCGATTTTGATCACCGTATCCTCGGGATGAAACGTGCGGCTGCTGAGTTTGTAGGGCTCGGTGATCGGCACAACTTTATGTACGCCCGGCAGCACCTCCAGCATTCGCGAATCCAGGCCGCGCTTGTCGCCGATGGCCCCCAGAACCGTTTGATTCACTCCCGTTGAGCGGTGAACATCGAATTTCATCTCGGTCAATTTTGCAATGACGTTTTGAATCTCGTCTTCCGAAGCGATTTCTTCCATAACCACGACCATAGGTTCACTCCATTTTATTTGGTTTGTTAGTTTGAGAGGCCAAAATATCTTTTTCAAGCTTGCGCGATTCGTCGATGATACGCTCGAAAACCCGGCGCACGCCGTCGTCGCTCATCGGACCGGAATTTTCGTCCATCAGCCGCTGGATGATTCGGGCCTCGCGATCCGGCGAGTAAATTGGCAAAAGCAGTTCCTTTTTGAGATGCGCGATTTCGATGGAGTATTTTGCCCGCTCGTTCAAGCAGCGCAAAATTTTCAAATCGATGTCATCGATGCGGGCGCGCCAGTTTTCAATATCCATGTTCAAACTCCTGCGATTGCGTTTTTCATTTCGTAAACAAATTGTTTCGCGGCGGTCAGCGCTTCGGCGTCATTTGCAGTGCGGGAAATTAAATCTACCAAAGCGCTGCCGATGATGACGCCGTGGCAGAGACGGGCAATTTCCCGGGCTTGTTGCGAAGTCGATATCCCAAAGCCCACCAGGTAAGGATGCCGAGCGATTTTGGAAACGGTTTGCAGGAAATTCTGCAGGCCGCGATCCAGGCTTTGTCGGGCGCCGGTGACGCCGGTAAGGGAGACACAATAGAGAAAATCCCGCGTCAGATTGTCCACTGTCAAAATGCGTTCCGCGCTGGAATTGGGCGCAACCAAAAAATTGACGCCGACGCCGCTTTCATCAAAATGCGATTTGAAATTGAGATACTCCTCCGGGAGTAAATCCGGGATGATGAGTCCGGCCGCTCCGCTGGAGCGCACATCGCGCAAAAACTCCGGCAAACCGTAACTCAAAATTGGATTGAGATAACTCATCACAATCAGCGGTGCAGAACATTCCTCCCGCATCGTTGCAACTTGCTGCAAAATTGTTTTCAATGTGATGCCGTTCTCCAATGCGATCATCGATGCTCGTTGAATGGTCGGGCCGTCGGCGAGGGGGTCGGAAAAGGGCACGCCAATTTCGATCAAGTCCGCGCCGGCCTCGGCGATGGCGAACGCCAATTCAGTTGTGCTCTGCAGCTTCGGATAGCCCGCAGGTAAAAAGATCGCAAGCAGCTTCTCGCTTTTTTCAATTTTTTGTTGCAAGAATTTTGTAAGACGAGTCACTCTTTCAATTCCTCCAGTTGCGACTGCACCAGCGCCACGTCTTTATCGCCGCGACCGGAAAGGCAAATCACAATGCTTTGATCGCGGCGCGTGGCCGGCGCAAGTTTGACCACTTCCGCCACCGCGTGCGCCGACTCCAACGCCGGAATAATGCCTTCCAACTGAGCCAACTTTTTGAACGCCGCCAGCGCTTCGGCGTCGGTAGCCGAAGAATAGCGAACACGCTTTGAGTCTTTCAGAAAACTGTGTTCTGGCCCGACGCCCGGGTAATCCAGACCGGCTGAAATGGAATGCGCTTCGTTAATTTGGCCAGCATCGTTTTGCAGCAAATAGCTCAGGGCGCCGTGCAAAACTCCCGGACGGCCGGCGCTGAGCGTGGCAGCGTGCCGCAGCGAACCTATTCCCGAGCCGCCGGCTTCAACGCCGACGAGCTGAACCTCATCTTCCAGAAACGGATGAAACAGGCCGATGGCGTTGCTGCCGCCGCCCACGCAAGCAACGAGGTAATCGGGCAACTTTTTTTGGTCGGCAAAAAATTGGCAGCGGGTTTCGCGGCCGATGACGGCTTGAAAATCCCGCACCATCATCGGGTAGGGGTGCGGCCCCACCACGGAGCCAATCAGATAAAAAGTGTCGCACACATTGGTCACCCAATCGCGGATGGCTTCGTTGATGGCGTCTTTGAGCGTGCGGCTCCCGGAAGTCACAGGAATCACGTCGGCGCCCAACAAGCGCATGCGAAACACGTTAAGCTGCTGGCGGCGGGTGTCTTCTTCACCCATGTAAATCGCGCATTGTAATCCAAACTTGGCTGCGGCCGTGGCGACCGCCACGCCGTGCTGTCCGGCTCCGGTCTCAGCGATGATTCGATGTTTTCGCATTCGCTTTGCGAGCAAAATTTGGCCGATAGCGTTGTTGATTTTGTGAGCGCCGGTGTGATTCAAATCTTCCCGTTTTAGAAAAATCTTCGCGCCGCCCAATTCCGCGGTGAGGCGATGGGCAAAGGTCAGCGGCGTGGGCCGGCCGGCGTAGCGCTTCAGATAAAAATCCAATTCGTGCTGAAATTCAGCGTCAGACCGTGCAAATAAATACGCTTGCTGCAGTTCCATCAACGCTGGCGCTAAAATTTCCGGGACAAACTTTCCACCGTACGCACCGAAGTAGCCGCGCGCGTCCGGGAGATCATAGGGTTGATTGAACATGTTTCCGAATTTCTCCCAAAAAAGAGCTTAGCTTGTGCGGATCTTTTTTTCCGGGATATGCCTCCACCCCACTGCTAACGTCCACCGCGTACGGTTGCGCCGTCCGCAGCGCCGCGATGACATTGCCGGCGTGCAAACCGCCGGCAAGAACGATGTTGCCGTAGCGGTTGGCGTCGCGGGCTAGTCGCCAATCGAAACACACGCCGGTGCCGCCGTACATGTCGTCAACGTCAGCATCGAGAACAAAGCCCGCGATGTGATAGTCCCGCAACCACTGGAGATTAAAATTTGATTTTACTCGAAAGGCTTTTAACACCGGCCGCGAAAGGTGATGGCAGTAATCCGCGCTCTCGTCGCCGTGCAATTGAATGAGATCAAGTGGTAAGCGCTGGCAGAGTCGGTTTAAATCGCCCAGCGGCAGGTTTACAAACACGCCGACTTTGGCGACAAACGGCGGCAGCTTTCTCATAATCGCGTCAGCGCGCTGGGGTTCGACGTAGCGCGGGCTCGGTTTGTGAAAAACAAATCCCAACGCATCGGCGCCCAACTCGCAGGCCAACAGGGCGTCTTCCAAATTAGTGATGCCGCAAATTTTCACCTTGACCATTTGCGCACCCCAACGAATTGTTGCAGAGCCGCGCCGACGTCCGGCGCGCGCACCAGCGCTTCGCCAATCAAAACCGCATCGACTCCCAGTTTTCCCAGCCGTTCCACGTGCTCGCGATCTTTGACGCCGCTCTCCGACACCACCGTGACGCCGCTGGGAATATGCGCCAATAGTTTTTCAGTCGTCGCCAGATCTACCTTGAAATTCATTAGATTTCGGTTGTTGATGCCAATCAGTTTGAACCGGCTGGAAATGGCGCGCTCCAATTCCTCGCGCTCATGAACTTCGACCAGCGTTTCGAGGAGACACTCCCGCGCCGTGTGCATCAATTCCAGAAAAAGTTGCGGCGGCAACAGATTCAGAATCAACAGCACCGCATCCGCGCCATAAGCTCGGGCTTCAATGATTTGATAGGGATCGATGATAAAATCTTTTCGCAGCAGCGGCAAGGACGAACGCTGGCGAATTTTAGAGAGATAATTTCGATTGCCGGCAAAATATTTTTCGTCGGTCACAACCGAGATCGCCTGCGCGCCATTTTTACTGTAGGCCTGCGCAATGGCCACGGGATCGAAGTCGGCGCGCAGGATACCGGCGGACGGCGAGGCTTTTTTCACTTCAGCAATGACCGCGACCACATTTTTGTGACTCAATTGCGGCGAAAACGGCCGCGGCGGCGGGCTCTGTTTTATCAGCCCCCAAAGCGTGGAGAGTTGCACCTCGCGCTTGCTTTTGCGCACCTCCAGTTTTTTGTGTTTGATGATGATGTCCAAAATCGTTGGCATGTCACAGCTCGTGGGAAAGTTTTTTTAGCGCTTCGAATTTTTGCGCTGCGGCGCCGGAGTCAATCGCCGCCATCGCCATTTGCGCGCCTTCTTTGAAATCGCTTGCCAGGCCTGCCACCAAGAACCCGCACGCCGCATTGCAGACGACGATGTCCCGCGCCGCGCCTTTTTCTCCGCGCAAAACCGTTTTGACGATGGCGGCGTTTTCCGCGGGTGTCCCGCCCGTCACGCCATTGTCGGTACGCGCTCGCAGTCCAAAATCTTGGGGCGAAATGCTGCGTTCGGAAATGACGCCATCTTTCAACTCAATCATATTCGTCGGCTGGCAAACGGAGACTTCATCGAGACCGTCCTCGCTGTGGACGATGAGAACATGCTGCGCGCCCAACTCTTTCAACACCTCCGCCACGAAACGCGCCGCTGCCGCACTATAAACGCCCAACACTTGATGCTGGACGCCCGCCGGATTGGTGAGCGGACCGAGTAGGTTGAAAACCGTGCGCACCCCGATTTCCCGGCGCGGCGCAACCGCATGTTTCATGGCTGGGTGCAGCATCGGCGCAAACAGAAACGCGACGCCGATTTCATCGAGACAGCGGCTCACTTGCTGCGCGTTCAAATCGATCTTCACGCCCAACTCTTCTAGCAAATCGGCGCTGCCGCAGCGACTGGAAACCGAACGGTTGCCGTGCTTCGCCACCACCGCACCGCCGGCCGCCGCCACCAACGACGCCACGGTTGAAATATTGAAGGTGCCGCGGCCATCGCCGCCGGTGCCGCACATGTCGATGGCGTTAGCATGGTGCGTGGTTACCGGCGTCGCTTTTTCGCGCATGGCGCGGGCAAAGCCGGCGACTTCGGGGCAGGTCTCCCCTTTCAACTTCTCGGCCACTAAAAACGCGGCGATTTGCGCCGGTGTGGCCTGCCCGGCCATGATGGTGTTCATCACGTCATAAGCTTGCTGAGTGTTCAAATCCTGGCCGTCGATGAGCAGACGAATGATTTCTTGAATCATGAGCGGTCTCCGCGAGTTTGACACACTTTCAAAAAATTCGCTAAAATTTTTTTGCCCGCGATTGTTAGGATGGATTCCGGATGAAATTGTACCCCGTACAGCGGATAGCTTCGATGTTGTAAACCCATGATGAGATGATCGTCGGTTTCAGCGGTTACAACCAACTCAGCCGGCAGAGTCGTTCGTTCCACAATCAACGAGTGATAACGGGTGGCAATAAACGGATTGGCAATCCCCGCAAACAAGTTTAGACTGTTGTGATAAATGAGCGAGGTTTTGCCGTGCATCAGTTTCGGGGCGGAAACGATGCGCCCGCCGAAGGCATAACCAATCGCCTGATGCCCCAAACACACGCCAAGGATCGGTTTCAACGGCGCGATCTCTCCAATCAAGTTTACGCACATGCCCGCCTGCTCCGGACGGCCGGGACCGGGGGAAATCACAATTCCTGAGGCACGGATCTTTTTTAAATCAAGTTCAGGATCATCGTTTCTGACGACCTGCACTTCGGCGCCCAACTCGCCCAAATACTGCACGAGATTAAAGGTGAACGAGTCGTAGTTGTCGATAACTAAAATCACCTTAATCCTCCTTCGGCAAAATCGATGGCAGCTTGCAGGGCCGCCGCTTTGTGAATGGTTTCCTGAAATTCTCGTTCCGGAATCGAATCGGCAACGACGCCCGCGCCGGCTTGAAAGTAAGCCTGCGGCCCCTGCGTCACGATGGTGCGGATGGCGATGCAAGTATCCAAATTTCCACAGAAATCGAGGTAACCAATTGCGCCGGCATAAATCCCGCGGCCTTCCGGCTCCAGTTCGCTGATGATTTCCATGGCGCGAATTTTAGGCGCGCCGGTAACCGTGCCCGCGGGAAAACAGGACGCCAGCGCCTCGATCGCGGAAAGGCCGTTCCGCAATTTCCCACTAACGTTGGACACCAGGTGCATGACATGCGAGTATTTTTCGACAGACTTGAAATTGGTTACGCTCACGGAACCGGCCTGCGCGACGCGGCCAACGTCGTTGCGGCCCAAATCCACCAACATTACGTGCTCGGCGATCTCCTTTTCATCGCTCAAAAGATTTTGCGCAAAGCGGTCGTCCTCATCGGCATCTTGGCCGCGCGGCCGGGTGCCGGCAATCGGCCGGACTTCCACCACGCCGTCTTCCACTCGTATTAGAAGCTCCGGCGACGAGCCGATGATGCAGGCGTCGTTCATTTTGAGAAAATATAAATAGGGCGAGGGGTTGATGAGCCGCAGGGCGCGGTAAATGTCTAGAGGGTCGGCGTGGATGGCGCGTTGGAATTTTTGCGAGAGCACCACTTGAAAAATGTCGCCGGCGCGGATGTACTTTTGCGCAGCGACCACCGCGCGGCAGAAATCGGCTTCACTAAAATTGCAGGAAACAGCGGAGAGAGCGGCCTTCGGTGGTAACGTGCGCGGGGGATTGCGGTCCAGCATTTTTTCAATGTCGGCGATTTTTGTTAATGCGTCTTCGAACTGGCTGGCGAGGGAACGGGCGCTGTCCAAAAAAACATTGGCGACGATGTAGATCAAGTGGCGGAAGTGATCGAAGATTAAGACGGTATCGAAAAACATGAACAGCGCGTTGGGCAGGTTCACGCCCTTCGGTTTTTGAGTGGGAATGTTTTCGAGCACACGCGCCGTTTCATAGCTCAAAAAACCGACGGCGCCGCCGGTGAAGCGCGGCAGCCCGGCGGCGCGCACGCCTCTAAATTTTTGAAACGTTTTTTTCAAATACTGGAAGATGTTTTCGCCGGCGGCCGTTGTTCTGCCTTCGCGCTCCTCAAAAATTTTATCTCCGCGCATTCGAACCGTCAGGAATGGTTGGCAGCCAAGAAACGAATAGCGTGCGTATTTCTCTCCGCCTTCGACGCTCTCCAAAAGAAACGCGGGCGCGCCGGCGGTTTGCAGCCGCATCAAAGCCGAGACCGGAGTCAGCAGATCCGCGAGGCGAGTGGCGTAAACCGGAATCACGTTGCCTAATTTTGCCAGCTTTTGAAATTCCGAGAACGGCAGCGATGGAATCATTTTTTCGGCCTTAAAATAAAAAACCCACTATATAGAGTTATATAGTGGGTCGGATGAGCGTTACGTTATGGGGTTCGATTTACGGGCTTGATTGGCGCGTAGCCTTCCCACTATTGGCCGGATACCAATACCAGTAATACCAATAATTTTTCGTGGAAAGATTCAGCGTCATTTTATACCCAAAAAATTTAAGGCGAATATAACGAAAGCTGAGAATTTTGTCAAGCTAATTTTGCTGTGCTGGCGGTTTTGGTGGCTCGGCCGCCTTTTTATCGAGCGCGTTCAAACTTCCTACTAAAACTTTTTGGACGGTCACCGGCTCCACGACGTGCCACTGCTGGAGCTTTTCTAATTTCTTCACTTTCGCGATCGCGGCGTTAATTTCCGCTTGCAGCGCGTGATTTTGTTGCATCGCGATGACGGCGTGCAACGAATCCAACTGCGCGTTCAGCTTTTCCTGCGCAATGGCCAATTCATCGGCAAAGTTCTGCTGCCAGGCCAGCAGACGTTTTTCCTCCAACTTATTCAGCTCCTGCTTCCAGAGCCAAAAATTTTGCGAGTTGAGCTCATGCTTGAGATCGGGATCGGCGTTCAAGCGAATGCCGTCGGAGATTTCATAGCGCAGGTTGCGGACGAACGTGCGCTGTTTCGCCGGGTCGGCGTCGCAACTGCTTTTAATTTTTGAATTAAAAACGCACACCATTTCCAGTTTCTTTCCCACTTCTTGCAACCGTTGCTGCAAAACTTTCTGGCTTATTTTATGCGCACGAACTTTCGCCGGTGGAGTTGCCGCGACGCCTTCGTGCCCGGCGATTGCCGGCAGTAGATTGGCGTCGTGGTAGGCGAGATTCAAAATGATTTCCGCATCCGCGACGCTGATTTGAGTGTCGAGGTTGCTGGCGTTGAGGATTCCCACCGCAATCCGTTC
This sequence comes from bacterium, assembly GCA_037446635.1. GTDB lineage: Bacteria > Zhuqueibacterota > Zhuqueibacteria > Oceanimicrobiales > Oceanimicrobiaceae > DASWHH01. Next base: position 150,224 of record JBBIIG010000001.1, read on the forward strand.
GACCTGCTCCGGCTGGATTTCGCCGCGGTGGGCGCGTTCAACAATTGTCTGCCATTTGTTGGCTATGATCTCCCGCTCTGCGCCCGCCGGCAGCAGAGCAAGAAACTGCTGGCCAAGCAACTGCAGCGAACGGTCAAAAACGTTGTCACGGAATTGTTGATTGTCGGACACGACAAAATAAATGATCGCCGATAACAGCAGCACACCGGCAATCACTGCAATATTTTTGAAAATGCCTGCCAAGGCTACCTCCCGATTTATTTGAAATGAAATCAGCTTAAAATACTTTGCGGCGAAAGAAAAGGTTCCACGCCATTTCAGTGGCGGCGGAAGCGGCGATCGAGCTCGTCGAGCGACAGAGTGATGATCACCGGGCGGCCGTGCGGGCAAAAATAGGGCTCGCGGGTGGCGAAAAGCTGATCTATGAGAGCGTTCATGGCGTCCAGGGTGAGCGGGTCGCCGGCGCGAATGGCAGAATGGCAGGCAAACGACTTGGCGACGTTGTCGCGAATATCGGCGCTGTCTTTTTTTTCGCGCTTGAAGTCGTCCAAAATATCGAGCAGCATTTTTTCATCGTTGTAAATGCGCAGTCCGGAGGGCACGCCCTCTACCACCACGGTATTTTTTCCAAACGCTTTAATGATAAAGCCGATGCGCTCCAAAAACGGGATGATATCCAGCAACAGCGAGTAATCTTCCGCCGAAAGCTCGACGACTTGCGGAAACAGCAATTGCTGCGAAGCCGGCTGGCGGCGCTCGAAATGGTCCAGCGCCTGCTCGTACAAAATGCGCTCGTGCGCCACGTGCTGGTCGATGATGATCAACCCGCTTTTGATTTGCGAGACGATATACTTGTTGTGAATTTGCCAAACGTTGGTGCGCTCAAAAATTTCTTTGCTGCGTTGCGTTGCAGGAACCACCGTCGCTCGCGGTTGCTCTTGGTGATGAAGAAACGACGGCGGCGCCCAAATTTTTTCCGCCTCTTTGTTCACACTGGCCGCGCTAAAATCGAATTTATTTTGACGCGGCTCTACATTCACGGCGGAGGCAAACGCCGGATTCTCGAGATTTTGAAATTTGGACAACTCCGGCGCGACCGCGTGAGAAGTCAGCGCGCGCTTGATGGCGCCGCGCACCGTGCTGAACACCAGCGCCTCGTTGGCAAATTTGATCTCCATTTTGGTGGGATGAACGTTGACGTCGGCGTGGTCGGGCGGCATCGCAATAAAAATCAAGTACACTGGAAAATAGCCGCGCGGCAGGATGTCGCCGTACGCCGAAATGGCGGCGTAGTTGAGACTTTTGTTGGAAAAATAACGGCGATTGAAAAACAGATATTGATCGCCGCGCGAGCTGCGCATCGTGTCCTGGTTGCCGATGAAACCGCTAATCGAAATTTCTCCTCCGTTGGAAATAGGAATGAGATTTTTTTGAATGCGCGCTCCCAGCACTGCGCCCACTCGTTCTTCGAGGGATTGCGGCTTCAGCTCCCAAACCAGCTCGCCTTCATTTACTAAAGTAAATTGAATTTCCGGGTAGGCCAGGTAAAAGCGGTTCAGCACTGTGAGAATCTGGCGGTATTCGGTGCTGGTGGCGCGCAAAAATTTTCGGCGCGCCGGCGTGTTGTAAAAAAGATGTTTGACCGAAATGGCCGTGCCCGGCTGGCCCGCGGCCGCGGCTATCTCCTGCATCACGCCGCCCTCGATGTTGAGGGCGTAACCGGACGATTCGCCCGGCAGCACCGACTTCGCTTCCACGTGCGCCACCGAGGCGATGCTCGCCAGCGCCTCCCCGCGAAATCCCAAAGTTTGAATGTTGACGAGATCGTCGTAGCTGAAAATTTTGCTGGTGGCGTGACGCTGAAACGCCAGCAGCAGATCGGCCTGGCTCATCCCGCTGCCGTTGTCCACCACCTGAATGAGCGCCTTACCGCCCTCTTTGATGATGATGGTGATTTCCGTGGCGCCGGCGTCGATGGCGTTTTCCACCAACTCCTTCACCACCGAGGCCGGTCGATCCACCACCTCGCCGGCGGCGATCTTGTTGGTGAGATCTTCGGGAAGGATTTTGATTTTGTTATTCTGATTCATATCCTACAACATGCCCGAATCCGCAAAACTGAAATAACCTTTATCGCCGATGATCACGTGATCCAGCACATTCACTCCTACCACCTGGCACGCCGATTTGAGCAATTTAGTCACGCGCTTGTCCTCCTCGCTGGGCTCCGGATTGCCGGAGGGGTGGTTGTGAATGAACACCACCGCAGCCGCGGCGTGATTGATGGCCTCTTTGATCACCTCGCGCGGGCTGACGATACTTTCCATCAAGCTGCCTTCAAAAAGTGTTTTCTCCGCGATGAGCGTGTTGCGGCTGGTGAGCAGCATCACTTTGAAAACCTCGCGGCTTAAATTTTTTAGATGCGGGCTGGCGATCTTATACACGTCGTCGCTGCCGTCAATCTTTTCTTTGACACGAACGCTCTCCAGAAAAAATCGTTTCCCTAATTCCAACGCGGCTTTGATTTGCGCGGCTTTGGCCTCGCCGATGCCGTTGACCTGGCACAGCTCCGCCACCGAGCGTGCGTCGATGCCGTGGAAGCCGCCAAAGTCCTGCAGCAGCTTGCGGGCAAGATCGATGGCGGTGGTATCCTGATTGCCCACCCGCAAAAGGATGGCGAGGATTTCGGCGTCGGAGAGCTTGTCGGCGCCAAATTTAATCAGACGCTCGCGGGGCCGCTCGTCTTCCGGCCACTCGGGAATTTTGGGTGAATAGCGTGCCATCGGAAATTAAAAAGCCGCAGTCGTTGGCCGCGGCTTTGTCAAATATTTTTTGGGATTTGAAAAATGAAAATGCAAACCTCAAAGTCAAAATTTGAAATTCTCACTTTGCATTTTTCAATTTTCATTCTGCATTGATTTTACGATTTATTGCACCAGCGCCATCTTCCGCGTCGCCACCAAGCGTCCGGATTGCAACCGATAAACATAAATCCCCGAAGACAACTTTTGCCCGTCGTCGCCGGTGCCATCCCACGTGACCCGATAAAATCCCGGCGGCTGCTCGTCGTTCACCAGCGTTTTCACTTCGTTGCCGAGAACATTGTAGATTTTCAAAACCGTCCGTTCCCCGGCTGAACTGGCTGGTAATTGATACTGAATTTCAGTGATGGGATTGAATGGGTTGGGAAAATTCTGCGCCAGCATAAACGTTTCCGGCAAACCAATAGTCGCGGTTACGATGTTGGAGTACTCGAATGCGCCGTCGGTATCGATTTGCCGCAAACGGTAGTCGTACTCGCCTGCCTGCAAATTGCGATCAACAAATTCATAGCGCGACGGAGACGTGGTGGTGCCGCTGCCAGCGACGAACCCCAACGTGATCCATTCACTCTCGCGAGGTCGGCGCTCGACTTCAAAACCAAAATTGTTGGTTTCGGTGGCCGTGAGCCATTCGAGATAAACATTTTGCTCCACCACCGTGGCATTGAACGCCACCAGCTCGACTGGCACCGAGCCAAAGTCCTGCGGCGCAAATTCCAATTGCAGCGGGTTCTGTTCGTTCAAAGCGATCTGGCTGCCGATGCTGCTGTCATATTCCTTCCCCAAAAAATATCCCTGGTAGCTCAATGTGAACGGCGGGGTGATGCCGTCGGTAATGTTGATGCCCACGTCGCCGTACGATTTCTTGTCGCCGGTATCGCCGTTGTCGTTCGCGCTGTTATCTTTGAAATAGAGCTCGCGTTTGCCGCCGACGGTTGGTTGCAGCGGAAAAAGATGAACCGCGGTACCGGGGTTGCCGTTGACATAAATCCAGTTGCCGCCGGGCAAAACGTTATCCACGGTGCGATTGAGGGTGGTTTCATTGGCCACGCCGTCAATGGCGAACCCGGGTTCCGGATTGTTGGCGCTCACGAACTTCATGCCGACGGCGCTGGCGTTGAGATCGAAAGACATTCTCCCGCTCGAGACCGAGGCGTCGCCTAAATCCGGAATTGCGATGCTGACGTTTGCGGAGTATGGGTAATAAAATATCGGCGGGGTGCTAAAGTTAAGGTTCTGATCTGGAAAAGGAAATGGCACGTCAACATGAAGTGTAGCATCCAATTCGCGAATCACCCGGACTCGCCCTTCCTTGAAGCGCACAGAGTCGGATCGCGATGCTTGAAATTGGATATCATCTTCGTCGATATTGACGCCCACCACCAGCGTCGCCCGAGAGCGAAACTTCAGTCGGTCGAGCAGATCGACGCCGCTGCCGCCGGCGGCAACCGGGATCATCAAATCTTCAGGGAAGCCATTTTTGCCGTTGGTCAATTCATAAAATTGCGAGACGATTTTATCCCTCGCAATATCCGCGCTGGTGGATTTGAAATATTGAATGTAATCGGCGAGATTTGGAGAAAGGCTCAGCGTGCGCGAGCGATATAAATAGACCCAGGCGGTTTTGCCGGAAAGAGGATCGATCAGCTTGATTTCATAGCGCACGAAGCCCCGCGAATCGAGATCGTCGATCCACGAGAACGTGTTGCGGTCGCCGGCGTCTTTGGCCATGAACACCAATTCGTCGTTATCGTCTAGCCCCGCCACTTCATCGATGTTGGGATTGAAGTATTTGCCGGCGCTATTTTTTTCATCGAACTGAAACGGGATGGGTTCCCAGAGGTTTGCGCCGCTGCGGTAGGCAAAAAGGAATAGTTCCTCGTCGGGCGTCACCGCTGCGCCGACAAACTCCGGAAAAACTTCGCCGGAGATGATCACTGGCTCAAAATTTCTGTCGAGGGTTTTGAGCTGCGCCATCGTGGGGGCAGCGCAGAGAAACAACACCAAGCCGCCAGCGAAGGCATGAATTCGCATCGCGATCGGGTACATGATCCCCTCCCTTGCTGAGATGCTAAGATGTGAAGCGGTTTTGCGGGCAGGCGAAAGATTTTACTGCACGAAAACCATTTTCCTGGTTTCGACAAAATGCCCAGACTGGAGGCGATAGATGTAAATACCCGAAGATGCGGTGCGGCCCGATTTGTCTTTTCCGTCCCAGGTGACAGAGTAATAACCGGGCGCCTCTTCCTTGTCAACTAAGGTGCGAATCTCCTCTCCCAGGAGATTATAAATTTTTAGAACGGTGCGCGCCGAGCCGGAAGCTTGCCCCGCAACAGCGGCGATTTGATATTGAATTTCCGTCGATGGATTGAACGGATTAGGAAAATTTTGCAGCAGCGCAAACGTCTCCGGCAAGCCGACGGCGGCGCTAATGATGTCGCTGTATTCAAACGAGCCGTCGAGATCGAGCATCTTCAAACGATAGTCGTAGCTGCCGGCCGCCAACCCGCGGTCTTCAAAACGATAGCTGCTGACAGTGCGGCTGGTGCCGCTTCCTGGCACAAAAGCGAGGCTCTGCCATTCGCGGACACTGTGGGCGCGCCGCTCGATTTCAAAGCCGGCGTTGTTGACTTCGCTGGCAGTAACCCAGTTTAAAACGACGCTGTTTTTTTCCACTGAGAGGGAAAAGGAGGTGAGGGCCACCGCACCGAAGATGAATGGCTGCGCCGTGGTGTTCACGTCGAATGGGCTGCGCTCGAACGCGGCGATTTGCGCGCCGACGCTGCTGGGTTGATCGCTGCTTAGGAAGTAGCCAATATATTTAAAAGTCGCGGGCGGTGTGATTCCTCCGGAGATATCGTTGCCGATGTCGCCGTAAGACAAGCTATCGCCGGTATCGGATGTGTTCGGCGTCTTATCATCTTTATAGTAAAGCATACGGGCGTTGCCAACTGATTTTGATAGCGGAAAGAGATGCACAATCGTGCCCTGCGGCGAACCGCTGATGTACATCCAGTTGTTGTTAGGCAGCACGCTGTCGATCTCTTTGTTAGGACTATCTGGTACACCGTCGATGGTGAAACCGGGTTCCGGGTTGTTGGCGCTAACGAATTTCATGCCGGTGGCGTTGGCGTTGAGGTCGAAGGACATGCGGCCGGAGTCAACGGTTATTCCAACATCGGGAACGTCGAGCTGAACTACGGTCGAATAGGGATAATAAAAAAATGGTGGAGTGACATAATCAAACGTAAATACAAAAACTGTAATGGTAACATCCACCGCTCGGATAACGCGGATTAATCCCTCCTTGCGAAAAACATCGTCGCCCTGTTGGGCGTTGACGTTAAAATTATTCTCAGTAATATCACTGCCAAAAGCGCGCGAGCGGAATTTTAATACGTCCAACAAATCCTCGTTATTCCCCCCGCCCGCGTTTGTGATCTTTAAATCTTTCGGAAAACCGTTGGTGGAGTGGGCGATTTCGTAATACAAAGAACGAACCGTGTCCTGTCCGGCGTTGCCAGTGGTTGATGAGAAATAGGAAACGTAATCGGTGAGATTGGGATCGAGAATCAACGAGTTGGAGCGATAGAGATACACCCAGGCCTGGCCGCCGGCCGCGAGGGTATCCGCGACTTCGATTTCATAGCGAATGAAGTTAAGAGAATTGCCGTCATCAATCCAGTTGCTGCCATCGGCGCGGTCGCCGGCGTCGCGGGCCATGAAGACCAGTTCGTCATTGGCGTCCAGCCCTGTCACCTGATCGGCGATAAAATAACTGCCCGAGGTATCGCGCTCGTCAAATTGAAACGGAATTTGCTGCCAAAGGCCGTCGCGAAAAGCGAATAAAAATAACTCCCCCAGATTCGCGCCGGTGAAATCGGTTAATTTTTCGCCCGCCACCACCACCGGCTCGAGGTTTCGTTCAAGAGATTTGGGTTGGCTGAACGCGCCGGCTGAGTAGATTAAAAAGAGCGAAGTGAAAACAATACGGGCATAGCATCTCCTTGAGAACATCTTTCCACCTTACCCCTTTCTAAAAAATTGACCAAAAACTGTAAACGGAGGGAACTACTTAAAGCTTGCGATCGCCTCTTCGACGCTGTCGAAGGTTTCAAAAATGGTGATGAGTTTGGTAATCATAAACAGGCTTTGAACCTTGTCGGTGACGTTCGTCAACTTCAATTCGCCGCCGGCCGATTTCGTGGTGGTCAGCGACCCCATCAACGCGCCCAAGCCGGAGCTGTTCATCCACTTCACCTTCCCCAAATCGACCACGATTTTTTTAATATTCTTGCCCACCAACTCCTTGACCTTTTCGTGAACTTCCATGGTCTCCGGACCACCCATCAGTTTTCCCGACAGCGTCAGTATCCCCACGTCACCTTGAATCTTTTCTCTGATTGCCATACGATTTTTCCTCCTGCTCTCCCTTATGATAAACACCATTTTGGGTGGAAAATTTTAAGGCCAATGTAACATTATTTTAGAAGGATGTCAACAGAATTTTTTCGCTTGATTTTTTTTGAGTTTTGACGATAAGGTTATAAACGGATTTCATGTTCTCCCTCCTCCGCGGTCGCCAGTGAAAGCTGGCGGCCGTTTTTATTTTACCACTCTTCCTCGGAGATCATTAGTAAGGTTGATCAAATAAGATGGAGTATTGGAGTATTGGAGTATTGGAGTATTGGAGTATTGTAAACAACTGAGACTTTTTTATAACAGTAATGGTCAGACTTCAAAAATTAGGAATGATTCAAACGGAGCCGCATCCTCGCGTCCACGCCTTTGCAGCGGCTGCGCTCGGAGAAGGCCATCATCGGGTTGATCTCCATCTCCAAAATTTCCGGGAAATCTTGCGCAAGCTGCGACAGCCGCAGTAACATCTCTTTGAGAAATTCGAGATCCACGGCCGGCTCGCCGCGCACGCCCCGCAGCAGGGCGTAGCCTTTTATTTCGGCGAGCATGTCCTCCACATCCACATCGGTGACCGGCGTGATGCGAAACGCCACGTCCTGCAAAACTTCCACGTAAGCGCCGCCCAAGCCAAACATGATGAGCGTCCCAAAGCCCGGCGCCGAATGCAAACCCATGATCACCTCCTTGCCGCCGGCCACCATTTCCTGCACAACGAACGCAGCCCGCTCGACATTCACCCCCCTGCTTTTCAGGGCATCCATGATTCCGCGATAGGCCGCTTCCAGATCTTTGGCGCTGGCCAGATTCAACCTGACGCCGCCCACTTCGGTTTTGTGGATCACTTCCGCCGCCGAAACTTTGAGCGCCAGCGGGAAGCTCATTTTTTTTGCGGCCGTTAAAATTTCCCCTAAATTTTTGCTGCGCTGCATGTTCGCAAATGGAATTTCGTAGCACGCTAAAATTTCCGCGACCTCCGGGGCCGTCAAAAACTCGCGATTTTCTTTTTGGGCCCGCTGAATAATTTCTTTCGCCCGCTTTTTATCAACCGCAAATTCGGGTACCCTTCCCTCTCGTTTTTCCAGCCACGCGCTGTACCGCCCCATCGCGGCCAAGGCACGCGCCGCCGATTCCGGGAAAGGATAGGCCGGCAGTTTGCGGCGGTGCAGCTCCTCCACGCCGGTGGCCACCCCCTGCACGCCCATAAAACATCCCAGCACCGGCTTGTCAAATTTCTCCGCCACTTCTGCGATCTTGAGCGCCACCTGAATCGGATCGGTGATGATTGGCGCCACGAAAATCACCATCGCCGAATCGACATTTTTATCATTGAGAACTTCGTTGAGGGCGAATTGAAATTCCGCCGGCTGCGCGCCCGCCAGTAAATCCACCGGATTATTGACGCTGGCGTCCGGCGCTAATTTTAGTTTGAGAGCGGCGCGGGTGGTTTCCTGCAATTCCACGACCGTTAGCCCCACGCTTTCGCAAGCGTCCGCCGCCATGATGCCCGGGCCGCCGGCATTAGTGATGATGGCCACTCGATTACCCCTGGGCAGCGGCACGTTCGCCAGCCCCATGGCAACGTCGAACATCTCGTCGATGGTGGCGGCGCGGATGACGCCGGATTGCTTGAACAGCGCGTCGAAGGCGCGATCCATGCCGGCCAGCGCGCCGGTGTGCGACGTGGCCGCCCGCGCCCCGGAGGTGGTGCGCCCGGATTTGACGATCACAATCGGCTTCTGGCGGCTGACCTCTTTCGCCAGCTTGATGAATTTTTGCGGATTGCCAAAACTTTCGAGGTACATCAAAATCACTTCCACCGACGGGTCGTCGCGCCAGTATTCCAAAAGATCGTTGCCGGAAACATCAGCTTTATTTCCCACGGAGACAAACATCGACACGCCGAGATTGAGCTTTTTAGCGTGCTCGAGAATGGTTTGGCCCAACGCCCCACTTTGTGAAACCAACCCGATGTTCCCCGGCGGCGGCACCACCGGCGCGAAGGTAGCGTCCAAGCGCACGTCCGGATCCGTGTTGATCACGCCCATGCAGTTGGGGCCAATCATCCGCATGTGGTTGGCCTTCACGATGGCGGCGAGCTCGCGCTCCAACTCCGCTCCCTTCGGGCCGGTTTCTTTGAAGCCAGCGGTAATCACGATTAAACCCTTCACCCCACATTGGGCGCATTCCTTCACCACTTCCAAAACAAAATCTTTGCGAACGACAATGACCGCTAAATCAACTCGTTCGGGAAGCGCCGAAACCCTAGGGTAGGCTTTCACCGAATGAATGTATTCCGCCGTTGGATGAATAGGATAAACCGGGCCATTAAATTCGCTGTTCAAAAGTTTGTCGAAGATTTCCCGCCCCAGCGTGCCGCGCTGGGTTGACGCGCCCACCACGGCGACGGACTTCGGGCGAAAGATGGCGTCGAGCGAGTGATTCATAAAATGAACTTTTGAGATATTTCTCTGTTAAACTTTCAAAAGAAATTAAAGAACGCAATTCTCAACGGCAAGTAAAAACTTGACAAAGATGTCTCACCAATTTAAATTGCAGGAAAATCAATTATGATTGTTGGAATATTGAGAACCTCTGCCCACTCAATATCGCAAGCAACAACCGACAACCACCAGCCCTTCAGCACGTCGGTTGTTTTTTACGATGGCGTCTGCGCCCTCTGCAGCCGGGCGGTGCAGTATCTGTTGGAAAAGGATCGCCACCACGTGCTGAAGTTCGCCCCGCTGCAGGGTCAAACCGCGCGGCCGCTTTTGGAACGATTTCCTGAGTTGGCATACAAAAAAAATTTGAAAAGCGTCATCTACATCCGCGAATTCAATTCTCCGGACGAGCAGATTTTTTTGCGCGCCGACGCGGTTCTGCAAATTCTTTCGGACCTTGAAGTCCAAAGTCCGTGGATCACCGGCATGTCTTTTTTCCCTCGATTTTTGCGAAATCTGATCTACAATGTCGTGGCGAAATTTCGCTACCGCTGGTTTGGAAAATATAGAGAATGTTGGCTGCCGGATTTCAAATGGCGTGAACGCTTTTTGCCGTGAGGGGAAGGAAGACCTCCACTGCCCATCCCGTAGGGCAATTCATGAATTGCCCTACGGAATTCGACCGAACCAAATCGACGAAGTTTGTTTTAACCGCATTTCAGATTAGGAGGCAAAAGCCTATGAAACTTTCCAGTCCGGCTTTCAAAGACGGCGCGGCGATTCCTCGTGTGCACACCTGCGATGACCGCGACATTTCGCCGGCGTTAAAATGGGAAGGGGCGCCGCAAGGCGTGAAAAGCTTCGCCCTCATCTGCGACGATCCCGACGCGCCGCGGGGAACCTGGGTGCACTGGGTGATTTTCAACATTCCCCCGGACAAACAGGAGTTACCGGAAAACCTGCCAACAAAAGACTCGCTGACGGATGGTACGAAGCAGGGCAAAAACGATTTTGGGAACATCGGCTACGGCGGACCTTGTCCGCCTGGCGGCACCCACCGCTATTTTTTCAAACTCTACGCCCTCGACGCGTCAGTCCAGTTGCAAGCCGGTTGCACCAAAGCCCAGTTGCTCGACGCCATGAAGGGACACATTTTGGCGGAAGCGCAGTTGATGGCAACCTACAAACGCTGAGCCGATGCGCGCGCAAATTCTGAACGAACCTGGCCCGATTGACTCCCGCCCGCTTCGCCTTTCGGAGGCGCCCCCACCCGAACCCAGCGACGGCGATCTGCTGATTCGAGTTTCGGTGTGCGGAGTGTGTCACACCGACCTGCACATCGCGGAGGGCGAACTTCCCCCCAAAAAATCAAGCCTCATTCCCGGGCATCAAATTGTCGGAGTGGTTGAGCGCGCCGGAAAAAATGTTAGGCGTTTCGCGCGCGGCGACCGCGTTGGAGTGACGTGGCTCTATTCGAGTTGCGGGAGTTGTGAATATTGCAAAACCGGTAAAGAAAATCTTTGCGATGACGCCCGCTTCACCGGCTACCACCACGACGGCGGCTACGCCGAATACGCGGTGGTTCCCGCTGAGTTCGCCCAAGCGATTCCTGCCAATTTTCCGGATTCGCAAGCCGCGCCGCTGCTGTGCGCCGGCGTCATTGGCTACCGTTCGTTGAAGCTTTGCGAGATTCAACCCGGCCAACGGCTGGGACTTTACGGCTTCGGCGCCTCGGCGCACGTGGCCATTCAAGTGGCGCGCCGCTGGGGCTGCGAGGTTTACGTGTTCACTCGCAGCGCGCAACATCGCGAGCACGCGCTCGAACTGGGCGCGAAATGGGCCGGCTCCGCTTCGGAATTCCCGCCGCAAAAAATGGCTGGCAGCGTCATTTTTGCGCCGGCGGGAGAACTGGTGCCGCAGGCGCTGCAGCATTTGCAAAAAGGCGGCGTGTTGGCCATCAACGCCGTGCACATGAGTCCCATCCCGCAATTCGATTATTCTCTCATTTACTTTGAACGCACCGTGCGCAGCGTCGCCAATTGCACTCGCCGCGACGCCGAGGAACTCCTGAAGCTGGCGGCCGAGATCCCCATCCAAACGGACGTGGAAATGTATCCCCTCGAACAAGCCAACGAAGTTTTGCAGCGGCTAAAGCGCGCGGAGATCCGCGGCGCGGCGGTGCTGAAGATCTTGTAACGCAAACTTCTGGTTTGCGACTCAAAGCAGAGCTTTGAGTTACGTTTACCATTTGTGAAAGGACAACCAAATGCGGCCCAAACTGATTCTCCCCCATCAATTCTCGTTTGCCACCGAAATGCGCGTGCGCGTCAGCGACATCAATTATGCCGGCCACCTCAGCAACGACCGCGTACTGTCGCTCCTGCACGAAGCGCGCGTCCGCTTCCTCAATCAATTCGGTTTTACGGAAATGGATGTCGATGGCGCCGGCACCATCATGACCCATGCCGTGCTCATTTATAAATCCGAAGCGTTCCACGGCGATCTGCTTGTGATCGAAGTGGCGGTGGGAGAGTTTCACAAATTCGGCTGCGATTTTTTTTACAAGATTACCAATCGCGACAAAAACAAAGAAGTGGCGCGGGGTAAAACCGGCCACGTGTTTTTCAATTACGAGACGCACACCATGATGCCGGTTCCGCAAAAATTTCTCAAGTTGTGTGCTCCAAAATCATAATGAATCTGGAAAATCAAATACCGCGAAAAGATGAAAGCACGGACGGGCGTTTGCGGGATCGGGAGGTTTATTGAAGGCACGAGCGCTGACGAGCTCGGGGCACTGTGAACATTTTTGGAGACGCTTGAGAAAAGCGCGACTAATTTTTGGTGTTCAACACCGCGGTTATTTCATCCCAGTAACCGTAGCGTTCAATGGAGCTGTTGTCATAAACATACAATCCGTTGGCGAGGTTCAGCACGGTAGTGAGAGCGCTTTTGAATTTTTCGCCATCGGATTTAAAAAGCTCCGCGAGGATGGCGGCATAGACCGGACAGCTATTGTCAATGACATCCATCGCCATCATGGCTGAGCCCTCCACGCTCATCCACCACTCTGCGCCTAAAGCTTCCGAATCGCTGGCGGTCAGGCGGGGAAAATAGCAGCCGACAATCATGTAATTGACCAGTTCGGCAATCGCCGTTTTATTATATTCATCGGAAGCCCACTCTTCTTGCGGCTGATTGTTTTCTGCCGCCCAATTGACGCCGTACTCATAGTACGTCGGGTACCAGGCGCCCACGAAGTTCCCAATCGGCAAAGTCGGATCGATGTTCCTGATTTGTTTGGTCAGTTTCTCCATGAAGCTGCGAATAGCTTGGGCGCGGAATTCAATCCATTCTTTATAATACATACCGGGGACAATTGTCCACTCCTCATTTTGGCGCTGCCATTGCAAAACATCGTCCGGCCACCATTGCAAACGTCGGCCGGTTTTGGCAAGATAGCCTTCAAACAGGCCGCGGCTAAACTCGGAGAAATCCGCCTCGATTCCAGAAAAACGCGCCTTATCAAAAATAATTCCGTCAACCGAATATTGTTCTAAAAATTCTTTCACGACCGCAATTTCATACTCCTGCACTTCGCTCAACAACGGGTTGGCAAATGCGATGGGCCCCTGCGCCCATCGCGTAATTGGGACAACTTTCGGCTGCTCTTCTTCGACCACATAAACCTGCGTTTGCCAGTTGGGGAGGCGATCGTAAATCGGGCCGCGCCGTTCCAAAACATGTCCTTCTGCAAAAACCGAGAACACCGCATAAATCTGAATGTGTCGGCGTTTGCCTTCATCCAGAAATGCCTTAATGGGATCGAAGTCGATGGGCACGGAATATCCGTCCCACTGCAAAAGTCGCGGTGCGAATTTGCTGGGATAAATCACTTCGCCGCTGATGGCTTTGACGCCCAGCGCGATGGCGCCAAATCCCGCACCTTCGGCATTATTGATGATATTCGCGACGCCGGTGCGGCTGGTGATATCGCGGATGTTCAGCAGCGGATCGCACCACAACACGGCAAGCTTCTCGCCTTGAGGATAAGCGTCCGCCGGCAACGAAGCGATCAAAAGAACGAGCAGAAAAATTCGCGGAAGATATTTTTTCATGTCAGATCAAAAATTTGCTGAATGCAATACAGAGGGCGCCAGCGACGAATAATGCCAGCCCAAGCCAAAGCTTTTCTTTTTTGAGTGCCAACGAAATACCAACGGAGAGGAGCAGCAGCCCGGCAAATACCGAAAAGCGGTAGGCGCTCAACCCCACTAACAGACAAAAGACGGCCCAGATAATCCATTTTTCTGCTGCGGTAAATCCGCGCTGGCTTTTTGCCTCGGTCGGCACAACTTTATCCTCCAAATAATAAAGAAAATGGCAGGCTGAAGAACCACCTGCCATCATTGCATATTTGATCTAATTCACCACAAAGAGCACGAAGTTTTAAGGAACTTCAAATCTTAGTTGAGAACGACGTCAAAAAAATCGTTGAGCAGTTTCACTAACAACTCTTCGGTGAAGTGCATTGGCGTCGCGCTTCGGAGTTGGCTCTCCCGATCGTGCTTGTATCTTCGCAAGGAAATTCGGCCGTCGCTGCTCAGCAGGATTTCATAGAAAGACAAATAGCGATCGTCTTTTTGCGGCGCCTGGCTTCGCAATTGCACTTGTCCGCTGTGGCTGTCCATTTCCACCAGATGAAAATCTTCTAAAAGATAAGTGACTTTGCTAATCAAGCGATCGGCGCGCTGCTTAAGCTGCTCAACGGCAAAATGGTTATTCGAACTTTGCAGCACGATTTCTTCGATCATAAAACTCAGCCGGTCAAAATCGCTTATTTTGAGATGCAAAGCGATTTTTTCAATGACCGTTTCGAAATGGTAGGGGGCTACCCCCCGCTTGCTATCTTTTTCGGGCAACAGAAAATCCCGAAGTTGCTGCACAAGCGATTGACCGAGACTCATTGTAGTGGCCTCCCCTGAATAAAGTTAGTCGATTTCATATTCGTCATGCTCTTGACCGTCGAAACTGAGGACCGTTGTTACTTCATCGATCACGGTTTGCAGGTGGACGGTGCGCGTCCAGATTTTATACAAGTTGGTTAAGGTTTCTTTAGCCTCGTCAATTTTGAGATCGACCCCATCGTGGTCGTGAATCAAATACAGCTCGCCGCGGTTTTCGTAATTGGCGTCTTCCACGTGAATAAACGGCTGCCCAAAATTGGTGAGGCTGAACAGAAGTCTCTCTTTGACCGCTTTAAAATCGCGATCGGAAATTTCATAAAAGTCGGTGCGGTCGTTATAATCGTAAACGAACAGCTTGTGCTCTCGGCAAAATTCCGGCGTCAGAAACGCGTCAATGAACGTCAGGTCATTATACAACTTCCGCACCTCGAAAATTTTTTGCTGGCCAAGGCCAAGTTTCTTATCCCAGTTTTTGCGGGCCAGCCAATCGTCGCAGTCCTCGAAATCTTTGCCGAACTTGCCTTTATTCCAACGGTCCTCGATATCGCGAAACAACTCTACGCCTAACTTATAGGGGTTGAGGCGGCCGTTGCCGGTAAGCAAGGTTCCGGAGTGATGATCGGCGTAATCGATCACTTCGGCGTCGGTGAGGCATTTTTCGGTCATGATTTTTGAATGCCAATAGGTGGCCCAGCCTTCATTCATGATTTTGGTTTGGCCTTGCGGCGCGAAATAGTAGGCCTCCTCGCGCACGATGGAGAGCACGTCCGCCTGCCAGCGATCCAGCGGGGCGTGCTCAATCAAAAATTGCAGCACGTCGCGCTCGGGTATCTCGGGGAATTTTCGTTTCCTCTGTTTCTGCTTTTGTTCGGAAAGTTTTCGCTGTTCTTCGAGAAAATCCGCTGGGTTGATGTAGGCATCCATGTAATTTTTGCTTTTCAATTTCACCGGTGCGGTCGGTAGTGGCTCGTCTTCTACGATTTTTTGGGATGCCTGCGGCTTGCGCTGAATATAGGGCGAATGCAGGTCAATGAGATTCTCCAGCGACAAACAGACTTCGATAAAATCTTCGACGACCTCTTCGCCGTACTTTTCGCAGTAGCGGCGGATCTGGGTGGCGTGATTGGCCATTTCGTCCATCATTTTGCGATTGGTGTGGTTGAACCAGAGGTTGTTTTTGAAAAAATCGCAGTGGCCGTAAACGTGCGCCATCACTAATTTCTGATCCACCAGGTTATTGCATTTCATGAGATAGGCGTAGCAGGGATCGTTGTTGATGACCAGCTCGTAAATTTTTTGCAAGCCGTAGGTGTAACCCTTCGACAGCTCTTCGTATTCCATGCCGAAACGCCAGTGGGGGTAGCGGGTGGGAAAGCCGCCGTAACTGGCAATTTCATTCAATTCATCGAATTCAACGATCTCAAAAATCGTCTCGAAAAAATTGAGATTATAATCTTCAGCGTATCGCCGAATCTCGTCTTTGATTTTGGCTAAGTCAGTTGGTAAATTCATCGCCCGCTCGCGTTCTTTATCTACCTTTTCCTAAAAACTCTCGGATGGAATCGTATATTTCCTCTTTGTCGGCAATTTCAGACAGCACGACTTTTTCTTCGTCTTGGAAATTGTCATCCAAATCGCGGATGAATTGGCCGCTGCCGTAGGGGCTTTCCACCTGGCCGTAGCAAAAAAGATTGATCCTGTCCAGCAGATCGTTTGCAAGAATGGTAATACATTCTTCGGTGTCGATCTCACCCCAGTTGTCGCCGTCGGAAAAATGAAAGAGGTAAATGTTCCATTCGCTGTGATCGTAATCCTCATTGATGATCTTACTGGCTAATTTATAAGCTGACGAAATGATCGTGCCGCCGCTTTCGCGAGTGTGATAAAACGTCTCCTGATCCACTTCGCGCGCTACAGCATCGTGAATGATGTAACGGGTTGCGATGTTTTTATACTGATAGCGCAGCCAGGTATCGATCCAAAACGACTCTATGCGCACAATCTCTTTCTGCTCATCGCCCATCGAGCCGGAGACGTCCATCATATAAATGATGACCGCGTTGCTTTCGGGCTCGAGGGTGACTTTCCAGGAGCGGTAGCGGCGATCCTCGCGCACCGGGATGATCACCGGATCTTTGGGATTATAAGTTTGCGTGATGATCTGCCGTCTTAAAGCCTGCTTGTACGTGCGCTTGAAATGACGCAGCGATTCCGGCCCAGTGTGGCTGATGCCAGTGTATTTGTCTTTTTGGGTCGTAATATTTTTTTTGCCTTTGGGAAGGATGTTGGGAAGCTCAAGCTCCTCTCCCAAGATTTGCGCCAGTTCTTGCAGCGGGATATCCACTTCAAGAATGTGATCGCCGGGAGAATCGCCGGCGCCGCCTTCCGCATCGCCGGCGCCGCGGCCGATGGGAGTGCCGATCTCGCCGCCCCCCTGTCCCACCCCGCCGGCCTTTTTATGGTCATAACGAAAATGCGGGATATTGATTTGCGGAATGGGGATGCTGACAAAATCACTGCCCTTTTTGCCAATCAGCTCGCCGCGGGTGATGTACTTGCGCAGGTTGCGCTTGACCTTGCCGCGAACAATCTGGTGGAAGCGCGCCAGATCTTTTTCAATCTTTTTGACCATGTTATTTCAGCGATTCCCGAATATCGCCGCGGGCAAAAATGCTGGCAACAAAGTTCAAGACATCGGTGGCGCAGATATCGCAGTAGCCGTAGTATTTGATCATACGCGATTTCACCACGTCAATCTTCTCCTGCGTCTCTTTGTCCACCACGCTGGAGATGAGCGACGTCAATTTGATGGAATCCTTTTGATCCTCGAACAGCTTGAGCTCGAGCGCTTTTTGCAACCGCTCGTTGGAACGGTAGTCAAAAGTTTTGCCTTCCAAAGCCAGCGCGCCGATGTAGTTCATGATCTCTCTGCGGAAGTCATCTTTGCGGCTTTCGGGGATATCGATTTTTTGTTCGATGGAGCGCATCAATCTTTCATCGGGCTCTTCGTCGGCGCCGGTGTATTTGTTTTTGACTTTTTCTCGTTGGGTATAAGCTTTAACGTTGTCGATGTAATTTCCACACAACCGTTTCAGCGCCTCTTCGTCGGCCGCAATAGCCCTCTGTACTTCGGTTTTGACGTTATCTTCGTATTCATCTTTGACCACAGAAAGCAACTGCTGGTAGCGTTTGCGCTGCTCCTCGCTGGTGATCAACGAATGATGACGAAGTCCGTCCTCCAGTTCGTTGAGCACCATGAATGGGTTCACACAGCCGCCGTTTTCATCACGTACCAGGGCGTTGGAAATTTTATCCTGGATGTAGCGCGGCGAAATTCCTTCCATGCCTTCGCGGTCGGTTTCCAATTTTAATTCTTTGATATTATCTTCCGTGAAGCCCGGCAAGGTTTTTCCATCGTAAAGCTTGAGCTTTTGGATCAAGCTTAATTGCGCTTTTTTGGGCGGTTCCAGACGGGTGAGCACCGCCCACATCGCGGCTAATTCGATGGTGTGCGGGGCCAGGTGTTTGCCGCGGATTTTTTGTTCGTTGTAATCCTTTTTGTAAATTTTAATTTCATCGCTGAGCCTGGTAATATAGGGCACGTCAATTTTGACGGTGCGGTCCCGCAGCGCCTCCATGAACTCATTCGATTGCAGCTTCTTATATTCCGGTTCGTTGGTGTGGCCGATGATGACCTCGTCGATGTCGGTCTGCGCGAATTTCTTGGGTTTAATCTTGTGCTCCTGCGATGCGCCCAAAAGGTCATAAAGGAAGGCCACGTCCAATTTGAGGACTTCGATAAACTCCACCAGGCCGCGATTGGCAATATTCAACTCGCCATCAAAGTTGAAGGCGCGCGGGTCGGAGTCGGAGCCGTACTCGGCAATTTTGCGATAATTGATATCGCCGGTGAGCTCTGTGGAGTCCTGATTTTTTTCATCCTTGGGTTGAAAGGTGCCAATACCCACGCGATCTTTTTCGGACAGCAGCAGCCGGACCACTTTGATGTCTTCAATGATCTTCGTCCAGTCGCCGTCGTATTTGTGGCTTTTCTCCAAATAGGTCTGCCGGCAAAATGGGCAGAGTTCTCCTTCAATAAAGACTCGATGTTCCTCATCTCGCCCTTGATTTAATTCCTCCATCACCCGCTGGCGAAATTCTTCTGGAATAAGGTGCAGCGGCTCCTCGTGCATAGGGCAATCCAAATAGGTTACGCCGTTCGGACCTTCAACTTTCCAGGCAAAGGTGTAAAGCGCGCCGTCATTGGTTCGCGAATAGGCCTCCAATCCCTTTTTGAAGAGACGAACGATGGTGCTTTTGGCGCTGCCCACGGGGCCATGGAGTAAAAATACCCGCTTCTCGGTTCCGTAGCCCTTTGACGCCGATTTAAACAGATTAACCAATTTCATCAATGGGCGCTCTAAGCCATAGACCGCGTCGCGGCCATTGTCAATGGGGTCGGAAAAGAATTTGTACTTAATCAGTTTTTCTTTATACTCGTAGTACTCCTCCGTGCCGTAACTCAGAATCATATCGTACAATCGCTGAAAAGCCGAACGGGTGACGCTGGGATGCTGTTTAACAATTTCCAAATAATTGGCGAACGAGCCTTCCCAATTCAGTTGCTTGAACTCATCAACGTTTTGAAGATTCTTGATAAGCGAGATAATATTCTCGGCGTTATTCGGAGACGCTTCGGGGAGCTTTTTGGTTTGATCTTTGGCGGTCATGGGGTTACACCTCCGGGAATTCTTGAAAAGCTATTCTCTAAATTTACAAATTCTATGCCACTATATTTCAGTGCAATGATTCGAACCTTTTTCTCTCATTAAACTGTCCATTAAAAATCAGCCCGTGCCATTGTGAAACGAGCAGATACAAAAAAGTCGAAATAAAAATCTATTTCGACATTTTATTGAAAGTTTCAAAGAACTTGGAAAGTTTTATAAACTTTGATGAATTAGGTTCGCAATCCTTTGACCTTTCGTTACCTTTCGGAATTACTTTTGAATTTATAACAACCGAATTAAAAGTCAAGACATTTTTTAAACTTGCTGCACGAGATTTGATAAATACTTTTTACGTTGTCTAATTTTAGAAATTACTACTGCCATCACTCCGATTCTGTTCCAGACTATTTTTTATTTGACTAATATTGTCGCTTTCGCTATTATCAAAACACTTCACTAACAAAATCATAAACTAACTTTTTATGTTCGCAAAAGCGTTGGGCGCCGCGGTATTAGGAATCGATGCCTACCTGGTTGAGGTAGAGGCTCACCTCGAGAGCCAGCTTCCATACTTCGCGACGGTTGGTTTACCAGAGGGCGCGGTAAAAGAGTCGAAAGAGCGTGTATCCGCTGCTATAAAAAATTGCGGTTTCAAATTTCCACAAAAGCGCATCACCATCAACCTGGCGCCAGCGGATATTAAAAAAGAGGGCTCGGCGTTCGATCTTCCCATCGCTATCGGAATTCTTGCGGCGATGGGACAGGTGTCGCCTGACCATCTTAATGATTTCGTCATCCTCGGGGAACTGTCGCTCGATGGCAGCCTGCGCCCCATTCGCGGCGCCCTACCCATCTCATTGGCGGCAAAAAAGGGCGGTAAAAAAGGAATTCTCCTACCAAAGCCCAACGCCAAGGAAGCCGCCATCACCACCGGCATCGATGTTTTTCCGATGAGCAATCTCGCGGAGACAGTCGATTTCTTAAACAGTGCGCTCACAGCCCAACCGTTCAGACTGAATGTGCTGGAAATTTTTTCGCAAAGCCGAAATTATGTGATTGACTTTGCGGACGTGAAAGGCCAGGAGCACGTGAAACGTGCGTTGGAAATCGCGGCCGCGGGCGGGCATAATCTGATCATGATCGGCCCTCCTGGCTCCGGTAAAACCATGTTGGCAAAACGACTGCCCTCCATTCTGCCGGATTTGACTCTTGACGAGGCTCTGGAGACAACGAAGATCCACTCGGTTGCGGGGCTACTTCCGCCGGACACGGCTTTGATTGCTACGCGTCCGTTCCGTAACCCGCACCACACCATCAGCGACGCCGGACTCATCGGCGGCGGCAAGGTTCCCAAACCCGGCGAAGTCAGTTTGGCAAATCACGGCGTTCTCTTTTTGGATGAATTGCCGGAATTCAAAAAAAATGTACTTGAGGTCATGCGGCAGCCGCTTGAAGATGGCAAAGTCACCATTTCGCGCGCATTGCTTTCGCTCACATATCCGGCTGAAATCATGTTAGTCGCCGCAATGAACCCCTGCCCGTGCGGTTTCAATGGCGATCCCAACAACCAGTGCTCATGCACGCCACCGCAAATTCAAAAATATTTGGCCAAAGTTTCCGGACCGTTGTTAGACCGCATCGACATTCATATTGAAGTACCGGCTGTACGCTACAAAGAATTGTCCAGCGAAATTTCCGGAGAAAATTCCGCAACGATTCGTGAGCGCGTTAAACGCGCCAGAGAGATTCAACTCCAGCGCTTTCACGCAAGGAAGAATCTATTTTGCAACGCCCGCATGGAATCGAAAGAAATTCGTCATTACTGCAAAATTGATGAACAGGGCCACGAATTGTTGAAAATGGCGATCACAAAATTAGGTTTGTCAGCGCGCGCTTATGATCGAATCTTGAAAGTCTCTCGCACTATCGCGGATCTGGAGGGCTCAGAAGAGATTCGTCCAGAATTCGTCAGCGAAGCGATTCAATACCGCAGTTTGGATCGAGAATTGAGGACGGGATTTTAGTGAACACGGGTCAAAAGCTCCAGACGTTCCTTTTTGGGGACTCGACGGCGATACTCGGGATCGTTGTGTTCTCCAGCGGTCAAGAGCGGGCACTCATCGTGACCGCTCCAGCACGACGACGGACCGTGGTGCGACCTCATAATGCAACCCATCGACGGCCCGCGTTGCTAAATCCTGGCGGCTGGTATCCACGACACAGTTCCAAGGGCCAGGCTGCTGGATTTGGAATTGCACCGGCTCCCAGAAGGCGTTGATCATGACGTAAAGGTCGCTCACGCCACGCAAACAATAAGCCAGACAGCGCGAATTATAATCCACCGGGCCGGTCGCGCCGTACCAGTTCACCGCCTCGCGCCAAAACCGGCCGGAGGCGATTTCCGGGTGAGCTTTGCGGAACGCAATCATGCGTTGAAAAAACTGAAAGATGTCCCGGTTTTTTTCCAACAGCAACCAATCCAGCCATGTCGTCTCGTTGTCCTGGTTGTATGGGTTGTTGTTACCGCGTTGCGTGTTGAGAAATTCGTCGCCCGCGCAGAACATCGGTGTGCCGTTCGACAACATCAGCAGACAGAAGAAGTTCTTCACCTGTTGCCGGCGCAATGCGATCACCTCGGCGGGCGTGCCCGCATCGCCTTCCCAACCACAGTTCCAGCTCACATTGTTGTCCGTGCCATCCGTGTTGTTGTGTCCATTGGCGGCGTTGTGTTTTTGGTTGTAGGCGACGAGATCGTAGAGACAGAAGCCGTCGTGGGCCGTGATGAAGTTGACGCTCTGATAGGGCCGATAAACATCGCCGGGGCCGTCGGGAAACAAATCATCGCTCCCGTACAATCGCTGCATCAGCGTGCCGACTTTGCCAGCATCGCCACGGATAAAGGCGCGCACATCATCCCGGTATTGGCCGTTCCACTGCCCCCAGAGCCAGCCCGGATAACTTCGGCCTAACAGATTCACCCCGATGTCCCACGCTTCGGCCACGACTCGGAAATCCCCCGCGATTGCGAGGGCGGTGATCTCGCTAACGAGCGCAGCCTCCTCGGTCTGCGCTTGTCCGTGAATGTCGCGAGCCATGACCGACGCCAAATCGAAACGAAAACCATCCACGCCGAGATTCGCCCAATGACGCAGGCTTTGCAAGATCAGCGCCCGTGTGCCGTCGTGAGCGCACCGCAACGTGTTGCCGCAGCCGGTATCGTTCCAGTAGTGTCCGTCCGGTCCGAGCAGGTAGTAACTGCTGTTGTCAATCCCGCGCCACGAATAGGTCGGGCCAGTATGATCGCCTTCGCATGTATGATTGTACACCACGTCGAGCCAGCCCTCGATTCCCGCTGCGTGAAATGCCCGGACCATCTGGCGAAACTCGGCCACCGCATCGCGCACCGCGTAACCTTGATGCGGCGCAAAAAAGTTCAACGTCATGTAGCCCCAGTAGTTGCCCTCCTGCGGATCAAACTGATGGACCGGCAACAACTCGACGACGGTCACGCCGAGCTTTTTTAGGTAAGGAATCTTCTCGATCAATCCGAGAAACGTCCCGCGCCTTTCCTTAGTCACGCCGGAGTTCGCACGCGCCGTGAAACCTTTGACATGCAACTCATAAATCACAATCTCGTGCCACGCACGCCGGGGCCGCGAGCTTTTTTCAGGCACCAGCTTCCTCATGGGCAACACCCCAAGCGGCGCGCGTCCATCGTTCGCGCCCGGCTGCATCGCGGTCGCACGCGAAAATTCCGGCGGAAAGAACACTTCTGTGGCAAACGGGTCGAGCAACACCTTTTGCGCGTCAAACCGGTGCATCGCCCCGGTTGGGCCTTCGACCCGGTAGGCGTAGTATCGTGCCCCTGACGCCGCTGACTGCAACACGAAGCAATGCCAGATCCGTCCTGTTTTGTTCTGGAATGGATCGAGCCGAAGTTCGAATATTGGCTTTACGAAATCGTTGCGGTCGTACAACAGCAACGTTACGCGGGTGGCGTGTCGAGAGTACAACGTGAAGTTCCATCCATCGCCCGTCCATGTTGCTCCTGCCGGAACCGGTTGACCTTCGGTGTTCATAATTCCTCCGGTTGGCCAGTGGCGGCCAGTGTCCCGCTCCATACGGGGCCGGCGGGGTCAACGGATTTCTTGCGGCTGGCGAGCAATTCGATAGGGAGGTGAATGAACTCGTCATGCAGGAATCCAATTACCAGCCCGGTTTTGCCGGCCATGGCGGCGTGGACGGCGTTGCGGGCGAACAAATCGCAAAGGATCGAGTCTTCGCTGTTCGCTGGGCAGCTGCGCACGTGGTAACTCGGGTCGAAGTAGCGCATCACGATGGGAATCTTCTCCGCTTTGAAATACGCCTCTATCTGACCACGTAGGAAAGATCCGATATCGCCGAGTTTCACATTTCCGGAGGCATCGCGCTCCGCTCCCACGTTGCCTAACCAGTCCTGCCCAACGCCCTCGGACACGACAATCACGGCGTGCGCGCGCTTCAGAATCCGCTCCTTCAATGCCGCCAGAAAATTGTCGAGCTTAAACGGCACTTCCGGGATGAGGCAGAAGTTTACCTCTTGGCTTGCCACCGTCGCACCAACGGCGATGAAGCCGGCGTGACGCCCCATCACTTTCACCAATGCGATGCCGTTGTGCACGCTGCGGGCCTCCGCGTGCGCGCGGTCGAGCACAGACGCCGCCTCCTGGACCGCAGTCAGATAACCAAAAGTACGTGCCACGAACGCCACGTCGTTGTCTACGGTTTTGGGGATTCCGACCACCGCCAGCGCGTGACCACGCTGCTGGGCCAATTGAAAAAGCTCGTTGCCACCCCGCTGCGTGCCGTCGCCGCCGACGGTGAAGAGGATGTTCACTCCAATCCGCGCGAGGTTTTCGACGGCAGCTACCGTGTTCACCGGCCCGCGCGAAGTGCCAAGCACTGTACCTCCGCGGCGATGAATATCGTTGACGAACTCGGGCGTCAGCCGAATCGGTGTTTGTCCGTTCTCCGGATCGAGTCCGGGATAGCCGCCGCGAAAACCGAGTACCTCTTTCACACCATAAGCGTGGTGCAGTTCGTTGAACAACGACCGGATGACGTTGTTCAGGCCAGGACACAGCCCACCGCAGGTGACAATTCCCGCCCGCGTCCGTGCTGGATTGAAGAACAATTTGGCGCGCGGCCCGGCCATCTCGAATTCCCACTCCTGCCCCGACCTCGGCTGGCCGTGAATGATCAGCTCAGGCACGGACAATTCGTCGCTAACGAAACGGCTCAATGGCGAGGGATAGCGAGGTTCTCCCAAGGTTGTTATTCGATGAAGCATGGTTCAGCTCCTTGTGGATTATAGCGTTATCGCTCCTGGAGTACGGCGACGCCTGGGAGTTCTTTCCCCTCGAGAAACTCCAACGACGCACCGCCGCCGGTCGAAATATGCGTCATCTGCTTCGCCATTCCCGCTTGCTCGACCGCAGCCGCGGAATCACCGCCGCCAATAATCGTCGTCGCTCCTGACAGTTCAGCCAGCGCACTGGCAATCGCAAACGTTCCGGCAGCGAAAGGCTCCAATTCGAAGACTCCCATTGGTCCGTTCCACACGACGGTTTTCGCCTCGCGCAGATGTTGTGTGAAGAGCTCCACCGTCTGCGGTCCGATGTCGAGGATGCGCCAGCCGGTTGGGACAGCCTCTACACTGACCACACGCATTTGCGCCTTGGCATCCAGGCTATCCGCAACTACGACATCCACCGGCAGGATTAGCTTGGAGCCGCCGTCGCGCAGCAATGTTCTGGCCTCCTCAAGTTTGTCATTCTCCACCAATGACTCTCCCACTGCTTTGCCCTGCGCTTTTAGAAAGGTGTTGGCCATGCCACCCCCAATGAGCAACGAATCCACTTTCCCCAGCAGGTTGTGAATCACCGCGATCTTGTCGGACACCTTCGCGCCTCCCAGCACGGA
Organism: bacterium; assembly: GCA_037446635.1. Taxonomy (GTDB): domain Bacteria; phylum Zhuqueibacterota; class Zhuqueibacteria; order Oceanimicrobiales; family Oceanimicrobiaceae; genus DASWHH01. The sequence goes on from JBBIIG010000001.1 coordinate 175,561, forward strand.
GACGAACGGTCGCGCTGGTGCCGCAAGAGCCTTCCCAAGGAAGGCCAGCTCTTTCTCCATCAAAAACCCTGAGACTGCCGGCAGGTACGAAGTTACACCAACCGTTGAGGCGTGGGCACGGTGGGCAGAGCCGAAGGCGTCGTTTACGTAAATATCTGCCAACGAAGCAAGTGCCTGGGCAAACCGGGCGTCATTGGCCTCTTCCTCTGCATGAAACCGAAGGTTCTCGAGGAGCAAAACACCGCCGCGCGGCAGCTTTTTCGTCATGCCCTCTACTACCGGTCCAATACAGTCGGGAGCCATCTGCACTGGACGATTGAGAAGTTGGCCGAGTCGCTCAGCCACGGGCCTCAGACTGTATTTTGCCTCGGGTTTTCCTTTCGGCCTGCCAAGGTGAGAGCAAAGAATCAGTTGAGCGCCACAGCCGAGTATGTACATGATGGTTGGCAAAGCGGCGCGGATGCGCGTGTCATCACTGACCCGGCTCTTCTCTAACGGCACGTTAAAGTCCACACGGACGAGCACGCGCTTGCCGGCCATATCGATATCGCGGACCGTCTTCTTGTTCATTGTTACATTCTCCTTAAATTATGAAGCAATTTCCTTTTGTCAATAGTTGTCTCCCAGGTGATTAGGAGCCGCCTACCTGCCGACAAGACTGGGCAGGGAAATGGTGACACGACGAACGCCAACCGCTGCCGGTGTGGGCAGGCGCCCCCGGCCATGCAAAATCGCATTGACGATGCGAGCCAGCGCGCTGCTGATGCCGTAATAGGTCGCGCCTCTGCCGCTGATCGTGCAAACCGTACCAAAAACAACTCTTAACGAGTACCCTTCGTTGCCACATACTGAATCAAGTCCGCTACGCGAACGGAATAGCCCCATTCGTTGTCATACCACGACACGACCTTCGCCAGGTTGCCGCCGATTACCAGTGTGTCGAGGGCGCTGAAGATCGAGGAGTGCGCATCGCCTTTGAGATCGCTGGAAACCAGTGGCTCTTCGGAATAGGCCAGAATGCCTTGCATGGGGCCTTTGGCGTATTGTTTCATCGCTGCATTGATCTCTTCGACCGTTGCATTCTTCGACAGCACGGCGGTGAAGTCAATCACCGAGACGGTGGGAGTCGGCACGCGGAACGCCATGCCGGTGAACTTTCCTTTCAGTTGCGGAATCACCAGTCCCACTGCTTTGGCCGCGCCGGTTTCGGAGGGGACGATGTTCATCGCTGCCGCACGGGCATCGCGCGGATCTTCGGCTTCGAGATCGAGTAGCCGCTGTGAGTTGGTGTAGGAATGCACCGTGGTCAGGATGCCTTTCTCGATGCCGAAATTGTCGAAAAGAACTTTGGCGACCGGAGCCAGTCCATTGGTAGTGCAGGAGGCGTTCGAAAGGATGTGATGTTTGGCGGGATCATACATCTTCTCGTTGACGCCCAGCACGATGGTCAAATCTTCCTCCTTAGCCGGCGCGGTGATGATCACTTTCTTGGCGACGGCATTCAAGTGCAGCTGGGCCTTGTCCCGTTGCCGGAATAGGCCGGTGGATTCGACGACGATCTCAACACCCAGCTTGGCCCAAGGCAAGCGTGCCGGATCCCGTTCGGCCAGAATCTTGACCTCGTCGCCGTCGGCCACGAAGCTGTCTTCACGCGCCACCACTTCGCCTGGGAAACGCCCATAGTTCGTATCATACTTGAGCAGGTACGTCATGATTTTGATCCGGCCGATATCATTGACCGCAACGACGTCGATCTCTTTGTCGTAGCGCTCGCGGATGGCTTTGTAAACTTGGCGGCCGATCCGTCCAAAGCCGTTGATTCCGATTCGAATTGACATGGTTTCATCTCCTTAGTTTTTAAGTCCAAAATCGAGAGCCCAAAGAAAACACGAGCGTGAGGGCCACAATACCAGTCGCGATACAAATCGCAGCAAAGTATCGCGAGCGGATTTGCCGCTGCGATGCTTCAGAAGAGAGAATCATATTCAAAGTCCACAATTACAGACACAGCGTGGTACCTGTTCCCCGCAACTCGCTGACAGCCTGCTTCACGCGCGCGGCCATGGCCGTTTCCGCCAGGGAGAGATAAGTGCGAGGATCGTACGCCTTTTTATTGCCAACCTCGCCATCCACCCGGAGAACACCGTCATAATTTTTGAAGAAATGATCCGCAACCGGCCGGCTGAAAGCATACTGCATGTCCGTGTCGATGTTCATCTTCACCACACCGTAGTCCACCGCTTCCTGAATCTCCTCGATGGTTGAGCCGGAGCCACCGTGAAAAACGAGATAGAAGCGGGCTTGCTCGCCGTATTTTTTCACCACCGCCTCCTGACAATCTCTAAGGACTTTTGGTTTCAGCTTGACCTGGCCGGGCTTGTAAACGCCATGAACATTGCCGAAGGTCGCTGCCAGCAGATACCGCGCTCCGGCAATGGCGTTGAGACGTTTCGCGACTTCCAGCGTGTCTTCCGGTGTCGTGTACAACTTATCCGCGGCATGGCCGGTAACACCGTCCTCCTCGCCGCCCACGACGCCCGTCTCGATTTCGAGGATAAGCTCATTCTTACGGAAGCGTTCGAGTAGTTTCACTGCAATGTCGAGATTCTCTTTCAGAGAAATGGTGCTGCCGTCGAACATATGGCTGTTGAACAGGTTCGGCTTGCCTGCCGCCCGCCGCCGTTCTGTCTCTTCCACTAACGGTATGACGAATTTGTCGAGCTTGTCGGCCAAGCAGTGGTCGGTGTGGAGGGCGACGTAGATCGGGTAACGTTCGGCAACACGATGAACATGTTCGGCCAATGAAATCGCACCGAGCGCCATGTCCTTGACCGACGATCCCGATGCAAACGCGCCACCGCCGGTCGAGAGTTGGATAATGCCATCACTCTTGCTTTCAGCCAAGCCCCGCAGCACGGCATTGGCAGAGGTCAGGGAGCTAACGTTGATCGCGGGATAGGCAAAATGCTTCTCCCGCGCGTGTTCCAACATTTTGCAGTAGATTTCATAATTTGCAACTGGCATATTTTTTCTCCTGAGAAATTTTCATGCACGATCTTTCCGTATCGCGCCCAGGGCGGCGCTGAGCGCGACACAAAGCAATGCCATCATTGAAACAGCACCAGCGCCAGAACCTGCGCGCACAGAATGCGCAGCAACGTCGTCAATGGATACACCGTCGCATAGGCCACCGTCGGGGCGTCCGACTTGGTGATGTTCGTCGCGAACGCGAGCGCGGGCGGATCGGTGACGCTGCCGGCGATCAATCCGGTCAACATCGCGTAGTTCGTCTTCAATACGGCGCGCGCGAACAGGCCCATCAACATCAGCGGCAGAATCGTGACACACAGACCGACGCCCAACCAGAGCAGCCCATTGGAGCTGAATACGCTCGCAAAGAACCTCGGCCCGGCCGCCAGTCCGACCGCTGCGAAAAACAGCGCAATGCCAAACTCGCGGAATGCCAGGTTGGCATTCACCGGCATGTGACAGGCAAGCTTGCCGATGCGGCCGATTCGCCCGAGCACCAGCGCAACCATCAGCGGACCACCGGCCAGTCCCAGCCGGACCGGTTGCGGCAGTCCGGGAAAAGCAATCGGTATGGTCCCGGCCACGATTCCAAGAAAGATCCCGATGAACAGCGGAATGAAATGGGTTTCATTGAGTTCCTTGACTGAGTTGCCCAGCAGCTTCGTCGTCTTCTCCAGACTGGCTTGGTCGCCCACCACCTGCACCATATCGCCGAACTGCAGGCGCAAATTGTCGACCGCGGCCAAATCGATGTCGGCGCGCGTGACGCGGCTTACGACAGCGCCGTGGCGCGTGGCGAGCGCGAGTTCGCCGAGCGTCTTGCCAAGCACGTCCTTGTGGGTGACGACCACTCGACGGAACGTCACGTTGCCAGGCGCCCGGCGCAAATCCTCGTCGCTGCGCCGGCCGACAACGCGCTGGAATTTGTCGAGCCCGGCGCACGTGCCGACCGCGACAATCGCATCTCCGGTTTGCAGCACTGTGTTGCCGGCCGCCACATGAACTTCAGTTTCGCCGGCGCGGCGATGGCGCGACACGGTCACGCCGGTTTCCACGCGCGATGGAATGTCGTCGATCATCACGCCGGCCAGATTCGGGTTCTCGACAACGAGCGTGCGGTTCTCCAGTGGCTCGACCCGCCCGCGTTGTTCTTCCGCGAATGCCACGGCCTCGCGCGGCGCGTCAATCCGAAATATAGCCTTCAACACGAGCAATGTGCCGATGATGCCCACAATCGCGCCGGGATATGAAACCGCGTACGCCAAGGCCGGCAGCGTCAACCGGTCTTTGGCGATACCGGGGATCGTCGCGAGCGTCTGTTGCGCTGCGCCGAGCGATGGCGTATTCGTGGTCGCGCCGGACAACAAGCCCAGCACGGCAGCAAAATCCATCTTGAGCAGCCAACCCAATGCGAGCGCCAGTGCCGTGCCCGATAATACCCCCGCCGCGGCGATGAGATTGAGCGTCAGGCCCTGTCGTCGAAACGCGGCAAAGAAGCCCGGCCCGAGTTGCAGGCCGATGGTGAAGACGAAAAGAATCAACCCGAACTCTTTCACGAACTCCAGCGTGTGGTGGTCAACCGGTTTGCCGAGATGGCCGGCGATGATTCCGGCAAACAGCACGCCCGCTGTGCCCAAGCCGACGCCGCGCACTTTGAGGCTGCCGAGCGCCATCCCAGAAAAACAAACCAGCGCGAGGACGGCAACCGCGTGCGCGACGGGGTTGATGGTGGGGAGTTGAAAAAGCCAATTCATACCGGCCCCGCAGCTTTGACTTCCGCGCTGACACCAGCTTCGTAGGTCTTGAAGTTCTCTTTGAAGAGGCCGGCGAGTTTCCGGGCCACAGCGTCGTACGCAGTCTTGTCAGCCCACGCGTGGCGCGGAACGAGGATTTCCGACGGCACGTTCGGACATTCGGTGATGACGTCGAAGCCGAACGTGGCGTCGCGTTGTATTTTTGCCTTCGCCAACGCGCCACTGTGGATGGCATCGATGATCGCGCGAGTATGTTTGAGGCTGATGCGCTTGCCGGTGCCGTAAGCGCCGCCGCCCCAACCGGTGTTGACGAGCCAGATGCGGGCGTTGTGCTTTTTCATCTTCACCGCCAGCAGTTCGGCGTACTTGCTCGGGTGCCAGACCAGGAACGGGCCGCCGAAACAGGGGGAGAATGTCGCCTGGGGTTCGGTCACCCCCATCTCGGTGCCGGCAACTTTCGCGGTGTACCCGCTGATGAAGTGATACATCGCGTGTGCCGGTGAGAGCGAACTGACCGGCGGCAACACACCAAACGCATCGCACGTCAGGAAGATCACGTCGGTCGGATGCCCGGCAATGCAGGGGATTTTCGCATTGCTGATGAACTCAATCGGATAGGCGCCGCGCGTGTTTTCCGTGATGCTGGTGTCGGCAAAGTCCACGGTGCGGTCTTCTTCGAGCACGACGTTTTCCAGCACCGCGCCGAAGCGTAAGGCCTGGAAGATGTCCGGCTCATTCTCCGGCGTGAGGTTGATGGCTTTGGCATAACAGCCGCCTTCGATGTTGAAAACGCCGTCGTCGCTCCAGCAATGCTCGTCGTCGCCGATGAGGTGCCGCTTCGGGTCGGCGGAGAGTGTGGTCTTGCCGGTGCCGCTGAGGCCGAACAGCAGCGAGGACCGGCCATTTTGGCGGTCCGCGGTGGCGGAGCAGTGCATCGACAGAATGCCGTGCTTCGGCGCCAGATAATTAGCAATGGTGAACACGCCCTTCTTCATCTCGCCGGCGTATTCGGTGCCGAGGATGACGAGTTCCTTGGTTTCCAGGCTCAGGTCGATGCTCGTCGTCGAGCCCATGCCGGTGGTGAGCCGGTTGGCGGGGAATGCGCCAGCGTTGTAGATGGTGAAGTCCGGTTGGCCGAAGCCCGCCAACTCCTCCTTGGTCGGGCGGATCAGCATCGTGTGCATGAACAGTGCGTGATAGGGCCGCGAGCAGATGATGCGCACCTTGCGAGGGTACTTCGGGTCCCACCCGGCGAAGCCGTCAACGCAATAGAGCCGCTCGCGGGTGTTGAGGTAATCGAGGGCGCGCTGGCGGTTGATGGCGAACGTGCGCTCGTCACACGGAATGTTCACTGGCCCCCACCAGACGTCTTTCTCCGTGTCGGGATGTTTGACGATGCGTTTGTCCTTCGGGGATCGGCCGGTCTTTGCCCCCGAGTAGGCCACCAGTGCGCCGTTCGCGGCGATGCTGGCGTCAGGATCATAACGGATGGCGTGTTCGTAGAGCGAACTCGGTGGAAGATTCCGGTGAACTTCGCTGACGGTCAGTTCATGGTTGTTGAGGTTGAATTGATTCATATTTTCACCTATTTTGTTATTCAATGGAGCATGGTGTGGCGTTCCAAATTTCCTTTGCGTACTCGGCAATCGTGCGGTCGCTGGAGAACCTACCGGAGGCGGCGATGTTCAAAATCGCTTTGCGAGTCCACGCCTCCGGGTTTGAGTACAACTCGCCCAAGCGTCGGTGCGCCTGAGCGTAACTGGTGAGGTCAGCCAGATGCCGGTATTGGTCGCCGTTGTTCAAGAGCGCATCGAGGATCGGCGTAAAAACGCCGGGTTCGTTTCGGCTGAAATGATTGCCGGCAATCAAGTCGAGCGCGGCACGCGTTTCCGGTTCATTGTCGTAGTGGTGGCGCGGGTTGTACCAACCGCGACTGCTCTCAACCTGCTCAGCAGTCAGGCCGAACAGGAAGAAGTTCTCCTCACCAGCGGCTTCCGCCATTTCGATGGTCGCGCCGTCGCGCGTGCCGATGGTCAGCGCGCCGTTCATCATGAATTTCATGTTGCTCGTGCCGCTGGCCTCGTAGCCGGCCGTCGAGATTTGCTCGGACACGTCACTGGCCGGAATCAAATACTCCGCGACCGAGACGCGGTAGTCCGGCACAAACACGATCTTCAACCGGCCTTTGGTGATCGGATCACCGTCGAGCGTCACGGCCAGGTTGTTGATAAACTTGATGACGAGCTTGGCGAAGTGGTACGCGGGTGCGGCCTTGCCGCCGAAGAAAAAGGTGCGCGGCGGCAGGTCGAGGTTTGGATTTTCCCGCAGGCGGTTGTAGAGCACAACGATGTGGAGCGCATTCAACAGTTGCCGTTTGTATTCGTGGATGCGTTTGATTTGCGTGTCGAAAATCGTGTCGGGATCAATTCCTGGCATGTCTAGCCATCGGATGAAGCGCACCTTCGCGTCGCGTTTCGCCTTGCGGACAGCGGTGCAAAACTTTTTGTCGTCGGCGAGCGGTTTCAATTTCTCCAACTGCGCGAGGTCGGTGATCCAGCCGTCGCCGATGGCCTCGGTTATGACTCCCGCCAGCGATGGATTGGCCAGTAGCAGCCAGCGGCGCGGGGTAACGCCGTTGGTTTTGTTGTTGAAACGTTCCGGGAACATGGCCGAGAAGTCCGGCACGACGCGCTGTTTGAGCAGCTCCGAATGCAACGCGGCGACGCCGTTCGTGCTGTGCGAGCCGACGATGGCCAGATGCGCCATGCGAACTTGCCGGTTTGCGCCTTCCTCGATGAGGCTGACGCGCGCGATGCGGCCATCGTCGCCAGGATGGCGGGCGCGGACCTCGTCGAGGAATCGGCGATTGATTTCGTAAATGATTTCGAGATGGCGCGGCAGAAAATCCTGAAACCATTGGACCGGCCATTTCTCCAGGGCCTCTGGTAAGAGGGTGTGATTGGTATACGCCAGCGTGCGTTGCGTGAGATTCCAGGCGTCGTCCCAGCCGAGCTTCGCGTCATCAAGCAGCAGCCGCATCAACTCCGGCACGGCGAGCGTCGGATGGGTGTCGTTGAGTTGAATCGCAACTTTTTCCGGCAAGGCCGACCAATCATTCCCGGCCGCGCGGAAACGACGGACGAGATCGGCGAGCGAGCACGCGACCAGAAAGTACTCCTGGAGAAACCGCAGACCTTTGCCCTCCGTCGTATGATCGTCGGGATACAAGACGCGCGTCACCGTTTCGGCGGTAAGTGTTTCAGCCAGTGCGCCGACGAAATCGCCGCTGCTGAATTGAGCGAAGTCGAAGTCGTTCGACGCTTTGGCGGCCCACAAGCGCAGTGTATTGATCGTCCGGCCACCGTAGCCAACCACGGGCCGGTCAAACGGAATGCCGATCAGCGAGGACGGCCGGCCTTCCACGACACGCAGGGTGCCGCCGCGAATCTTAAAAGACACGTTTAGTTTCACTTCGACGGCTTCGTTCGGTCGCGCCACCTCCCACGGGTCGCGCCGGGCGAGCCAGTGGTCCGGCTGTTCACTTTGCCAGCCGTCGCGAATGTGTTGCCGGAAGATCCCGTACTCGTAGCGCAAGCCATAGCCCATGCCCGGGATGCCTATTGTCGCCATCGAATCCAGAAAACACGCGGCCAACCGGCCGAGGCCGCCGTTGCCGAGGCCAGCATCCGGTTCCTGCTCAAAGATCTTGAGCGGATCGAGCCGGTGCTGCTTCGCGAACTGTTGCGCCTCTGCTTTGAGTTGGAGGTTCGTGATGTTGTTGGCGAGCATCCGGCCGAGCAGAAACTCCATCGAAAGATAGTACACGCGCTTGGTGTTGCGCTGCCGGTAGGTCTGTTCGGTTTTCAGCCAACGCTGCGACAGCACGTCCCTCACGGAACGGGCGATGGCTTCGAATTTGTCGCGGTCGGTCGTCTCCGTGTCGGCGACGGCGTGATCGAAGGTTACGTGCCGCTCATACAGCGCGTTGGGATCGCCGGACAATTTGACCGGTCCGCAGTTGTAACGTGCGAGGGGATTCTCCTTTTCAATCGATCTTTTTTTCAGCCTTGTATTCATGTATTCACCTTTATAATTGCACCATACTGAAGTCCTTTAGAAAACCCGACAGGCCAAGGCCTTTTGAGTCATGAGTGATCTGGCCGAGCAAGTCAGCTTCACCTTCTTTTCGCGAGGACTCCCTGGATTCGGTCGAGCTCGGCAAGGGCCAACTGGTATTGCAGCGAAGCCTGAAGCTGATTCGCTTCCGCCTTTTTCAGTGCCGCCACTGTCTCGGCGTGTTTGGCCGCGGTCACCGTCCCCGCCCGGGTTCCGTCTTCGCTGATCCGCACATTCTCCCTGGATAACGCCAGCGCCTCCCGGGCGACGTCGACCATCTGTTTCGAGCGTTCCAGATTGCGGAACGCCTTGTCGATTTCGATCCCGATCCGTCTCTCTGTTTCCGCCAGCTTTTCTCGCGCCTGCGATCTTTGGGCGGCCCGCTGGCGGATTTCCCCCTTGCGCCTTCCCCAATCGAAAATGTTCCAGGTCAGTTCGGCGCCGAAGATGCCGATGTTCTCCTTCAGAAACGGCGCTCCGTCCTGGTAGCCGTGCCTGGCAAAGAGCGTTACGTCAGGGATATACTCATATTTGGCCGCCCGCACCGCATGCCGTGACTTCTCCAGTGTTTCGCGGGCTGCAATAAGTTCGCCGTTTTCGGCGAGGGCCTGCTCGTGGGCCTCTTCCCTTGATGGTTCCGCCAAATCCGGCAATCCGGACTCGGTCACTTCGAGGGTGTCGTCGCCTGGAAGACCCAGAAGGTCGTTGAGGTCGGCGGTGAGATCCGAAATCTGTTTCTCCGCGACGATCAGGGTCTGCCTGCGCTGAAGCAGATTAGCTCTGGCTCCAGTGACCGCCATTTCGAGAAGGTTCCCAGCCCGCACCCCCTCCTCCGCCTCGCGCAGGTACTCCTGCGCGGCAAGGAGCGACGCCTCGACGGCCTCCTTGTCCTTGGTGGCGATCAACAGCGCGTAATAAAGTTGGTAGATCGAAAGAACGATTTCGTTTTCCGACCGTTTCAAATCCGCTACCACGATGCTGCGATCAGCCCGGGCAATCTTATTGGCCTCATGGATCTTTAAGATCTGCGTCGTCGGCTGGGCCAGCGTGGTCTCGGTGTACAGAATAGTCGATGAACTCTGGTTCACGCTGACGTCATGGTCCGGGAAGGGGCTTCCATTGATGTTCCCCAGACTGCCGGCCGGAATGGTCACAAGCTGCTTGTCCGACAGGGCCATGTATTTGGTGTTGTTGTAAAGTTGCGGGAAATACTGGGACCGGGTGGAGACGATTTTCCCCTGGGTTTCCGATATTCTTTCCCGGGCGATTTTGACCGCGGCGTTCTGCTGCAGAGCCAGTTCCACCGCCTGAGGGAGGGTCAGGGAGCGCCTCACCGGCTGGGCGGAGGCCTCCCGCCCTCCGGCAAGGAGGGCACAGGCCGCGAGCACGACGGCGACCGCCACCCGATTCAGGGAGCGGGACTTGATGACCACGAAGAGGACGGGAATGACCAGCAGCGTGAAGAACATGGAGAAAATAAGGCCGAAGGCGATGACGCTCGCCAGCGGGCTCCAGAGGCTCGATCCGGAGAGAATCATCGGCGTCACCCCCACGGCGGCGGCCATGGTGGTGAGGAAAATCGGACGCAGCCGCCGCGCCCCCGCCTCCCGAGCCGCCTGCTCCAGGGTTTCCCCCTCGGCGACTTTTTCGTTGCAGTAGTCGACGAGGATGATGCCGTTTCTCACGACGATCCCGCACAGGCTGATCATCCCCATGAAGGCGGTGAACCCGAACGGGTTATGCGTGATGAGCAACCCGAAGACCGCCCCGAAAAGCGTGAGCGGGATCGACGCCATGACCACGAGCGGATCCGAGATGCTTTTGAACTGGACGAGCAGGACGAGGAAGATCGCCAAGAGGCTGATCGCGAGTGCAACGAGCATCTGGGGGAAGGTCTCGTTCTGATTGAATTCTTCTCCGCCGTATTCAATCCGGTAGCCCGCCGAGAGCTCCAGGGCCTCGAGCTGAGGCCTGGCCTGCTCCAGGATCTTCGAGGCGTAGATTCCCGGCTTCGCGAAGGCGCGGACCGTCAGGGTGCGCACGCCGTTTCGCCGGACGATTCTGCTGGTCTGCCACTCCGGCTCGAGCGTGGCGATGGCCCGGAGCGGAACCCTGGCACGGGTCAACTCAGAGTCTAAATAGGTATCCCAGATGTCCTCGAAGGAGGAACGTGAGGCCGGGTCGAGTCGCAGCTTGATGGTCACGGCGCGGTCGCCTTCCCAGAATGTACTCACCGCAGCTCCGTCGAACGCCCCGTAGAGGATCTGCGATACCGAGGCATTCCTTATGCCGAGGCGGTTTGCCAACTCGTCGTTGACCTTCACGTCCAACATGTACGAATCGTTGAAGTAGTCCCGGTGCACGTACTGGGAACCGGGGATGTCCTCCAGAATTTCCCGCACCTCTTCCCCCAGCCGCTTCAGCTCGTCGATGTCGTCGCCCGAGATGCGCACCTCGATCGGCGCTTCCACTTGGGCGCCCTGCTGGAGTTCCTTGACAATCACCATCGCTTCCGGCACCAGGGCGGCCAGGGAGGAGCGCAGCTCCTTCACCAGCCGACTGGTAGCCTCCACCGAGGCGGTATTGACGATGAACTGGCCGTAGGCGCCGTCGGGCTGCTGCGGATTGACGTTGTAGTAGAACCTCGGAGCGCTCTGACCTACGAAAGTTGCGTAATGGGCGACTCCGTTGCTTGAACTCAGGGCCTTTTCGATTCGTTGCATGATGGCGTCGGTGGCCTCGATTCGCGTTCCCTGCGGCATCCACACGTCGATCACGAACTGGTTGCGCTCCGCGGAAGGAAAGAACTGCTGCGGCACCAGGGTGAAGAGCATGACCCCGAAAGCGAAGGCGCCCCCACCGAGAACGAAAGCCAGCCCCTTCCGGTTCATGAAGAGGTTGATCAGCGTTCCATAGCCGCGCTGGAGCCGGTCGAGGAGGCTCACTTTCTCCTTGCCATCGCTCTTCACGGCTTCGTGGTCGTGCAGGCCTTTTTTGATGAATGTTCGGCAGAGCATGGGCGTCAGCAGGACCGCCACAAGGAAAGACACCGCCAGCGCGATCGCCACGCTCACGGGGAGCGCCGCGATGAACTCGCCGGCGGAGCCTGTGATGATCAAGAGCGGCAGAAACGAGCAGATGATCGTTACGGTCGCAGTGAGGACGGGGACCAGAACCTCGGTGGCGCATCTCCAAGCCGCCTCGCTTCTCGGGACCTTGTGGTCCAGAAGCTCGACGTAGTTGTCGGCGATCACGATGGCGTCGTCCACCACGATCCCGAGCACCACGATGAGGGCCGCGATGGAGACCTGATGTAGGGCGATCCCCAGGGCGTTCATGACGCCAAGAGTCCCGCACAGGGTGACCGGGATGGCCAGGGCCGCGATGAGAGCAACTCGAAACGGGAGAAGGAAAAGAGTGACGATGATGACCGAACCGATGGCCAGCAGGAACTCGTGCGATAGGTGCGTGATCCGCTCCTCGACGACTCCGGGCTGGTTGGCGACGAGATCCAACTGAACGTCAGGGGGAAGGAGCCCTCTGAGGTGGTGGAAGACCTTTTCGAGTTGCTCGCCGAGCTCAACGATGTTCTTTCCCTTCTGCATCTCGACGGAGAGGAGCAAGCAGGGCTCGCCGTCGTAGCGCACCAGGAAGTTCGGATCTTGGTATCGCCGCTCGACGTTGGCGAAGTCCTTGATGTAGGTCGGATGGCCCTCTCTGGAAACGTCCACAAGCACGTTACGTATTTCGTCTTCGGTATTGAAGATCCCGCTAGTCCTCATTGGGATCTTGGTCTGGTCCGCTTCGAAATTCCCTGCGCTCTGAATGGCGTTTCGCTGCATGAGCGCATTCGCCACCTGCCGCGGATTGGCGAAGTACTGCGCCATCCTTTCCATGCTGCTGGTGACCCAGATCTCTTCTCCCTGCGTCCCGTACGTCACGAGCTTTCCCACTTCGCGCACCGTGCGCATTTCATCATGGATCTTATCCGCGTAGTCCCGCAGTTCCCGGTAGCCGTAGCGCTTCCCGTGGATGGCGATCAGCATCGCCACCGTGTCGCCGAAATCGGAGTCAACCACCGGCCCTCTGACGCCGTCGGGGAGCTCGGTGGCGCGTACCAGGTTCATTTCATGCCGCAGCTTCGCCCAGAACTGGTCGGAATTCTTGATGTTGTCCTCCAGCTCGACGTTGATGATGACGAGACCGGGACGGCTCGTCGAATAGGTCTTGTCCTTCCGCACCTCCGGAAACTTGAAGATGTGTTTTTCCAGGGTTTTCGTGACCTGCTTTTCCACCTGCTCGGAGGTCGCTCCCGGGTAAATCGCGGCGACAAGCCCGGTCCTGATGGTAATCGTCGGATCTTCCGTGCGCTGCATTTTCAGGAAGGCGTGAATGCCGATAGAGACCACCATGGCGGTCAGGATCAGCGTGACGGAGGGATAGCGAAGTGAAGATTTTATCGGAGTCATGACTCTGTTCCTTTTTAGGTTAAATTCATCTGCTGGTCTGCTCTTCCGTTGCCGATACAGCCAGCCCGTCTCTGAGCTTTGTCTGTCCGGCCAGCACGATCAGTTCGTCACCGGAAAGCCCGCTTTTTATCTCGACGTCGTTGTCGATGAGCGCTCCGACGTCCACACGCTTGGCATACACCCGCTTCTGGTCGGGATAATAGACGAAGACCTGCGTCGCGCCTTGTGGATCACGGACCACCGCACCCCCCGGAAGCGTCACCATCGCTATCGTCCGGTCCCCGCGGATGGTTGCTTTCGCGACCATCCCAACACGCAAGAGGTGTTCGGGATTTGCCACGGTGATTCTGGTCATGTAGGTCCGGGTGTTGGGATCGGCTGAAACGTTGATGACGCGAACCGTGCCCCGGAAAGACTTTCCCGGGAGGGCGGGAACGGTGATATCCGCTTGTTGCCCGATCCTAACGCTGTGAACGTCCGTCTCCGGTACGCCAACATTCACCTCCATCGGATCCATCTGGACGATCTCAAAGACGGGGTGTCCGGCAGCGGCGACGTCGCCGGGTTCAATCAACCTTTTGGCGATGTAGCCGCTGGCGGGGGCACGCAGGGTCCCATCCGTAAGACGCTTCCTGGACAGTTTCTCCGAGGCAACGGCGTGCTCGTGTTGCTGTACGGCGGCATCATACGCAGCCTTGTAGTTCAGAAAGTCGTTTGGAGCCAGGCTCTTCGAGTCGTAGAGCATCTTCATGCGCTGGAACTCGTCCTCTGCCCGCTCCAGGCGGACGCGGGCCTGATCTGCTTGCGCTTTGGCCGCCGCCAGGGCCAGATGGTAATCGGTCGAGTCAATTAAGGCAAGCACCTGCCCCTTCTTCACGAATTCCCCTTCCCGCGGCCCCACGAACACCACCTTGCCGGATACGAGAAAACCCACCTGCGCAGGGGAGTTCGGCGTCGAAACCGTCCCGCTCACGGAGACGGTTTCCCTCTCCTGAACCTTTTGGACCCGTCCGACAATCACGGGGACGGCGACACTGTTCGATTCCTTGCTTTGTTTGTCACCTGTGCAGGCGGTCAGCGAGACCCCCAAAAAGGACAGGCAGACCGCTGCGACAACGGATGTAAGACTACTTTTCATTTTATGGCGCTCCTTTACCTTAAATAAGAATGAACTGATTTGTCGGCTTAGTTGATTTTGTTTCGATTTAGAATTTTCTGGATGCAATAGTTGATAGCATCGTCATCCTGACTCCCCTGAATAATGTCGTCAGCAATCCACGAACGAAAATCATGTTGCATATCATCGTTACCCCCCAGAAATAAAATCTTGACGCCCTTCAAATTGGGTGCTATTTGCACAACTTCATCGAGACTGTGCTCGTCCATGTCAACAACGAGCATATCCAACTGTGATTTTGTTATCACTGCGGGAATTTGGTCGAGTGTGTCAGTGATAGAGACGGTGTGTCCTTGGCGCTGTAAAAGGGCAGTCAGCAAGCTGTTTCTTTGCGCGTCACTTTTAACTAGGATGATTCGAGACATTTTGATTACTCCCTTCAAATTTGACCGTTCAATCAAAACAAGAATATTTGTTCTTGCCGCCATCGCCCCGGTCTCTCTACCCTTGCTATGGCATCTCCGGCTGGATCGCTCCAGCCGGAGATGAGGAGGAAGGGATGTTGGGGGCTCTGCTCAAAGCAACTCAGATTATGATTTGCGCTGGCTGAACTGTTGTTTGCTCTGGCCATACTTTACCAAGTGTCGTGCCAAGTGTATTTTGGCAGAATTTAGGTCTATGTAAGCGCTTTTTATATATGGAGTTATGTAGAATGATAAAAGAACGCGGTCAAGGCATGAAAAACGACGGGCTTTGTGAGATATCAAAAGTTTTATGATATATCATAATTCATAAAAACATGAGACGAATTCCTAATTTTTTCATGCGGAAAGCAGGGTTCAGACAATTGATTCCGAGAATTTAGGCAGCACATCCAGACCGCTAACCCGGCGCGTGAAGTCGAGGGCTTTCAAATGTGCGGCGTTCCAATTCAGTCAATTGGCACTACGAAGAAAATGGGCGGATCGTCATCGAGGGAAGAAACCAAAGTAATCATGGATGAATTTGAGCAAGTCATCGATGATGGCCTGCGCGGTGACTTCGCCTTTGTCGTAGCCGTATTATTAGTTGAGGAAACGATGCAGGAGCAACCGGTGGAGACTCTTTGATTTAGATGATGACGTGTGGGAAAAGCCGGGTCCCATCTCGTGTTTGGTGCCGCGTCATATTTTTAACTCCATTTTGCTGCTTCTTTAGTATGAAACGCGGTAAAGTGACCGCTAACTAGCAGGCGCATGTGAAGCTAAACCTTTGCGTCAGTCCCAACTTTTAATCCGCAATGGAGCCAACTTCCAGCGTTCGTTTTCCACGAAGGCTGCCAAAGCGGTCAGAACGATGGTCATTGGCAGGGCGAAAAACTCACCACGAATGATATGGAGTATGGATGCGCTCGTCATAATGAACCCGAGGCCACCGGCAGCGACCGCTGTCAACTGTGGAAAAACCCCCGTGGCCGCTGGCACAATCAGTCCAATGGCAGCGAGCAACTCGCCGATGCCAATAAAACGCACCAATCCGGCCGGCACGTCGGCTACCCAGTGGATCGTCTTCGCCAGGAAGTCAAGTTGAAACGTCATCATGAAACCCGCTATCAAGAAGAATCGCGAGGAAAGCCTGAGCAATCCACAAGAGCATATTCGAGTAGCTGCTGATTGGCAGATTGCTATCCTCAGAAATGAGTCTTACCTTATCACCATCCTTAATTTTGGAGCCACCTCCGGTGACAATCAGGTCGCCTTCCTCAATCCCTTGCAGTATCCTCAAACCTTTTGAGGAAAAATCACTTATTTCGACGACTTGTCGTCGGGCAATTCCGAATCCCGGCTCGGTCGGTTCAATTAGGTACACGTAGGGGCCGCGGTAATCGGCATTAACTGCATGAGATGGAACATAAATAGCTCCATCTTGCTCCTCGCTGGCAAATACTTTTTCATAATACACGGGATGAATGAGAGGTTGAGCCACCTTTTCCTCCTTCGTGCAAGAGCACAATGTTACTGCTGTCAGGAAAGCCATAATGGCGGGCAGGAACCAAATACTATGGGATTGTAAATTCATTGTCATTGTTGAGGTCCTCATTTTATTTTCTGTCATTAAACCTGGACGGCCAACTCTGATCTAGTCTTCCTCGTACCTTTTTTTGTATAAAACCATTGTCTCGTTGTGACTTTCTCAAAGAATGGCGCTGATACCGGCCAGCGCTAATGTTTACTCACCAAGAAGCCGGACACAATAAATGCGATCACCACGAACATCAGGGCTTCATAGTGCGGGTTACTGAACCATGTGCAACATCTGTCAAGCAGGCCCTGGAGTTTGCCATTTTGATCGAGCAAAGAGCGCATGATACCCATTACAATTGTCCAGCCAAACCAGCGTTTGATACTTCGCATGTAAAATCTCCTTTCACTCAACTTTTGACATCAAGATTAATTCTCCACCCTTACGAAAGCCAGGATTCCAATCAGATCGTCGGCGGAAACTTTGCGAGAATTTCGACAATGGCTTCATCGAGTTTTCTATTAAGCGCTTTGGCTGATGCGTTCGGATCGAGCGTTCCAATCGCGACGCCACGCCACACCAACTGTTTAGTACGGGCATCGATGATGTCGAGGATCAACGTCCCTTCTTTGAATTGATGGACATCAACGCGGTCGCCACCAAACCACCGGCCAAAGCGTCCATGACCATACCCCCAATCCGTGACATCGATCCTGTCTTGCGCGCCCACGTGATAAGCGACCAGGAAGTCCGGGCTGGTTGCATCCTTGGTGAATCCTTTGGCGGCCAAATGGCGATCAGCGGATTGTTTGATGCGCTTGTCCAACAGGCTGTTACTCTGCAAGGCAGCTTCCACGCTGCCTGTGCCGTTGATTGGCGCAGACATCCAGGCGTAGGTTTTGAAGGCCGCAAAGTTGGCTTCACTGTCATAGTCATGCTTGACGCTCACGGGTGAACAACCGATGGCCAACGCCAGCAGACTTAGGGTCAGAGACAGAACTGTGGTTTTCATATAAGACTCCCCTGTTTCAATGAATCGCCTGGCTTGCCGGAGGTGTGCGGTATTTAACCAGGCGGACTTGCGTTCCCTTTCTGCGTTCAGAGGCAAAGTAAACCTGATCCATCACTAAGATCATCAGTAGGACGCCGCAATCTCCTTGCTGCAGTCTTGAAAGAAGCCTCCTGGCGTTTCGCTTTTTGTACTGCTTGTGATAAAAGCCTTGACCTTGATCACTCACTGCCACCGTCAGCTTTTGATTGTCAATTGTTATCCGAAGGTGAAGACGCTTGCTCTCGTCTTTAGTCTGTAGGTGTTTAATCGCCTTCACGCAGGCCTGCTCAACCGCAACCTCAATATCTATCACCGCCGTTTCGTCAAAACCCGCTTTTTGAGAAATCGTGGCGACGAAGCTGCGAATTGGTTCCAGATTTTCGGTATGGCTCGGGATTGTCAGCTCATAAACGTCCCCCATATTGGCTAAGCCAGTCACTGTCTTTGAGAGATCATTGGGCGCGCTCGCAAGAACATCTGTGGAAACGTCACTTGCATTCGCCACAAAGCCCCTGAGTGTAGTTTGATTTTGAAACATCGCTTTTTCCTTTCCAAGTACATAACTTGAGCGTAAACGGCCTGATAAGCAAAGCGGAAGATGAAGTTTGATTGCAGAACAGACGTCGGAATTACCGATCATAGCAAATGTACCTCTGCTTGCCAGTCCGCCATATTGGGCGTCAAGTCCTTTCTTCTATCAGCCATTCCATTACTCCTTCTCTCCCTTGCACGCGCTGTATGCGTTGCTCTGAATGTGCTTTCTGCCGTCCATCCAAGCTCAACGCGCCAGCGCCGAAGTAAGAGATGAGAAGCGCAGCACCCAACATAGAGAGATTCTTCATAAACATCACCTGATGCATCTGGGCCAACATGCTATCCTGTACAGCCCAGAAGTTGTGCATCATCACCGTGACCGGCAACAGGAACAATACCAGTAGCGACGCGCCCAATTTGGCTTTATAACCGAGGGCGATGCTGAGACCTCCCAAGAGTGCGATCACTCCGGAGAGCGGAACTGCCATCGAAGCCAATGGGATTCCCTGTGCTGCTGCATGTTCAATTGTCTGCTTCGAAAAAAGGCTGATGCCGGCCATCATGAAGATGAGCGAGAAGAAAATTCTTCCAATCAGTACTGTGTACTTCATTGTTGTAATCTCCTTGTTAGCTTCTTGAAGGAGACAATCGGTCTCCTTCTTTTTTAGTGATCAGTTTCCGAATAATGCTTTCGACCTCAACGCGCGGAAACGTGCCCGCCAACGACTCAACCAGTTTTCCATCCCGGAAAAAAAGAATCGTCGGGCTAGTAAAAATTCGAAAGCGTTCGGCGGTTTTTGGGTTTTCACGCGTATTGATGCGGCAGAACTTCACCCGTTGGTTATACTGTTCGTCCAGTTTCACCAAACCCGGTTCGATGAGATAGCGGTTACTGAAATTCTCATCGTAAAATATGACCAATACAATTCTGCCCGGAGCCACAAGCTCAGCATCAAAATTTCGGTCTGTCAATGCCTTCGAAGCCATTCGAATCACCCCACGTTGGTTACCATCTGCTGACTTTTGTTAATCACTCGCCATATCAGATATCAATTGATGTGCCAACGGTATTTTTGGGAGATTGTAGCCGATGTAAGTAGCTTTTCCTACATGATGTTGCGGGATAAATCAAAAAAGGGAAGCAAGGAGGGAAGACAGCAAGTTTTTATGAAATATCAAAAATTTTATGACACCTCATCATTCGTTTGATGCAACACGTTGAATCCCCAATTTCTTCATGCGGGAAACCAAAGTTTGGGGATTGATTCCGAGGATTTGAGCAGCGCCATTCGGACCACTGACACGCCAGCGTGTGGAATCCAGCACCTGCAAGATGTGAGCACGTTCCACTTCCGTCAAGGTGCGATGTCGCTTCTCATCTTCTCTCTGCGATTCGCCCCGAAACCAATTGCCGATTTCGAGCCGATTGCCATGAGACAGTATCACGCCGCGTTCGATGATATTTTCCAACTCACGAATATTGCCGGGCCAATTGTAATTCTCCAAAGTAGACAAAACACTGCGGGGGATGACTTTGATTTCCCGTCCAATTTTCTTGGCGTATTTCCGGACAAAGTAATCCACCAGCAGCGGGATGTCTTCCCGTCTTTCGCAGAGCGGCGGGACATGGATGGGAAAAACGTTCAGGCGATAGAACAGATCTTCGCGGAAGGTCTTTTCGGCAACAGCCTTTTCCAGGTCGCGGTTGGTTGCCGCAATGATACGCACATCGGTGCTTAACGTTTGGGTGCCACCGAGACGTTCAAACTCACTGCTTTGGATTACCCGCAGTAATTTGACCTGCATCTCAACCGGCAGTTCGCCGATTTCATCAAGAAAGATCGTGCCGCCGTTTGCCAGCTCGAAGCGCCCAACCTTGGATTTCAGCGCGCCAGTAAAAGCACCCTTTTCATGGCCGAAAAGCTCGCTTTCGATCAGGCTGGCTGGAAGCGCCGCACAGTTGACCTTAACCAAAGGGCGGTTATGACGCAAGCTAATGTTATGGATGGCGCGCGCGATGAGCTCTTTGCCGGTGCCAGTTTCGCCCTGGATGAGAACGGTCGCGTCCGTCTCCGCGACGTGCTCGACCGCGTGCAGCACCTCTTGAATCCGACGGCTCTTACCGATAATCGCTTCAAAATTGTGCGTGAGCTTGATCTCCTGCTGCAAATAAACATTTTCCTCCTGCAGACGATTTTTTAACTGCTCTATTTCATTGAATGCTTTTTTTAGAGCTGCTTCAGCCTGGCGCCGTTCGGTGATGTCGCGCGCAAACCAGCAAACATATTCCTGGTTTTCGAATTCGACCAGACTACCCGCGACTTCAACAGGAAGCTCCCGACCGTCCCTGGTCTCAATGGTTCGCTCGAATCGCACAGTACCATGCTGTCTCATATTCTCCCGAAGTTCCTCGACATAGGCGGGATCGAGTCCAAAGCCAAGTTCTGGCGGCTTTTTACCTACCATCTCCTCCGGCGCATAACCAACCATTCGGCAGGTTGCATCGTTGACGCGACGTATCGTATCTTCGGAGTCGATCCAGAGAATAGCGTCAGGATCTTTTTCGATGGTAAAGTGGGAAAGAAGTATGGTCCTTTCGAATTCTTTTGAGGCTTCCATAATTGGTTCCTACCTTCAAATTTTTTGGCAATTCTTACGGATTTCTGCGGTGCAACCTATGCCGTGGATGGTATGAGATCGTTTCTCCCGTCGCAACGAGAGATGTTCTCGCTATGATCAAATATACGAAAGCCGGTTCTCAAATCAAGCACATTTATTTAAATGGCAGGATAAGAACGACGGCCCAGGGCGAGTAACGTCATCCCACAATATTTTTGAGAAATCGAATCCGTTCTCTTGCCTTTTCCCAAAGCCCAGAACGCCTAAAATGCAGTCACTGGAAATGAGCAAAAGGATCCAAGCAACTTTGACTTCTGTCTTCTGACAACCCGTCTTGACATGAGCGCTGATTCTATTAGGTCAACAAAGTTTCCCAAGACGACTTTGCGTAGTAAAGCCCGCTACAGACTATTGGGAAATCGATCCAGGAAAGCCACACCGTGTTACTCGCCGAATCGTCGAGCAGATAAACCGGCTAAATACTTCGGCATCACCCTCCCAAGGCAGACAGAGGAACTCCCGCAGACTGGAGGGTCCGAGGGCAACAGATTGTTGACTTCTGACTGGAGGCACGACCGGTTACGCTCGGCGCCAGTTGCTACTGGTGGGGCTGAGTCTCCTAAAAATAGAAAGCCATAAATGTTCAGACACTATTGATGTTAGCCACTAACACCTTTTCATCTATCCCAACCACCTCGGCCAACTTACGCACATGTTTCCTCCTCGGCACCACCCTATCCAGTTCCCAATGGACGACGGACATTTCGTTGACGCCAAGAAGGTTCGCCAGTTGCACCTGGGAAAGGCCTTGTTCCTGACGGAATCTTTTGATATATTGCCCCAATGTCTTTGCTTCGATAGGCTGAATGGGTTCGACCTTAGGAATGCGGAAGCTGATTTTGAAGCACTTTTGGTATTTGTTAATGGGAGATGAACGGGTGCCCGTGCGGGTTTAATGGCGATCCTCACAATGAATGCTCGTGCACGCCGCCGCAGATCCAAAAATACCTGGCCAAAGTTTCCGGGCCGCTTTTGGATCGCATCGATATTCACATCGAGGTACCGGCGGTGCGGTATAAAGAACTGGCCAGCGACATTTCTGGGGAAAACTCTGCTACGATCCGTGAACGCGTCAAGCGGGCTCGAGAGCTCCAACTCAAACGCTTTCAGTCAAGGAAGAATCTCTTCTGCAACGCGCGGATGGAATCGAAAGAAATTCGTCATTACTGCAAAATTGATGAACAGGGCCACGAATTGTTGAAAATGGCGATCACGAAATTAGGGTTGTCGGCGCGCGCCTATGATCGCATTCTCAAAGTCTCGCGCACCATTGCCGATCTCGAAGGCTCCGAAGAAATACGCCCGGAGTGTGTCAGCGAGGCGATTCAGTATCGCAGTTTGGATCGAGAATTGAGGACGGGATTTTGAAGCGCCAAACGTTTCCGCAAAAAGTTGGCTGGCACCGGGTAACCATTCCGGAGTAAACCCAACCGAAATCTGCTAAGCTTAAGGGAATGAATCTCGACCCTGCTACCTATATTGCGCTTCAACGAGTTATTAAGTGGATTTAGTTGAATTTTTGCCAACTGAAATAAAACAAGCCCTTTCAATGAAGGGCTTGTTTCGGGTGAATATCGCGATTGATGTGTCCGATCATTCCGCCGGGCTAATATAGCACGGGGCTTCCTCGCCTAACCAATATGGCTTCAGATCAGAAGGGATGATGCCTAACCTTCGTCATCACCATTATCGTCATCGCCATCATCGTCCTCGTCTTCTCCCGCATCATCGCAGACCTGAAGGTTGCGCGTTCTGAATTCGTCGGCGCTTACCATCAGGAACCTTTGTTTCAGCCGTAAGTATTAGATCACAGCATATTACTCATTTAAAAAATGAAGGGGTGTCAAATGATTGTTGTAAATGTGAAAAAGGGAGAATCGTTAGACCACGCTCTCAAACGCTTCAAGCAGCAGTGTCAACGAGCGGGCATTCAAAAAGATCTGAAAAAGGTGAGTTTCTATCTCAAGCCAAGCGAACGCAGAAAAATCGCGCGGCGTTTGGCGAGTCGTCGGCATCGCAAGAACGAGGATTAACTGATTTACCGCGTTGATAAAAATAAATCCCTGCATCTCAGTGTGGTGTGATCGAAAAGAACTCCGACCAACACGGTGGGCACCGCCTGAACGTTTTTTGCGTCCACTACCCTAAAGGGTGAGGCATGCAATACGCGCCCAGAGCTGAGTTCCCATATTAAAGGTGTTAGCTCTTTTTAATTAAAGGCCACACCAAGTATGCAGGGATTTTCTGAGGTGCATGTTAATAAAATTCCCCAAAAAAGTCAAGGGGAAAATCCCGCGATTTTTTCTCTCGAAAATATCTTAGTCGTCGGTTTTCACACTTCCGAAAAATAGTTGATTTTGATCCCACAAATCTTTAAGTTAGCTCGCATCTTGTTTGAAACAGGGCCATGGGAAAAACCAAAATTCAACTCTTCACAAATATCTTTTCGTTCCTGATTATTTTGTACTCACCGCTAAATGCTCACGAAGCACGGCCGCGGGCCAGAGACATTGGCATCGAGGTCGGCATCTTTCGAACCGGAACCTGGAACGCCATCACTGATGTTGCTGGCGTAACAGTCGGGCACACTACGATCATAAAGCCCGATATCTGCACCGGCATAACCGCCATCTTACCTCACGGGGGAAATCTTTTTCAAATGAAAACGCCGGCCGCCATTTACGTCGGCAATGGCTTCGGCAAATTGAGCGGGGTTACACAAGTAGAGGAATTGGGCAACGTTGAAACGCCCATCCTCCTGACCAACACGCTTGGCGTGCCGCGCGTCGCCGACGCGGTGATCGAGTATATGCTGGCGCAAAAAGGCAACGACGACGTTCGCTCCATCAATCCGGTGGTTGGCGAAACCAACGACGGCTGGCTGAATGACATCCGCAAACAAGTGCTTGGAAAAGATGAGGTATTTAACGCCATCGATTCGGCGCGAACCGGCCCGGTGGAAGAAGGCTGCGTGGGCGCCGGCGCCGGTGTGATTTGCCTTGGGTTCAAAGGCGGGATTGGCACCTCATCGCGGCGGCTTCCAAAAAATTTGGGCGGATACACTGTCGGCGTTTTGGTGCAAACCAACTTCGGCGGCAGCCTCGAAATCAACGGCGCCCCGGTGGGAAGAGAACTCGGCCGCTACAGTTTCAAAAACGACCTCAAATATGAGGAGGGCGACGGCTCCTGCATGATCGTGGTCGCAACCGACGCCCCCCTATCATCGCGAAATCTGAAACGATTGGCGAAGCGCGCCTACTTAGCTCTGGCCAAAACCGGCGCGTTCTCTGCAAATGGCAGCGGCGATTACGTGATAGCTTTTTCAAATTATCCAGCCAATCTAATTGATCACAGCCAGCAAAACAGCGTGAAAAAAATTGATGACCTCCAAAACGAAGCCCTCTCTCCCCTGTTTCTCGCGGTTGTCGAAGCCACTCAGGAGGCAATTTATAATTCACTTCTTAAAGCGACGACCACCACTGGCCGCGATGGACGCACCGTTGAAGCCATTCCTATCGATCAGGTTATCGCCATTTGCAAAAAGTATAATGTCTTGAAAACCCTTTCGAGGTCCGAATAGTCGCATGGATTCGTTTGGAAAAATTTTTATTCTGGTCGGCGCCCTCTTTCTTTTGATTGGCGGGGCATTGCTGCTCTTTAAACATATCCCATTTTTCGGAAAACTTCCCGGCGATATTCTGATTCAAAAGAAAAATTTTACTTTCTATTTTCCACTGACAACATCGATACTGCTCAGCTTACTTTTGACGTTGATCTTGTATTTGTTCAAACGCTAACTCTGCCCTTTATGAAAACGAATTTTAAAACCTCCGGCATCTTTTTCAGAACGTTGCTTTTGTTTGCCATTGTCTTTATCAGCAGTGCGATGATACTCCAGGCCGAAGAAGACAAACCCATCGTGCACGTCATTGAAGTGGAAAGCATCATTGGTCCGGTCTCCGCTGAGTTCATCACCAAGTCCATCATCCGCGCCGAGGAAGAAAAAGCAGAGTGCCTGATCATTCAGTTGGACACGCCGGGCGGCTTGCTCTCCTCGACGCGCGACATCATCAAAAGCTTTCTTTCCGCTCACGTTCCGATTGTGGTGTATGTCTGGCCCTCGGGTGCGCACGCCGGTTCGGCCGGTGTTTTCATTTGTTATGCGGCGCATTTCGTGGCGATGGCGCCCAGCACCAACATCGGCTCGGCCACTCCCGTGGATATAGAAGGCAAATCTGACAGCCTGAGCGCGTTATCGCGCAAAATCACCAACGACGCCGTCGCCCAGATCAAAGGGCTGGCGGAAAAGCGCGGCCGCAACGTCGAGTGGGCAGAAAAGGCGGTGCGCGAAGCGGTGAACATCCCTGAAAGCGAAGCGCTTGCGCTCAACGTCATCAATTTTATCTCGCCGTCGTTGGACTCGCTGCTGGCACAGTTGCACGGCCGCGAAGCCGAGGTGGCGTCCGGGAAAGCCACCCTCAAAACCAAAAACGCGCACGTCATCCAGAAGCAGATGAACTTGCGCTATCGCATCCTCGAAAAAATCTCCAACCCCAACGTCGCCTACATTTTGTTGATGTTGGGAATTTACGGCATCTTCTTCGAGCTCTCCAACCCCGGCGCGATCTTCCCGGGCGTGGTGGGCGCGATTTTTTTGATTTTGGCGTTTTTTGCGCTGGAAACGCTGCCGGTGAATTACGCCGGTTTGCTGCTGATTTTATTGGCGATCGTGCTGTTCATTTTAGAAGTCAAAATCACCAGCTTCGGACTATTAACCATTGGCGGAATCCTATCTATGATCCTCGGCTCACTCATGCTGATCGAACAACCGCCGGACAATTTTCAACCGGTGGTCTCCATTTCTATAAGCTTGATTATTTCTGTCGTCATTATCACCGCGGCATTTTTTATTTTTGCTTTTGGAATGGCCTTCAAAACTCATCGCAAAAAAGTGACCACCGGCGTCGAGGGCATGATTGGTGAAACCGGCCTGGCGCAAACGGCCATCAACCCCCATGGCACAGTAAAAGTTCACGGCGAAATTTGGAAGGCCGCGAGCTCGCAGCCCATTAAAAAAGGCGAGCGCATTCGTGTGGCGAGTGTAGATGGCCTGACGTTGGTCGTCGAAAAACTTAATTGAGTTGCAAACACAAACTTCAGGAGGGAGATCATGTCACTCTATTTAATTCTAATTCTTGGCTTAATGCTTCTTTCCAGCGCCGTACGGGTTCTGCGGGAGTACGAAAGAGGGGTGGTTTTCCGGCTCGGGCGGCTGGTGGGTTCCCGCGGCCCCGGATTGATTTTGCTCATCCCACTCATCGACCGCATGGTTAAGGTCAGCCTGCGCACCGTGGCGATGGATATTCCGCCGCAGGATGTGATCACCAAAGACAACGTCTCGGTGAAAGTGAACGCGGTTCTCTATTTCCGCGTGATGGACCCATCGAAGGCGATCACTGAAGTTGAGGACTATTTGTATGCCACCTCGCAGTTGGCGCAAACTACTCTGCGCAGCGTGTTGGGCGGGCACGAATTAGATGAAATGCTCGCCGAGCGCGAAAAGATCAACAGCAACCTGCAAGAAATTATCGACAACCACAGCGATCCCTGGGGCGTGAAAGTCACGCTGGTGGAAATCAAACACGTCGATCTGCCGCAAGAAATGCAGCGCGCGATTGCCCGCCAGGCCGAAGCCGAGCGCGAGCGCCGCGCCAAAATCATCCACGCGGAGGGCGAATACCAGGCCTCGCAAAAATTGCGCGACGCCGCGGCCGTGATCAGCGATTACCCGCAGGCGCTGCAACTGCGCTTTTTGCAAACGCTGACGGAAGTGGCGGCGGAAAACAATTCCACGATCGTCTTCCCGCTGCCTATCGATCTGTTGAAAAATTTTATGACCAGCGACGATTCCAAAAAAGTCCGCGCCCGCTCTAAATAAATCGCTGGCGTGACTATTTCTGACTAAAATGGATCTCCGAGACAAGCTGCGCCAAATTGAATCGGCGCGCCTCAAAAGGCCGGCCGCGAGCGGGCCCGAGGTGCGCAGTTTGTCTTATTCCGCCAATTTTGAAGTTGGCAGCGTCCTCACCGGCGATGAAATGCCAACCCCCTTCGGCGCCTTTTTCTGCTACCGAAAGGATTGCCCGGCAAATTATCGCCACGGCAGCATTGAAATTTCCACCCTTCTTTCCAAGCGCTCCGAGCTGCTGGGCGTGATCGGGCAAAACCCGGCTCTCGCCAATCTCGATCTAAAAAAAATCCTTTTCTTTGACACAGAAACCACCGGCATTTCCGGCGGCGCTGGCATGTTGGCGTTTTTAATCGGGCTGGGATATTTCACGGACGACGGCTTCACGGTGGTGCAGTTTTTTTTAGACGAGGTCCAAGACGAGCGCGCCCTGCTTTACGAATTCAACAACCTGCTCGCAAACTGTGAGCTGGTGGTGAGCTACAACGGCAAATCGTTCGATGCGCCGCTGCTCGAAACCCGCAACATTTTTCACCGCCTCCATAACCGCTTAAGCCAGCTCCCCCACCTCGATCTTTTACATTGCGCCCGCAGACTGTGGCGGCAGGCGCTGCCGGACTGCGCCCTCACCACCATCGAAGCGCAAATTTTGAGGCACCAACGTTTAGGCGACATCCCCAGCTTTTTGATCCCGCATCTCTATTTTGATTATCTGCGCGCCCGCGACGCCCGTCCGCTGCTGCCGGTTTTTTACCACAATCAGCAGGACGTGCTGGCGATGGCGGCGCTGCTGGTTAAGCTGTGCAATTTGTTTGAAAACCCGTTTGAGGAAGCGGAGGCGCCAGCGGTGATTATATCGTTGGCAAAAATTTTTGAGAACCTCTTTCAGCACGAGCGCGCAATTGAATTGTACAACCAACTGCTGCAAACCCAACTCGAAACCAATCTGCGGCGGGAAGCGCTGATGCGCCTGGCCTTTGGTTACAAACGAATGGGGGATTGGCCGCAG
Source organism: bacterium (assembly GCA_037446635.1). Classification (GTDB taxonomy): domain Bacteria; phylum Zhuqueibacterota; class Zhuqueibacteria; order Oceanimicrobiales; family Oceanimicrobiaceae; genus DASWHH01. Next base: position 203,289 of record JBBIIG010000001.1, read on the forward strand.
GCGGCGCAGGCGTGGAAGCGCTATTTAAGCGGCGAATCCTTCCACCCGCTCCCCTATATCGAGTTGGCCAAATACTACGAACACCGGCAGCAGCGGCTCGACCAAGCGAAGACCTTGGTGGAAAAAGCGTTGACGGAGGTGCAGATCATCGAAGGGTTGGGAAGAAAAAACGATTGGCTGGTTTACAAAGAAGATCTGGAATACCGCCGCAAACGGCTGATCAGAAAATTACACGCGCGCCGTCCATCCCCGGCCTGCGCGCCGCTGCTCGACGTTAGCAGCGAATAGCATCAATTGCGTTCCGCGGCGCCATTGGTCATCACGCGATTTTTGCTCATCCCAATCTCAAGATCAACATACTCCCCTTTCCTCACTTTAACATTGGGAATGATTTTCGTGGCGTAGTCCGCGCTGCGAATTTCAACGGTATAACTTCCGGGGGAAACCACCCGATAAAACCCTCCGAAGTCGGCGTCGGTCTTTCGAGAGGCGACGTAATCGGAGGCGTACTCCAGCACCTCAATCTCGGCGGCCAGCGGCGCCTTGGTTTTGGCGTCGAAGACGTGGCCGCGAATGCCGGTTTCCAGAACTCGGTCCAAAAGATAAAACGCGCCGTTCTGATTTTCCTGCACAATAAACGGGATGCTCTCTTCGGCGGGGAAATATTCGTTTCCCACTTCGATGATGAAATCGATCACCCGCAGTTGGCCGTACATCCAAATGGAGCTTTGCCCGACGCGCCCGTTGAGGGGCAAAATCGAATAGCGGCCGCGCCCGGATTGCCGACGAATGTTGGCCGCCATCTCGCTGGCAATGGTCACAATCAAATCGATATCTGGCGGACGCTTGTAGTTGCCCCACGGAAAAAGAATCGACTCGCCGTAGCTGTGGTAGGAGACGCCGAACACGAAATTTTCGCGAATGGCCAAATTCATAATCGCGCGGGTTTCGTTTTCCGAAAACGGCAGCCGGCCGCGATAAAACCAACTGCCGGGTTTGCCGTCGCCGCCGTCGCCCCAATTATAATCGTAATTGCGGTTCAAATCCACGCCATCGACCAGCGGATTGAACACGCCATCGCCGTCGTTGTCGCGCAAATTTTTTCGCCACCACGGGAACGACAAATTGTTTTCCATCACATATTTGTAGCCGTCGGGGTTCACCACCGGCACAAACCAGATTTCGATGTTATCAACCCAGCGGGTGATTTGATCGTCGTGGCCATATTTTTCGCAAAGGGTGTTGATAATTTTAAAGCAAATGTTGGCGCCAATGGGTTCGCGCGCGTGATGCACACCGGCAAAGAAAACTCGCGGCTCGTCTTCGCGCGTGCGGGCGTTATCAGATATTTTGATGGCCCAGATGGGCAGGCGCAGCGTCGTGCTTTCCCCGATCTTCTCAACCAAAACCAGGTGCGGATATTTCGATTTGAGGGATTGGATATCGTCTTCGATTTCCAAGTGGGTTCTGTAGGAAGGTGGAATTGAAAAATTGCGCCGCGGCGAGTTGGAGTGCACCGTAACCAGAAAGCCGCTGTTTTTGATTCGCGCCAGCTCGTTTTCGGAAACAACGGCGTCGATATATTTTCCGCCATTACGGCTTTTAATTTTTAAATCGAATTTTTTTAGGCGCAGGGTATCGCGCGGACCGGGCGTAAAAATTCGCACATCAATCTCGTTCTCTCCGCTTCTTGCATAAAGCGTGGTCAATAAAATGTAGCCCGAAATGAGGGCCAGCAGACTTAAAAGAAACGTCCGCAACGAATGCAGTGCATGATCCTTCATACAAGTCGTCTGGTTTGTTAATGAGGAAATTTCGTTTACTACTTTTTTAAACAACTCAGAGCTTTTACAAAATTCCGAAGAGAAATTAGAGCATGTTAAAAATGCTGGCGGAATGGTTGCGCAAGAAATCGAACAACCAACGCCAATAGACGCCCAGCACCAGGGTAGGAATAACCAAAACCGAAAGCAGAACTACGTAATACGGAGATACTGCTATTTTTGAAGTTGTTTGGCCTTCCGAGCTTTCAAAAAACATTGCCTTCAAAATCCGCGCGTAGTAATAAAGTGAAATAACGCTGTTAATGATTCCAATCACAGCCAAAAAATAATGAAACGACTCACCACGTTGAACCAAAGATGCAAACAGATAAAACTTGCCGACAAATCCACCCGTTGGCGGCAAACCAGTGAGAGAAAATAAAAATACCCCCATGGCGACAGCAGGAATCGGCGCGCGCCAGGCCAGACCTTTGTAATCGTTGATGCTTTCGCTGCGCAGCAAATCCTGGTTGATGATCACCACCAGAAACGCGCCGAGATTCATCAGGTAATATACCGTCAAATAAAACAGAGTTGCGGAAACGCCCAACTCACTGAGAACAACCACGCCCATGAGGGCGTAGCCGGCGTGGGCGATGCTGGAATACGCCAGCAGCCGCTTGACATTGTTCTGCATGATGGCGATCAAATTCCCGAGCGTCATGGTGGCGGCGGAGATCATCGCCAGCAGTTGCGGCCAGTTCAAACCGGAGAGCGCAAACCAGGCTTCCGAGTCGCCGTTGGTTCCACTTTCGATTAGCGACACATTAAAGAAGCGCAGCAAAACCGCAAAGCCGGCGGCCTTCGGGCCCACCGAAAGCAGTGCCGTGATCGGAGTCGGCGCGCCTTCGTAAACATCGGGCGCCCAAAAGTGAAATGGCACGGCAGAAATTTTGTAACCGAATCCGGCCAGCATCAACAAAACTGCAATAAACAACGTTAACGGCTCGGGAGAAGTTGAATTGAGGATGCGGCTGATTTCATAAATGTTGAACGTCCCCGTCAAGCCGTAAATCAAAGACATTCCGTAGAGCATCAGGCCGGAAGAGAACGCTCCGTAGATGGCATATTTTAAGCCGGCCTCGCTGGAGCGGCGGCGGGTTTTCAAATAGGTGGCGAGGATGAACGACACCACGCTCACCATTTCAATCGAGATAAAAATCGTCAAAAGATTGGTGGCCGATGCCATCAAAAACATGCCTAACGTCAGCGCAACAATCAACGTGAAATATTCGCCCACCGGACGGCCAGACAATTCCACCGAGCCAATCGAAAGGAAAATTGCAAACACGCTCGAGGCGAGAAAGAGTATCTTAAAAAAGAAGGCAAACGGATCCACCACTAACATGTCGCTGAAAATGGTACGACTGCCCATTTGGTACTGACCTAACACCGCCACGAACGCCGCGAGCAACCCCGCCAACGCAATGACCGACGTCCATGCCGAGCGCTCGCTCTTCAATAGCAAATCGGCGATGATCAAAACCAGAATCACGCCCGTGAGAATCAGCTCGGGCACAAAATAACTCAGACTGCCGATGTTGTGTTGGATGATAGTCGAATAGTCCATGTTATTGCAAACCCAGCAAAGAACCGGTTCCTGTTGCGGCAACAACTTCAACCAGATTATTCAACGAAACTTTGATCAAATTCAAAAGCGGCGCCGGATACACACCCAGAATGATAATGATCACCGCCAGCGGAATCAGCGTGAACAACTCGCGGCCATTGATCTCCGGCAGCTCCGCGTATTTGGGATTGAGCTGTCCGAGAAACATGCGCTGGAACGTCCACAGGAAATAGCCCGCGGTCAGCACGATTCCCAAAGTGGATACAATTGTGATGGCCTTGAGGTTGAACAGGGTCGAACCGAAGGCGCCGAGGAACGAAAACGCTTCGCTGATGAAACTGGAGAGTCCGGGCAACCCGAGTCCGGCGAAGAACGCCACACTCACCACGGCGGCGTAAATCGGCATGCGCACCGCCAGCCCGCCGAAGCCGTCGATTTGCCGGTGGTGGGCGCGATCGTAAATGACGCCTACCAAAAGGAATAACATTGCGGTGCCGGTGCCGTGATTAAACATCTGCATCACCGCACCGTTCATTCCCAGCGAAGTCAGGCCGGACATGCCCAAGAGCACAATTCCCATGTGGCTGATACTGGAATACGCCACAAGCTTTTTCAGATCCTTTTGCGCCATGGCGCACAGCGCGCCATAGACGATGTTGATCAACCCTAAAATTGCCATACCGTAAGCGAAGTATTCGTACTTCATGGCGTCGGGCAGCATGGGGAAACTGATGCGCAGCATGCCGTAGGTTCCCATCTTCAGCAGCACGCCGGCCAGAATCACGCTGATGGCGGTAGGAGCTTCGACGTGGGCATCCGGGAGCCACGTGTGGAACGGAAACACCGGCACTTTGATCGCGAAGCCAATGAAGAGCGCAACGTAAATCAACAACCGAATATTGAACACGTTGAGCAGCCCGCCGTGATTATTCTGATCCATCATATGAAGCATGTTGAAAGTGTGGCCGCCGGTCACCGGATCGGTGACATTAAAATAAAACACCAGCATCGCCAGCAGCATCAGCACGCTGCCGAACAGCGTGTAGAGGAAGAACTTGATCGCCGCGTACGGGCCGCCGCGCACCATGCCGTCTTCATCTTTGCGCGAGGGGCTGCCCCAGATGCCGATGAGAAAATACATCGGCAGCAGCATCACTTCCCAGAAAATATAGAACAGGAAAAAGTCCAGCGCGCAGAACACGCCCATCATGCCGGTGTCCAACAGCAGGAACATCGCGAAATAGCCCTTCACTCCTTTGTCGATGCCCCATGACGCGAAGATGCAGAGAAACGAAAGCAGCGCGGTGAGCAACACCATGGGCACGCTCAGACCGTCGATGCCCATGAAGTACTCAATGTTAAAAGAAGGAATCCACTGGTACTGCTCGCGGAATTGAATGGCCGTGGTGCCGCGATCGAAATTCAAAAACAGCCAAACTGCCAGCAGCAATTGCAGGCCGGTGAAAACCGCCGCAATGATGCGAATGACATTTTTGTTTTCTTTCGGCACTGGAAGGATAAACAAAATACCGGCGATGGGCAAAAACGTAATCAGGGTTAAAACATGATTCTCCATGTTTGAATTTCCTCTTTCCTAACGTGAAACTCTGACAGGGTTTTGAACTTCCAAAACTTTGACCGTCCTAAACCCTGTCAGAGTTATTGGTTTCATAACAGCTGAATGATCGAAATCACCACCACCACAAACAGCGCCATCAAGATGTAACTCTGCACGCGGCCAGTTTGCAACTCGCGCAATTGCGCCCCAAAGAATTGGATCGTCCGTCCAACCCAATTCACCAGGCCATCGACGATGCGCAGATCGTGCCAGCCGCCCGCAAACGAGAGCTTGGCGGTCCAACGCGCAACACCATTCACCACGCCATCGATGATACGCAAATCGAACCAACCGGAAACCCGGCTGAGGAGCAGCGTGCCGGCGATCGCCGTGGCGCTGTACATTTCGTCAAAATAGTATTTGTTCCAAAGTAAATTGTAAACCGGGCGCAGACGACTGCCCCATGCCTCGGCGGAAATTTTCTTCCAATAGTAAGTCGCGGTGGAAATCAGAATTCCCAAACCGGCGATCAGAATGGAAAGAATCAGCGCGAGGTTGTGAGCCGAATGCGCGACCTCGTGGCCGGCTTCGTGCGCCGGCTCGACCGCCGCTGCTACCGTCGCATACGCCGCTAAATCCGGCTTCGCCACCAAATGCTCGTACCAGCCCCACCAGATTGTGCCCACCGAGAAAACCGCCAGCACCGTCAACGGAATCGTCATCACTTTGGGCGACTCGTGGGCATGCTCGTATTTGTGATGATCGCGGGCTTCGCCAAAAAATGTCAAGTAAACTAAGCGGAACATGTAAAACGCCGTGATGCCCGCGGACAAAAACATGATCACAGGGATGATGAAATGACTCGGGTGCAGCATCCCGAATTCCAGCGTCGAGGCGAGGATGGCGTCTTTGCTCCAAAATCCGGACAGCGGCGGCACGCCGGAAATCGCCAGCGTGGCGATCAGAAATGTCCAGAAGGTAATAGGCATTTTCTTTTTGAGGCCGCCCATCTCGGTCATATCCTGCGTGTGCACGGCGTGGATGACGCTGCCGGAACCGAGGAACAACAGCGCTTTGAAAAATGCGTGAGTGGTGAGATGAAAAAGTCCCGCGGTGTAGCCGCCGGTACCAAGTCCTACCATCATGTAGCCGAGCTGGCTGATGGTGGAATAGGCCAGCACGCGTTTGATGTCCGTTTGCACGATGGCGATGGTCGCGGCCATAAACGCGGTGATGGTGCCGATGTACGCGATGAACAGCAGCGCCTCCGCGGTGAAGAAAACGAAGATGCGGCCTACGAGGTAAACGCCCGCGGCCACCATCGTCGCGGCGTGAATGAGCGCGCTGACGGGCGTGGGGCCTTCCATCGCGTCCGGCAGCCAAACGTGCAGCGGAAATTGCGCGGACTTGCCGATGGCGCCGCCGAAGAGTAACAAGCCGGTTGCGGTCAACAGGCCGCCGGCGAGTTTGCCGTCAGCGACGCCGCGAAAGACGTCTTCGAATTTGAAGACACCAAGCGTTGTAAATAAAATCAAAATGCCGACGAACATGCAGATGTCGCCGATGCGATTGGTGATGAACGCTTTCTTGCCGGCATTCGCCGCGGAATCTTTTTCAAACCAGAAACCGATGAGCAGATAGGAACAAAGTCCGACCAATTCCCAGAAAACGTAGATGCCCAAAAAATTATCGACGAGGACGAGGCCGAGCATGGAGAACGAAAACAACGCGAGGTAGGCGAAGTAGCGGCTGTAACGCGGGTCGCCGTGCATGTAGCCGATGGAGTAGAGATGAATCAGCGCGCTGATCAGAGTGACGACAATCAGCATCACGGAGGTGAGATTGTCGATGTGAATTCCGAACGAAACGACCACCGGCCCGAAGTTGATCCACTCCCAACTGGCTTGGATTTTGAAATTGGGATCGTATGCTGAGAGTGATTGGAAGAAAATTGGCACCGCAAACAGGAAAGCGGCGAACATCGCGCCGGTGGGCAGCCACGCGCCCTGTTTCGGCAGCCGCTTGCCGATAAAAATCTGAATCGTGAAAGCCGCGAGCGGAAGAAGTAAAATGATGATGGCGTTGGTTATCATATTTTTCAGTATTGAAATCTCTTTTTAGTGCGTGTCGTTTCGAGCGAAGCGGAGTCGAGGAACCTGATGAAAGTGTATACCGCAAATCCGCTCATAACTATTTTTGCGTGATCCATTCATTGCCTCATTTCTCACCTCGACAAAAAACGTCGAGGTGAGAAATGACAAACTCACAGACGTTTACGAAACCTTGAAGGTTTAGTAAACGTGTCCTCTGCTATCTTGCCAGCGAATCGGCCTCATCCAAATTGATGGATTTGAGCCGCTCGTACAAATTCAACACAATCGCCAGCGCCACGGCTGCTGCTGCCGCTGCGGTAACGATCACAAATACCGCAAACACTTGGCCGTCGAGATCGGTATCTACGAAACGCGCGAAGGCGATGAAGTTGATGTTCGCCGCGTTCAAAATCAGCTCGATGCCCATGAGCACGGTGACGGCGTTTTTCTTGGTGATCACGCACAGCAGTCCCAGCGAAAACAGCACGGCGCTCAGCGCCAAATAATGCGTCAAGCCAATCGAGCTCATCCTCTCTCCTTCCGCGCGATGAACGCCGCGCCAATCAACGCGGCGAGCAACAGCACCGAAACGATTTCAAACGGAATCAAATAATCGGTCATAAAGTGTGTGCCCAATTTGGCGGAGGTGGGATTGAATTCCGCGGGCGCGTACGATGCCCACGGCGTTTTATACACCATCCGCAGCAGCACCGCCAGCACACCAGCCACCACCACCAAAGCCGGCAGCAGTTGCAGCGTGCCGGTGCGCATTTCGATGTTGGTGATGCGCTGCGTCAGCATTACGCCGAACACCAGAAGAATGAGAATCCCGCCAACATAAACCAGAATTTGCACCACCGCCACAAAATCCGCGGCCAGCAGAACATAAATTCCCGCCACCCCAAAAAACGCAAACAACAGCCCGACGGCCGAGTAAATGACGTTCCGCGAAAAAACCAGAACAAGTGCGGACACAACGGTCAACGCAGCCAGAGCGTAAAAAAAGAGGTCAAATAAGTTCATGGACTTAGCTTTTTTAAATGGAATGGATCAATGGATCGTTGGATCAATGAATCAAAGTCAAGACTTGAGCATTGATCCATTAATCCACTACTCCATTACTCCACGTTCTAAGCAACTGAGATTCCATTAACGTAAGCTTTTCAAACTTGCGAAATTATTCAGGTCAGAGTATCATATAGACTCCGACGCCCACAATCGCCACGAAGCCGAACGGCAGCAGTACCTTCCAGCACACGTACATCAATTGATCGACGCGCACCCGCGGCAAAGTCCAGCGCAGCCACATTTGCACGAAGATCAAGAACGCGGCTTTAGCCACTATCCAGAAGATTTGAAACGGCCCCGAATTCAAGAAATTTCCAAACGGACTCGACCAGCCGCCGAGGAACAGGGTCGCGCCAATCACACCCACCAAAAACATATTGGCGTATTCCGCGAGAAAAAACATCGCCCATTTCATGCCGCTGTACTCGGTATGAAAGCCGGCTACGATTTCGGACTCGGCTTCGGGGATGTCGAATGGCGCGCGGTTGACTTCGGCCAGTGAAGCGACGAAATAAATAATGAACGCAATAAAATTGAACGGGAAAAATTGCCACACCAGCCACTTGTGAAATCCCCCCACTTGATAACTCACAATGGCGCCCAGATTCATGCTGCCAACGGTCATAATCGCGGCAAGCACCGCCAGCGTGGCCGGCACCTCGAAGCTCACCACCTGCGCCGCGGAGCGCATCGCGCCTAACAGCGACCACTTGTTATTCGATGCCCAGCCGGCCAAAATAATTCCCACCACCACAAACGAAGAGATGGCGATGACGTACAACACGCCCACGTTCAAATCGCTGGCAACGATGTTTTGACCAAAGGGCAAAACCGCAAACGCGGCAAGGGTGGCAGCGAAGACGATGACCGGCGCCAACAGGTGCAGCTTTTTATCGGCGGCGGCGGGTACGATGTCTTCCTTCAGTAAAAGCTTGATAGCATCCGCGAAGGTTTGCACCACCCCATGCCATCCGACGTACATCGGGCCGAGGCGGTTCTGCATGTGCGCGGAAACTTTGCGCTCGGCATAGACGCCCACCAGTGCCAATACCGCAGCAAAAACAGTGAGCACCACCGCGCTCAACACCATGGCTAAAATAGTGAGAGTTGTAACGGAGAGGAACGACTGACGACTGGCTAACTCATTGATGAATTCTTGCATCCGCGCTTCGGTCTTCCTTTCCCCTCAGTTATGAGGCCAGTTCTTCGGAAAGAATTTTGTAAGATGGAATGAGTTTCGGGTCTGGAACGGCTTGAGGTTTATCCCACTCCAGATCTCCCTTCGCCCACACGTACGCCAGCCCAACCAGCAGAATGAAAACAAATATCATCATTTCCACTAAGGCAAAGGCGCCCAAATTTTTGAACACCTCCGCCCACGGAAAGAGGAACACAATTTCGACTTCAAAGATCAGAAACACCAACGCAATGACATAAAACCGGATATTGAATTGAATCCACGATTGGCCGACGGGGAGCTCGCCGCATTCATAGGTACTGATTTTGCCGGGGTGCGGGTTGCGCGTTTGGATGATTCGCGAAAGAATCACGTTCCCAACCACAAACAGCCCTCCGAAAATCAGGAAGACCAAAATCGTGGCGAAATCGAATAACATAAAATTCCTTTTGAACGAAACGGGGTAAGACGACTGGTGAAAATTCAACGGGCGTAGTATAATAAATTTTTGATTTTTAGTCAAGACATAAAAATAAAAAATCGCTTGGCAAGTACAGACAGGCAAACCAAAACAGCTGAAAATAAACACTTGCCCCTGTCTATTGAATGGTTTATATTCCAGCCATTAAAATCACTCCAATTAAAATGAAAGGGGACAGCCCATGCCCATGAGACGAATGGTTCTCTGTTTTTTACTGCTACTCACCGCCAGCGCTTTAGCCCAACCGCTGCAATTGGATATGGAGGTGTTCGCCAAACGCCGCGCCGATTTCATGGAAAAAATGGAACCCAACAGCGTCGCCTTTTTTCCGTGCAAGCCGGTCTATCTGCGCAACCTTGACGTGGAATACGTCTATCGCCAGGAAAGCAATTTCTACTACCTCAGCGGCTTCGAGGAACCCGAATCGGTTCTGCTTATTAACCCCTCCCACCCAAAATATAAATTCGTGATGTTCGTCCGCAAACGGGATTTGCGCCGGGAGACGTACGACGGCCCCCGCGCCGGCATCGAAGGCGCCATGACCACCTTCCGCGCTGATACTGTTTTATATTATGATGACTTCCCCCGCGCCGCCTGGCAATTCATTCAATTCGACCGCCCGCTTTATTACACCTTCGGAATCAATCCGGAGCTTGACGACAAAATGCGCGAGTCCTTTGTTGAGCGCCGCGCCGGCGGCAACTGGCCCATCAACGATCCGTCGCCCATTCTGGCGCGGATGCGGCTTATCAAGAACGACGGCGATTGGACAATGGGGCTGAAAAAAGCCATCGAGATTTCGGCGCTGGCGCACCTCGAGGCCATCAAATCCATCGAGCCCGGGATGAACGAGTGCGAAATTCAGGCGGTGTTTGAATACGTCTATCGTAAAAACGGCTCGCCCCGCAACGGCTACCCCTGCATCGTCGGCTCCGGACCCAACAGCACCATTTTGCATTACAACATCAACAATCGCCAGATGCGCGACGGCGAAGTGATTTTGATGGATTGCGCCGCGGAGTACGGCTACTATTCCGCCGACATCACCCGCACCGTGCCGGTGAACGGCAAATTCAGCAATGAGCAGCGGGAGATTTATGAAATCGTTTTGGCAGCGCAGGAGGCCGGCATCAAAATGGTGAAGCCGGGCATCAAGAAAAGTGAGATCGACGACGCCATCAGCGAAATTCTCGGCAGCGGGCTGGTGAAGTTAGGGTTCATCAAAGATAAAAAAGATCACCGCCTGTTCACGCTGCATGGCTACGCCCACTGGATTGGACTGGAGGTGCACGACGTCGGTAGTTACACCGAAAACGGCAAATCGGTGACGCTGCAGCCCGGCATGGTGTTCACCATCGAGCCGGGGATTTACGTGCGCCCGGACGTGTTCGACAAAATGAAAGAGCGCGGCTACGGCGAAGAAGAGATTGCGAACATTCGCCCGAAGGTTGAAAAGTACATGCACATCGGCGTGCGCATTGAGGATGATATTGTGGTTACAGAAAGCGGTTACGAAAACCTCAGCGCCGCGGTGCCGCGGGAGATCGACGCCATCGAAAAACTGATGCGGGAAAAGGGCATCGGCAACGAGGCGCTCACGAATTCAGTCACCCAAAAATAGGCGGGGTCAGGGCCAGACATCCGGCGTGGCCAGCTCCAGCGAGTTGCCGCTGGGATCGCGAAAATAGATCGATCGGCCGCCCTCAGGCCACTGGTGTTCAATTTCAATGGGAATGTTCAACTCGGCCAGCCGCATTCGCCAAAAATCCAAATCCTTGTGCGCGATGGTAAAGGCGGCGTGCCCCTCGCCGACCGCGCCGTGGGTGGCCGCCGCGGAACCGGGCTGGCGGGTTTCTTCCGGGTTAAAAAGCAGCAGCATGCTTTCCCCCACGCGAAAAAAGACGTGGCGGTTGCCGCTTTTAGAATAAGTCGCCAACTCAAAGAGGGTTCGATAAAATCGCTCGGACTCATCGATGTCGGTGACGTAGAGCGCGGTTTCAAGAATTTGGTTGATCAGCGCCATATTTTTTCAGAATACATGCGGGCACGACTTGCAAAATACTCATATTTTGTGGTGGCATGTGATAAAAGTAAAGAAATCAAGTCATTTTCTTTCAGCCAATCCGGAACGTTGACTGTTTTCTTATGTAACATGGGTTTCACCGCTACTTAAATTTAAGCAAAAAATAATTCAATGAGCGCTAAATAGCAAGTGTCAAATAAAGTTTAAAAGATGACAAAAAATTGCTCGCGAAAATTTCCCCACCCTTCCCTTGCTTTTTAAATCTCCCTGCCTTATATTCAGCACGGCAAAATTAAACCGCCTGCCTCATGATTCGTCTCAAAGCCATACTGATTAAAAACTCTGGAGCTTGACCTATGCTGCCACTTGCCAAAGCGCTGTGGTCTTCGGTAGGCAAGAAATTTATCATGGCCCTCACGGGTTTAGCCATGGTGATTTTCCTCGTCGAACACCTCAGCGGCAACCTACTTTTGTTCAGTCCAAATCCCAATCCCTACAACAAATATTCGCATTTTCTACTGAGCTTTGGCTGGCTGCTCTATGTTGCTGAGTTTATTCTGATCGCGATTCTGCTTTTTCACATGGTTTCCGCTATCAGCATCACGCTCGGCAAAAAGAAAGCGCGGCCCATCGATTACGCCAAAACTGCCAACGCCGGCGGCCCCAGCAAAAAGTCCATCGCTTCCACAACCATGATTTACACCGGCATCGCGCTGTTTATCTTTCTAGTGATTCATTTGAAGACGTTCAAGTTTGGCCCGGTTTACCTCACCGATGTCGATGGCCAGGAGATGCGCGACTTGCATGCATTAGTCTGGGAGGTCTTCCGCAAACCTGGCTACGTCATCTGGTACGTCGCCGCGATGATCTTCCTCGGCTCGCATTTATGGCACGGCTTCTGGAGCGCGTTCCAATCGCTGGGCATCAGCCATCCGCGCTACACGCCGATCATTTACGGCGCCGGCATTTTCGTGGCTGTGGTTTTGGCGGTGGGATTTCTCGGCATTCCACTCTGGATATTTTTTATGGGCTGAACTATTCCTAAACTGTTAAGAAACGACAAGGGCACTCGTGACTAAGGCTCATCAAATACAGTGGATGGATGGATCACTGGATTAATGCCGACCTGTCATTGATCCATTAATCCAAAGCTCCATTACTCCACGTTCTAATCAACCGAGATTTTATTAACATAGAACTTGGCAGTTTTAAAAGCTGTGTTATTAATTCAGGATAGGAGCATGATAGATGAAACTCGACTCGAAGGTACCCGATGGTCCGATACAAGAAAAATGGGATAGACACAAATTCAATCTCAAGCTGGTGAACCCCGCCAACAAGCGCAAATACACCATCATCGTCGTCGGCACGGGATTGGCGGGCGGCGCCGCAGCAGCGAGCCTCGGCGAATTGGGATACAACGTTTTGAACTTCTGCATTCAGGATTCCCCGCGGCGGGCGCACAGCATTGCGGCGCAGGGCGGCATCAACGCCGCGAAAAATTATCCCAACGACGGCGACTCCATTTGGCGTTTGTTTTATGACACCGTGAAAGGCGGCGACTACCGCGCCCGCGAGGCCAACGTTTACCGCCTCGCGCAGATCAGCAACAACATTATCGATCAGTGTGTGGCGCAGGGGGTGCCTTTTGCCCGTGAGTACGGCGGCTTACTGGACAATCGCTCATTCGGTGGCGCGCAAGTTTCGCGCACGTTTTACGCCCGCGGGCAGACGGGTCAGCAGCTCCTCCTCGGCGCATACAGCTCGTTGATGCGGCAAGTGGATGCCGGGCGCGTCAAACTTTTTCCGCGTTATGAAATGCTCGACCTCGTTCTCAAAAATGGCAAAGCGGTGGGCATCGTCACCCGCAATTTGGTGAATGGCAAAATTGAATCTTTCGCCGGCGACGCAGTGGTTTTGGCCACCGGCGGCTACGGCAACGTTTATTATCTTTCCACCAACGCCAAAAATTCCAACGCCACCGCCATCTGGCGCTGCTACAAACGCGGCGCGCTGTTCGGCAATCCCTGCTTCACGCAAATTCATCCGACGTGCATCCCGGTATCCGGCGATTATCAAGCGAAGCTGACTTTGATGAGCGAAAGCTTGCGCAACGATGGCCGCGTGTGGGTGCCGAAACAAAAGGGCGACACGCGCTCGCCAGATCAAATTCCGGAAAGTGAGCGCGATTACTTTTTGGAAAGAAGATACCCAAGCTTCGGCAACCTGGTACCGCGCGACGTGGCCTCGCGCAACGCCAAGGCCGTGTGCGACGAAGGCCGCGGCGTCGGCGAATTCGGCCGCGCCGTCTATCTCGATTTCGCGGACGCCCTCAAACGCCTGGGTGAAAACGCCATCCGAGAAAAATACGGCAACCTGTTCGACATGTACGAACGCATCACGGGAGAAAATCCCTACAAAGTGCCCATGCGGATTTATCCGGCCGTGCACTACACCATGGGCGGTCTGTGGGTCGATTACAATTTGATGAGCACGATTCCCGGCCTCTTCGTTTTGGGAGAAGCCAACTTTTCCGATCACGGCGCCAACCGCCTCGGCGCCAGCGCCCTCATGCAGGGGCTGGCCGACGGCTATTTCATCATCCCCTACACCATCGGCGATTATTTGGCAACAAGCGGAATCAGCGGCGCGAAGACTTCGGATGCGGAATTCAAGCAGGTGGAAGAAAACGTCAACAATCAGATCAAAAGGTTCCTCAGTATAAGTGGAAAAAAGACGGTGACCGAGTATCATCGGGAATTGGGATTGATGGTTTGGGAATACGTGGGCATGGGACGCACCGAAACCGGACTCAAAAAAGTGCTGCAGGAAATTCCAAAACTAAAAGAAGAATTTTGGCAGAATGTGACTGTGCCCGGCAGCGGCGAGGAGCTAAACAAAAATTTGGAATACGCTGGCCGGCTGGCGGATTATTTTGAGTTGGCGGAACTCATGGCCAAGGATGCCCTGCATCGCAACGAATCGTGCGGCGGCCACTTCCGCGAAGAATACCAAACTCCCGACGGCGAAGCCAAACGCGACGACGACAACTTCTGCTATGTCGCCGCGTGGGAGTACACCGGCGAAGGCAAAGAACCGGCGCTGCACAAAGAGCCACTGAAGTTTGAATATGTGAAGCTGACACAGCGGAGTTATAAGTAAGTATTGCTGTGAGGAATTTCAATGAAGAATCTAACGCGAATAACCTTTCATCCAAACGTCATGGGTGGCAAACCTTGCATTCGCGGAATGCGAGTGACCGTCGGTACGATTGTGGGACTTGTTGCTGGCTTTTTTAAGAAACAAAGAATGGAAGCACAGCACTGGTCGATGATAGGTGATCCGAGAGCATCCGATAGCACAATAATGGAGTGGGCACGAGCAAATGGTTATGTTCTATTTACCCATGATCTGGACTTTGGGACATTATTAGCAACGACAAAAGCACAAACAGGCTCTCGAAAAAGAGCGTTGATAACCATAGACGAATCTAAATCTCGAGTACGCGTATTGCCGTTTTAGTAATCACGTAAAACATTGGAGAGTTAAGAAAACAATGCAAAACATGACCCTCAACCTCAAAATCTGGCGGCAAAAAAATTCACACAGCAAAGGCCAGTTCGTCACTTACAAACTCGAGAACGTATCTCAGCACATGTCCTTTCTGGAAATGTTGGACGTCCTCAACGAGAAGCTCATCAAAGAAGGACAGGATCCGGTGGAATTCGACAACGACTGCCGCGAGGGCATCTGCGGCATGTGCAGCATGGTGATCAACGGCGTGGCGCACGGCCCGTGGAAAGCCACCGCCACCTGCCAGCTTCACATGCGGCAGTACAAGGACGGCGACACCATCGTCATCGAGCCGTGGCGGGCGCGCGGCTTTCCAGTTATCAAAGATTTGGTGGTGGACCGCAGCGCGTTCGATCGCATCATCGCCGCAGGCGGCTACATTTCCATGAACGTCGGTGGCGCGCCGGACGCCAACGCCCTCCCCATTCCCAAAGACATCGCCGAGGAAGCGATGGACGCGGCAGCCTGCATTGGCTGCGGCGCGTGCGTGGCGGCGTGTCCCAACGCTTCGGCGTCGCTATTTGTGGCCGCCAAAATCTCGCAGCTTGCGCTGCTGCCGCAGGGGCAACCCGAACGCAAACGCCGTGTGCTGCGCATGGTGGAACAAATGGACAAAGAGGGCTTCGGCGATTGCTCCAATCATGGGGAATGCGAAGCCGTTTGCCCGAAGGAAATTTCCATTTCCCACATCGCGCGCATGAGGCGGGAGTATTGGCGGGCGATGTTCAGTTGACATCGGACGTTTACTAAACTTTGGAAGTTTAGTAAAACATGATGCTTCACGCGGATTCAAAAACCACACGGAAAAGCCGGTGTGGTTTTTTTTGTTCATGTATGCTTTTCCGAAAAATATTTGGTTGACAACCAAATATTTTCTCAATATTTTCGACTGAAAACCAAATATTGTGCGGCACATGAAAGAAATACTCCACTTGCTGAATCCCCATTGGAGAGGCGCGGAACTCAAACTGGGAGTCACGCGGCTGGACTATTTGCAGGCGCTACTTTCTAACCTTGAACGACAGGAAGTGAGCATACTCGTCGGCTCACGCCGCGTTGGCAAAACCACTCTCATGTTTCAAGCCATTCACCATTTGATCGCCCACAAAGGGATTACGCCAAATCAAATCCTCTACGTCTCCCTCGATCATCTGGCGCTGGCAGATTTTACTATACCAAAAATAATCGAAGGCTTTCGAGCTGAGTTTCGGCATCCCCGTGACCGACCTTTGTATCTGTTTTTCGATGAAATTCAAAACGTCTCCGAATGGTCACAGCACTTGAAAAATCTGGTTGATTTCGAAAAGGTGAGAATATGTGTCGCTGGCTCCTCGTCCTTGCTGCTGAAACAACAGGAAAGCTATTTGACCGGGCGCACGCTGCGTATGATGATTTTCCCACTGAGCTACCGTGAGTTTTTGACGTTCAAAAACGTGATGCCCGGTCCGACGGAATTGTATCGTCATGATGGACTGTTGATCGACTATCTTTATCAAGGGGGGTATCCGGAACAAATTCTTTCTCCCCATCCCACTTACCTCGTGGACTTGCTCGATAATGTGATCAATAAAGACATAGTCCGTGTCTATAGCATCAAAAGTCCGGAAGTTTTAAACAAGCTTTTGCTGCTGCTTGCCCAACGCCTTGGCCAGCGCACCAGCCATAGCAAGCTGAAAAATATTCTACGCGTATCACACGATATGGTACGCGATTACATCGGGCATTTGAAGGACGCATATCTCATCTACGAGGTACCGAAATTTTCCTATTCGGTAAACGAGCAAGTTTATGCCGAGAAAAAATATTACTTCGCCGATACCGGACTGCGCACGGCTCTGCTTGGACAGCGAGACCTCGGCGGGCTAGCGGAAAACGCGCTTTTCCTTTATTTACAAAAACGATTTGGCCAGGTCTTCTACGGCCGCGCCAATAGCTACGAAGCCGATTTCGTTGTTCTGGAGCACGGACAGCCGCGCATTTATGAATCAAAATTCAGCGAGCAAATCAATGACGACGAGCTGAAACCACTGCTGAAATTCTTGAACAAGTTCAAACCAGAAGCCCATGCTGCCGAAGCAACCGTGGCCACTCGCTCTATTCGTGAATCTCGTGTCAGCGCAGAGAAGCCGATACAGTTCATCCCGCTTTGGATGCTTTTCATGCAAGGCAACTATTGACGAGCGCAGTGGCCAAACCGACTGGCGTTTTTAACTCCGTCAAAAACCCGCGAAATTTTAGTTTCTAACTAAAAATCCTGTAAAGAAATCTCTACAACTGTTTTATAGAATTGATAGAAACGATTTCGAATTAATACAAATCATTCGTCTTTAAATTGACGACATTCACACCCCAAACCGAAAGGAGCAAATCATGGCAGCGCCAGTTGTTCATTTTGAAGTCATCGGAAAGGATGGCAAAAAATTGCAGAACTTCTACAGCAAACTATTCGACTGGAAAATCAACGCCGACAATCCCCTGAATTACGGACTGGTGGAAGCAGGATCGGGCGGCATCGGCGGCGGCATTGGCGCCGCGCAGCCCGGACAACCCGCATCCGTAACGTTTTACGTGGGCGTGCCAGACGTCAAAGCGGCATTGAAAAAGGCCGAAAGCCTGGGCGGAAAAACCGTGGTGCCCGAAACCGAGATTCCTAACATGGTCACGTTCGGAATGTTCGCGGATCCGGAAGGCAACCACGTGGGGGTGGTGCAGCAGTAATTGCTGGTGGTTCCTCCCTCATTTTCGCTTTTTTAAAAATGGAGGAGGTTCGTACCATTACCTACGGTTCACAATTTGTTTTTTAGAAATAAAAAACAAACTGCAAATGGAGAATTGTGAATTGTCAATTGTCAATTGTGAACTATGGATTAAAGCAATGACACCGGATCCACATC
The DNA here is from genome assembly GCA_037446635.1 of bacterium. Classification (GTDB taxonomy): domain Bacteria; phylum Zhuqueibacterota; class Zhuqueibacteria; order Oceanimicrobiales; family Oceanimicrobiaceae; genus DASWHH01. The sequence goes on from JBBIIG010000001.1 coordinate 221,549, forward strand.
CACCGAAAGCTGGATGCCGCGAGTTTGAAACTCGGCGCGAAATTTTTTCTCCGCGTCGCGTACCGCCTGCCGGATGACTTTGCCGGCGGGATCGCGGCGTTTGCTTTCTTTGATGAGAATGTGCCAGCGGTACTTGTTCTGAATTTTCACCAGCGGTGAGGGCGTCGGGCCGAGCACCTCAAATGGACCCTTTTGACTTTTTAAAACCTGAGCAAAATTCTCCGCCGACTCCATCACCTTCTTTTCATCCTTGCCTTTGAAAAGGATCGAAATGATTCGTCCGAACGGCGGATAAAGCAGCTCTCGGCGATCTTCAATTTCTTTGTTAAAAAATTTCACGAAGTCATGGGTTTTGGCGCAGACGAGACAGAAATGGAAGGGTGAATAGGTTTGGATGATCACCTCGCCGGGCAAATCCTTACGCCCGGCGCGGCCCGCAACCTGAGTCAAAAGTTGGAAGGCGCGCTCGCTGGCGCGGAAGTCGGGCAGAAACAAACCGATGTCGGCGTTGATTACTCCAACCAATGTCACTTTCTGGAAATCCAAGCCTTTGGCGATCATTTGGGTGCCGAGGAGGATATCGTATTTGCCGCGCTCGAAATCCTGCAAAATGCGATCGTGCGCCCACTTGCGGCCGGTGGTATCTAAATCCATGCGCACCGCCCGCGCTTCGGGAAAACGGAGCTTAATTTCTTCTTCCACTTGCTGGGTGCCGAGCCCTCGAAACAGAATATCGACGCCGCCGCACTCGGGGCAAACTTCGGGTGCCTTTTTTGAGTAACCGCAGTAGTGGCAGCGCAAACGCCGACCGCGTAAATGATAGGTCAACGAAATCTGGCAATTTTTGCAATTCTCGATAAAACCGCACTCTTTGCATTTAATAAAATTAGAAAAACCGCGCCGGTTGAGTAGCAAAATAACCTGCTGGTGATGGGCGAGGCGTTTTTCAATTTCCTGCACCAGCAGCCGGGAAAACACCGGCATCTCTTTTTTGCCGGATAACCGCTGCTCCTTTTGCAGCTCGATGATTTCAACTTTCGGCATCGGCACATCATCCACGCGCCGGCGCAATTCCAGTAATTGATATTTGCCAATTTTTGCGTTGTAATACGATTCCGCCGAAGGAGTGGCCGAGCCGAGGATCACAACGGCGTTGTTCAACTTGGCGCGCATCACCGCCACATCGCGGCCGTGATAGCGTGGATTGGGTTCCGCCTGTTTGTAGGAATCCTCCTGCTCCTCATCCACGACAATTAACCCTAACTTTCGCACCGGCGCAAAAATCGCCGAACGCGGCCCAATCGCCACCCGCGCCTCGCCGCTTTTGAGTCTGCGCCAGGAATCATAACGTTCTTCCGGGGACATGGCGCTGTGCAGCACCGCCACTTTCTCTTTGAAATGAGAACGGAAGCGCTGCACGGTTTGCGGGGTCAACGAAATTTCCGGCACCAGCACAATGGCGTCTTTTCCCTTTTCCAAAATCGCATAAATGGCTTCGATATAAACCTGCGTCTTGCCGCTGCCGGTGACGCCGTGCAGCAAAAAGGGGGTGAATTGGTTTTGTTCGATGGCGGCCGCGATGCGCGCGAAAGCGGCTTGTTGCTCTTCATTAAGAGTAATTTTGGGCGGCTCGAAAATTTCCGCGTGTTGATAATAATCCCGCGGCGCCTCTTTTTCATAAAATTCGACCAGCGAGCGTTTTTGGAGAGATTTCAACGTGCTCAAGCCGATGCCGCTAATGAACAGCAAATCTTTCTGGCTAATTTCGGCCGCGGTTTCTTTCAAAAACTGTAAGCAGCGAATCTGGCGCGCGGTTAATTTTCGTTTGCCGTCTATTTTTGAATTCCAATCGTCCGTGTCGCTAATTGCTGGGTTCAGCCGCACGCATTTCACCAGTCGGGCTTGAGTTTTGGATTTTGGCAGGAGGTGCTGGAGGTGGACAAATCCCTGCGCCTGTAGTTCATTAATGCTGGACATCAAGTTGCGCGCGCCGATTCGTTTCATCAGCTGGGTCACTGGCAGCCGGCCGCTCTTGGCCAGATAGCGCACAATTTGCGCCTGGCGCGGGGCGGCGTTTTTCAACATCCAACCGAGGGACGAAACATGTTGCGCCGCCAATTCCACGTATTGTTTGGATCGTTGAAACAAAATGGCGGGGAGGGCGGCGCGCAGGGCGTCGCCCAGCGGGCTTAGATAGTAATCGGAAATCCAAAGGGCTAAGCGATAAAGTTCCTCCGAAAACAGCGGCTGGGAGTCCAACACGTCCTGGATGTCCCGCAATTCAGACTCTGGCAAATCTGTGCGCTCTTTGCGCTCGACGATAAAGCCGGTGAGCCGACGTTTGCCAAAGGGCGCCAGCACCCGACTGCCAATTTTGGCAAGAGGAGCCAGCTCCGGTGGCAAACGATAGGTGAAGGCGCGATCGATAGTTTGCGGAAAAACAACGTCGGCGAATGGGGCTTCCATGAAAATCAATATAAAAGATTAATCGGACTGCCGCAATCGCGATTTTCGTTTTGGGGAAATAAAAAACCCCGGAGTCTTTGAGGCTCCGGGGTTTGCCGTTCCAAAGCGCGGGCTACTAACCGAGATACTTTCGCAGCGGTTCCAGCCGCGAACGGTGCCGCATGCGGCGCAATGCCTTCTCTTTGATTTGGCGAACACGCTCACGGGTGAGTTGGAAATGCTCGCCAATTTCTTCCAGAGTCAGCGGGCGATCACCCTCGAGGCCGAAATAGAGCCGGATGATCTCCGCTTCGCGCGGCTTGAGAGTCACCAACACTTTGTCAATTTCCTCTTTTAGCGACTCCTGCATCAACGAGTCGTCGGGAGGGGCGTACTTGTCGCTCTCCAGCACGTCGAGCAGGTTGTTGCCTTCATCTTCTTTGAATGGCTCATCCAACGAGAGATGGCGCGCGGAGGTTTTCAAGACATCGGCTACTTCGTAATCGGTCATTTCCATGGTGTCCGCCACTTCCGACATGCTGGGCTCGCGGCCAAATTCTTTTTCCAACTTTTCCAGCACGCGGCCAACCTTATTGATGGCGCCGACGCGGTTCAACGGCAGCCGCACCACCCGCGACTGCTCGGCCAATGCCTGCAAGATCGACTGACGAATCCACCACACAGCATAAGAAATGAATTTAAAGCCGCGGGTTTCGTCAAACCGCTGAGCGGCTTTGATGAGACCGAGGTTCCCCTCGCTGATCAAATCCTGCAGCGGCAGCCCCTGGCCCTGGTATTCCTTGGCCACGCTGATCACGAACCGCAAATTCGCTTTCACCAACTTATCCAGCGCCTTGGATTCACCCTTACGGATGCGGCGCGTCAACTCGATTTCTTCAGCAGGAGGAAGCGGGGTAAAACCGCCAATCTCCTCAAGATATTTTTCAATGGATTGTTTTGGCCGGTTATCTACTTTTTTTTGCTTTTTTGCCATGACCAATTCGTTTACCCTTTCAATATATGATTTTATCTATAGTTAAATATAGTCTCTTTCTTTAGGCTGTTTTCGACCACTTTATACCAGCACAGCCAATATTTTGTTTCCCATGAATTAAGATTAGCGGAGACAAACTGAGCGCTTAAATTTTCGCTGAGGGTTAGTTTAAAATCCACTGTTGTAGCTGACGGGCCGCCTGACTTCCTTTTTAGAAGCCACGCCAGTATCGTTAGATAACGACTCCTGACGCTCTCTCCTCCCTTCACCTCAAGTTTAAAACAGCCGTAAATATAATGTCCTAAATAGGCGTTGTCAAGTTATATTTTCGTTTTGGCGGTTTCATTTTGGCTGTCTATATATAGCGCTTATGGAATCGAATTGCATAAAATATGCTAATTTTACTTATGTTACCATTTAGCGGCTAAAGAAAACAAGAAAGTAGCCGATGAACAAGAGACCAATAAGATGATGAAAACTTCAAAAACCACCCTTCCGCTGGCCGAACGCCCTGCTTACAAAGGCTTAGTCCAGCTTAGCGAGCACCTCATAAAAGTGGTTCGCGAGAAAAAAGAGCACCTGAAAATGGCGCAGGAGCAGTTGTCGCAAACCGGCAAATTGGCTACTCTGGGCACGCTGGGCGCGGAAATCGCCCACGAGCTCAACAACCTGCTGACCATCATCAGCGCGGAGGCGGATGAAATTCAAGATTCCGTAAATGACGGGCGGCTGGATTGGCAGCAGACCTCCAATTCCGCCAAAAATATCAAACATTATGCCCAACGCATGCGCTTGATTGTCGATCACATCCGCGAGTACACCTGGGACGACAGCCATTCCAATCGCATCCCGGTGGATATAAATGATGTCATCCGAGATTCCCTCATCTTGCTGAATTCTTCGCTAAAAAAAGACGGGATTGAGGTGAGAGCGGGGCTGACGGAAAATCTTCCCCATATTTGGGGCCATCGCAACAAATTGGAGTCGGTCTTTCAAAACTTGATCGCCAACGCGCGCGATGCCCTGCGGGCCTCTGGCAAAAAAGAAAATAAAACCATCCAAATTCTGACTCAAAAAATAAACGAAGAACAAATTGCAGTTAAAATTTCCGACAACGGCTGCGGCATGACCGACGAAGTGCAACGTAAAGTCTTCCAACCGTTTTTTACCACAAAAGGCCGCGGTGAAGGTACCGGACTGGGTTTATCTATCGCTTACTCAATTATCAAAGAACATCAAGGTGACATTTTTCTGCAATCTGAAGTGGGCGCAGGAACGGAATTTATTGTCGTGCTTCCAGTGGAGAGAAGACACATCAATGAGGCTGAACGGAGTGAAAAAAAACATTTTGATCATCGATGACGAACAAATCATCCGCGATATTTTGACCCGCCGGCTCGAGCGGCTGGGGTTTCAGGTGTTGACGGCGGGCGACGGCTCACAGGGAATCGAGATCATCAAAAACATCGGACTGGATTTGGTTATTTGCGATATCAAATTGCCCAACGGGGTATCGGGAATGGAGGTGCTGTGTGCGCTGAAGCAAAGCCAGCCGCTGACGCCTTTCGTGGCCACCTCCGGGCTCCATTCCACCAGCTCCACCGTGCAGGAAATCATTCAAAACGGCGCGGCGCTTTTTTTGAAAAAGCCCTTCTCGTCTCTAAACGAAGTGGCCGACCAAATTAGCCGCTTGCTCAACGTTCCCACGCCGTCAAATCGTCCACCGACCACCGCGGTCGCCTGAAAAGCGGTTGGAAATCACCACAACCGTTCCAATCAGAATAAACAAAAATACGCTGTACGCTGCCGCCGAACCGAGATTGAAAATCCGCAGTTGCGAAATGATTTCCACGGAAATCGGGCGGTTGGAATAATTATAAAGCAAAATGGAAGCGACGAACTCCCCCACTGCCAACACATACGCCAACAGCGCGCCCGAAACCACCCCCGGCGCAATCAACGGCAGCATCACTTTGCGGAAACTAAACCACCACGAAGCGCCCAAATTGCGCGCCGATTCCTCCAGCGACGGATCAAATTGTTCCAACGCGGCATACGTGGAACGGAACACCACCGGCAGGTTGCGGATGAAATAGGCCAGCGGCAAAATCCAGAACGTGCCCACTAAAATTTTTCCGGCCGACAAAAAACTGGGCCGATTGAACGCAACAATCAACCCGATGGCCACCACCGTGCCGGGGATCGCCCACGGCAGCATGGTAAGCGCCTCCACCACCTTCTTTCCCCAAAATCGTTTTCGAATCAGCAAATACGCCGCAACCACTCCGAAGGCCACATTTGCCGCCGTTGCCAGCGTCGCCATTTTCACGCTATTGGCCACTGGCTCCACCACTCGCGGCTCGTTAAACAAACTGAGGTAGTTCTCAAACGTGTAGGCTGGAGGGAGAATCTCCCAGGTCCAGGCGCCGTTTTTTACAAAAGAAATCAACACCACTGTGAGGTGGGGGAGGATCAAAAACACCACCAGCCCGATGCCAGCGAAGCCCATTATCCAGCGCCGCCAGCCGCGGCGGACGGGCTTCGGCTGCAACCGCACGCCCTTTCCCGAGGCAGTATAAAGTCTCCCTCCAGAGTACCAACGCAGCAGCACCAAAAATAGAATCGAAATGGCGGTGAGAATCACCGACTGGGTGATCGCCAGCCCCATTTCACCGTTCAATTTGCTGTTATAAATTTCCAGGCTCAAAATGCGGAAGCCGCCGGCGAAAATGAACGGCGCGCTAAACGACGCCATCGACGTCATAAACACCAGCAGCGCCGCGCCGCCCAGCGCCGGCGTGAGCAGCGGCAGCGTAACTTTTCGCAAGATTAGCCAGCGACCGGCGCCCAAATTTTGCGCCGCCTCCAGCAGCGAAACATCCATTTCGCTAAAGGCCGTCGAGGTGAAAAGATAAAAATAAACATACATACTGTAAGTGTGCACCACTAAAATCGCCGCTACGCCTCTGAGGGCAAACGGCGGCGCATCCAGTCGAAATATCGCCTGCAAAAACCGCGGCAGGATGCCGCTTTCTCCAAACAGAAATAGAAACGCGAGCACGCCCACCAGCGGCGGCATCACCACCGGCAGCACCGCGATCGCCGAAAAAAGTTTGCGCCCCGGAAACGTGTAGTGGGTGAACACATACGCCAGCGCCACGCCCATCACTCCAGAAAATAGAACCGTCAAAATTGAAACATAGACACTGCCCCAGAGGGCCTGCAAACTGGCCGGGTGCTCGAGGTTAAAAAAATCGCGATAGTAGTTGGCGGTGATTCCCTCCTCCGTCGCAAAACTCTGAATCAAAATTTGCAAATTGGGATACAGGACATACGCCAGCAGAATGAATAAAATCGGCAGAAGAAGAACCAGCAGCGGAAGATGTTTGCGAAGGATCATTGGGAGCGGTCAGTTTTCCAAAAGAATGACATCGGAGGGAGACACCCGCAGCATCACGCTCTCCCCTATTTTTTTGAGGGAACCCGACTCCGCCAATTGGCGAACCCGCAGTGGCTGTCCGCCGGCCTCAACCTGATAATCGACGAATGCCCCGGCAAAGCTGATGCGTTTGATGACGGCGGGGAAAGAATTGAAATCATTGTCCACAGCGTTTGCAAAGCGAATGCTCTCAGGCCGGATGCTAACCGCAACAGATTGCCGGGGAACCGGCGGCGCGCCGTTCACCGCCAGCTTGATGGTCACCGTCTGCGCTGGCCGGCGCTGCGGCGTAATTTCGAGCTGAGCGCTGCCGGCTTGGGAGGTCACCACTTGGCCCTCTAAAATATTCGAATGTCCAACAAAATTGGCCACGAAGCGATCGGCCGGCCGCTGGTAAATTTCCGCGGGCGCGCCCACTTGATGGCACACCCCGTCCTTCATCACCGCGATGCGGTCGGAAAGGGCGAGGGCTTCTTCCTGATCGTGGGTCACATAAATCGTGGTGATGCCCAATCGCCGCTGCAGCGCCCGCAGCTCGTCGCGGGTTTCTTCCCGCAGCCGGGCGTCCAGATTGCTCAGTGGTTCATCCAGCAAAAGAATCACCGGCTCGATCACAATGGCGCGGGCGATGGCCACCGACGGCAAGCGAAAGTGGGATAATGCCCAGAGCTGCTGGCCGCCGGAAAGCTCGGTTACTTTGCGCTGCTCGAAATCGGCCAGCTCCACTAATTTCAGGGCGTCGCGTACCCGCTGTTTGATGTCTGGCTTCGCTACGCCGCGCGCTTCAAGTCCAAACGCGGCATTCTTGAAAACCGTCATGTGCGGGAACAGGGCATAGTTTTGAAAGACCATGCCGGTGTTGCGGCGATGGGGCGGCAGAAAGGTCACATCGCGATCATCAAAAAAAATTTGCCCGGCGGTGGGAAACTCGAAGCCGGCAATCATGCGCAGGGTGGTGGTTTTGCCGCAGCCGCTGGGACCCAGCAGGCTGAAGAATTCCCCCTGCTGGATTTCAAGATCGAGATTGCTGACGGCCGCGGTTGCGCCGAAAAACTTGCTGAGATTTTTAAGAATGACTTTTGACATGTATTGACATTCTTAGTCAAAATTATTATTCTTGTGTCGTGAAAGAATTAACTTTCGAAACACTATTTAGGAATAGCCGCAGCCATATTAATTGCGCTGTTGGTCGGTGTCTTTTTTACAGAAACAAAGTTGCAAGCCTTGAAAATAACCATGAGAATAGTAAGTTATGTTGCATTAATAGGTATTTCGCTATGGCTGCACACCTTAAGCAAGGACAAAGGCGAATAATAGAATGTTCAGTGACCCATTCTACGTGGCCTTTTTAATTTTGATCCTATCAGTTATGGGCGGGGTCGGTCTAGTTTTGTTGTATGAAAAGTTGAGCACTAAGCAAAAAAAGAACAAAAGCTAGAAACCCTCGGCCGGCTCCTTATACTCAATCTTCATAATCGATTATCGATCATCCCTTTCCCTTAATCCGCTCATCCCAATACTTCATCCACTCCTGCGATTTCTCCGAAAATATTTTCCAATCGATGGGCATGGGACGAATTTCAGTGGCGGTGATCCACGGGGGTAATTTTTCTTTTGGAGTGTCTTTTCGCGTGGGAATGCGAAAATATTTTTCCGCCTGAATCACAAAGCTCTCGGTTGTGGTGATGAATTCATAAAATCGTTTTGCCCACTCCGGATGTTTGCAATTGGCGATGATAGCCAGTCCCTCCACCAGTACCGGCGTGCCGCTTTTGGGGATCACATAATCAAATGGATACTGGTAAACCTGTTTCTGCAGCTCGATATCCGGCATATTCCACAGCGTGATCAGCGCCTCCTGCCGCGCGACTTGCAAATACATCAGCGTGGGATTGGCGGGATAGGATTTGGTGTTGGCGTCTAATTTTCGCAGCCACTCGTAGCCGCGTTCCGGCGAACCGGTTTCCTGATAAAAGCGCCAGATCATGGCCGAAAAAATGGCGCGCATGGTGCCGGAGGCTAGCGGGTAGCGAATGACGATTTTACCTTTCCATTTCGGGTCCAGCAAATCATCCCAGTCCTGCGGCGCGGTCTCGCGGGTCAGCACCTGCGAGTTGAAGGTGATGACTTCCGGGGTAAGAAAAGTTCCGTACCAGCGGTGCAGCGAGTCCCGCTGCGAAAGCTCGATGTGTTCGGACCAACTGGGTTGGTACGGCTGCAGCAGACCCTCTTCGGCGGCGATCATAAACATGTCGGAGGGCGCACCCCACCAGATGTCCGCTTGCGGGTTGCTTTTTTCGGAGCGCACGCGATCGAGCACATCCTGCGAACCCATGTCCAACCACTGCACGCGCACACCGGGATGGGCCGCTTCAAAGCGGCGGGCGAAGTCATCCACTAACTCTTTGCCGTGCGGGGAATAGATGACGACGCGATCCTCTCTGACGCGATCGGTGGAGGCGCCGCAGCCAAACACAAAAAGGAAAAATATCAGGAAGTAAACGAGTGATGATTTTTGCATGGCGAAAAATAGCGAACGACGACAAAAAAGTCAAAGGCTATTTCCGCAAGCACCTTGCGAAGGCTTGAAGCCTTCGCAAGGTTGAAACGAGGTCACTGCTCCAAATTCTTCTCCCGCGCCACCGTCGCCACAAACGGCGCGGAGCGCGGCACTTTGGGCAAGCCGAGAATCTCGCGGGCGCGGTTGAGGGCGTCGTCGATGTTGCCAAAAACATTGTCTTCGTGAATTTTATCAAGCAGGCCGGCGCGCTGCATGGTCACCAGCGGCTGCGCATGGACGCCAGAGAGGATCAATATGGTTCCTTCTTTTTTGGTTTTCTCGAACACGTCTTCCAGCGCGCGCAAGCCAGTGGCATCCAGCGCGAAGACATGGCGCATGCGCAGAATCAGAATCTTCGGCGCCTTTTCCACGGTGCGCAAAGCATCCTTAAATTTGTCGGCAGCGCCAAAAAAAAAGGTGCCGTAAATTTCAAACACTTCCACCCCGGGCGGCACCTCGCGCCTGGCGATAGAATTAGGATCGTCGGTTTCTTCCTCGTCCTCTTGCAGCGATTTGGTGACGTAGCCCATCTGTGTAACATTGGCCATGCGCCGCATAAACAGCAGCGCCGCCAGCACCACGCCAGCTTGAATCGCAACCGTAAGATCCACCAGCACGGTGAGCAGAAACGTGATCATCAAAACGGCAAAATCGCTTTTGGGGCTTTTGAAAATTTTGACAAACAAATGCCACTCGCTCATGTTATAAGCAACCACTAACAGAATCGCCGCCAGAGTTGGCATGGGGATGAGTACCGCCCATTTGCCGAAGAAAAGCATGATCAGCAAAAGGGTGACGGCGTGGACGATCCCGGCAACCGGCGTGCGGCCGCCGTTTTTAATGTTGGTGGCGGTGCGGGCGATGGCACCGGTCGCGGGAATGCCGCCAAAAACCGGCGAGGCGATGTTGGCGATGCCCTGCCCGATCAATTCCATATTTGAGCGGTGGCGGCTGCCGGTCATGCCGTCGGCCACCACAGCCGACAGCAGCGACTCAATGCCGGCCAACAGTGCGATGGTCAGCGCTGGTTGAAATAATTTTTGCACCAGCTCAAGAGTTATGCTCGGCAAACGCGGCGCCGGCAGCGTGTTGGGAACGCTGCCGAAGCGGCTGCCAATCGTATCAACAGAAAGGTTTAGGATGCTCACGGCCGCCGTGGTAACGAGAAGCGCAATCAACGAACCGGGTATGCGATGGGTTATCAGCGGCCAAAATCGGATAATCAACAACGCCATCAACCCGATACCCAGCGCTTGATAATTGAAGGTGGCGGCGTGCTCGACGTACGCCAGGCATTTTTCAATAAATTCAGCGGGGACGTTTGAAATTTGCAGCCCCAAAAAGTCGCGAACCTGAGTTACGGCGATAATCAGCGCAATGCCGGCGGTGAAGCCGACGGTCACGGGATACGGGATGAACTTGATAATCGCGCCGAAACCCGCCAACCCCATCATAACCAGCAGCACGCCGGCGATAAGCGTGGCGACGGCCAGCCCGTTGTAGCCGTGTTGCGCCACGATGCTGTAAACGATCACGATGAACGCGCCAGTGGGACCGCCAATCTGCACCCGGCTGCCGCTTAACACAGAAATCAAAACTCCAGCTACTACGGCTGTGTACAACCCTTGCTCCGGTTTGACACCGGAGGCAATGGCAAAGGCAATCGCCAGCGGCAGCGCCACGATCCCCACAATCACTCCGGCGACGAGATCATGGGTGAGCTGTTGGCGTGAATACCCCTCCCGGAAAATAGTTATCAACTTTGGCTCGAGCCTGGTGTGCGGCATAAAACCTGATTTCCTGTTACTAAAAATAAATGGCCAAAATACAAAATCAGGATACTTTAACAAAACTAAAATTTGGTTAAAGCGGGAAAATTTTAGCGGTTAAGTTGAGTTAAAGGGATTGAGAACCTAACATAATCTTTCCTCCTCCCTCCAAGAACCGTCCGCGCTGAGTCGTGGGCGGTTCTTTTTTTTGGTAAGCTGGAAGTTTACCAAGTTAATAGCATCACGCCCAATCTGGCCAATCAATCGTTCGCCAGAATCGATAGGCAAGCTCCCAGGCAATCGCCCCAATTATGATTCCAAACCCGATGATCACATAATGGATGAGAACGAATCGCGCCTGTGCAAAATGGTATCCAAACAGCGCGCTGAAAATAACCACGCTGCCAAAACAGGCGTATTTCGCCAGATGCCAGAGCTTGTTCAAATCGCGGTTGCCTTTGGAAAAAGCGATGCCGTCCATCAGCGAGTTGCATAAAAATCCAAAAACGATCAACAGGCCGATAACAATTGCCGAGCCCATACTTTGCCTCCTTTCTTAAATAATTTTTCAGCTACAATTAAACGTCGTGCTGGATGTTCAAAAAAGTGATATTGAAAATTTGCTATTTTTTCAAGCCGCAACCTCGAGATTTTGATTGTTGACATTCCAAAATAATCTCTATACATTGTTTTGGTTATTCTGCTTGGGAGAATTGTATGAGCAAAATTTTCTTATTGGTCATCCTTCTAATGGCAGCATCTTGCGCCGTCATGAAAAAAAACGAAAATGAAAGCCGGCCCAAGACCACCGTGAAAGTGGAAAACCGTAATTGGCTCGATATGGACATTTATGTTCTCCACAGCTCGCAGCGAATACGGCTCGGCACGGTCACCGGTCTAAGCGAAAAAACTCTCATCATTCCAAATCACGTGCTGGGCGCGCCAACCCTGCGATTTGTTGCAGACCCCATCGGCGCACGCGGCCAGTCGGTCACTCACGACATCGCGGTTCTACCCGGCGATCAAATCATCCTCTACATTCCTTAACTCTTTTATGCCCAAGTTTCCAGCCATTCTTTTCGATATAAAAGTAGTGACCTTAATTGGCTTATTTTGTCATCCGACGCTGGCACAAGAACATAGGGAGCCCGATATGACCAAAATGGTTTCGGCAAAAGCCCTGGACCAAATTCACATTCAGATAGATTTCGAAAACGAAAAGTACACGTTCTCAAAAAATGATGTGAAGCTCGCCGGCGCCGAGATTCTCGAGATTAAAGCCGAGGGAAACTCGGTCTTCCTGAAAACCAGCGCCCTGGACTATCGAAAGAATTATTACGTTGGCATCAAAAGATATGGTAAACTCCCGGTTGATTTGGGAGTTCTACTGGATGAACTGAAATCCGAAAAACCACTGGGCTGCATCGTTGAAAACGGCCAAACCGTCTTCCGCGTGTTTGCACCTCGGGCCACCTCAGTGACGCTGGTGTTATTTGAAACCCACGCTGACTCCACTGGCTCAGAATTCAACATGCAAAAAGACTCGGAGGGCGTTTGGGAGTTTGCCATCGAAGGAACTCAATGGGGAAAATACTACGGCTACAAAGTAGCGGGGCCTGTCGACGCGACCGAGCAATTCGCCCCCAAAACCGTCATCGCCGACCCGTACTCGAAAGCGGTGTGCACGAAAAACTCGTATCTCCACGAAGCCAAAAGCATCATCCTCAAAACCGATGACTACGATTGGGAAGGCGACGCGCCGCTCTCCATTAAATGGGAAGACCTGATCATCTACGAAGCGCACGTGCGCGACCTGACCGCGCATCCCTCTTCCGGCGCTAAAGAAAAAGGCACGTACCGAGGTTTCATTGAAACCGGAACCCGCGGCGGCGTGAATCACATTCTGGAATTGGGGGCGAACGCGGTGGAGCTGCTCCCCATTCATGAATTCGGCAACATCGAAATTCCGTACCAGAAAAACGTCAACGGCGTGGTCAACACCTGGAATCCCTACGAACGCAATCACTGGGGCTACATGACGTCGTACTTTTTCGCCCCGGAGTCCTATTACGCCAGCGACGGCAATATGCGCCCCGGCGACTACTGCGGAATTCGCGGCCAGCAGGTGAACGAATTCAAAGACCTGGTGAAAGCCTTGCACAAAAAAGGCATCGCGGTGATTCTCGACGTGGTTTACAATCACGTCTCGGAATACGATCTCAATGCGCTCAAGTACATCGACAAGAAGTACTACTTCCGCCTCGATCCCAAAATGGATTTCGTGGCGCTCAGCGGCTGCGGCAACGATTTCAAAACCGCGCGGCCGATGGCGCGGCGGCTGATCGTTGACAGCGTCAAATACTGGCTGCAAGAATATCACATCGATGGCTTCCGTTTCGATCTGGCGACGCTCATCGATTGGGAGACGGTGGAGGCAATCACGGAGGCCGCCAAGAAAGTTAATCCAAATGTGATCTTGATCGCCGAGCCCTGGGGCGGCGGCAAATACGATCTCGGCGGATTCTCGCAGCGCGGCTGGGGCGCGTGGAACGATCTCATCCGCAATGGCGTCAAAGGCCAAAATCCGCACAACGCGCCGGGCTGGATTTTCGGCAGCTTCTGCTGCGGCAACAATCCGAAAACTCTCGCGGCTTACGTGCGCGGCTCGACGCACGAATACGGCGGGCCGTTTGTGAAGCCAGCGCATTCGATCAACTATCTTGAGTCGCACGACGATCACACCCTTGGCGATTTCATTCGCATCGCCAGCGGTGAAGTCGATCCGTCGCAGCCGGTCAATGGCGAGTACGCGAAGCTTACTTCTTCGCAACTCAAGCTTCACAAACTGGCGGCGGTGTTTCTTTTCACCAGCCAGGGGCCGATCATGATTTCCGAGGGGCAGGAATTTGGCCGCAGCAAAGTCATCGCGCCCACTGACGCGCCCGATGAACACGTCGGCTTCATCGATCACAATTCCTACAACAAAGACAACGAAACCAACTGGCTCAACTTCGATCACAAAGAAATGAATCGCGAGCTAGTGGATTACTACCGCGGGTTGATTGATTTGAGAAAAAATCATCGCGCCCTGCGTTGGACGCCCGGCGAGAAGATCCATTTCCTCAAATCCGAGAGCCCGTTTGCGCTTGGTTTTCATCTCCCCAAAGAAGCGTCGGGAGATAAGTGGGATTTCGTTGTGCTGATGAATGCGAATCCTGAGCAAACAGTTTCATTTGATTTGCCCAAGGGATTTTGGCGGAAAGTGGTGGACGGGCAGCGCGCCGGCAGAGAACCGTTTGGGGAGATCATTTCGGAAAAAGTAACGGCGCCAGCGGTGACAGGTGTGGTTTTAATCCAATAATCAAAGAACAATTATTTTTTACTAAGATGCGGGTACCCTTTCTCTCCCCCATCCCCATTCGAAACCGGAAACCCCAGCTCCGCCCAACCTTTCTGCACCACGTTGCCGAACATATCGCGCTTGCCGCTAAACCCGCCATCGACGTTGGCTAAATTCTGGTAGCCCACCTGCTCCAGAATTTGACACGCCAGGTACGAACGCGGCCCCGCAGCGCAGCCAATAATCAGTTTCGCGTCCTTTGCAAAATTCCTTTCGAACACGTCCACAAAATCAGGATTGTCTTCCATCATCTGAATTTCGGAGTTAAAATCTTTGATGGGAATATTATAGGCCTCCGCGGGACGCCCTTTTTGAAACTCCAATTGCGAACGGACGTCCACGTAAACGTAGCCGTCGTTTTTATCCAAAAGCTCCTTGGCTTGCGCCGGGGTTATTTGTTTGAATGGCATCGTTTTCACTCCTTTGCTTGTTACCGGCGTTTACTAAACCTTAAAGGTTTAGTAAACGCTACAAAGCTTTTTCATTGCAACTTTGTGAGAGCCTGCTAAATTAATTTGCAAAATATAAAAAAACCGAGGGAGGAAATCCAATTGAAAATTTCGAGAATGATTCTAACGCTTCTCAGCTTTATCTGCGCCGTCTCTTCTGCAAAAGCAAGCGGTACCAACGAGATGTACGGCAAGCCCCTCAAAGAAATCCGCATCTCCGGCGCGCGTTATACCGACACTCACATCCTCACCCGCGAGCTGGCGTCCAAAGTCGGCCAGCCCTATTTGAAAGAGAACGCCGAAAAAGATTATGCCCGGCTGGATCGGCTGGATATTTTCAGCTCAGTTAAAATTACGCCGCTGTTAGAAAATGATAGCGTGGCGCTGCAAATCGACGTGAAAGAAATTTTCCCGTACCTGCCCTTTTTCAGTTACGAAGTTACGGACGAAAACGGCTTTGCCGGCGGGCCGGGATTTCAATCGGTGAACTTGCTGCGGCGCGATATTTTCTTTTTTGGCGCGGCGCGCTTCGGCGGCGCCACCAACATCAATTTTTTGTACGAAAACCCGTGGATTGCCGGCAACCATTTTTCGGTGCGGTTTGAATTTTATCAGCGCGACCGCTTCAACGATCTCGATGATTTCAACGAAATCGCCAGCGAAGCCAATTTGCAAATTGGCAGCTTCATCGGCGAGTACGGCCGCATCGGCGGGCGGCTCGGTTTTCTTTCCATCAAAAGCGATTCCGCGGGGCGCACGCTCGCGACCAGCAATCGCGACAACCTGCCGACCCTCGGATTTTATATCGGATACGACAGCCGCGACCTGTGGTCGAATCCCCACCGCGGCTGGCACAATGAATTCGAGATTTCCAAAAGCGGCGGCTTGCTCGGCGCGGACGGCGACTACTGGTCGTTTACGTTCGATGTTCGCCGGTACCTGCCCATCATTAATCGCCACACCCTCGCGATCTTCTCCCTCGCCACCTTGCGCATCGGCGACGTGGGCGACGAAATTCCACCGCATCAGGATTTTCACATCGGCGGCACCAACAGCGTGCGCGGCTGGGAATTGGATTCGCGGCGCGGCAAGCATCAGTTCCTCAACACCGCGGAATATCGCTTCACACTGCTGGAACCGCGTCTGCTCACCGCGCCTTTTGGACTAACCTTCGACATCGGACTCCAACTCGCCCTCTTCGGCGATCTCGGCATCGCGTGGGACGAATCCGAGCAATTCAAGTCCGATAACTTCATCGGCGGCTTCGGTTTTGGTCTGCGGTTTCTCGTTCCCTTCGTCAACATGTTCCGCGTGGATTTTGGCTTCGGCGAGCCGGGGGAAAGCATTCGGCTGCACATCGGCGCATTTGAGAAACCGGTGGCGCAGCGGTTCCGGGTGCGGTAAAATGTCAAACACCGTCTCAGACGGTGTTTGATCGGTTATCAAAATCAACCAAAAATTTCTGACACGCCAAATGGCGCTGAATTTGACCCGGCGATCTTGCATTATTGGGGAAGAATATGCCTGCCTGCATCTGCGAAGACGGATCCGCCAAGCGAACACACGCCAGTAAAATTAAAGTTTTGCCGGCCTGCGCAGGCGGGCACTCGGCCTCTTGCGAGTCTTCGCCGTCTTTGTTTTCGCGGCGCGCTTCTTTTTTGCTGGAACACTGTTTCCATCCAGCGCCGACAACAACTTCTCCACCTTGAACTCCGACTCCTTCTCCGCTTGCCGCCATTTGTCAATGATGGCGAATACATCCGCAATGGCTTTGGCTGCTTTCGTTTTCACTACTTTCGGCTGCGACGTGATCTGTATGACGGCAACGCTAAACAGCCACCACAGCAGCTTCTCGAAATTTTCTTTGTTGAACCACAAAATCTCATTGAAGCGGTTCACTTTCAGAAACTGTTGAACGTCTGCAGATTTCAACAAGCGCCTCAGCAGATGATGTACCCGGTTTTTGTTTGCCCGTCCAGCAGGCGGGCCTCCCTGAAGATCGTCAGGCGAGCCGTCTTCGGAAAAATACCAACTTTGCTGCGCCACGAGCAGCGCCACCAGTTGCCGCGCCTCCCACTTTTGGCCTTCATCCAATCCCAACTTGCCGAGCACATTTTGCAGCCGCTTGCCCAACAGCCACTCGTCGAACCAACTGCGGCTCAACATTTCGAAATCTTTTTCTTTGAGAATTTTGCCGATCGCATGGGTGCACAACCAGCCAAACGCAACCGCGTCCACAAACGGGCCGTCTGCAAATTCATCTTTCAAAATTTTTGCTGCCGCCGAAAATAACTTCGCCTTCGCCATCGGGAAACGGCGGCCCACGGACTCCATTTGCAGAAAGGACTCCATTCTCGCGCGCACCGTTTTCGCCAGCAGATTTTCCTTGCCGCGACCCGATGAAAAATGCTTGGCCTGCGTTAAAAACTCCGAATACTTCTTTTCAAAATCATCCAAAAATACTTTTGCATTTTTTTTGTTTGACCGAGCTTCCGAAAACCGTTGCAGCATCTCAGCATTCACGAGGGCATCGTAGGTTTGGTGCAGCGGCATGAGATACAGCTCCCGCAGCGCCTCATCAATGCTGGGCACGCCGCGCCCGTTGAGATGCGCTGCAAGCTGGGCGTAGTGCCGCCACTCGTTGTCGTGCACCTGGCGAAAATCAAGATAGACGTGGTATTTGTACGCGCCCAGTTCCACGTACAAGCCGTGCTCGCACAACTCTTTGCTGTTGCGAAGGTATTCGAGTCCCGACACGTGGTCGCGGAAAATGCAAAAATAATTTTCGTTGTGATAGATGCCGAGCCCCTGTCCGAGATCGCGCTGAATCAATCGCGTTTCATCGCCGACACCGGTTTTGACCGCGAACGCCGTGGAGTAGCGAATCCAGCCGCGCGCATCGGCAAATTTATTGTTATAAATCACCAGCGCCCGTTCATCGCCAAAACGATTCGAGTACGCAAAGACATTTTCGTTGACGCTGCCATCGGGATTGAAAAAATCATACAGGAGAAAATTTTCCACTTCGGCGAAGAGATAGCGTTTTTTCATCAACGGAAAAATTTCGCGCACGTGGCGCTGCACCAGCCACTCGTCCACCGGCTCGTCCCAATACGCGCGGCGGTACTCCATGCCGTATTTTTCGGTGAAGCCTTCAATCTGGCCGTGGCCAAACATGGGCAGGCCGGGCATGGTCACCAGCATCGTGCAGACGCCGAAGTATTTGTCGTCTTTGCCGAATTGCGCCACCGCGGTGTCCTCGTCCGGATTGTTCATGAAATTAACGTAGCGCTTCAAAATTTCCGGATTGAACTGAATAGTATTTTTGATGGTATCGCGGTACTTTTGATTTTCCTCATTTTTCAGCATGTTCATAAACGCGCTGTTGTACACGCGATGCATCCCAAGCGTGCGGACAAAATATCCCTCCATCAACCAGAAGGCCTCGGCCAGCAGCAGCGTGTCCGGCGCTTCAACGGCCACGCGATCCACGACCTCACGCCAGAATTCATTGGGCATGGCTTTGTTGAACTCATCTTTCGTCAATCCGTGACCGGCGCGCGAGGGAATGTCGCCGCCCGTGCCCGGTTCCGGAAACCACAGCCGCTGATAATGACGTTTCGTCAACGTCATCGCCGCGTCGAAGCGAATCACCGAAAAATTGTGCGCCACATGCAGAATCGTCCGAATCACCGCCTCACGAACTTCCGGATTCAAGTAATTCAGTTGCGCGGTGTCATTCCACGGCATGCGGGTGCCGTCGTTGCCGTGATAAATGTAGCGCACGTCGCCGGTCCAAAAATCGTGGCGTTTGAACACCACCGCCGCGTCCTGCCGGCTGTAATATTTATCGTCGATGAAAATTCCGTAGCGCGGATCGGACGACAAATTCGGGCCATTGAACGAATACGAGGGGAACGGCGGATACGGCAGGGAGATGTACCAGTCGGGATGCTCGCGCACCCAGCGCGAATCGATGCCGGTGTGATTGGGCACCATGTCGCAGCCGAGGCGGATGCCGCGCAGGCCGCAGCGATATTTCAAATTTTGCAGCGCCTCCCAGCCGCCTAATTCGTGGGCGATTTCATAATCAAACAGCGAATAGGCCGAAGACTCCGCCTCCGGATTGCCACACAATTGCTTGATGCGCTTTGAGGCCGGGCTGCGCTCCCAGATGCCGATGAGCCAGAGCCCGGTGAAGCCCCAGCGCGCGAGGGTGTCGAGTTCCTCGTCCGGAATTTGATCAAGCCGGGTGATGGCGCGCTGGTATTTTTTTGAAAGCTGATCGAGCCACACGAGTGTGCTTTTGGCGATGAGCACCAGCCGCGGCATCCAGTGCAGATCCGGGCTGAAACGCTCGGGCTCATACTCGTGCTGCCAAAACGACGGCGCGACCGTGGGCGGCGGCCCGAAGAAGATCGCTTTGATTTCTTCCTTGATCAAATCGAAACTGGCGAGCAGGCGCAGCAGCAACCCTTCGATCAGCATTCCCCAATGCAGGCGAATGAAGTGGAGCTGATCTTCCAGCGAATGCGGGGCGTTCTTTGCCGGCAACCGCAGAAACTCGACGAGATTGAAACCGGCGGCAATTTTCGGCTGCGTTTCAAAAAACTCGTGCAGGCTGTGCATCATGCTTACATAAACGGTTTCCTTTTCCAGCGGCTCGTCATCGAACAATTCCAGAAACGGCGAAAACGCCGGGTTAAGATTGGCCAGCCACAGCAGCAGCATTTCTTCCAAAACCAATTCGCGGTTGGCAACGCCGGCAGTGCTGCCTTGCAGATAAAGTCGCGGCGCGGTTTTCCCTTTGTAAACTTCCAGCGGCGGAAACTCTTCGAGAAACTTCAGCAGCGTTTTATCGACCGGCTCTTCACCGTGTTTGTTTTGCAACCAGTCAAGCGCCTCGCGGAACACCTGCGGCTTCACTTGCTTGCGGTAGTGGGCGATGACAATGTGCAGAATCTCGTCGATCAATCCCAGCGCGTTGATCTGACCGGCTTTCACCGCCTGTTCGGGATGGCTGGCCAGATCGCGCTTCTCATTCATCTTTTGGGCAAAAATTCGCGCGGCGTGGAAATCCGCAAACACCACGTTGCCCGTGGAGGTGAAGAGATGATCATCGAACTGGTATTTTTCCCGCGCCCGTCGCGAGACATGAAACTCCATTGCGGGAGAAGAAAGGAACTCATGAGTCGATTCAACGTCGCCAAACTTCCGGAATCGAATTCGCAGCAATTTCGCCAAAATGCTCTCCTCGAGATTTAAGTATGAAATTGACCGTAGGGGTAATTCATGAATTACCCCTACGGTGAATATAACTTCGATGAGATTCTTTGTAAAGGGAAAACTTGCGGCAGAGTTTGCGACAAAACAAGATGTGAGGTTCTGTGAGAGATTTGAACCTCCCCCGGATCGATTGCACCAGAGGAGGTTCGATTTATTTATCGAATGAGCAGCATTTTCCGAACCTGGAAAAACGAGCCGGCTTGCAAGCGATACACGTAAATTCCGCTGGCCAGCTGCCGGCCAGCGTCATCGCGGCCATCCCACTGCGTTTGATGCGAGCCGCCATCTTGCTGCTGGTGCACCAGCGTGCGGATTTTTTCACCCAGCGTGTTAAACACTTCCAAACGCACGGCATGACGCCCCGCCGGCAGTTCGTACCGAATCAATGTTACAGGATTAAAGGGATTCGGGAAGTTTTGCTGCAAACGAAATCCTGCCGGCAGATTGGGGGACTCGCCTGTCACACTGGTAACGTTCACGGTGACTTCGTTGGAAAGGACGCTTTCCCCTTCGTCGTATTGTGCGCTGACGGCATAAAAGTAGGTGGTACCCACGACGGTGTTATTGTCGATAAAGCTCAGGATGTTGGCCTCCACCGAGCCAATTAAATTCTGACTCTCCGCGGTAACTGGCGAAGTCTCGCTGCGGTAGATGTTGAAGCTTTGCAGGGCCGCCGTCTTTGATAGAGAATACAATCTCTGCGAATTGGCATTGTGATATGAACCGCTGAATTCGTGGCCGCCTGATACTCCAGACAGACTCCTTTCTTTCATTACCGCTGATTTTTTTTCTCCTTCAAAATTGGACGACGCCAACGCAGCCGTCGTAACATTTGAAGTCACGATCGCGCGAATAATGAAATTACCTGGGAATCCCAAATCGCCGCTGCGGACAAACGCTCCAGTGGAGGGATTTCGTAACCACGACCGCAGAGCATCGATTGAGTTGGTATCTCGGTCAATGGCAAAATCTCCGGTTTCACCCGACACAAAAAAGAGCGCAATATAAAAATCGCCGTTTGCAATAGAGATAGGGGTTGGAAACTCGGCTTGAATTAAACCGGCCTCGTTGAATGTAACAATGCCATCAAACACCGGTGAGTTGACCGGGCCGACGTTCATTGCAGCCGGATCCAGATAAACGCGCACCCCGTAATCATCCGGCTCTACATCCCCACTAGCGCCGAATACAAAAGAAATTAAATTAACTGGATACGAGGGAGGCGTAAACCTTACGGCCAGCTCAGCGCCATCAAAATTTCCTCTTATGCCAATTTCAGCCGAGCCATCGTCATACGCTATCTCGGTTGTATCGCGAAGCGGCGGGGCCCCCGGCGATTGCCAATTAAGCTGCACACCCTCTGTAATCAGCGCGGCCGTCAGATTAAGCGGCGGATCCAAGATAATAATGCACGGCGTAACCGGCGCGGCGTTCCAGGCGCCGGTGACGCTGCTGCCGCCGCATTGATTGTTGGAATAGGAAAAACTGCCACTGACGGATTGCCCGTCCTCCGAAAACGTTCCGCTGAGGGAGCCGGAACTAATGGTGGGAATGTTGTAGCTGATGTTAAAACTATTGCCAGAAACAGTAACAGGAAAGTTTTTAACCTCCACGGTGGTGCAGCCACCGACGTTTCGAAAAATGATGCGAAACGTATCGATGGTGGTCTGGTTAATCAAGTTGAAGCGGACGTCGTTGTTACCGGTCCACAGCCCCTCACAAAGCTCGTTGCCCCCCGCGACCGCGTCCGCCATTTGCGGCCCGCGATCCGAAAAAGTGAACATCTCGCCGTTGGCCTGAGTGATCGTAACCACGGTCACCGGCTGAACTGTGGCCGCATCCGTTTCAATTTGTTGCCCTTGTAGGGACACGAACGAGCCGATCACCAACAGCGTCACCACTACAACAGTTGTTGTTTTTTTCATGGCGCCCTCGTAGTTAGTTGATTAATTTATTGTTCGCTCTTAGAGTTGAACAATATCAAAAAACTTTTGTAAAGCTAAATACGTGAGGAGGAAGGATTAACAAGAAAATGGAAAAAAGCGACGTTATTAATTTCCCGCCTCGACCAACTTCTTAATCTTTTCGTTATCCTTCTCGATGCCGCTGCTGATGGTTTTGATGGTTTCGGGAGACAGGTCATCTTCATAAAAGCTGGTGCGCACCATCAGGGTGCCGTTAGGAATGGATTTGAGCAGGATCACGGCATCGCCCGTTAGCGGGCCGCCAAAGCGGCGGTAGCCAATTTTTTCATTTTCAACGAATTCTGTGATCTCGACGTTGTACTGAATCAGCGGGGTGTCGGCATCCCCGGCAATCACCTTCGCCTGCGTCCCCACGCCCGCCTGGCCATCGGAGTAGCCCTGAACCTCTTTGACGAAATTGAAGAGCTTGGTCCAGTTTTTGGGATGAATTTGCGCCCACACTTTTTCCGCCGAAGCGTTGATCAAAATGGAACGAGTGATTTCGGTCATGGGGCGTCTCCAGTTCTATAAGTTTGTAAACATTGCTTATCTAAGCAAAGTTTTTTTAACCGCAAAGATCGCAAAGATGGCGGAAAGGCCGCTAATGAAGACCATTTTTTCCCTTTGCGCCCTTTGCATTTTCTTAGCGACCTTTGCGGTAAAGTTACGCAGGCAGGTGATTCTGCTAAGCTGTATTTGGCAAACTAAGCGGGAACCGCACTGGCGCTGAGGGATTCGGTAATTTTTTTCTTAACTTCGCCGTCGTCAAGCTGCCGCAAAAGCTCATCAATCGACTTGCCGATGGCCGACCAATTGTTTTTGCCAAAAACTTTATCGCCAAACAAAAAATAACCGTTCGGGCATTTATATAGAATCACGCTTTTGAAATCACCCACGTAGCCGGTTTTTAAAATTTCTTCGCCCTTAAATTGGACGGTGGTGTCCTTCACATGCAAAACACGGCTGACGGTATTGAGCTGGTTGAGGAATCTTCGACCCTCGGCAGTTTGGAGATTGGTTTCGAGGTCAAGCGAGATGGCATCTTTGGGCTTTGCGGCTTTTTCAGACATGCACTTTCTTCCTCCAATAGATAACGTAAGCTTGCTGGCGTAAAAGCAACGCGAAAATACACATTATCTCAGGGAAATGCAAGAAAAAATCCGTTTCAACTGCCGTTGCTAAAAACGGCTTTCGTGTCGGGCGCGCTCCCTTCTTCAATTGCCTTCAAGATAAAGTTGGCGTACTTGCGATGTCCGGAATTGTTGAAGTGTGAATTGGGAAGCTTCATGTAATCGCTTTCATCGAGAAAATCCGGGATATATGCCTCGAACTCTCTGAAAAAATTTTGATGGTATCGGATGCTGTTGGCTGGCTGCTGTCTTCGCGGGTGAATTGGGATCACGAACATCATAAAACGCGCGCCAACCTTTTCCGAAGCGGATTTGATTCGCAGCAGAGATTCGCGAACGCGATCATAAACCGGACTGGCGGCCTCATTTTCCGAATCGGCGAACGCCTCACGCTTGATTTTGGAAGCGGCCACCACCAAATAGGTGCCGACCACCGTTTTCGTCAACGCATTTCGCAGCGCTGATTTAAACGGCACGGCGTTCTGCAGCGAATCGGTCGCGGCGTTGTTTTTGGCAAGATAATACTCGTAGGCCTGCTGCGGAGTCATGTAATTTCCATCGTCGTCGAAGGCGTATAAAAATTTGGCGTTGGTCACGTGATAGAGATTTTTGAACGGCATCATTGGCCGCGGCGCAATGAAATCGTTGCCGATATAAAACATCACCGCAACGATATCCGGTTTCAGCAGCGGCGCATATTTTTCTGCGAGATAAGCATATTGGTGGGGATCCGTACCCGGAATGCCCAAATTGAAGGTAACGAATCCCTGCTGGCCAACCAGATCCACAAACGATTTTGTGATGGGTCGGGCGCTGGATCCCCAGGTGAAGGAATCGCCGAGAAAAAGTATTTTCGGTTGCTGTGCAGGGAGAGGCCGATCGAATTCCGCGCTGCGAAAGCCGTCGGAGTTGATGTAAATGTCATCGCTCCATTTTTTGTAATCGGGGTTGGCTTTGAACACGCCCTCGCCATCGGTACAAAACGAGCTGTCCACCTCCAAACGCTCGACGACCCGAAAGCGCGAATAGCGAGGAACATAGCCCGGCCGCTTGCCTATCAGCCGCAGCGCGGCTTCGGCAAAAAGCAAAGTCCCCATCGCAGAGACGAGCAACAGGGCAACGTTGAACAACAATTTGTTATTTTGTTTTTGCCGTTCCGTGGTTGCTTCACCCAAAAAATTTAAGTGCGACCTCTCAGTTTAGCTGGCTGCTCATTTCAACAAAGTGAGCTTGCGGGATTGAACAAACCCTTCGGTTTGCATACGATAAAAATAAACGCCGCTGGCCAACGCGCCGGCGTCCAACTGCAGCTTGTATTCACCGGCGGCCAAGCGATCATCCAATAGCGTTGCCACTTCGCGCCCACGCAGATCGTAAAGCTTAATGCTGACTTGTGAGGTTTGAGGGACGGCAAACTGGATGGTGGTCGCCGGGTTGAATGGGTTAGGATAATTTTGGTCGAGCCGGAAAGAATTGGGAAGGCTGTTGGGAATCGGCTCAACTGAAGTCACAATGTCCACGCCCACCCAGAACCCTGAGACATGAATGATCGCTTGCGTGCTGCTCACGCCAATCGCCGGCTGGCCAATGGTGCCGAGGATTTGAAATTGCGAATTGGCAATCGGCGTACCGCCGCTGCCGAGCACAAAACGCGCGATCTGAATTTGCGCCGCCAACGGATTCGCCGCAGCGGCTGCTAACCCAAAAACCAGAACGAACGCAATTAATTTGTTCACGATTTTTCTCCCGAAATTGGTTACCGATTCATACCCAGTGGAGCATCCTGCGTTTCAGTGTCTCTGCTGGAAAGGGATTCGAGGCGCGCCTTCAGATCGTCAATTTGCTTCTGCTGTTCTTTAATGGCTTCGACCAGCAATCCCACCAGATGGCCGTAATCCACCGACTTCGCATCTTGGCCATTATTTTCGAACTTCACCACTTCCGGCACCACCTCCCCTACCTCCTCGGCGATCAAACCGATATCGGCGCGGCCGTCTTTTTTCCATTGGTAGGAAACGCCGCGCAGTAACCGCACTTTTTGCAGCGCGCTTTCAATAGTTTGAATGTTGGTTTTCCAGCGGCGGGAGCTGGGGTTGCCGGGATAAGCTTCGGTTTGAATGCTGCCATCGGGAAATTCGAGCGCGGTTCCGATCACCACGCGATTCGTCGTACCATCCAAAGTTAGAGCCGCACTATCAACGCCTAATCGTTCAAATTCCAGATTGCCAAAACTCTCCAGGCCAACATGCATATCCCACTGCGTTTGAGTATCATCCATTCGCAGACGAACTGCCGGAGAAAGAAGGTGCAGTTGCGCTCCCGGAGTTGTGGTTCCAATTCCCACGTTGCCAACGTCATCGACAAAAACCGCATCGACCGGGTTGCCGTCCGCCGCATTCAAAGCATTGAGGTTGACGTCGTCGGTCGCCCCATTCACGGAACGAACCACCGCGCCATCGGCAATTTTAGCCGCGGTGACGGCATCGTCAGCCAGCTTCGCGGTGGAGACGCCGTCGTCGGCCAGCGACAGGGTTACATCGCCGGTGGTTCCGCCGCCGGTCAAACCGGTTCCCGCGGTCACCGAAGTTATGTCGCCGTCGCCGCTGCCGGCCGCAGCAATGATGAGGGTGTTGCCGTCGGGTGTGATAGTGACGTTGGTACCCGCGCTCAGACTGACGCCGTCAGTAAGCCCATTCAACGTTTTGACCACTTCCTCGGCGGCGATTTTGTCCGCCGTAACCGCGCCGTTTGCTAACTTGGCGTTGGTGACGCCGGCGTCGGCAATCGACAAACTCACTTCGCCGGTGGTGCCGCCGCCGGCCAATCCAGCACCGGCGGTCACCGCGGTGATGTCGCCGTCGCCGCTGCCGGCCGCAGAAATAGTGAGGGTGTTGCCGCTGGGGGTGATGGTGACGTTTTCTCCGGCGGACAACACCACGTCTTCTTTCAGACTATTCACGCTGCGCACCACGGTGTTTGGGGCGATTTTGCCGGAGGTCACGGAGTTGTCGGCGATGGAACGCGCGTGCAAACTATAGGGCGCAGCAGTAAGCTCGATGCGCGGGGTCAATTCGGCCCCTTCCCCAACCGTAATTCCCAACCAATATTGTTTGTCGAACGCCAAATTCAGCGGCGTGGTTTTTCCTAAAATGACGCCGAACAGCCCGCCGACGACGGGCACGGTGTGCTCCTCCATCCAAAGCGCCGAACCGCCGGAGCTGACGTCATAAATTTTGAACATGATGGTGTAGTCGCGATCGGTGACAACGGAACCGCCGGGCAGAGCCAGAATCCCCTGATAGCTGAGTGTGGTGGGGACCTGCGCCAAAGTGCTCCGGTTAGAAAATAACGCCAACGAAAAAACGACTGTAAAAAACCATGCTGTCTTCTTCATGCTGCAATCCTTTCTAATGAAAAAAAATTGATACTGGCCGCAAAGCAGGTTAGATTCGATATGAATTAAACGGCCTTATTATAATACAGCTTAGGGGTTAGAAGTGGGGAAAGTGAGGGAGGATTTTTTAGGATTTTAAGTTGAGACTCATCTCTGAGATGAGTCTCAACTTAAAAGAACTACTTCTGCGCCGCGTAATCCAGTGTCTGCTGCCAGACGCGCAGCACGTTGCCGCTGAGAATTTTTTCGATATTGGTTTCGGAGTAGCCGCGCTTGAGGAGATGATAAATTAGCTTCGGGTAATCGGCTGCGGATTTTAAATCTTTTGGCAGCGAATCGCCCACGCCGTCGAAATCAGAGCCGAGGCCCACGTGATCGATACCGGCGATTTTCACCACATGATCGATGTGAGCCACCACATCTGCAATGGTGGCATAGGGATAAGGATTTTGCTTTTTATATTCATCCATCTCGGTTTTCACGCGATGATCCCTTTCGTCCGCGATGCCGCGGCTGGACATAAATTGCTTGCGGTGCGCCCAATATTTGTTGTCGTATTTATTGGCCGTCTCGGTCAAAAATGACGAGCCAAAATTGATTTGAATCACCCCGCCCTTCTGCGCCAGCGCCCGCAGCATGTCGTCATCCACGTTGCGTTCCCAGCCGGGCGTGAAGTGACGGCAACTGGAGTGCGAGCAAATCGGCGGCGTTTTGGACAACCGCAGTACTTGATAAAATGTTGAATCCGAAACGTGCGAAATATCCACCATGATCCCGACGCGGTTCATCTCCGCCACCACCTTTTTGCCAAATGAACTCAAACCGTTCCAGCCTTTGTCAGGATCATAAGAGGAATCACAAATGAGATTTTTTTTGCCGTGGGTCAGCGTGATATAACGAATTCCGTTTTCAAAAAAATATTTCACATTCTTCAGATCATCTTCGATGGCCGAGCCGTTTTCCATTCCATACGGCAGCGAAATTAAGCCTTTGGCAAAATTATTTTTTACATCCGCGGGGGTGAGTGCGCTGGCAAATTTATCCGGATGCTTCGCGATGATGCTATCCATCATAGCGATTAATTTCTCGGCGTGTCTTTTGGAGGCGCCGGGCGTCTGCTGATATGACGCCGGAATAAAAATGGACATGAACGGCGCGTCCAGCCCTCCTTCTTTGGCGCGCGGGTAATCGAAATCGCCTTTGGCGGTCTTTTGCGAAATGTCCTCCATTTCTTCGAGTAAACGGTAGGGAACATCAACATGACCATCTAAAATGATGGTGGAAGCTGCAATCCGCCGGGCGCGGGCGTAAAGTTCCGGATCGTAACCCGCGGGAGTTTTATCGCTGTTCGTACTCATCATTACCGCAATAAGAATTAAGTTGATGGCGATCACGTTTACCCTCCGGTTTGTTTTGCAATTCTAATTCTCGTCGATGAAATCGTTGTTGATTTTTCGATCCACCTTCGGCCGCGTCTCGCGGTTGGCGACCTTCCAGCCAGTGAGATAAACCAGCCGAGCGATGCGCGCCATTTTGTTGAAATTGATTTTATCGACCGTATCGGTGACTTTGTGATAATCTTCGTGCACCCCGGAAAAATAAAAGATGATCGGGATGCCGCGCCGGGCGTAGTTGTAGTGATCGCTGCGATAATAAAAGCGATTGGGGTCGCTTTCCGTGTTGTAGGTGTAATCGAAATTCAGCCCAATCATCTCGTTGGCCGCGAGGTTGATTTGATGCAGCTCCTGCGACAGAAAATCCGAGCCGATGATGTAAACCGAGTTGGAGTCGTTGCGGCCGATCATGTCCATGTTCAATTGTGCCACAGTGTTTTGCAGCGGCACCAGCGGATGCTCAGTATAATACCGCGAGCCGAGCAATCCCTTTTCCTCCCCGGTGTGTGAGATAAAAATCAAGCTGCGTTTGGGCCGCTCGGGATTTTTGGCAAAGGCGCGGGCAATTTCTAACATCGCGGTGGTGCCGCTGCCGTCGTCATCGGCGCCGTTAAACACGTCGCCGCTGTCATCGATGCCCACGTGATCGTAGTGGGCGCCAAACGCCACCACCTCATTTTTCAAAACCGGCTCTGCGCCTTCGAGATAGGCCACCACATTTTGAGTGATTTTGGTTTCCGTTTGAACCTTCAAATTCAGCGTCACTTGCGTCTTCTTGATTTCAAACGACTGCGGCGCTTGTTTCTCCAAGATTTTTGCGCGCAGCGACTCCACCGTCCAACCGCTGCTGGCAAGCAGTGAATTGGCGAGCGTACTGGTAACGTAAAGCAGCGGCAAATCATCCGCATCGTCCGCGAGTTTGACGCTCACACGATTGAACCAGCGCCGCGCCAGCGGGTCTGTGCGAGACACGAGCCGGTCGTTAATAATCAACAGCGCGGCGGCGCCGACTTTCTTCGCAGCAGCCGATTTCGTCCGGCCATCACGAAACGTTGGCGGAGCAATAAAAAATTTTTTGACGCCGGAGGAATCCTGGAACTTCGGCGTTCCTGAAAACATCAACAAAATTTTACCCGCGCAGTCAACGGCTTCGAAATCATCATATTTCCGGCTGTCGTCGGTGAATCCAAAACCGGCGAACACCACCGGCGCAGTTATCGAGCGGTCCTCCCGCAGGTGGCCGACCGCCGCAAAATCTCTGGATATCGAAAAAACGGTTGGCCTGTTTTTATCGGCCGAAGAAACGATCAAGTTGGTCAGACTGTCAAATCGGCTCTCACGAATGAAGAAGCTTTGAAACATAGAATTCTGGCCGGGCGGCGGCGTGAGTCCCGCCAGACGATACTGGGCCTCCAAAAATTTCGCGGCGATGTTTAAGCCGCGATGCCCGGTGTCCCTCCCCTCCAATTCATCCGCTGCCAGAAAGCTCAGGATCGCCTTCATAGACTCCGGTTGAATGGCGTCGAAACCGGGGCGCGCGGCATCGGGGACGGGCGTGGTTGCAATAAGCAAAAGGCTGCACGTCAAAACGACAGCCGTGAGGGAACGAGTCATCATGCCTTTCTTCATACAAACCTTTCTTCTGAGATCTCTGTTTGTAAAAATATTCAACCGCCGGCGGCAATTCAATCGGGACGAAATAATCGGCATCGGGGTATCACACCCGCAAATTCTCCCGCACTTCTTTGTCTTTACTCACCCGCCAGATTTTAGAATCGAGATAATAATGCTGCATCGCCCAGCCTAACAAAAATGCCGCAAAGATGCGCTCGCCCAAATGCAGCTCCGCCGGCTTCTGAACCCCAGCCATCATGCCCAGCGAATTCAAGACTACCTGATCCAATTTCAACCCGGTGAGATTTTGCAGCCAGTCGATCCACGGCCCGCGATAAAAAATCAAGGTGAACAGAAGGCCGACCATTGCATACACCGCAAAATTTTTGAAAAGTGTTTTCACCCAACGATAACTGCGCTCGGTTTTGTTTTTATACTTGTTTTGTGCAAACGAATAGACAATACAGTGATATTGAATGTTATGACCAATGGTCACCAGCGGCACGATGAATACCGCCATGATCGGATGACTGAACGCCACGAAATGCAGCGGCACAATCAACAGCATGTAGAGCAACTTGCTGCCGTTCAAAATCTGGCCATCGCGCCAGAGTTTGATCTGAAACGCAATGTAACCGGTAATCGTGACGAGATACAGAGCCCAAGTCAGCGGATATACCACTGAGCCGATGCTGACATTCCCGATCAGCGGCGTCCGCAAGCCGAGGTCCGGGAAACCGGGGGTGCGGGCATAAAACGGACTGGCCATGAACATCGCCAGCGGCAGGTAAAGACTCAGGTTGAAAAACCAGTAATCGATTTTGTTGGTGAGATCGCCGTAGTCGTTGGCCTTGCGTTTGTAAAGCGCAAAAAATCCCCAGTGCTGTCGCACGACGTGATAGTAGGCCCACAAGCGGAAGAAAACAAAAAAGAGAATTCCACCTCCAGCCAAAGTAGCTTCCGAAAAAGTGACACCGAGACGCTTACTGAAACTGCCAAACGCGTAGGGCAAAACGATGGCAATCGGTCCGACGAAAAACCACAGAAACGAGCGGCGGATTTCCCGGCCGCGCACCCGCCATTCATCCGGATCGAAGAGCGTGCGGCCGAGCGTTGCCCACACATGCGGCGCATCCAATAGCAGCGCCCAGCTTAAAACCACCAGCAAATACAAATTCAACGTGATGGTTTGCCCGCCAATTTGAATGATGGAAAACGCATCGTTGAGCGGATCATCCAGCGTGCGAATCGCAAGCCAAATCACACCGACGTACAGCCAGCCCGCCAATGTCGAGCCAATATAAAACAGCAAATCTTTCTGCGGACTCAAAATCCACGTGAAGCGAATGCGACTCGAAATATAATTGGGGAATGCGACGTTCAGTTCGGCCATGCGCGAAAATAATTGTTCGACTTTAAAAATGCAAGCAGAGATTTTTGGCATGAAAAAAACAATTACGGGGATTGATAAGCAAAATGGGGTTAGAACTGCTTGAAAGCACAGCAACGCTACTGATGAGAAAATCGGATCAACAGAGATATCAGTTTTCGGGCAATCCGCGTTCTACACCATCTTTTCAAAAGAAACTATCACAGCTTGCGAAAAACCTGCGCGACGGCCTCAACCGTGTTTGCTACATCCCCCTCCGAATGAGCCAGCGAAACGAACGCTGCCTCAAACTGCGACGGCGCAAAATAGCTGGCGCCTGCCCGCCCAGAGCCTAAGGCAGACGGGCGGCTCAGCATTTCGTGGAAGAATTTGGCGTAACGTTGGGTGTCGGCAGTTTTGGCGGTGGGCCAATCCACTACAGTTTCGGAAGTAAAAAACATTCCTAACATCGAGCCGACGCGGGTTTGGAAAATCGGCACACCGGCAGACTCGGCGGCTTGTTTAATGCCATCAGCCAATTGGCTGGCGAGTTTTTCGAGTTTGGGATAAGTGTCCGGCTGTTTCAAAATTTTCAGTGTGGCGATGCCGGCGGTCATGGCCACCGGATTCCCCGCAAGTGTGCCAGCCTGATAAACCGGCCCCACCGGCGCAATGAGCTGCATAATCTCTTTGCGTCCGCCGTACGCGCCCACCGGCAATCCCCCGCCGATGATTTTGCCGAGACAGGTGAGGTCGGGCATGATGCTGTACAACTGCTGAGCGCCGCCGTACGCTACCCGAAAGCCGGTAATGATTTCATCGAAAATCAATAGCGAATTATGAGCCTGCGTAATCTCGCGCAGACCTTCGAGGAATCCGGGTTGCGGCAGCACGACGCCCATGTTGCCCGCCACCGGCTCGACAATCACGCCGGCAATCTCATTCGGAAATTTTTCGAAAAGTTGGCGGACGGAATCGAGATCGTTGTAGCGCGCCACGAGGGTATCCCCCACCGCGGTTTTGGGCACGCCCGGACTATCCGGCAGTCCCAACGTGACCACACCGGATCCCGCTTGCACCAGCAGCATGTCCGCGTGACCATGATAGCACCCCTCGAATTTGATGATCTTGTCGCGTTTGGTGTACGCGCGTGCCAGCCGCAGTGCGCTCATGGTGGCCTCGGTGCCGGAGTTCACAAACCGCACCATCTCGATGGACGGCACGGCCTCCACCACCATCTGCGCCAACTCCACTTCTACTTCGGTGGGCGCGCCGTAACTGGTACCGTTGCGAAGGGCGCGAGTCACGGCTTCAGTCACTTCCGGATGGGCGTGGCCGAGGATCATTGGTCCCCACGAGCAGACGTAGTCGGTGTAGCGGTTGCCATCGACATCAAACAGATACGGCCCCTCGGCGCGAGCGATGAACCGCGGCACGCCGCCCACAGCTTTGAAAGCGCGCACCGGACTATTGACGCCACCGGGGAGAAGCTCTTGGGCGCGAGTGAAGAGTTTTTCGGAGTTTTGGGTTTTCATTGGTATTCTACCTTCGACTTGTTCAGAAATCTTTGAAAGAACAGGCATAGGCAGCCCGCTGAAAACTGGCTTTCATAGATCTCACCAAAGATAAGTCAAGCCATGCTTTGAGTATTCTTTGATTTCGCTATCTTTTGAAATCAGTCTGAGTTTTTCGTTTATTGCCTGCCAAATGATGAGTCGGTCAAACGGATCTTTATGCTTGAGTTTTGGAAGATTGTGGAAGGAAGCCGCTTGATGTTCGGATATTTGTAGAGTCTCGATTCCTACCTCTTTTGCTTTTTCGGGTAGATCATCCGGGGAGATGCCTTTCAATGCCAGTTTTCCAATTGCGAACTGTAGAGAAATTTCCCAAAACGTAATGACGCTCACATAGATTTCATTCTCAGGATTTCTGATTGCATCTTGAACCTTATTTGAGAGCCGTTCATCCTCAAACAGAGTCCAAAGAAAGGCATGGGTATCGAGCAGATATCTCATGACTCAAAGAGTTCTTGTTCGGTCATTTTGAAACCATCTTTGAGTTCAAAAGTCGCCTTTCCCTTCAAAATACCCAACGGGCGTTCGCTCTTTCTTATATATTTTTCGTAAGGCACAATGATGGCAATCTTGTCACTCGTTTTGTTTTTACTGACAATGATTTCTTCGCCGTTTTTTACCATTTCAAAAACTTTTGCGAAATTGTTTTTGATTTGCGAATAAGTTATGGTCTTCATTTGTTAAATCCCGTTTGACAATTCAAGTAGTAGAATCTAATCCTGAGAATCAAATAAAACAACGGAAAAATAGCGCCCCAGTCTATCCTCAGGCACTTCGCCGCATCCTTTGCATGATACGTCAAAAATCACATCCGCGCCGGCGCGTTTGAATTTCCAGCGCGATGGCCTGCACGTTGATCCTGCCGTTTCCACGCTTAAAACAATATCAACCATGATGATGATTTTCGTCCTTTGGCTTCGGTTTTCGATAAAATCTTAGATTAAAGTTATCTTCGATTGCTTCTTTCAATCTTTCTGGACAACAAAACGACAAACATGGTGTACCCAAACCTAAACTTAATCCACCGCGCCAAAGTAATTCTTTGTCATCTTCTGTTACAAAAACCTGTGATTGTTTGCAAAGCGCAGCAAGTACTAACTCAAAATCTTCGTTTGGCATTAAAGAGTTTTTTGCAAGCTCCTGTTCGTATATAAATCCTTTTTTCATATACCAGTCTGATCCAAAAACTTTAATATATTCGAGGATGGAAACCCGATGTTTTCTTAACAAATCGTCAATCAGAGTGAACACGGATTTCAGTCCTTTTTTCCATTCTACAAACAGCCTTTGCATGTCAAGATAGTGTAAAGCCTCTTTAGTGTGAGACTTGTTAATGAATTTATCAATGTTTTGCTGACTTGATTCGAAGAAGTCCCAGCCTTGCCACTCCTCACATAAATTATACCAATAATAGGAATTACCAATCTCATCAATATTGGGTTCTTTCTTGAATAGTCTTTGCCCAATATCATTTATTTCTTTGGAAATTAATTTCTTTAGAGGGTGGTTTTTATTTGAGCTTTTATCTTTAGTTGTACCCTTAACCATTGAGTATAATTCATAGACACATTTTCGAAATGTCACAACCTTGAATTTGGATTCTCTCAAAGTATCGAGAACCTCAAGTCCTTTACTAGACTCACCAACGATGTGTGCGAGTACGTTCGTATCAATAAAAGCGCTTTTTTCGGTAGGATACATTACCATTTGTTGTACATCTAATGGTTCCATCACCCCAGCCACTTCGCCGCATCCTTTGCGTGATAGGTCAAAATCACATCGGCGCCGGCGCGTTTGATGGACGTGAGAATTTCCAGCGTGATACCCTGCTCGTTTATCCAGCCGTTTTGCGCCGCGGCTTTCACCATTGAGTACTCGCCGCTGACGTTGTATGCCGCGAGCGGCAAATCAAATCGCTCCTTCACCCGGCGAATCACATCGAGAAAGGCCAGCGCCGGTTTCACCATCAACATATCCGCGCCTTCCTTCACATCCAGCTCCGCTTCGCGCAACGCCTCGCGCACGTTGGCGGGATCCATTTGATGCGTGCGGCGGTCGCCAAACTTCGGCGCGGACTCCGCGGCGTCGCGGAACGGACCGTAAAAACTGGAGGCGTATTTCACCGCGTAACTCAAAATGGGAACTTTGTCAAATCCGGCTTTGTCGAGGCCATCGCGGATGGCGCCCACCATGCCATCGAGCATGCCGGAGGGCGCGACGATATCCGCGCCGGCGTGGGCGTGCGAGGTCGCCTGCTTCGCCAGCAGCGGCAACGTGACATCGTTGTCCACGGTTTGATCTTTGATCACGCCGCAGTGGCCGTGGTCAGTGTACTCGCAAAAACAGACATCGGTGATGACGAGGATGCCCGACACCGTTTCCTTCACCGCGCGCACCGCCTGCTGAATGATGCCGTTGTCGTTGTAGGAATCGGAGCCGTATGCATCCTTCGATTTCGGAATGCCAAACAGCATAATGGCCGGGATGCCGAGCGACTTGGCTTCCTCGACTTCCTTCACAAGATTGTCGATGGAAAGCTGATACTGACCGGGCATCGAGGCGATAGGCTTTTTGGCTTTCGCCTCGTGGGTCACAAACAAAGGATAGATGAAATCATCCACGGAGAGTTTGGTTTCGCGCACCATGCGCCGAATCTCGGCGGTGCCACGCAAACGACGAGGACGGATGTGGGGTTTATGCATAGCGCACCTTTCTGATTAAAAATTGGACGTAGATTTCGCAGCTGAACGCAGATTAAATTTTTTTGCCACGGATTCGCACGGAGGAAACACAGATTTTTTTTATTGAGATATTCGAACTACATTGCATCCGTGGGCATCTGTGTCAATCAGTGGTTTAATCTTTTAATTGCTATATGAATCAGCGGTTGCTGAAACCGTCGTCGGCTTTTTGCAAAACGCTGCCACCTTTTCAGCAACCCCTTCCGACTGCACGATGCAATCTCCCACGGAAATTCCGCCGCGGAAATTGCCGGAGATGAAAATTCCCGGATGATTGCGCTCAAAATTTTCGGCGGCTTCGATGCGCTGCTGGTGTCCCAACTCATATTGCGGAATCGCTTTCTCCCAACGCTTGATTTTCACGATGTCCGGCTGTCCCGCGAGTCCCATAATTTCGCGCAGATCGTTTTGCACTAATTTCAAGAGTTCATCATCGTCTCGACTCACCAACTCCGGCTGACGCATGCCGCCAACAAATGTAGTTAATGCAATGCCGCCCTCCGGCGCGCGATTCGGAAAAATGGTCGAGCTCCAAATCGTGCCGAGGAGGTTGCGCTTCTCGACTTTCGGCACGAGAAATCCGAAGCCGTCGAGGGGCCGGCAAGGCGGCTGCTTTTTGAATCCTAAGAATACCATTGCCACCGGAGGATAAACAATTTCGTGGAGTTTTTCGGAAAGCGTCGAGTCGAATGGTTGCAGCAAACTTGCTGTGACGTACGCCGGAGTGGTGAAGATCACACTTTTCGCCGTCACGATTTTCGACTGGCCGGCTTGGGTGTATTCGACTCTCCACGAATCATCATTTCGGTAAATTCTTTTGATTTCAGTTTTGGTTTGAATATTCTCGCGCAGATTCTTTTTCAAACCTTCCACCAATTCGGCCATGCCGTTTTGAAAAGAGAAAAGTTGGGCGCGAGTTTTGTCGGTCTCCGTGCGTTTCTTCCGCTCCTTCGCCCCTTTGATGGCGCCTTTGATCAAGCTGCCATAATTTTTTTCGAGGGCATAAATTTTGGCCACGGCGCTGCGCACGCTCAGCCGCTCCGGATCGCCGGCATAAACTCCGGCCACAAACGGATTGATGGCGTAATCGAGAAATTCCTGTCCGAGCCGGCGTTTCACAAATTCGGCAATGGTTTCTTCTTTGTCCGCCGGCGCGGGAGAAATGAACGGCTCGGCGAACAATCGCAGCTTGGCTTTCCACGAAAACAATTTTGATTTGAGAAACTGCGGCGGATTCATGGGCAGGGGCTGCAGCACGCCACCGCGCAAAACATATCGGCGACTTGCCGAGGCATTGGCGTTGACGCGACTCTCCTCCACTCCGACGGCTTTGATGAATCCGCGAATTTTGGGCGAAGTGTCGAGCGTGCTGTTGGGACCGTAGTCGATGAGAAAGCCATCGTGCTGCTCGCTCAAAATGGCGCCGCCGATGTGATCGGATTTTTCGAGGACCAAAATTTCGAAGCCGCTGCGCTGGAGGCGAAAGGCGGTGGCGAGTCCGGAGATACCGGCACCGATGATGAGGGTATCTTTTTCGAGGGTCATTTGCTTTGATTCAAATTTGCCACAAAGGCACAGAGGTCACCGAGTAAAACACCATTCTTGTTAACCAGTAGAAGGCCCATGAAATGCCATTTCGAGCGAAGCGAGAAATCTGACGGAGAATAGAGTCAGCGATTACGCTCATAGTTGATTTGATCAAGGGACGATCTGATTGCCGCCAGATTTCTCACCTCGACAAAAGCAAAAGCGTCGAGGTTCGAAATGACAATTTCCAATGGTCATTATCAAACAGCCGACTCAACTTGCACTCCCTCCCAACACACCGCCTCCGTAATATGCTCGCACTGATGGCAACGCGTCGTGCGCCTCGCTTCCGAGAATTTTGGCAATTCCTGTCCGCCAATGCGGATCGGCTCAGCCGAAATCGGGCGCAACTGGCCGTTGGATGGTAACTGCACCTGCGAGATTGTCGCCTCGGCCAACGCTTGGATGAACAGCGGGTGCGAATTCAATCCACTGGTGACTTCATAATGCTGAATGCCGAACTCCTTCGCCTGATCGCGAATCAGCATGTTGAGCTCGAACAGCGTCTCGATGTGATCGGTGACAAACGCCACCGGGATAATGAGCACCGCTTTGTGTCCAGCGTCGGCAAGTTCTTTGAGTTTGTCCGGCGTGCTGGGCGTCAGCCACTCGGCAGGACCGACTTTGCTTTGAAACGCCACGTGAAATGGCAAATCGCGTCCGCGGAAATTCATCACCTGCTCGACAGTGGAGTGAATGAGACAGCAATAGGGATCGCGGCGCTTCTTCATTTCATAAAGCGGCGTGCCGTGCGCGCTGAACACGAGCTGCATGTCCTCGCGCGCCTCTTTCGGAAATCGCTTCAGCCCCTCGTCGATGCGGCTGCTGATGGCCTGCACGAACTTCGGATGCGCCGCGTATTCGTAAACATAGGTCGTTGGCCATTTCGGGATTTCGCCGTTCTGCTCCAGCATCCACCAATAAACCAGCGACGATCCCGTGGTAGTTTTCGAATACTGCGGATAGAGCGGCAGCAGCACCACTTTGGTCACGCCATCGCGCTGCATCTGCGCCGCGGCTTCTTCAGAGGTGGGATGCCAGTAGCGCATGGCAATATACACGCGGAATGTCACGCCCGCCGCTTTGCCGTAAGTCTGATTCAACTCGCGTTCGAGATTCTCGGCCTGCTCGCGCGTGAGTCGGTTGATGGGCGAGCCGCCGCCGATTTTCTGGTAATCGTGTCCCACCCGCTGCGACCGCCGCGTGGAGATAAATTTCGAAAGCCAATGCCGCAAAATTCCCCCAAACGGCAAATCGATGATCGCGGGATCCATGAACAGATTGTAGAGAAATGGCTCAACATCGGCGCCGGTGTCCGGCCCGCCGAGGTTCATCAACACCACGCCAATGGTGTCGCCGGACTCGGCTTGAAGCGGTGCGGCGGGATAGTAATTGCCGGTGATTAATCGTTCATCGTATTTGTATTTTTTGAGAAAGGTTCGAGCGTCCAAGTTTCTGACTCCTGATCTGATTTTTAACTACGAGGATTAATGGATAGTTGGATCAATGGATCAATGAACGGCGAGGAGTGGTGGAGTAATGGAGTGATGGAGTAGTGTAACTCAAAACTCTGCTTTGAGATGCAAACCAGAGGTTTGCGTTACGTCCAACATCAATCTATTGATCCATTAATCCAATAATCCGACACTCCACCACTCCAATACTCCACCACTGCAGTTATACCGTTCGCGAATACACCGGCGTCTCCTGCGGCTTCGGCTGCTTTAGATATTTGTCGAAAACCATGGCGATGTTGCGGATGAGCAGCCGCCCCATTTCAGTGACGACGATTTTGCCGTTCGGCCATTCGATGAGTCCGTCGGCGGCGAAGCGTTCCAATTGCGGCAGCGCGTCTTCAAAATAATTGTCAAAGTTGATGTTGAATTTTTTCTCCACGCGTGATTTGTCCAATTCGAAATCGCACATGAGGCGCATAATCACATAACGCCGCAACTGATCGTCGTCGGTGAGACGGTAGCCGCGCTGCGTCGCCAGCTTGCCGCTTTCAATTCGTTTATAGTAGTGCGGGATGTCTTTGAGATTCTGCGCATACACGTTGCGCAACTGACTGATGCTCGACATCCCGAGTCCGTAGAGATCGCAGCCCCACTTCGTCGAGTAGCCCTGAAAATTGCGGTACAGCGTTTTCTCCCGCAGCGCCTGCGTCAGGGAGTCGTTCTCTTTGGCGAAATGATCCATGCCGATGTAAACATAGCCCACCGACGTGAGCTTCTCGATAGTTGTTTTCAAAATGCTCAGTTTCTCTGCAGCTTTTGGCAGTGTGCTTTCGTCAATTACGCGTTGATGTTTTTTCATCCACGGCACGTGGGCGTAATTGAAAATGGCCAGACGGTCCGGCGAAATATCGATGATGCGGTCGAGGGTGCGTTGGAACGAGGCCTCGGTTTGAAACGGTAGCCCGTAAATCAGGTCGAGGTTGATGCTGTCGAAGCCCCGCGCTCGCAAACCGTCGAAAGCCCAGCGCGTCAGCTCTTCGGATTGCAGGCGATTGACGGCCTGTTGCACCTGCGGCTCGAAATCCTGTACGCCCATACTGGCGCGATTAAACCCAACGTCGCGCAGGGCGTCGAGATGAGCTTCGGTCATGCCGCGCGGATCAATTTCAACGCCAATCTCAGCGTCGGGATGAAATTCGAAATGCTCGCGGGTGGCCGCAAACAAGCGGCGAATCTGATCCGGATCGAGGTACGTGGGCGTGCCGCCGCCCCAGTGTAGCTGGGCAACCTTTCTCCCTTTTTTCGTCCGTGCCGCAATAAGTTTGATTTCTTCAATTATATAGTTGAGATAATCCTCGATGCGCTGGCGGTTGCGAGTGATGATCATCGTGCAGCCGCAAAAGTAGCACAGCGTGTCGCAAAAAGGCAGATGAAAATACAGCGACAAATCCGCGGGACTTTCGAGCTCGTTGGTTTCGCGAATTTCTTTATCGAATGCTGCCGCCGCGAATCGATCAGTAAATTGCGGCGCGGTGGGATAGCTGGTGTAGCGCGGCCCCGGCTGATCGTACCGCCGCAGCATCTCGATGTCTACTTGCAGAGTTTTTGTTGGCGTTGACATTGACTACTCAATTGGTTTATTTATGTTCAAGTGGTGAGGGAGTATTGGAGTAATGGAGTTTTGGAGTACTGGGGTACTGAAAAAGGAAACGTCAAACGTGAGACATGAAACGAAAATTTTGACTTTTGAAATCTGCAATTTGCAGTCTGCAATTCCATTGATCCATTAATCCATTGATCCAACAATCCAACTCAACACTCCAGAACTCGATTACTCCATCGAGGAACCCCGCAACTTTTCACTCTCCTCCTTCACAAACTCAACCATGGCCTTTGCGTTTTCCACCGGCGTCTGCGGCAGAATGCCGTGGCCTAAATTGAAAACGTGGCCGGCACCATCGCCGGCCTTTTCTAAAATTTTGATGACTTCCGCGCGCAGCCGATCCTTCGGCGCAAACAATGCGCACGGATCTAAATTGCCCTGCAACGCGACTCTATCTCCAACTTGTTTGCGAACTAATGCAAGATCGGCGGTCCAGGAAAGTCCGAGGGCATCGGCGCCGATTTTTGACAGCGGTTCGAGGGAGTAACGCGCATCGCGGGCAAAAACGATGATCGGCTCGCCACTGCGTTTGATGCTCTGCACGACTTGCTTCAAATACGGCAGCGAGAATTCCCGAAAATCATCGGGGGATAACTGGCCGGCCCAGCTGTCGAAAATCTGCACCACTTGCGCACCGGCTTCAATCTGCGCGCTGAGAAAATCGGCCACAGCGACGGTTAGTTTCTCCAACAAATTTTTTAGGAGCCCGGGGGACGTGTACATCAGACTTTTGATTTTCGTGAAATCCTTCGAACCCTGTCCTTCGACCATATACGCCGCCAGCGTCCACGGCGCGCCGGCAAATCCGATGAGCGGCACGCGGCCGTTCAATTCTTTGCGAACCAGTTTCAGTGCCTGCAAAACAAAATCGAGACCTTCTTCCGGAATCACCGGCCGCAGCTTCTCGAAATCCTTGGGATCGCGCAGTGGCGCCTCGAACACCGGCCCCCGACCTTCGTGAAAATTCAGCGCCATGCCCATGGCTTCGGGAATGACGAGAATATCGGAAAAAATAATGGCCGCGTCAACCCCGATAATGTCCACTGGCTGCAGCGTTACCTCGGCGGCCAACTCCGGCGAGTGGCACATCGTCATGAAATCGGCCTTCGCGCGGACTTTCTGATATTCGGGCAAATAGCGGCCAGCTTGTCGCATGATCCACACTGGCGTTCTCGGCGTCGGCTCGCGGCGGCAGGCTTTGATGAGCAGATCGTTTTTTAGTTTTTCAGTCATTAGCAAAATTCCACTATTCTTGTAGGGAACGCATTCTATGCGTTCCCTACTTCGGTATAAAAATCCGCGATGGCTTGGGCTAAATCTGGAATCGTGGATTTCGCCGGCACAATGTTTGCCAGCAATTCCAGCTCGCGCAACGCCTCTGCGGTGACGCCGCCAATTGCGGCGATCTTG
The DNA here is from genome assembly GCA_037446635.1 of bacterium. Classification (GTDB taxonomy): domain Bacteria; phylum Zhuqueibacterota; class Zhuqueibacteria; order Oceanimicrobiales; family Oceanimicrobiaceae; genus DASWHH01. The sequence continues at coordinate 263,188 of JBBIIG010000001.1, forward strand.
CATCCGTGTTTCAGCCAGCGTTCTATTTTATCGCGCCCAATTAACGCAACAAAATTTCGAACCGTCGCGGGACTGGTGAAGGTCAGCACATCAACTGAATGGCCATTGAGCGCTTTGGCAATTTCGGAAGAATTGCATTGCGCTGGCGGTTGATTTTTGTAAACTGCCACGGTATCGACCTGCGCGCCTAATTTGACTAACTCATTCACCAAAACCTCGCGACTTTCTTGAGCTTTCGGAATGAGGATTCGCTTCCCGCGCAGGTCGATCTCGGAGAAAGCTTTCGCCAACCCTTCGGCGCGAAATTCCTCGGGCACGAGATCGACGCGCACGCCGATTTCTTGCAACGCCATTTTCGTTCTTTCTCCTACGGCTGCGATTTTCGCCGCATTCAATTCGGAAATGGAGCGGCCTCTTCCCTCGAGTCGTTTCACAAAAAATCTCACCCCGTTAACGGAAGTAAAAATCAGCCAGTCATAGCGAGATAGATTTTCGAGAGCAGCGTCGCAGGCTTCCCATGAATCCGGTGGCACGATTTCAATCGTTGGAATCGCAATCACCTCCGCGCCCAAATGTTTGAGCGGCGCGATGAGCTCATGCGCTTGATCTTGCGCGCGGGTGACGATGATTCGTTTTCCGGCGAGTGGCTTCTTCATCACGAGTTCTCTTTCAAAACCAACGCCACTTTTTCGGCAACGGCCCTGGCCTCTTCAATTCTGCCAGCAACTTTTTCTTTTCTAAAATGACTTCCATCTTCTTCCGCTACAAATGCGTGGAAGATCATTTGCCCGCCGTTGATTTCACAAAAGCCGCCCATCGGTGTCTGGCAGCCGCCGCCCATCGCTGCGAGAAATGTGCGCTCGGCGATGACGGCAATTTCCGTGAGTTGATGATTCAGCGGTTTCAGCAGAGATTCGGTCTCGTGATCGTTTTCACGAATCTCGACGCCCACGGCGCCCTGTCCTACAGCCGGGATCATCAAATCATAGTTCAAATATTGCTGGATGCGGTGCTGCCAACCCATCCGGGTTAAACCAGCTGCCGCGAGAACGATACCGTCGTATTCTTCACTCTCCGCTTTTCGCAGCCGCGTGTCGATGTTACCGCGAATAGCGATGATTTCAAAGTCCGGCCGCAGCGTCAGCAACTGAGATTTTCGTCGCAAACTGCTGGTGCCGATTTTCGCGCCCGCCGGCATTTCCTCCAAATTCTTTTTAAAGTGCGTCACAAAAACGTCGCGCGGGTCAACTCGCTCGGTGATGGCGCCAATCTTCAATCCCGCCGGAAATTCAGTTGGTAGGTCTTTCATACTGTGCACCGCAATATCGATTTCATTTTCGAGCAGTTTGTCCTCGATCTCCTTCACGAAAACGCCTTTGCCCGGCATCCGGCTCAATGCGGTGTCCAAAACCTTGTCGCCGGTGGTGACGATCTCGATGATCTGAATTTGCAGTTGCGGCTGGAGTTGCAAAAGCTGGTCGATGACGGCGTGGGTCTGAGCTTTGGCTAACGCACTGCGCCGGGTACCGACGCGCAGTGGTCTATTTAAATCGTAGGAATACAATTACGCTCTGTTTTCTCCGCGAAGCGAATCGGATGACAACCCAAAGAGATTGCGAACGGCAGCGGTGTAGCTCTGGCCGTTGCCCTCGGCAGCTTCCGCTCGCAAACGCACGATGGGCTGATGCAGCATTTTGTTGACGATGCGCCGAGCCAACTCCTGCACTACCTGCACGTCGTGCTCTGGCAGCTCGGCTTGCAGACGGCGCAGCGCGCGTTCCACTTCCTGCGACTGAATATCTTCCGCGAAACTGCGCAGGTCGGTGATCACAGGCGTGACTTCCAGCGACTGCCGCCACGCCGCAAAATTGGCCATTTCTTGTTCAATGATATTTTTCGCTTTGGTGATTTCCGCGCAGCGTTTGCCGCCGTTGCTGTCCAACTCAGATTTGAGATGATCGATATTATAAAGCTTAACTGAATTCAGAGCGCTGACTTCCGGATCGACGTCCCGGGGGACGGCCATGTCAACGATCAGCAGCGGGCGGAACCCACGGTTGGCCAGCGTTTGCTGCACCATCCCTTTGCTCAACACAACATGCGGCGCGCCAGTCGAGCTGATAACCACGTCCGCATTTTTGAGGCAATCTTCGAGTTTATCAAATCCAAAGAATTTGACATTGAGTCTGGCAGCAACGTCTTTCACTTTTTCTTCCGTGCGATTGATCACTGTAACATCGCTTGCCCCACCTTTCAACAGCGCCTTCACCGCCAACAAACTCATTTTGCCCATGCCGATTACCAAAATGTTGAGACCGGTCAGCCCGCCGAACGATTTCTTCACCAACGCCACCGCGGCATGGCTGACCGAAGCCGAGTGCTCGCTGAGGGCGGTTTCGGTGCGCACGCGCTTGCCGACGGTCAACGCATTGCGGAACAGCGCCGAAAGCAGCGGCCCAACGGTTTTGAATTTTTGCGCTGCCTCAAACGCCTCTTTAATTTGACCCTGAATTTGCGCTTCTCCTAAAATCATCGATTTCAAGCCACTGGCAACCGAGAAAAGATGCTGCTCCACCTCAGCGCCTTCAAGAACGTAGAGATAGGGCTCAAAATCTTTGCGGGGCGTTTTTTTAAAATTGGAAACAAATTCCTTTATTTGTTGGATACCCGCCTGCGCGTTTTTTACCGCCGCATAAATTTCGACGCGATTGCAGGTGGAGAGAATTACGGCTTCTTCAATTTGCGAGTACGAATTTTCATGCTTGAAGAGTTTGACCAAAGCCTCGGCTAAAATGGAGGGGTGAAAGGCGAGTTTTTCACGAAGTTCTACTGGGGCCGTTTCATGGTTAAGTCCTATCAAAACATAGTGCATAAGATTGATTCGCCTCAATTACTAATAATAACGATTATTATTTATCGCCGCTGCTTTATCAAAAATAGTGCCATCAATAGTAGTAGCCCGGCCCATAACGTTATCCTCTTGAAAATGCAGTTATTATCGTCCCTCTCAAACTTCACTTTTAATGTCCTCCCTGGCCGGTTTTTTTCCAATATGAAAAAAACCGAACTAAATTGAAAAGTCAGATACGACGCCAGCGCTCATAAAAGTGAAATCAACAAAAATTGTTGTTGACATTGGAGATTTTTTTTGATATTATGGTGGCCTACAAATTCAAATTAGTCAATAACTTAACTCATAATCGGAACGATTATTAAATTGAAGGAGAAAAAACAAATGGCAAGATTTTTGTTGATTTTGGTAAGCATTTTTTTGGTTTTTGGTTTTCAAGCCGTCGTAGCGCAGCAATCGACCGAGCAGGACACCCTGCGTGAGTTGATGCGCCGCATTGATATCTTAACGGAAGAAATAGAAAAATCCAAACTGGGCGAAGTGGCCGAGCCAAAATACGAAAGCCGCTTTGGAATGGGGCCGGCGGCGTCGCGAGTTTATCAATTAACTAAAACCGGCGTTTCTATTTCAGGCTACGGGGAGGTGGTTTATAATAATTTTGCCCGCGAGCAGGATAACGGCGTTGCAGCCACTCGCCGGGACCAAATTGACTACCTGCGCCACATCACCTATTTTGGGTTTCGTTTCAATGATTGGCTGCTTTTCAATTCTGAAATCGAATTTGAACACGCTAAAACCGGCAGCGGTTCACCTGGAGAGGTTGCGATTGAGTTTGGTTACGTCGAGGCGAGGCTTCATTCCGCTGTCAACTTTCGCGCGGGAATGGTGCTGGTGCCAGTGGGAATTGTGAACGAATTTCATGAGCCTTCCACCTTTCACGGCGCGCTTCGCCCCGAAACCGAACAGCAGGTCATCCCCACCACCTGGCGAACCAATGGCTTCGGATTTGTTGGTGAAACCAAAACCGGGGTAGGCTATAAACTCTATCTGATCGAAAGCTTGAACGCCGCCAATTTTTCCTCCAGCGGCATTCGTAGCGGCCGGCAAAACGGCGCGCAGGCGATCGCGGAAGACCTGGCGATCGCCGGCAAGTTGAATTACACCGGCGTCACTGGTTTGGACATTGGCGGCTCGTTCTACGTCGGCAACACCGCGCAAGCCCTGACGGACACTTCCGGCAATGAAATTGACGCCCGGCTGGCCTTGTTTTCACTCCATTTTATGTTTGCACGAAAAGGGCTGGAGTTGCGCGGCCTCTTCGCTCAATCCACCATTTCCGACGTCGAAGAATTGAATGTCGTGCGCGGGTTCACCGGCGCAAATTCCATCGGCGAAAGACAATACGGTTACTACTTTACGCTGGCGTATGACCTGCTGCCGCTGCTGGCTAAAGGAACAACGCACTATCTTGCGCCGTTCGTGCAATATGAAAAACTCAACACTCAGGCGGAAGTGCCCGCTGGCTTTGCCAAAAATCTCGCGCGCGAACGCAGCAACTTGACGCTGGGACTAACCTATAAACCGCATCCCAACGTGGCGTTCAAACTCGATTACATCAACCGCGACGACGAGGCCAACAGCGCGCTCGATCAATTTAATGTTGCAGTCAATTACCTGTTCTAACCAGATGATCAACTTTTGGAATTTAGTTCTATTGACTTTGGTTGTATTCTCAACAAGCTTTGGCCAGGTTTTCAAAAACCAGGAAGAGGTTTTGAAGGAGGCCTTTCCAAAAAATTGCACGGTGGATAGAAAGGTCGCTTTTCTAACCCCGGAGCAGATCAATAAAATTGAAAAACTGGCCAAAGCAAAATTAGAATCCAAATTGATAACCTATTATGTTGGCAGTCTGGAGGACAGCACGATCGGATACGCCTTCTTTGAAACCAACGTGGTTCGCACCAAGCCAGAGACCTTTGTGGTGACTCTCAACCCGGATGGCTCCATCAAATTCGTTGATATTCTCGCGTTTTATGAGCCGCTGGACTACCTCCCCACCCCACGTTGGCTGAAACTGTTCAACGGGAAAATTCTAAGCGATAACCTCTGGCCCAAACGCGAAATTCACAACATCACCGGGGCGACGCTTTCGGTGCAAGCGATCACGCTGGGGACGCGAAAAATCCTTGCCATTTATCAGGTCGCCATTCAACCGGAGAAAACCCATTGAAGTACATGCAAAACGGCGGCTACCAGAGCTCGCATCTGATGCGGCTGACGCTGCTACTAACGTTACTATTTTTGACCGGATTCTGGGTCACCAACTTCGCGCTCTATTTTGCAAAGATGAGTCTGTCGCCGCTTTCGGTCAAAAATTATTACCTCGGCTCGGAAGAAAATTACACCATGCCGCGCACCTACCAATCGATGCTGGAAGTCACGCACTCGCATCTGCCGATGATGGCGTTGGTGGTGCTGCTGGTTACGCATCTGCTCATCTTCGTGCCCTACGCACCGCGAACTAAAGTTCTGCTGATTGTTGGCGGATTCGCACTCGCGCTGCTCAATGAATCCGCCGGCTGGCTGGTGCGGTTTGTTCATCCGGCGTTCGCCTGGTTGAAGGTGATGTCGTTCGCTTTATTTCAAATCGTGCTGGGATTTCTCATTTTTGCATTGGCGTTTTTTCTGATTAGCGGACGCGCCGTGAAGTTTAATTCCCCAAAATCACCACCGCCGCGCGGACGTTCCAAAACGCCATGAGATTTAATTTCTAACCCGCTCTATTTCAAATAGCAACCGGGCTTTCTTGGCTAAGGTGATTAAATATGATGGATTACTGGATTAATTCGGTTGGCCTTTCATTGATCCATTAATCCAACGCTCCATTACTCCAAATTGTAACAACTTAGATTTCATTGTCATAAACTTGTTGGACTTCAAGATTTGTCAATATTCAGGCTAAAAGCACATGAGACAAAAAATCGTTTTTGCGTTCATCCTCTCGCCGCTGCTGTTTGCGGTCGTCTTCCTACTGCTGCCAGCCGACAACGCCGCTAATCGAGCCTCGGATCCCGCCGGCAACGGCGTTTCCAATTCAGCAGCCGTCTCCGCGGACAGGCTAATCTTTCTCTTACAATATATCAGCATCGACTACGGCGGCGCGGTGGCAAACCAGCGCGTCATCAATGAATTCGAATACAGCGAAATGCTGGACTTCGCAGCCACCGCGGACGAATGGTACTCGCAACTCCGTGGGAAAAACAGCGATCCTTTCACGCAGCAAAAACTTCAGCAGCTAAAAAGTTTAGTCGAAAGCAAAGCCAACTGGTCTGAAATCAAAGACAGCGCCGGCGAGCTGATTCATCAATTGTCGCAAGAATTGAACGTCATCCCCTACCCAACGAAAACTCCCAATTTGAAAGTGGGGCAAAATCTTTATCGCCAGGTCTGCGCCGACTGCCACGGCAGCAGCGGCGATGGCCGCGGCCCCGCGGCGGCGTGGCTCAATCCGCCGCCGAGCAATTTCCAAAACAATGAACGAATGAACTTGGCCACGCCCCACCAATTTTTCAACGCCATCACCTTCGGCGTCGCCGGCACCGCCATGCCTTCCCATCAGCAGGCGCTCAGCGACCAACAACGGTGGGACATCGCCTTTTATTTGATGACGTTGCGGCAGGGATTCAATCCGCGGACACCGGCGGGCGACGTCAAGCTTTCGGTGAACGAACTTGCCGGCGCTTCCAACACCGAGCTCGCGGCAAAACTTAAATTCGACGCGAAGAATATCGACGAATCGAATCTTTTTTCCACGGTGGATTACTTTCGCCAAAATCCGCCGCAGGTCAGCGTTGAAGAGCAGCTTACCTTCACCCGCCAAAAACTGCACGAAAGTTTGACGGCTTACAAAAACGCCGATTTCACCGGCGCGCTGAACGCCATCACCGACGCCTACCTTGCCGGCGTGGAGCCATTGGAAGCGCAGCTCCGAAGGGCGGATGTAACGGCCCTCGAAATGGAATTCAGCAAATTACGCAACGCCATTCTCACGCAGCGGCCGTTCTTTGAGGTCGAGGTGCACTACGACAACCTCGACCGGCGGCTCAACGAAATCCGCACCGCCGGACCATCGGTCGCGCAGCGCGGCTTCGTTCTGCTGCAGTCGTTGACCATCATTTTAAGAGAAGGCATCGAAGCGATTCTACTCATCGCGTTGATGTTCACCTACCTGGTTTCCGCCGGCTACAGCAATCTGAAAAAATACGTCGTCAGCGGCGCGCTCGCGGGGCTGGCTGCCGGCGGGCTAGCCTGGTTTACCGCGCAGTTTTTGCTGACGATCTCCATCATCCAGCAGGAGGCGCTGGAAGGAATCACCTCTTTGCTGGCGGCGGCGGTGCTGTTTTTCGTCAGCTTTTGGATCATTCACAAAGTCGATATTCGCAAGTGGAAAACTTTCATCCGCACGAAAGCAGAAAAAGCGCTGGGGACCGGCAGCGGCCTGGCGTTGTCCGCGGTAGCGTTTCTGGCGGTATTTCGGGAAGCCTTTGAAACGGTTTTGTTCTATCAGGTTTTGTGGCTGCGCAGCGATGCCGAACGAACGAGCGTCGTGCTCGGCTTCGTGCTGGGCGCGGCGGCGCTAGCCTTGGTTCTCTACCTCGTTTTCAAATTAGGTGCGAGGCTGCCGCTGAAACCGTTTTTCATTAGCACCGGGATTCTGTTAGGCATGCTGGCGTTCATGTTTGCCGGCTACGGCGTGCGCGAGTTGCAGAACATCGGCGTGTTGAAAGAGACCCTGCTGCCGTGGGATCTCCGCTGGCCGGTTTTAGAAATTCATCCCACCGTGGAAGGCCTCGCGCTACAAATGGCAATGCTGATTTCGTTTATCCTGGGGTGGTTTTCAGTGTTAGCGGAAAAATTGAAAAAAGCGGAAAAGCGGATTCGTTTGCGGCCGGTGGCGGTCAAAACGGATTAAATGACAGGCGGATCAGGCCAAGTTTTTCCTCCTTTATTTTTCTTTTTGGTTGCGCTCAATTGGAATGCCGCTGCTGCGAACTAGTGATGTGGTACTCCTTCATTTTCCGCCACAACGTGGTGCGGCCAATTCCCAAAATTTTGGCCACCAGATCATAGTTCCAATCGAATTCCTGCAGCGTCGCGGCGATGTGATTTTTTTCCAAATTCTTCAAACTCAAATCGGCGGCGTCGGCGCGGTGGTTGGTCGCGGTAGGTTTGAACATATTTTGGGGGAAATCTGCCTTGCTTAAATATTTTCCCAAACACAACGCCGCCGCCCGCTCGATGGCGTTCTCCAACTGGCGCACGTTGCCGGGCCAATCGTATTCGCACAACAGCTTCTGCGCTTCCTCGTCGATGCCGTAAATGGTTTTGTGAATTTTTTCCGCGTATTTTTTGGTGAAAAATTCCGCCAGCGGCAGAATATCTTCTCGATGATCTCGCAGCGGCGGAATGGTGATTTGAATCACATTCAAACGATAATACAAATCCTGCCGGAACAATCCCTGCGCGATCATCTCTTCCAAATCGCGGTTGGTCGCGGTAATCAATCGCACATCCACCTTCAGCGTTTGATGACTTCCCACGGGCTTGATTTCTCCCTCTTGCAAAAAGCGCAAAAGTTTAACCTGCATCGCCAGAGAGGTTTCGCCAATTTCGTCCAAAAAAATGGTGCCGTGGTTGGCCGCTTCGATTAAACCTTTTTTGTTGTGAGTGGCGCCCGTGAACGCGCCGCGCACGTGCCCAAACAACTCGCTCTCCAGCAAACTTTCCGGCAGAGCGCCGCAGTTGACGACAATGAAAGGATTTTGCGCGCGGCTGCTGTGCTCGTGAATGGCGCGGGCAATCAATTCTTTGCCGGTGCCGCTCTCGCCATCGATGAGCACGGAAATATCGGTCTGCGCGATGCGCGCCACCAGCTCCAGAATATTCTGCATCGCCGGACTTTTGCCAATGATGTTCCCGAAACGATATTCTTCTCGTGAATTGACCCAGGCGATAAAATCATCCACTTCGCGATCGATGAGCTGTTCGATCACCGCGGCCACCTTCTGATGTTCTTTCAAATTGCTGGCGACGATTTTTTCCAGATCGCGCTTGTTGTAATAATAAATGTTGTACACGTCCGAAAGGTTGAGCTTTTCAAAAACATCCGGCTGCGAATCGTCCAGATAAGAGACAAACAACAGCGGCCGGTTATTGCGCCGGCTCATCATTCTTGAGATCTGCTGCTGTTCAAAAATCGGCGCGAAATCTTTGCTGTACATCAGCAGCAAGTCGATAGACGGCAGAACCTGACTGAGCTGCTCGGTCTTAATTTTCGCGCCGCCAAAACGCTCAATCAACGACGCGCTCTTGTTATGAAAATCCACAAGGAAAAGTTCGCCAATATTCTGCTCTTTTAGTTTTTTAACGAGCGGCTCAAAGGAATAACCGTCCGCGGCGATCAGCGCTTTGTGGTCTTTGAGATCGCCGAACATTTTCTGGGCGATCTCCACCAGCACTGATTCCGCGGTGATGGCGTTTTTTTGAACATTAAGCTGGATTCGGATTTTCTCCGCCAACCACAAACCGCGCTGAAAAAGTTTATTTAACTTCGGACCCACCAGGTTCAAACTGCGGGACTTTTCAAACGCCTTCCGAAAGTCTTCAAGCGAATGCGTCATCTCCCCCGCTGCATCCATGCCAATTGCCAGCCGGAAAAATTCACGCAGGGCATCCGGGCCATCGGCGCGGAAACGACGGCTTTGCAAAACCTCAGCCGGCGCTTCGTATTCTTTTTGCAGTTCCACATAAAATTTTGAAATCAAAATGTCCCGCTGCTCTGCCACCGCGAAGATTTGTATTCTCTCCCCAGCTTGATAGACAAACATCTCCTGCGCCGAAAGTTTTTTGCCGGCAAACTCGGCGAGAGTGGTCAAGTTGCGCGCCCAGCTCTCCCGCGCTTGTGACTCGGAATAATCAAAACCGAAGGTAAAAATTGGCATAGCCGCTTATTGAAAATTATGAAACTTTGAAAAAAACAAATTGACAATGATAAACGAAAACAACAACCAGTTGAACCCGATCACCGACACCACGGCCGCTCGCAAACCCTGCCAGCCGACGATTTTCCGCGTCACATAGTGCGCGAGGTAAATGGCCCACGAAATCACCACCGCCAGCAGTTTTGGGTCTAGCGCCCAGCGGCCCTCCCAGACCCTCGTCCCCATGTAGAACCCCAGAACGATGCCAAGGCTCACCACAATTAAGCCGATGTTCACGGCTTGATTGCTGAGCTTGTCCACATATTCCAATGACGGCAGCCGCTGAAAAAAAATCCCCAACTTTCTCGTGCGCATTTCCCGCGCCAACAAAATGTACATGATGCTGGTGATGAACGAGATACTGAACGCTGCGTAAGCGGAGATCATAATCGCCACGTGCACCTCAAACAACAGTATGGTGCTCAGCAACTCGGCAAGCGGTTTATCGAAGTCAATGAAAGCGCTGGAGATGCCGTGTAAGATGAGAATGATGGGAATGAAAAACACGCCCATCGTCATCACTTTGGCGCGAATTTCGATGATGAGATAGACCAGCACAAAAAACCAGGCGCAGGTGGTCAGCACCTGAAAGACGTCGCCCACTGGAATGTGCTGTAGTTTCAAACCGAGCAAGATCAAATAAATGGTATGACACCCGGCTGAGAGCGCCAGCCAAAATCGCAGCCGAGACTCGGTTGCCTGTTTTTTTATTCGGAAATAATAAAAATAATAGCCGAAGCTCACGCCGTACAAAACGAACACCAGCCAACTGAGAGACCGCAGAATTTCGATCACTTTTCACCCAAAAATTTTCGATTTTCATTTTGAAAATAGGAAATCCTGCTCTGAAATGCAAGCACGGAATAGGTAAGGATAATTCTCCCTTTCCGTATCTTGGTTAAAAGGGTAGGGGTAATTCATGAATTACCCCTACCCTTTCAGCACCCTTCAGTTAAAGGAAAAGGGTAATTTGTGAATTACCCTTACGCCCTCTTTCCGCAGCTTTAAGGCAAAGTATTTATATTTATAGCATGTTATGCCAAATAACCTTCCGTTCTGCATCCATCAATTTTTAAGACGTGAGGAGGAATGTAGGTGAAAATTTTCTCGAATCTCAAAGGCGATTTCATGGGGGGACTCACCACCGCCGTCATCACACTGCCCTGGGCGATTGCATTCGGAATTGTGGCGTATGCGCCGCTGGGCGAACAGTACATTGCGCAAGGCGCGCTCGCCGGACTGTATAGCGTGATCGTTTCCGGACTGCTGGCCAGCGTCCTCGGCGGAACCACCGGACTCATCTCGCTGCCGACCGCACTGCAAGCGGTGATGACAACGTCAATTGTCACCACGATTCTCAAGAATCCGGAAATCGCCGCGCTCGGGAGCAATCAGGTCACGGTGGTTTTGGTGCTGACGGCCATGGCCATTGCGATGGCAGCGATATTTCAGTTGATCCTCGGCGCCAGCGGCGGCGGCAAGCTGGTGAAGTTCATCCCCTATCCGGTGATCGCCGGCTTTATGAACGGCATTGCCATCATCATTTTCATGGGACAATTGCGTCCGCTGTTTGGCGTGGCGAAAGATGCCTCGCTCATCGGCATTTTCACGGGGGCGGTTCCGTTCCGCTACGATACGCTGATCGTTGGCGCGGTCACCATCGTCGCGATGCTTACCACGCGCAAATTGACCAAAGCCATTCCCGGCTCGCTGGTCGGTTTGCTGTGCGGCGTGGCGGCGTATTTTGTCATCGGCAAATTTTTTAATCCGGCTCTCATGCAAGTCACCAACAACCCGCTGATCATCGGGCCCATTCCCAGCGCGTTTCCAACTCCGAAGCAAGTGGCAGCTTTCTTCAGCGTGGCGGATGTCATCTCGCCGCGGCTGATCGGCATGTTGGTTGTGCCCGCGCTCACCCTCGGCGTGCTGGCGTCCATCGATACTCTGTTGACCTCCGTAGTTACCGACATGTTCACTCGCACCAAACACAACAGCGTGAAGGAATTGTTCGCGCAGGGCGCGTCAAATCTTTCCGCGGCGGTGTTTGGTGGATTGCCCGTCGCCGGTTCCACCCTGCATGCGCTCGTTAACATCAACGCCGGCGGCCGCACCATGCTGGCCGGCATTTTTCACAGCCTGATTGTTTTGTTCATCGTGCTATTTCTCGGCAGCCTCGTGCAGTGGATTCCCATGGCGGTGCTGGCGGGCATTCTGCTCATCACCGCCTTCACGATGGTGGAAGCGGAGAGCATCAACCTGTCGCTGAAAAAATCGGCGCTGGGGAATTTGCTGGTGCTGGTGGCGGTGGCCGCCATCACCGTCGCGGTGGATTTGATGATCGCCGTCGTGGTGGGTCTGGTCATCACCGCGTTTTTGTTTATCAAAGAGCAGATCAACAAAACCATCATTCGCCGGACGTTCACGGCCAATTTGATTCATTCGAAAAAAATCCGCAATCACGACGCCATGAAAATTCTCGAAGAAAAAGGCGAGTCGATCAAAGTGTATGAGCTGAGCGGATCGATTTTCTTCGGCACCTGCGACAAGCTGTTTGCGGAGATGGAAAAAGATTTCGACCGCTTCTGCATTATTCTCGATTTCAAACGGGTGCACACCATCGACCTCACCGGTGCGCAACTGCTGAAACAGATCATCGATCGCGTTAAAGAGAAGGGCAACCACGTGCTGCTCAGCTACCTCGATTTGCCCGGCAATGTCGACAAGCAGCGGCTGCGGCGTTTCATGGCGGACGCCGGCGTCATCAAAGCCGTGGGCGAGGATTTCATTTTTGCGGACACCGACCACGCGCAGGAATGGGCCGAAGACGCGCTCATCCAAAAAGAGCTGGCGGCGCAGGTTGAAAAAGCCCAGCTCGATCTTTCCAATTTCAGCGTCTTCGCGGAATTCGACGCGGAGCAATTGGAAACGATCCGCCAGCATTTGCATCCGCTGCATTTCAACAAATCCGACATCGTGTTCAAAGAGGGCGACCCCGGCGACAAGATTTATTTCATCCTCTCCGGGGGAGTGAGCGTGCTCGCCAGCGTCTCGGACAACGGCCGCGCCCGCCGCCTCACCACCTTTGGCGAGGGCGTCTTTTTCGGCGACATGGCCATCCTCGAGGGCAAGCCCCGTTCCGCCACCGTCCGCGCCGACAGCGACACCGAGCTGCTCTATATGTCCGTGGACGACTTCCAGCACCTCGTGAAAAACGAACCGCTGATTGCCTCGAAGATGCTGATGGGCATGGCCAAAGAACTCTCGTACCGCCTGCGGCTGACGAGTATTGAGGTGAGGACGCTGGAGGAGTAGGATATTCTAAGTTAGACCGTAAAAATTTATCGATTAATTCTACAACTTAGGAGAGGTACGACTCAGCATGACATCTTCGCTCACACCTGTAAATAGGAGAAGGACTCCTAATAGGGATCCTCCTTTAACCCCCAAGACATCTGGGAAACAACATTCGAATTACCTTAAAGCAAAAAGGAGAATACCATGAAATCTAAACAGACACTCTTTGTTTACCTTTATTTTATATTAGTTCCTCAATTTTTCTTACAGGCGCAAGTACCACGGTTAATATCTTATCAAGGAGTGCTAACAGACGCCTCGGGGAATATCAGACCAGATGGAGATTACGACTTCACGTTTACGCTTTTCGATGGCAGTACTGGGGGAAATATGCTATGGAGCGAAACTAAGAGCCTATCCATCGAACATGGCTTGTTTAATACTCATTTAGGTGATCAAACAGGCTTTCCAGTGTCACTGCTCTTCGACAAACAATACTGGTTAAGTATCAAAGTTGGCAATGATCAATTATCGGACCGCATTCCGCTAACTAGTGTCGGATATAGTTTGAATGCTCTTCGTGCAGATTCAGCACAGGTTGCTAAGGTTGCTCAGACTGTGCCTAACAATGCAGACCTACTGATCCGCACTATAAAAGTAAAGAATCAAGATTCTGGACAAGCCGGCTATTTTGAGATTAGCAACCCTTCCAGTCAAGACTATGCTCTAGAAGTTAAAAGTAATGCAGTTGGAGGGGCAGCAGCTCTTCAAGTTGTTGCGCGGGGTGAAGGTCCGGCTGCGCATTTCTCCAATAATCAAGGAAACGATTTTGACGCTGTAGAGATTCGCACAAACGGCAATGGAGAAGCACTCTTTGTCTATACGTCAGGGAGTGGAAATGCAATTGAAGCACAAACAGCAGGCGCTGGTTATGCTGGATATTTTAGAGGGAACGTCTATAGCACTGGCAGTTATGAAGGTTCAGATATTCGTTGGAAGAAAAATATCTCCACGATGGAAAACGCTATGGGTAAAGTTATGAAACTTCGTGGCATCCAGTTCGAATGGAACATCGATGAGTATCCTGATAGGGGTTTCCGTGAAGGAAAGCAGATCGGTCTCATAGCCCAAGAAGTTGAAGAGATTCTCCCCGAGTTGGTTAGAAAAGATCAGGATGGATACAAAGCAATTGATTATGAAAAAATAACAGCTGTGCTCATCGAGGCTCTCAAAGAGCAACAGCGAGAAATAAAGGAACTAAAGGCAGCTATTTCAGAGATGAACTCTCACGTGGAGCTAACTTCAAAGAATAGCAATGCTGGATTACAAGAATGAGGTGAAAAGATGAGAAACCTGAAGCTAAAGATATTACCCATACTGGCTTCAGTTTTAGCCATTCCATTTCCAGTTGAAGCACAAGTTAAAGTATCTCAAAGTGTATTTGGGAGTGGCAGTACAAAGACTGCAAGTCAAAATAACCAAGTTGTTGGCACGGTTGGGCAGGCACTGATTGGCCAATCAAGCAGCACTACCAACATCATAAATGTGGGATTCTGGTATCAATCTGTTAGCTTAATTACCAGTGTGGAACAAATCGAGAGTGATATACTGCCAGAAGAGTTTCGTCTGGAACAGAACTATCCAAATCCCTTCAACCCAACAACCACTATTCGATTTGCTCTGCCTCAGAAGTCAAAAGTCACATTAAGACTTTTTGATATAATTGGAAGAGAGGTGGTTACGTTGGTAGATGACGAATTGCCGACTGGAGAGTACAAATTGGTTCTTGAAGCAGGTAACTTGTCAAGCGGCGTGTATTTCTATCGTCTTGAGACACCGGACTTTGTCATGACAAGAAAGCTCACACTACTTAAATAGTATCAAATGACACACTGTTATATGATTTGCTCAGTCGACTGAGATGCTCGCTTCTTTAGTTAAGTGCTCTGAATGCTATAGCGGCTGTAACTTGTGTTTATATGGCTATTGAAAAACGTGATAAAAACTCTCTTCGACTCTATTTTCCTTTCAAATGTTCAGTAGAGGAATGTTCAGTAGAGGAGTGTAATATCTCTTATAAAAAATTTCGAGATAAGCTTTGTGCTATCTCGCGATCCTTGACTGGCTTGCGCTATGCAATTTGCATGTACCCTGAATGTGAGGCAAAAGAGCACCTTCTAGATGTACATCATATTCAATTTCAAAAGTATGGAGGTCAAAATGAAATTGATAACCTAATTCTATTCTGTCCAAATCATCATCGGGAAGCTCATCTGTATGTTTTCCCTCCAGAATTCTGCTTCTATTTCAAAAAAGAGGGTAGCATACCTGCTTCCGTACTTGAACTTAGAGAGCTTCAATTGACCCAGCTATGGGAAAGGCTTGTTAATTTGTCTGAGTTTTCGGAATCTTATAGGGAGATGAATGTCTATGATAAACTCAAAAAGCTCTCGGAAATAGTATTAGCAGTATATGCCCACCCATCATGCAAAGACGACCATGAGCTATGGTCGCATATCTTAGGCTGGTCACACACGGAACAAGCATGGTTATTGGTAGCATTAATTCCCGGAATATCTAATATGAAGAAAACCCACCGTATGCGGGATGTTATAAGTACTTTGGTTTCTGTCTCTTATAAGTACTGTAATAAGCACCGAGTTGACCACTTTGACCTCATGTTAGAGGCCAAGAATGAGCATATATTAGCTGTTAATCATAATGCGAAACTTCAAATAGAATCAGCCTGCAAAAGAATCAAAAAATCATACAATACTATAAAAATGGTTCGCGGTTCTTTGATGCCCGTAAGGATTGAAAAGTACCAAGCTCTTCTTCTACGACAAATGGCTGCTATTCTAGCAAAAGCAGCAGACCGAAAAGCAATAGATTATGCAGAACAAGGAATTAAACTGGCTCGCGATTCTTCTCAATTCGAAAAAATAGAGGCGGTTGCCAGATTATTAGACGCTTCTATGCTTCTTAGAGATTACTCGCTGAGTGAAAAGACGCAAAAGTTTCTTTTAAATATGGATGAGCCTCAAGAAGCTTTCGGAAAAATATTGCATCTTAGAAAGCTTGCAAATTGGCACCTTTCACAGGAGTCTTATCGTGAGGCAAGAAATCTCGCTGAGAAAGCACTCAATATAGCTGAAAGCAACAACCTATTACATCAACACGATAAAATACAAAGTTTTTTACGAGCATGGGATCAAAGGAAAACTCTTTGTCACCACTGGGTTTTTAAAAAGTCTGATTGTCAAACTCAAAAGCCTTCAAAATTGCTCCTCTCTATTATTTGAAGACTTTGTGAAAATATAACAATTGAAGGAAATCCTTGCATGAAACTCTTCTCCAACCTTAAAGGCGATCTTATGGGCGGCATCGCCACGTCGGTGATTGCGCTGCCATGGGCCATTGCGTTTGGCATCGTGGCATTCGCACCGCTGGGCAAAGAATACGTGGCGCAGGGCGCGCTCGCCGGCATCTATGGCGTGATCGTCGCAAGCTTTTTGGCGTGCCTGTTTGGCGGCACGCCCGGACAAATCTCGCTGCCCACCGCCGCGGTCTCCGTTATGATCTCAACCATCATCGTCAATCTGCTCAAAACGCCGGAGATTGCCGCGTTGGGCGCCAATCAGGTTCCCGTCATCTTGATTTTGATTTCCATCACCGTGCTGTTTTCGAGCCTGCTGCAGGCGGTGCTCGGTTTGTTGGGCGGCGGTAAGTTCATCAAATTTATCCCCTACCCCGTCATCGCCGGCATCATGAATGGCATCGCCATCATCGTTTTTTTGGGACAGCTTCGTCCGCTGTTAGGCGTCCCCAATCAAACCGGACTGATGGACATTCTCACCTTCAACGCGCCAATCCAGTTTGAGACGCTCATCGTTGGCGTGGTGACGATGCTCATTCTCATCTTCGCCAAAAGAATTACGCGCGCCATCCCCAGCTCGCTCATTGCGCTGCTCGGAGGAATTTTCGTTTACGTGCTGCTCGGAAAATTTGTGAATCCCGACCTTTTGAAATTGGAAGGCAATCCGCTGATTTTAGGCGCCATCCCCAGCGGCATTCCCACGCCCAAACAAATCGCGAGCTTTTTCAGCGTGCAGGAATTCATCACCCTGAAGTTGATCAGCAAGTTGCTGATCCCGGCGCTCACCCTCGGCATCCTCTCGTCCATCGACACCCTGCTCGATTGCGTGGTCACGGACATGCAGACGCACGGCAAGCACGACAGCCGCAAGGAGCTGCTGGCGCAGGGCATCGGCAACACCGCCGCGGCAGTTTTTGGCTCGCTGCCGGTGGCGGCGCAGACCCTCGCGACCGCGGTGAACTTGCGCAGCGGCGGCAAAACCGCGCTGGCCGGCATGATTAACAGCGCGACCGTATTTCTGATCGTGATGTTTTTGGGCGGCCTCGTGCAGTGGATTCCGATGTCGGTGCTGGCGGCGATTCTGCTGGTGACCGCCTACAACATGATCGAGTTCGAGAGCATCAGCCTGTCGATGAAAAAATCGGCCATCGGCAATTTGCTGGTGATCGCGGCGGTCACGTTCATCAGCGTCGCCATCGATGCGATTCTCGCGGTGATGGTGGGCTTGATCATCACGGCCTTCCTGTTCATCAAAGAGCAGATCAGCAAGTCGGTGGTGCGGCGGACGTATTCGGGGAATCTCGTGCACTCCAAAAAAATTCGCTCCAAAGAGGCGATGGAAATTCTGGAAAAGAAGGGTGAATCTATCAAAATTTATGAGTTGAATGGCTCGCTGTTTTTCGGCACTTGCGACAAGTTGCAAAACGAATTGGAAAAAGATTTGAACGCTTTTTGCATTATCCTCGATTTCAAACGGGTGCATACCATCGACCTGACCGGCGCGCAATTGTTGAAACAGATCGTTGATCGCGTGCATGAGAAAAACAACTATCTGCTGCTGAGCCACGTGGACATGCCCGGCGACGCGGAAAAAGAGCGGCTCAAAAAATTGATGACCGATGCCGGAGTATTCAAAGCCATCGGCGAGGATTTCATCTTCTCCGATCTCGATCATGCCGAGCAATGGGCCGAGGACGCGCTCATTCAACGGGAGATGGAAGCGGCAAATTTGTTAAAACAAAAAGTAGCGCTAAAAAGCTTGACCATGTTCAAAGACTTGAACGACGAGCAGATCGAAATGGTGAGGGGACGTTTGCAGCCGTTGACCTTCCAAAAAAACGACGTCATCTTCAAAGAGGGGGATCCCGGCGACAAGATTTATTTTATTCTTTCCGGTCAAGTGAGCGTGCTGACCAGCATCTCGATGAATGGCGGCCGCGATCGTCGGCTGGCGACCTTCGGCGAGGGTGTGTTCTTCGGCGACATGGCGATTCTCGAAGGCCGGCCGCGCTCCGCTACCGTCCGCGCCGACGAAGAAACCGAGCTGCTGTACATGACCATCGCTGATTTTCAACATTTGATCGACAATGAGCCGCTGATTGCCTCGCGCATGTTATTGGGGATGGCACGCGAGCTTTCCTATCGCCTGCGGCTGACAACGATTGAGGTGCGCACGTTGGCGGAGTAGCTATTCACCGATTCCATCCCGAAGAGTCGGGATGGAATCGGTTCTCTCTTTTTATAGCAACCGACCCCTTGCTTTTCTCCAACAGAAGTTTAACTTGTAGTTATGCAGAAACGGGTGCGTTTCGAATGGGACGAGAAAAAGAACCAGGAGAATATCAACAAACATGGCGTCTCATTTTATGTTGCTCAATACGCATTCGCAGACTCTAATCGTGTCATTCTCGAAGACCTAAAACACAGCGAGTATGAAAAGCGCTACTACTGCATTGGCAGATTTGAGGGAGAATCATAACCGTTCGTTTCACATACCGAAAGAAAATTATTAGAATATTTGGCGCCGGCTACTGGCGAAAGGGCAAGAAAATTTATGAAGAAAAAAATAAAATACACTGATGAACCAATGGATGATGTGAAAATCATCTCGGATTTCCTGCCATCTCCCGAAGAACTCGTTTTCAAAGAGCGAACGGTCAAGGTAACCCTCGCGTTAAGCAAACAGAGTATAGACTTTTTCAAAAGACAGGCAAGTCATCATAAAACCCAGTACCAGAAACTGATTCGTCGGCTACTCGATGAGTACGTGAACAGACAAACATCTTAGTGGGGGTCTATTGGGATTGGGCTAGTTGGCGCGGATCCTTTGGCTGAATTCTGTGAACTGTGCGTTGTTCTATAGTATATGAAAACATGCTCTAATTGCCGTTCTGAGATGATTACCGGAACTGCCGATCTAAACTTTAGTCGCAATGGTTTGAATATTCGAGTCAAAAACGTGCCGGCTTTTGTTTGTACTCAATGCGATAACAAAACGCTCACCGCCAATGTGGCGCTCTACATCGATCAAATTGTGCAGACGCTTTTCGAAACGGAACAGCCTATTCGTGTTCGAGAACTGGTACTAGAAGCTGCATAAATTATGAGTCTCTCAAAAATACCACCGACACATCCCAGTGAGATTCTCAAAGAAGAATTTCTCGATGAGATGAATTACACAGTACAAATTAGCCACAGACATCAGTGTTCCGCCGCGGCGAATCAATGAAATTGTGCAGGGCAAACGTTCAATTACCGCCGATACAGCTCTCCGGCTCGGGCGCTACTTTGGCATCTCTCCGCAATTCTGGACCAATCTGCAGGCTCACTACGATTTTGGAGATCGAGATCGATCGATTAGGCAAAAGATAGGAATCGCAAGTACGGACGATAGAGGTGCGGACGCTGGCGAAGGGAGGAGAGATTTAGCTAAGGGAACAATAAAGTGGTATTTGAATGGTTAGTTGGCGGGAAGGGTTGACGAGCTTTTTTTGAATTCCCTGGAGAATATCATCAAGCAGGCATCACAATTTTGTGTCATCTGCGGAGGTACTGGCCATCTTGAGTTTTTAGATCGCAAATGTAATATTTGGGATGGCAAAATGTGTTACGACCGGTAATTCTCATTTAGCCTGAATAGCTGCGTGAATTCCAGCGAATCGATTCAACTAAAATAACAATCACAAATTTGGCTGCGCCTGTTCTTGCAAAAAAGCCGCCACTTCGTCCATCGTTGGAATTCCTGCTCGCCCCCCTAAACTCCGGCATTTCATCGCCGCGGCGGCGGATGCAAATTCCAAAATCTTTGGCAGCGACCAGCCCTGCGCCAGTCCTACCATGAACGCTCCGTGAAAGACGTCGCCGGCGCCGGTGGTGTCCACCACGTCGACTTTAAAAGCGGGCTGGTGGAATTCCTGATCCGACGTTTTACAGTAAGCGCCGCTTGCGCCCGCTGTCACGATGACATTGCCGCCTATCTGTTGATGAAACCGGCGCGCCGCGCGAACAGGATTGGAAGCGTCGGTGACCGCTTCGGCAAACTTTCGTGAGGCGATAATGTAATCGGCATAACGCAGCGTGTGGCCAAATCCGGACGTAAAGCGTTCGGCATCGACCACAACCAGACCGCCGCTCTCATGAATCCACTCGGCTGCAGCCCAGCCCGCTTTGACGTGAAAGTGATCGAGAAATAGAATTCGACTGCTGCGGATAATTTCAGGATCGATTTCTTCCGGTTTGATTTCAAATTCATCCCAGTGCCAGGTGATGCGGCGTTCGCCGGTTCCTTTTTCCGCGTGGATGAACGACAGCGGCGGCTGTACGCGTTCATCTATTAAAGTGTGAGAGACATCAACGCTATATTTTCGAAACTCCTCGAGCAAAAACGTGCTGTACTCATCGCGGCCCAATTTGCCGAGATAAGCCACGCGGGCGCCCAACCGGCCGGCGGTCGCCAGCGCCGTGCCGGTGAGGCCGCCGCCCTGTTTGGAAAATGCCTCCATCCGCACTTTTTGATCCGCGGTGGGATAGTTAGCCACCAGTCCCACAAAATCGACCGTGCAAATTCCGAAGCCCACTACGTCGAACACTTTGGACATGATGAAAAAAATTAGTTGTTGTTGGTGGCGGGAAAGGCGGTTTTAACTTCTTCCAGCGCAATGAACATGTCATCGCGTTTCTTTCCGTCCACGGCGGTGAGGAATTTTATTAACCAATCACGATAAGGCTCAAAGATCGGATGCTGGGTGATGTAGTGCTGCATCCCGGCGGGGTTAAATTCAATCTTGAAATTATCTGGCTGCGCTTTGATCAACTCCAGTAGGCCATCCAGCTTCGCCGGAACGGCGGCGGGATTTTTGAGCGCGATGAGATCAGCTATCTCAATGATGCGCATGACGGAATGGACGAGCGGGCTGTAATCTTGGTTGTCGATAAACAGCGCGATCTGCGACTGCGCCTCCTGAAATTTGCCGGTGGTAAAATATTTTTCAACCAACTTGACCTGCTCTAGCAAATCATTGGGATTGTTTTTCAACCACTCCTGGTTGAGCTTGAAGGCGAGGTCAAAATTGAACAAAACTTTTTGGTACAATTCGCTGGCGGTGCGATAAGCCAATTGGTTTTTGGGAATCACCTTCAAGACGTTGGTGTAGCACTCCGCTACTTTCGGCCAGTCTTTCATAAAATAATAAACCGACGCCAGGTTGTTCTGGGTGCTGGCCCACTCCTGCGGATAAGCTTCAAACGTGCGAACTTCCAGAGCCGCGCGATAGGCTTGGATAGCATCTAACAGCAATCGCAAACCGGTTTCGCCGCCTGCACGCATGCCCTGCTCGGCCAAAGCGGTGCCGAGATTATTTTGGATTTTGGCCCATTGCAGCGGCGCGTGCGATCGTGTAATTACTTCGAGAGACTTTTTCAGGGTCTCGGCGCCCTCGACCAGCAATTTGTCTCCCGCCGCGCCCTCGGTGCGCAAGCCCTGGGAGATCAAGGTTGCTCCCAAATTGCTTTGACACTCCGCCCACTGCTGGGGATAGGCCTCGCGCGTGAACACCTCCAACGCCCGGCGAAACGCCTCGGTGGAATTGCTAAATAATTGCTCGCTGTCTTTGCCGCTGGTAAGCAGCGCCAGCTCGGAATAGACCTGTCCCAGCTCGAGTATCGTACCTGCCCAGGTTTGGGGAAAATCCTTGCGGGAGGTGTAGGTGGCGGCGTTCTGAAAAAGACTCACTGCCGCGACCAAATCATTTTTGAACAGAGAAGCACGCGCCGCCAATCGCAAATACTGAGCGCCCTCGCGAATCAGATCATGGGCTAACTGATTTTTTTCTTTGAATTGGTTGGCTTGCGCCGCTTTCGCCACAGCCGCCTGGTTAAAATGTTCCACCGCCTGATCAAAATTCTTTTTGTAAAATGCCGCCAGGCCAAGTTTGTATGAATCCTCGCCTCTCTCTGCCGTGGAAATCCAGCGAGCGATTTCCGCTTCGGCCTGGCTGAGAGTGAAGCCGTTCGCTTTGGCCCAGTCGCTGATATAGAGACTAAAGTTGATCTTATCCGGAGTTTTGCTGGCGCTGATTTGCTCTTTGGCTTTTTCGGTGAGGTTTAGCAAGAATTGTTCGACGCGGTCCGGGGTTTGGGCGAAAACTAAACCTGACCATAGTAAAATGAAGGCAATCGATTTGCTGACAGTCACCATAATCATTGTTAATAATTTACCCGAATTTGGTACCTAAATAATTCTTCAAAGAAGTCGTTCTTTTTGACTTCGTTTTGAAGAATGTCAATTAAATTGTAAACTTTGCGCACTTGGCCATCCTGCTTAATTTGATCAAGAACTGCTTGCGTAAAGCAACTTGCTAAATAGATGGTCTCGCAACGCGGGTTTTCTGATAATGCTTTGCCGAACGATTTCTTTGCCTCGCCATAACGAGTTTGAGCGCCGGCTTTATCCATACTCCCTTTTATTTCAATCGCGACTTGCAGAGACCCTTTGGCGTCACGAATGGCAACATCCGGTTCAGATGCAAAAACAATTTCCCAATTATTAATCAATTTTACAACTCTTTGTTTTCTTTTTGTACCGCCAGCATCAATTGAAACCTTTTGCAGTGATTTAATCAATTTCTTTTGACGAGCAAAATCAACTATCAATTCTTCAACTTGTTTTGCGGCGCCTGAGCCAATGATGTTTACCCATGTTCCTTGAATTTCGGAACCCAACTCCGCAAAGAGAACTTTATCTGGACTTTGCTCAGAAAAGGATTTTTCGCTGACAATAACCTGGCTCAAAATTCCATTAATAACTTTGCTCACGGCTAAGGGTTTTTCTTTTGAAGTCAGTCCTCGTCCGGATAAAATTTGTGAGAGTCCTTTTTGCGAAAGAGCGGCAATGTTACGATAATAATCAATCAAATCGGGATCGGAAATTAAAATATCAGGATGGCAAAAAATTTCATGAGTCGAAAGTTTTAGCGCAGTAATTTTATCAATTGCTTCCTCTGAAATATTTAGATCCTCATAATCCCAGTTCAAAGATGAAGAGTCAATCGCTTTCAAATTCGTCTGTAGCTTGTCAATATTTTTAGAGTGAACTTTTTGATAAAAAAGCTTGGCGCGAGAGGTGTGCGCCTTTTCAAGGGCTTGAATTAATATCTCATCTTTGAGCGATTCAGATTTCCGCGCCACCAATTTTTCTCCAAAAAACAATCGTCTCACGAACTGGCCGCCGCCCGTATTTTGCCATTTGCTGTGAGCTATTGCCTTTAAAACGAGTGATCCAGATTTTTTCCGTCACCAAACCATGACGCTTTGCCAATTCAGAAAGAATCAAATCCGTGGGCACATACTCTCCCTGAAATTGCGCATTGGCGACCACTAAAGCAACCCTGCCGTCTTTTTTAAGGTAGCGCGATAAATTCTGGATGACGAGATTCATGTCTTCAAAATAACCTTGAATCATGATGGGAATGCGATTGTTGTTTAATTTCTTCTGAGCCAGCGCCTGTAAAATTTCGTCGATAGCGGGCAGGCTAATCTCTCGATCTCTGTGAACCTTCGATTCAATGTGCGAGCGCAGCAATCGGTGTCTAATATCTCGCAACTCCTCAAAAGAATCTACTGAAATGGTGCAGAGTTCCAAAGCATAGGTGCGAGAATAATCGTATCGATTCAAATAGGGTGGCGAGGTAATCACACCGGCAATCTTGCCGACATATTCCTGTGGCAGACAAAATTCCCGGGCATCGCCCTCAAAAATTTTCACTTCTGACTGGCCACTCTTGTCCGCGTCCGCTGGACGGATCCGCTCCGGCGGAAAAGCGGATCGCCTGCCTGCGCAGGCAGGGCTTTGTTGAAAAAGAAATTGTTCTTGCTGACGCAGGTCGGCGAGCATCTTTGTCAACTGCTTGCGCAGCGCTTTCTTAACCGGCGGGATTTTTTTATCTACGATTCTTAAAAATTGGCCGTCCTTTGAGGTAAAACTAACCTGCTCCAAAATGCTCAGCAAACCCAGCATCAAAAAATCACGAACAGGAGGGTCAAACTCCCTGATGACATCTTTATAAAACAAAATTTGCTGCTGCACCTCCGGCGCAAACGCTTTATCCACAATTTGCACATCCGGGAATTTACTAACGGGTTTTTTGATAGGAAGGCATAAAAGCTTTTCAACCGACTCGGACAACCAATCCAGATCAGGCCAATCCAATAATTTTACACCGGCAACGTAAACGGCAATTGGCAGGATTTCCAGGCCAACGGCGCGATAGCCAAATTCTTTACAGGCTAAAAGAGTGGTGCCGCAACCCGCAAACGGATCCAGTATGGCGTCATTGCTTTTGAGGCTCAATTCTTTAATGAGTAGGTGGACCAGTTCGCGGGAAAACCCTTCTTTGTATTTAAACCAATTGTAAACCGGAATGTTTTTGTTAGGTACATAAGTTACTAAATTTCGCAGATCGACTCGATTCTCAAAACAGCCGGCATAGTTATCTTCCAAAATTTTTCTTTCCTGATCTAAGCCGATGGATGATAGAGAGCCTTCGCTGATCGCACGTTTTTCAGACTTCGAAATTAGATCGGGAGTCGCCCAAAAATAAAGCTGTTCTAAATTAGGCTGCGTTACGTTTTTATTTGATTTTATCGTTGTCATGCAAGTGTATCAAATTTCGATGGCCTAATTTAACAAATAATCCCACAATGTCAACTGCAAAGACGCGGTCGAAAATTGACATTCAAACCTAATTTTTCTAAATTCAAAACAAAAAATCGGGTGCACCTATGCAAGTTCACATCAACAACAAAATTCTGGAATTAGTCGAAGGCGATATCACCGAGCAAGCCACCGATGCCGTCGTCAATGCTGCGAATTCGTCGCTCATTTTGGGGGCCGGCGTCGCGGGCGCGATTCGCAAAAAGGGCGGTGCGGCAATTCAAGCGGAGTGCGATAAAATCGGCGGCTGCTCAGTGGGCGGCGCGGTGATCACGACTGGCGGGAATCTCAAAGCGCGGCACGTGATCCACGCCGTGGGACCAAGAATAGGCGAAGGTAATGAAGACGAGAAGCTCAAAAACGCCACGCTAAACAGTCTGAAAGTCGCCGAGGAAAACCATCTGAAAAGCATCGCGTTGCCGGCCATCAGCACCGGCATTTTTGGTTTTCCCATCGAGCGCTGCGCGGAGATTATGCTATCAACGGCCATTGAATTTTTGAAGGGGAAAACCAAACTGGAAAAGGTAGTTTTTTGCCTCTTTGGCGAGGAAGCGTATCGCACATTCGAGAAAACGCTGACATCGAAAATCTAAATTGCGGTAAAGGAAAGGCGGATTGGATTGATGGATTAATGGATCGATGCAATCGCAAACTGCAAATTGCAGAAATCAAATTTCAAATTTTCTTCTCACGTCTGACGTTTGACCTCTCACGTTAATGGCGGCAAGTTAATCCGGTCATTTTAGAAGGACGATGGTCGCACCCCAGCCGCCGATCTCCGGCGGGGCGTCGCCGAATTCCGCCACGTGCGGATTGCTCTCCAATTCTTTACGAACGACATATTTGAGCTTGCTCTTTCCCTTGCCATGAATGATCCGCAGCCGCTGAAGTCCCAACTCAATGGCATTGTCGATAAACGCTTCGATCATTTCTGGAACTTGTTCCGGAAAGAAGCCGTGCAAATCGAGAACGTCTGTTACAATAAAATACTCGGGGAACTCCCCTTCTGCGCCATTGGAGTTCTTATCAAAGTCAGACATTGATTTCATTGGGCCTCGAGATAAACAATCTCGGGCACGTAATTGCCGTTCTCGGAAATGGTCAATAATCCCACCGCCTGTCGCAAAGAAAAACGGCGTTTGCCGGCCGAGCCCGGATTAAAAATCAACACGCCGTCTTTTTGTTGCAGTTTCGCCTCATGAGTGTGCCCGCAGATGACCAGATCGAGCTTGCCGTTCGCCAGTTTTCCCTGGGCGTTTTGCACCTGGGAAGTCTTCACGCTGATGAACTGATGGATCATACAAATGCCGACGCCGTGAATCTCCATCGCCAGAACTTCCGGGTAGCGCGTGGACAATGGGAAGGTATCGATGTTGCCGTAAATAGCGCGCACCGGCGCGATGGTCTCGAGGCTGGTGATAATGTCTTCCGTGCCGATATCGCCGGCGTGTAAAATCAGCTCAACTCCCTCAAACACACGGAAGACGTTGGGATGAAGGTAACCGTGAGTATCTGCAATGACGCCAATCTTCATGTTGCTTCAGAGAGTTTCAAGGGATGCGAAAATAGGAAAGGGCAACACAAGAAGCAAGTTAAATCTGTCAACTTATTTCACCACGTCCTAACTTTCACTTCAAGAGCTGCCCCAATACTTTTCCCTGAACGCTCCCCGGAAACGGGACTTGCAACAGCGCCGCCAGAGTGGGCGCGATGTCAACAAT
The DNA here is from genome assembly GCA_037446635.1 of bacterium. Classification (GTDB taxonomy): domain Bacteria; phylum Zhuqueibacterota; class Zhuqueibacteria; order Oceanimicrobiales; family Oceanimicrobiaceae; genus DASWHH01. The sequence goes on from JBBIIG010000001.1 coordinate 290,180, forward strand.
GGCAACTTGTTCATAATAGATGCCCGGTTTAACACCCACCCCAAACCACATCAGTGGAACGTGGCGGTCGTAATCCCAGGTGGAGCCGTGAGTGGTGCCGGCCTCATCGTTGCTATCCAGGTTGTAAGGTTTCAGTTGAAAATACACGCTGCCCGAGCGCGTGGGGAAAAAGCTGCGCAGCACCCGCCGTCCCAGTTCGTCCGCTACCCAGCCGTTTGCCAATTGCGTCCAGGTAAAGACCGTCAGAACCTGCGGTTGCTTTAGAAGAAAATCTTTGAGAGCATTCTCGGCGGCTTCGGATGCGACTCCTTTTTCTGCGAGGACCCCTGGGTTCAAATAAATGCTTGTGCCCTCATTTGCCATGATCCAGGTTAGGCCGTCGTCCAGCGTACCGAACGCCTGACTCAAAGCCTTTTCGCCGGCCGCGACGATCTCATCCGTGTCAACTCGATGCACGTCGGCGTTGGGATTTTGTCCAAGTATGATCTCGGGTGTATCGGCCACGCCGTGATCGCCCGTCAAAACCAGCGTGCAGTTGGCCAGCCCAACTTTTTGATCGATGAATCGAAACAAATCCTCCAAAACTCGATCGGTGCGAATGGTCATGTCCATCACTTCGTGGCTGTTGGGGCCGTAGGCGTGGCCCACTCCATCATTTGCGGAAAAGCCAATGCACAAAATATCGGTGAAGTTTCGCTGTCCCAGCTTTTCAGCGACCAGCGCGGTTTTAGCGAAATCCGCCAGCAGCTCATTTCCAAACGGCGATTTGCGGAGGGCGTCGAAATAATCGCCGTTCATCACCTTTTGTCCGCCATCGATCACATGCGGAAAAGTGGCATCCATGCCGTCTTTGGCCTCCTCACCGGGGGCGTCGTCTTCTCCCTGGCGGGCGTATTCAGCTTCCGGCAGCAACTTCTCCCAGGTTTTTCCAAAAAAAGAATTGGCCGCGCCGGAGGCGTTGTATTGTTTCACCCACTCTGGAAGATCATCAAAATAATAGGTCGATGACACAAACGCGGAATCGGCCAGCCAGTAGGCGCCATCGGCCAACTTCCCACCCATCAAAATGGCCGAACGATCTTTGAGGGAAACCGCAATCACTTTCGATTGGCCGGCGTTGGTCAATTGAAGTACGTCGCCGAGGGTCATCGCAAAAAAGTTTTTTGGCGAACGCCCCTCCTTTTGGGCGCCAAGAATTTTCACGGCGGGATCTTCCACGCAATAAACTTTTTTACCGGTTTGAACATCGAACCAATTGTTGGAAATGATGCCGTTCACGCTGGGGTGCGCGCCGCTGGTGATCACCGAATGCCCCGGCGCGGTCGTGGTGATGGCGTGCGCCTGCTGAGCGGCCACAAAATTCGCCCCCTGTTTGAGAAACAAGTTGAATCCGCCGGCGCCGAAATGATCGCTGAAGCGGGTCACATAATCGTAACGGAATTGATCGATGCTGATAATCACTACTAATTTTGGTTTCTCCACAGCTGGCGGGCTGAAAGCCTCTGGTGGATAAGCTAACAGGTCGAGGTGAAAAGCCAGCATCAGAGCGGAGACATAAAATTTGTGCATGAATTCGAGATCCTTATTTTAAAGTGAGGGTCTGAACTCTGGCAGGAAGTGATTTGGTGGGCCCTGTAGGACTTGAACCTACGACCGACGGATTATGAGTCCGCTGCTCTAACCAACTGAGCTAAGGGCCCGCACAGAAAAGCTAGTGGGCAAAGCCCTGCCGGCGCACGCCGGCGATCCGCTTCGCGAACACGACTAATTTAGAAAAGGTTTGCTGAATATCAAGCATTTTCACTACGCGCTTTAATTAAAGTGAACTTTTAAGCTGTCCACCTCCATCCGATGGCGAAATTGAATGTCGACGAAAAACGCGCCATCTCTCGGCTGACCCTCCCACCCAGCTTTCACTTCTTCTTCGTTAAGAAAAAGCGTGGCGGGCATTAAGGGGGAAACGATCGTGACATGGTTTTCATGACCTGTAAAAGCGCGCAACAGCAGAATGAGCATTTTTCGATTTGAATCATAACTGGCAGAAATTAGCCGCGCTTCCGTGCTGGCAAGATATGGAAGCAGCGGCAACCCCAAGTCGATTTCAACATTCGCAGCTTTCGACATTTGTTACGGAATCACGGCCGAAGGATAGGGCTCGTTATCATACAAAATCTGCCTGATGTGCTCGCCCGTTCCTTTTATTGCAACACTCAAGTTAATGCCGTCGGCTGTGAGTTGGAATCGCCGCATGGATTCATCTCGGAGATGAGCACAAGAGTTTCACTGCTTGTTTTGATGGATGTCATTCCCCCGCTTGGACTGCGCAAGCCATGCTTGCGCCTTGCGTGTCCATGCGTGTCCACGTTTCAATCCTTGTTTTGATGGATGTCATTCCCCCGCCGTCGCAGACAGCAATGAGCAGACGACCACGACAAGTTTCAATCCTTGTTTTGATGGATGTCATTCCCCCGCTCTTGGCGCGGCGGATTCGCTGGACTGGCCGGCGTTGTTTCAATCCTTGTTTTGATGGATGTCATTCCCCCGCTTGGACTGCGCAAGCCATGCTTGCGCC
>JBBIIG010000002.1:0-239961 GCA_037446635.1 bacterium
TTACCAAAACTTCGACACCGAACTGCAGCGCGCCAACATCAGCATGGTTTTCGGCTCCGGGCCCTTCCCGCTTTTGCGTCAGCATCGGGAGCGCTATTCCATGGCGCTGTTGTTCGGCAGCGATCTCACCGACCTCATTTTCAATAAAGAAACCGTGCAGCAGATTTACGACGCCGATTACAACTTCGCCAAACCGCCGCTCACGCCGCGGCTCACCGCGGTGCCCGGCGATAAAAAGGTGATTCTCTACTGGGACACCCGCGCCGAGAAATCGCGCGACCCGTTTTTAGCTTATAAAGAAGACTTCGAAGGCTACCTCATTTATCGCAGCACCGAGCCGGAATTTCAGGACATCAAGGTCATCACCGATTCTCGCGGCGAGCCGCGCTACTGGAAGCCCATCGCCCAGTTCGATCTTATCGATGGCATTCGCGGCCCCGATCCCGTCGGCATCAACGGCGCCCACTTCTGGCGCGGCAGCGACACCGGCCTGCAGCACACCTTCATCGATTCCAACGTGGTGAACGGCCAGCGCTACTACTATGCGCTGGTGGCCTACGACCAGGGGGATCCCAATTTGGGGACGCGCGGCCTGCAGCCTTCGGAAACCACCAAAATCATTCGCGAAGATTTTTCCGGCGTCCTTCAGTTTGTGGATATCAACTGCGCGGTGGTGACGCCCAACGCGCCCGCGGCCGGCTACGTGCCGCCGGAAATTCAAGGCGAGACCAGCCGCCCCACGGCCGGCATCGGCAGCGGCTCCATCAACGTGCAGGTGTTGGCAGAAAGCGAGATTCAAGAAAACGTCACGTACAAAGTGCTGTTCCATTCCAGCGGCGAGGCGCATAATTACAAAACCGTTTCGTATGATATCATTGACGTAACTCACGGCGTCACCCTGCAATCCAACATCGATGCGCAACGGTTCGGCGCCGATATTTTTAGCCCGCCGGTGGCCGGCTTCGCGGTGTCTATTCAAAACGACACCAGCGTCACCGTGGATCTCGCCAACACCGGCTGGCTTTCCGGCAGCAGCAATCTCGATGTCCGCGTCTATCCCAGCATCAAATCCCGCGCGATCACCACGGTGTGGCCGGCAGATTATGAGATTCGTTTCTTCGAGGATTTCGTGGACACCACCAATAATTTCAGAATTCCCATCAAATTTATGGTGTGGAATTTGTCGGATGATCGCCGCGCGGAGGTGGAGGTTTGGGACAACGATCGTTCGCGCACCCTCTCGCTGGGCGATGAATTCACCATCATCGAATTCATTGGTACGAATTTCCGCCTCACCTATGACTTCACTTACTATGCGCCAACCGATCCCGCCGCGACCCCACGCGAGCCGCAGGCCGGCGACCGCTTCATCTTGCGCACCCGCAAGCCCTTCCGCGAAGGGGACTATTTTCAGTTTTCCACCCGCGCCGCGCGCGTGGAAAATCAACTGGCCAAACAGGAGCTCAGCCGAATTGCGGTGGTGCCCAATCCGTACATCGCCACGGCCACCTGGGAGCGCCGCACCCTCAACCAGACCGGCCGCGGCCAACGCAAGATTGACTTCATCCATCTTCCGCAGGAATGCACCATTCGCATTTATAGCATTTCCGGATCGCTGGTGAAAACCATTCACCATCAGGCCGGCGCCGCCGACGGTGCGGAATCGTGGAACCTGGTCTCCGACGACGGGATGGACATTGCGTTTGGTTACTACATTTTTCACGTCGATGCCCCGGGCGTCGGCCAGCATATCGGCAAATTTGCCGTCATTAAGTAATCGAGGGTTGAATCCAATGAGAGCACGAATTCCATTTAGCACACTCGTTTTGATTTTCATTTTTGCTGTCAGCGCCTGGCCGCAGGAACAGCCCTTTAAATCGAATGTCTCCAAACGCGGCACCACGGCGGCGGGGTTTCTGGAAATTGGCGTGGGCGCGCGCGCCCTGGCCATGGGCAGCGCCTTCGTGGCGCTGGCCGACGACCCCACCACCATCTACTGGAACGTCGGCGGCCTGGCGAAATTGCAAAAGCACGGCGTCACCTTTACTCACAACGACTGGGTCGCCGGCACCAAGTTCGATTTCATCGCCGGCAGCTACCAACTGGGAGACTTCGGCGCCCTCGGCGTGAGCTTCACCAATTTCAGTTTGGGTGAAATGGAGGTGCGCACGGTGGACGAGCCGGAAGGCACCGGCCAGATTTTTGGCGGCAACGACGTCGCCTTCACCCTGGCCTACGCCATGAACCTCACCGACAATTTTGCCATCGGCCTCGCCGCCAAGTTTATTCGCCAGTCCATCTGGGATATGCACGCCAACGCCTTTGCGGTGGATGTGGGCGTGCATTATCAATTGCCGTTCAAGGGTTTCACCCTCGGGGCCGCCATGACCAATTTCGGCACCAACATGAAAATGACTGGCGACAACAGTATGATTTTACACGACCCGGATCCGCAGAACAGCGGCAACAACGGCCGCATTCCGGGGAACCTGCAAATGGAGTCGTGGTCGCTGCCGCTGAATTTTCAGGTGGGGCTGGCTTATCAAGCGTTTCGCACCGAACATCACCGTATGCTGTTAGCCGTGGATGCCCTTCATCCCAACAACGATTACGAGAGTTTGAACGTGGGGGCAGAGTACGTGTTTAATGATTTTTTCGCGATTCGCGGCGGCTACAAATCGCTGTTTCTTTCCGATTCCGAAGAGTCTTACACCGTGGGAGTGGGGATCCAGCGGGCGATTGTCGGCGAGGTGCGCATCGCGCTGGATGTGGCCTACGCAGATTTTGGGCGGCTGGATAATGCCAAGAAGATTTCGTTCTCGATTGAATTTTAGAAGAAAATATCTTGCGAAGTTCGATGGCGGCTGTCGTTTCATAATCACCGGCTTGTCATTCAGGAGGAAACTTTCCGTGAAACGGCTCTGTTTCCGATTAGCAATCATCCGGATATCTCAATAAAAAGACTCTTCCTAAGTGACATTTTGCCTTTGCTCATGGGTCTACATCATGCACTTACTTTCAAAAATAAGTCTTAAACATACCTGCAATGGCAGCCGGATGAATTTGGCTGCCATTGTCGTTTTTACGATTTCCGTCACGGCTTCATTGCCGGCGCAGGTATTCGTCGATCAAGTCGGGTATCTTCCGAAAGCGCAGAAATTGGTTTTGGTGGCCGGTGCTTCCGACAGTTTTTATGTTCACAAAGTTAATAATAGTGAGACGGTTTTTCGTGGTAAGCTCAATCTCTGGAAAACGAATGACCCCTCAACGGCGATGACCCTCTACCTCGGCGATTTCACGGGTCTGGAAACTCGGGACGAATATTTCATCCGCGCCGGCGCTTTCGATTCCTATCGGTTTATGATCGCCGATTCCGTTTACTTTAACGCCTACAAAAAATCGTTGAAAGGATTTTATTTCCAGCGCTGCGGATCGGATTTGCTGCAAGTTCACGCCGGCGAATACGCCCACAGCCGCTGTCACATCGGCGACGGGTTTTATCACACCTCCACCGACACCAACGGCTTCGTGCTGGCGCGCGGCGGCTGGCACGACGCCGGCGACTACGGCAAGTACGTGGTGAATGCCGGCATTTCCGTGGCCACCCTGCTCATGGCCTACGAATATTTTACCCAGCAATTCAATCAGGACAATCTCAACCTCCCGGAAAGCGGCAACGGCGTCCCGGATTTATTGGACGAAGCGAGATACGAGATTGAATGGTTGCTGACGATGCAGCACTCGCACGGCGGCGTCCATCACAAGCTGACCAGCGAACAGTTTTCCGGATTTGTGATGCCGCAACATCATACCGGCCTGCGCTACCTTTATGAAATTTCCTCCACCGCCACCGCCGATTTTGCTGCGGTGATGGCGCGCGCCGCCCGAGTGTACCAGCCGTTCGATGCGGATTTCGCCCAGACCTGTCTCGCGGCCGCCGAAAAGGCCTGGCAGTTTTTGCTAAATAATCCTTTCATTGTGCCATTTCCAGATGGATTTAAAAATCCCACCGGTACTGCGACGGGCGAGTACGGCGACGGCGACGATTCCGATGAACGGCTGTGGGCCGCGGCGGAGTTGTTCGCCGCCACCGGCGATGAAAGTTATCAAACCACCTTTTCACTTTTCGCGGAAAGTTTGGGGTTAATTGACCGCGCCATGTCCTGGCCCGATGTGAAAACCATGGCGCATTTGACGTTTCTGTTGGGCGCGCCCGCCAGCACCGATCAAAATTTGCGCGATCGCATTTATCATTCGCTGCTGGATTATTGCGAAGAGCTGCTGCGAATTCGGGGCGCCAGCGGCTTTCACGTGCTCATCGAGCCGGGAGAATATTATTGGGGCAGCAACTCCATTGCCCTCAACAAAGCGATCGTTTTGATTCTCGGCTACCAGCTGGCAAAGAAACCATCCTACTACGACGCGGCTTTAGATCAGTTTCATTATGTTTTAGGGGCCAACGCCCATAACATGTCGTTTGTGACCGGCATCGGATCGAACTCGCCGCGGCATCCACATCATCGGCCGTCGGTTGCGGACGGGGTGGAGGCGCCGGTGCCGGGACTGCTGGTCGGCGGCCCCAACCAATATCTCAACGATCCCGAGCTGCGCGCCCGTTTCGATGCCAGCACGCCGCCGGCACTAACTTACGTGGATGACGTGGACAGCTACGCCTCCAACGAAATCGCCATCAATTGGAACGCACCGCTGGTGCTGGTGGCGGGATTTTTTGCCAGCTTCGATATCGCCACCGGCGTGCGCGACTATAAATCCGAAATCCCGGAGACCTTTCGGCTTTATCAAAATTATCCCAATCCTTTTCCGCGGCGCGGATCCGCTTGGGCGGACAATCCCTCCACCACCATCGCGTTCGATTTGTATCGCAGCGGTTTTACCACCCTTAAAATTTATGATGTGCTGGGTCGCGAGATTGCGACGCTCGTGGCCGAGTCCCTGACCGCTGGCTCGCACGCCCGGGTGTTTGAAAGCGCGCAATTGGCTTCCGGAGTTTATTTTTATGAACTGCAAGCCGGGGGATTTCGGAAGCACCGCCGGATGCTGTTGCTGCGCTGAATTCTGTCTCGATCTAACTTCCACTTCGTTTGACGCTAATCACGGCGCCGTTAAAAAAGATGCCTTTGTGCGCATCGAGGGTTTTCCATTGTTGAAGGTTTTTGTCCGTATATTTGGGTGTTAAACACTCAACCTGTGCAAGAACTTTTTAGGGTTGGAACATTCCGATGACGAAGACGGGGCAGACATGTTCCTTCGTAAATTGATTTTACAATAGTCAAGTTGTGAAATAGAGTGTTAAGCATCGCTTATCAGAAGCAGGAATGCGGCAGAATGTCTGCTTCTCCAAAAAACCACAGGTTTTCCCCTTGACTCTCCATTCCTTTTGGGCTATTTTAATGTTGTAATATTGGAGTGGTGCGATGATCAAAGAATTTTCCGTCAAAACCAATCAACAAGTGGAGTTGGTGAAAATTACCAGCCAGGTGCAGCGCGTGGTGGAGGAAAGCGGCGTGCGCGAAGGCGTGTGCCACGTTTATGTGCCGCACACCACCGCTGGCGTCACCATCAACGAGGGCGCGGACCCGGACGTGACGCGCGACATGATCATGGAACTGAACAAGATCATCCCCTTTGAAGACAACTACCGCCACGGCGAGGGCAACTCCGCGGCGCACATCAAAACCAGCCTGGTGGGCGCCTCCGCGACTGTCTTCGTTCAAAATGGCAAGTTGCTGTTAGGAACCTGGCAGGCGATTTTCTTCTGCGAGTTCGACGGCCCGCGCACCCGGCGCGTGCAGGTTTTCGTGTCATGAATAAAACCACCAGTAAAGAGCCGGGCCTCGGAAAAGTTCTGCGCGAAGACTTTCGCCGTGGCGATCTCAAAAAGACCCTGCGCCAGGATTATCGCGACGTTAAGGATTTCTTCCTCGATGAAGAACGCCGCGATCGTCTCGCTAAAATGAACTGGCTCAAGCGCGGATTTTTTCTTGCCTGGTGGTTGTTGAAGGCGCTGTTTTTGAAATTGACGCCGGCCCGCCGGCTGCTGCTTTTGATCGCGCTTTTTCTGCTGCTCAGCGCCGGCTCGATCATCTTTGAGAGTCACCAGACCACGGCGCAAAACGACACCAAAATTCTCGGCGCCGTCCTCCTGCTTTTCATTTTGCTTTTAGAATTGAAAGATAAGCTGATTGCGCAGGACGAGCTGCAGGCCGGCCGGGCGGTGCAGCGCGCCCTCATGCCGGAGACCAGCCCCTCGGCGCCGGGCTGGGAGGTGTGGCTGTTCACCCAACCCGCCAACGACGTCGGCGGCGATTTGATCGATTTTCTTGAAATCAAAAAAGGGCGCTACGGCGTGGCCATCGGCGACGTCGCCGGCAAAGGGCTGGCGGCGGCGCTGTTTACGGCCAAGCTGCAAGCGACCCTGCGCGCGCTGGCAACCGACGCCTCGTCGCTGGCCGAGTTAGCCGCCAGGATGAATCACATTTTGTACCGCGACGGCCTGCCCAGCCGCTTTGCCTCCCTGATCTATTTTGAGATGAGTCAAAAATCGGCGGCCGTGCGAGTGCTGAACGCCGGCCACATGCCGCCCATCGTGGTGCGCAAAAGAAGCGTGAAAGAGATGCCCAAAGGCGGTCAGGCGCTGGGAATTATGCCGAAGATTTCGCTGGCCGAGCAGGAAATCACCCTGCGCCCGGGGGACGCGCTGGTGGCCTACTCCGACGGCGTGACCGAAGCCCGCAATCTGGCTGGCGAATTTTTTGGCGAGGCGCGGCTGCGGAGTCAGCTCTCGAAATTTGCCAATCGCACCGCCCGCGAAATCGGCGAAGGCATTTTGGCGGCCGCGGCGCAATTTGTCGGCGAGGCGCGCCCCCACGACGATTTGTCCGTGGTGGTGCTGCGCCGGATGGCTTAGTCTCGGATTATTCACAAATTTTTTAAGCTGAACAATTTTGTGATAATGAAACTTTCAATTGCTTAAAAACGCGGAGTAATGGAGTAATGGATTGTTGGATCGATGTAACGCAAACCTCTGGTTTGCATCTCAAAGCAGAGCTTTGAGATACATTACTCCATTGCTCCAACACTCCATCCTGCATTTCGATTAGACCGTCGCCCCGATTAGGAACAGTTCAGGTTAGATGTCACCCATCCAAATTAGCAAAATTGGGTTGGCGGCGCTGCTGATTTTGCTGGCCGCCGCCCTGCGAGCGCCGCAAATTGATGGCGACCCGCCGGCCGGCGACGTCTCGCGCTCCGGCGATTTCCTCGCCGATGAAGGCATCCAAGCAACCAACGCCCTGCAGTGGGCGCTGACCGGCGAGTGGTACATTCCCCAGGCGTTTAACCCGGCCGTCAACACGCCCGTTTTCACCCTTTACGAGTTTGGTTTGATGAAAGCCTTCGGCGTCAGTCTGGCGACGGTGCGCTACGGCGCGATTGTTTGCGGCGTACTATCTTTGGCACTGTTTTATTTTTTGCTAACCCGCTTTGATCGCCGGGCGGCGTGGTTCGCTCTGGGCTTGGGGGCGATTCATTTTCCCCTGCTCATTTACAACCGGCTGGCGCTCATCGAAAATCTGCTGCTAATTTTTTGCGTCGCGCTGGCGCTGATCCTGATCGCCGTCGCCCGCCGGCCGAGCGACCCCAAGTGGGTGGTCGCTTTTTGGCTGGTGTTCGCGCTGGCGTACCTCACCAAGCCCATCGTTTTGTTTTTCATCCCGCTTTTTTTCGCGGTCGCCTGGCAAGCCGATTCTAAAGCGCGGAAAAAGATTTTGGGAATTTCACTTCTCACGGCGGCAGGCTTAGCGGCCGCCGTCTGGATTCTTTGGATCTCCCGTTTTTCCGACGACTGGAGTTACTACCAGCGCGTCAACCTTAGCGAGCGGATGGATTTGAATCCAATTGCACTGGCTAAAAATTATGCGCGCTATTTTTCCCACCTCAAGCTGTTTGAATTTATGCCGGTGCTCTACACCCTCGCCCTGCTCATGACGGCGCGCGGGCTGTATTTTTTTCGAGGAAAAGAGACGCCGCTGGTTGAACGCATTTTGATCCTCTGGCTGGCGCTGGGCTGGCTGCAATTCGCGTTTCTGGCGTATTCGCCGCCGCGCTTTGCGGTGATGTTAATTCCCCCAATCTTGGGCTTGAATGGATTATTTTTTTCAGAAATGTTTGGGCGGGATCGTTCCCAGTCAAAATCGTGGCCGGGGGTTGCGTTGGTTGCCGTGCTCATTGTTTGTGTGGCGCAAATCGCTTTTGGATTTTATCGCGTAAAGAATGGGCAAATGTACCCCTCGTGTTTTCTGGCGCTGATTGCGCCGGCGGCCGTGCTGGCGCTCTGGCTTTTTTCAAAACAAAAATTGAACCGCGCAACAGTTGGCTGGAGCCTGCTGGCGCTCATCGCCGCCGTTCAGAGTTTTCAAATTTTTCGTTTTCATCTTAATATGGAATTTTCCCTGCGCCACGCCCTGCGCGAGACCGCCGCGGTTTTGCAGCAGGAAGACCCGCCGGCAAAAAAAGTCATCGCGGGCGATTTGGCTCACATGGTTGCCTTCGAGGCCCGCGCGCCGTTTGTGGACACCGGCTGCCGCCCGGAGCGGCTGCCGCAGCGCCTGAACACAGCGCGCCCCAACTACCTCATCCTCGAAGACGGCGACGCCGGTTTGGCGCGCCTGAAAGAAGGGATGCCCGGTTACTGGCAGAACGTCAAGCCGTTGAAACGCTTTACCATTCTCAACAACTATCGCTCCGGGCGCGATGCGGTTTTGTATATTTTGGAAGAATAGCGGATATGAAACTTTCCGAGCTCGGTGAATTTGGCCTGATTGATCAAATCAAGAAAATCGCCGCGGACCATTCAAAAAATATTTTGATTGGCATTGATGACGACGCCGCGGCGGTTCAAATTTCGCCGGGGAAAATTTTACTGGCCACCACCGACGCCCTCATCGAAGGGGTTCATTTTGATCTGAATTATTTTACTTTCTATCAGCTTGGCTGGCGCGCCCTGGCGGCCAATCTCAGCGATATCGCCGCGATGGGCGGACAGCCGCGCTACGCGCTGGTGTCGCTCGGTCTGCCGCCGCAGCTCGACGTTGAGTCCGCACTCGATTTCTATCGCGGAATGAAGGCGCTGGGCGACGAATTTCAAACTGCGATCATCGGCGGCGACACCACACGGTCGCCGGACCGCGTCTTCATTTCGATCACGGTTTTGGGCGAAGCCGACCCGGACAAAGTTTGCCGCCGCGCCGGCGCACAAATCGGCGACGCCATTTTTGTCACCGGCGATTTAGGCGCCTCCGCTGCCGGGCTGCGGATTTTGAAATCGGGCGATGAAAAATTGCAATCGAAATTCTCCGCGGCGATTGCAAAGCATCTTACGCCGCGGCCGCGCGTTCACGAAGCGCAATTTCTGGTGAAGCATTTTCCCATTCACGCGATGATCGACGTCAGCGACGGGCTGGCTTCGGAAGTTCATCACATCTGCCAGCTCAGCCGCGCCGGCGCGCTGGTTGTTCAAAATAAAATTCCAATTCATTCAGAAACCCGCGCCGCGGCAAAATACTTTGGCGACGAAGCGCTCGAATACGCCCTCGGCGGCGGCGAGGAATTTGAGCTGCTGTTCACCGCGCCGGCCGGCGTCGCGCAACAACTGCGGAACGAGTTCTTTGCAAAATTCAATTTGCCCTGTTCTGAAATTGGCGTGATTCGAGAAAAATCGCACGGCGTGACCCTTGTTTCAGGAGGCGGCGAGTCCGCGCTTTTGCAAAGAGGATTTGACCACTTTGCGGACAAACAAACAAAATGAAATGAATGTGATCGAGCCATTCAAAGCGCAGTATGAAAAATTAGCTGGCAGATTTCACGTTGCGGATTCTGCGCAAAAGGCGATCGCGTTCGTTGATCAAATTAGAACGGAGTTTCAAACTTCGAAAAAGCGGTCATCGCGCCGCTGCCGAAGGATTTGGAAAAAAAGCCGCGAGAGGTGTTCCGTGCGAAAAAATTTCCGCTCATTGAAATTCAGCCAGTGTTCCACCGCAGGCCTTCAAAAAAACAGTTTGTCAAAATGCGGGCGCCCAAAATTCACCGCCTCAACCAGTCGCGTTTTGTTGATTACGCCAACTTCGTTGCGCCGGAATTAGCGGCGGCCACCGTTCACTTTCTGCGGCGCGGCGCCAGTGACAGGTGGTCTGTTGAAACAGACTTGCTTCGCGGTCATTGTAATAAATATTGACTAACGCTATATTTATATTGACATCCTGTTTGAATTTTTTTATAATTGGTACGTCATTTTCAATATTCTTAGGAGGAAGAAATGAAATCACTATGCAGAGGCGCTGAAACGATGAAAAGACTTGGACAAATGGCATTGGCGTTGGGCCTGATGCTGGTTCTGGTAACGGGCGCCTATGCCGGCGGCGGACCCAATGTGAGCGGCGCGAAACTTTATATCCAGCAGGATCAGTTGGAGAGAGCTTTTGAGGTCTTAAACAAAGAGATCAACGAGGTCAACCCGAACAACGAGGATGCCTGGTATCTTTTGGGATATGTTTACGCCCGCCAGGGTCAGTACGATAAAATGAAAGAGGCGTTCGATAAAGCGGTGGCTTTGAAACCCCAGCTCAAAGACAAGGGGGTAAAAATCAGCAAAGATTCGGGACGCGCCTTTCTCTCCGAGTTTGGAGTGGAAATGATCACGCGAATTGTGTGGAGCAATCTTTTCAACCAGGCGGTCAAAAGCTTCAATGAAGCCAGCGGTGCCTCTGATGAAGCAGCGCGAACTGCCGGCTATGAAAAGGCCATCGAAGAATTTCGTTTAACTACATTGATTGTGCCAGACAGCGCCTCTGCCTACCGCAATATGGCCGCCGCCATGTTGAACCTCGGCCGCTACGAGGATTGCATTGCGCCGCTGACTCAGGCGATCGCGCTGCAGCCCAAAGATGCCGAAAGCCGATTGCTGCTGGCGCAGATTTACATGACCATCAACAAAGATAGTTTGGCCGCTCCCATCATTGAAAAACTCTGGGGCGAAGGGTACCGCACCGAAGAAGTTGCAGAAAATTATGCCCGCATGTTGATCCGCGCTGGCAAGATCGACGAGGCTAAGGGGATCTACAAAGAGGCGATCGCTGCCAATCCCAACAACTACCAGTTCCGATATAACTACGGCACCATTCTGCTTGAGGCCAATGAATACGACGCCGCTATCGAGCAATTGGAAAAAGCGTTTGATCTCGATTCCAGCTCCGCAGATATTAACTACAACCTCGGCGCCGCCTATCTCAACCGCGGCGTGGCCTATCGTGAGAAATTGCCCCCGGACTCGGAGGACACCTCCTACCTTAAAGATTTTGAAAAGGCCTTTCCTTTTCTTGAACGCTCGGTCAAGCTGAACCCGGACGATCAGCAAATCTGGTTAACACTGGGCCGCATCGCTGGGCAGCTCAATAAAATTGCGCTGGCCGGCTACGCCTTTGCCAAGTCCGACAACGTCCGCACCGCCTTCGATCAAAAAGTGATTGTGGGGATGCCGAGCGACGCCGTTCTGACCATTTTGGGCGAGCCGGCAAAAAAGAGCATGGTCGAATCAAACCAATTCACCGGCGTCGAAGAGTGGATTTACAACCAACGCCCGAAAGCCGCCGGCAAAATCGCCATTCCGGCGCCACTGCGCGTTTATATTCTCAATGGCCGCGTGGACGCGCTTTCGGTCGAAAGCTAAACTGATTTGGCGCGAAATTGAAAACCAGCCAGCGGCGCGTTACAGCGTTGTTGGCGGGTTTTATTTTTTCACGAACTCCATCTTTATTCGGGTTAGCTTTTATTGTTTGAATTGAGCCAACAAGACATTCGCCCTCCCCGCGAAAACTTTCGCGAATTCTATGAGTCCGTTGGTAATTTTTATCCGGAAGAAGATTTAGTCTATCACACGTTACGTGGAATTCTCCGACGGCAATTCGTGCTCTCCTACCTGGCGCGGTTCCAGGGCAGGCTGCTGGATTTGGGATGCAACCGCGGCGCTTACCTCTCTTACTATCATCAGGGCCCATCGGTCGGAATCGATATCGCGTTTTCCGTTCTTAAAATCGCCAAAGCGCGGGACGGCAAATCTTCTTATATTCAGGGCGATGTGCAAAACTTAAATTTCATTCGTGACAATTCGTTCGACTGTCTCTTGTGCTCGGAAGTCATCGAGCACGTGCTGCAGCCCGAGGCGGTGTTTTCGGAGGCGTTTCGCATTTTGAAACCGGGCGGGTTTTTTTTGCTGACCACCCCCAATCACTCCGGCCAAAAACCCACCTGGGTCTCGGTGGACGAGATGCGGGAATTCGGCGTGCGCGGCGTGGTGGATGATCGCTATTTTCACAGCGCTTTTCGCCCGCCGGAATTGCAGTCGCTGGCCGCGCGCGCCGGCTTCGAAATTTTGGAGTGCGGAACTTTCGAAAAGGAAGTCAAGTACGCCACGCGGATTCCAGTTTTGCTCTTTCATTTTATCCGGATCATCAATAAGTTCATTTTGCGCCGCGCCAGCGTCGATCGTTTCAACCGGCGGTTATTGAACAGCGGCGCGCTGCTGGTCTATCGTTTAGCGGTTGGGTTGGGTTTGGATCGCTGGTTAACCCGCTTCGTCAAAGAAGGCGTGCGGTCGTTTATTTTTTTGAAGAAACCCGCTTCGTAATTTTATGAGCAAACCCCTCATTGCCGTTACCATTGGCGACCCCAACGGCGTCGGGGCGGAGGTGGCGTTGAAAGCGCTGGCGGAGACGCGGCTGCGCGAATCCTGCCGCCCGCTGCTGGTGGGGCCGCCGACGCTGTGGCGGCAAAATTTAGCAGTCGCGGGAGTTTCATTTAAAATAAACGAAGTTGAAAATTTCCACGACTCGATTTTAAAAGAAAATGAAATCGCCGTCATCAGGTTCGAGGTGGAGCGACCTTTTCAAATTCAGCCGGGAAAGATGACGGCCGCGGCCGGCGCGCTGGCGGCGCAGGCGCTGGAGTTCGCCGCGAAATTAGCGCTGCAAAAGAAAGTCGCCGCGGTAGTGACGGCGCCGCTTTCAAAAAAATCTCTGCATTTAGCGGGTTATGATTTTCCGGGACAAACGGAGTTTCTGGCGGAGAAAACCCGCGCCGGCGACGTGGTGATGGTTCTATTGAGCGGGAATTTCCGTGTGGGGCTGGCCACTACCCACTGCGCAATTAAAGAGGTTTCGGCGCGCCTGTCGCGGGAACAAATTTTGCGCAAGCTGAAAATTTTGCACGAAGATTTGCAAAGACGATTTGGCATCCCCCAACCGCGCATTGCGGTGTGCGCGCTGAACCCCCACGCCGGCGAGGGGGGGGTATTCGGCAGCGAGGAGAGCGAAATCATTCAGCCGGCCATTTCGGAAGCGCAGGCATTGGGCATCACTGCTGTCGGGCCGTTTCCCGCGGACACGCTATTCGCGCGAGTGGATCAACAAAATTATGATGCTTATCTTGCGATGTATCACGACCAGGGCTTGATTCCGTTGAAAATGAAATCGTTTGGCCGCGCCGTCAATTACACGGCCGGTCTCAGCATCATCCGCACGTCGCCGGATCACGGCACCGCCTTTGATATCGCCGGCCAGGGCGTAGCCGATCCGGGCAGCATGATGGAGGCCATCAAACTTGCGGTCGAGCTGGCTGCACATTCCACAGCGGGTTGAGCCGTACTCGCAGCTCGCGTCGATTTACGATTACGTCATGCGGCACGTCAATTACGGCCGCTGGGCGCACTATCTGCGCGATTTGTTTTCACACGCGGCGATCGAAGTGGAGCAGGTGTTGGACATTGCCTGCGGCACCGGCAGCTTGATTTTAAAATTGCGGGATTTGGGTTTCAGCGTGCTTGCTTTCGACGAATCGCTGGCGATGGTGCGGATCGCCCGCGAGAAAGCGCGCGCCCGCCGCCGGCGCTTTCCGATTTGGCGCGGTTCCATGAGTTCGTTCGCGGTTAAGCCAGCGGTCGATGCCATCGTTTGCACGTACGACAGCATCAACTATTGTATGAATGAAGCCGCGTGCGCCGCGGTTCTGCAGCAGGTTGCACAAGCCCTGCGCCCGGGCGGTGTGTTTATTTTCGATATCTGCACCGTGAAAAATTCCCGCAAGCATTTTCGGCGCTATTATGAAAAGGACGAGACCGATGAATTTCGCTACATCCGGCAGTCGTATTATATCGCCAACAAAAGCATTCAAGTGAACGAATTTTATATTCAAAAAAACTCCAGTCCGCTGGTGCACGAAATTCATCAACAGAAAATTTACCGCATCGATGAAATCATCAAAGTGATTCCACGGGATCGCCTTCAAGTGGTTGGAATCTACGACGGCTTTTCCATGAAAACCGGCTCGGAAGATTCGGACCGTGTCCACTTTGTTTTAAAGAGAATGCCATGCCTGCCACACTTGTGAAGTTACACAACGTCAGAATGCGCTACGCCAACGGCGACGGCCTCGATCACGTCAACCTCGAAATGGCGCCGGGAGATTTCGTCTATTTGGTGGGGCCGACGGGCGCCGGCAAAAGCACGGTTCTCAAGATGATTTACATGCAGGAGTTTCCCAACGAGGGCTATGTGCTGGTGGACAATTACAATTCTATGTACATCAAGAACAAAGAAATTCCTCACCTGCGCCGCAAGCTTGGAATTATTTTTCAGGATTTCAAGCTGCTGGAAGATCGCGATGTCTTCGAGAACGTGGCGTTTGCGCTGCGGGTCATCGGGACGCGGCGCCGCGATATTAAAAAGAAAACCCTGCGGGCGCTGGCGGAGGTGGGCCTCAGCCACAAAAGCCGAAAAATGCCCCACGAATTGTCGGGCGGCGAGCAGCAGCGCGTCGCGATTGCGCGCGCCATTGTCAACGATCCGATTCTGCTGTTGGCCGACGAGCCCACCGGCAACCTCGATCCCAAAACCGCGGTGGAGATCATGAACATCCTCGAAAAATTGCACGCGCGCGGCACGGCCATCCTCATGGCCACCCACAACTACGAGCTGGTCAACAGCTCCACGCGCCGGCTGGTTTCCATTAAACACGGCAGGACTTTGAATTGATCAACAGCTTGTTTTTTGTTTTGAAGGAAGCCGCCGCCGGCTTGGTTCGCGCCCGTTTTGCCGGCTTCGTGGCCACCGTCACCGTCGCCATTTCACTGGTTTTGATTGGCATTTTTCTCATCATCACCGTCAACCTCGGGCGCTTCGCCGACAACCTGCGCAGCCGCGTAGAACTGGAAGTGTTCCTCGATGATTCGTTGGATGAGATCAGAATTCAGGAACTGGCTGAAAAAATTAAACGCTTCGAAGGGGTTGCGGAGGTGACGTTCATCTCCAAAGAAATGGCGGTTTATGAATACCAAAGTTTATTCAAAGAAAAACAGCAGGACTATTTTGAGGTGCTGGGGTATAATCCTCTGCCGGCGTCGTTTCGGGTGAAACTGGCCGAGGGCTATCGCAATTTTGCCGGCGCCGAAAACCTCTTCAAACACCTCAGTGCGATGTCGGAGATCGATGAAGAAGATATCGTTTATCGCCGGGAGTTTTTGGTTACGCTGGAAAAGTACATGAAAGTTGCGCTGGCCGCGGATTTCGTGGTGGGCGTTATTTTATGTTTGAGCGCGCTGCTGCTGGTTTCCAATAATATTCGGTTGATTATATTAACTCGAGAGAAAATCATCGAAACCATGAAGCTGGTGGGCGCGACCCGCTTTTTCGTACGGATGCCGCTATATATTCAGGGGGTCATCGAAGGGGTGCTGGGCGGCGCATTGGCGGCACTATTTTTGTACGCCTTGATCAAGCTGGCTGAGTTCGAGATTGCCGGCTATATCGTCGTGGATTGGAGAATATATCTCATGTTGGTGAATCTCGGGCTGCTGCTCGGCCTCGCCGGCAGTTTCAGCGCCATACGGCGTTATTTATAAATCGGCGGGATTTGGCTCCGGAAACGTCCGAGTTTTTGCTTGACACACAATTGAAAAGTTATTATCTTACGTGGAATTTGCAGCGGCCGCGCTGTAGATGGTTTTTTCAAAAGTTTGGTTGTTGTATCATGAGAACCCTAAGCGAACGCGAAAAGCTCATATTGAACAGTGTCGTCGAAAGTTATGTGGATACCGCTGCGCCGGTTGGCTCCCGTTTTCTCGCGAAGCGTTACAATTTGGGAATTAGCCCGGCGACGATCCGAAATACGATGAACGATCTGGAGGAACTGGGATATCTCCGTCAGCCGCACGTTTCCGCCGGACGCGTCCCCACCGATTCCGGCTATCGCTTTTATGTGAATAGCATAACCATCCCCACGTTGGATTGGGAAGAACAGAAATTCATTTCTGATCATTTAAGCGATTATGAAATTGACCTGCCCGATCTGTTTGAGCTCTCCTCACAAATTTTAGGGAAGATATCCAGCCAATTGGGCGTGGTGCTGGAGCCCAAGCTGTATCAGGCGATTTTTCAAAAGATGGAGTTGGTACCGATCTCTGAAAAACGGATCATGGCGGTCATTTCCATTAAGTCCGGTTTTGTTAAAACCATCATTTTGGAAGTGGAGTCCGAGTTGCCGCGCGAGCAATTGCAGCGGGCGTCGTTGTTTATCAACGAGCGCTTGTCCGGCCTGTCGTTGGAAGAAATTAAAAAGAGTATCGATCGGCGGCTGCAGGAAGAAAAAAACAACATGCTCGTGGAGCTGATTATCCAGTCCTCGAATCGCATCTTCAAATTTGAGGATGCGAAAAATTTGCATGTTTGCGGCGCCCACAACATCATGTCCAACCCGGAATTTTCCGACCGCGAGCTGGCGGCGAAAATTTTGGAGGTTATTGAAAGCAAGCAGGAGATTTTGAGCCATTTTCAGCAAGTGGACGATGAGACCGTAACCATAAAAATTGGCGAAGAAAACCGCTTGTCTCATCTCAAAAACTGCAGCATCATTTCCGTGAAGTATCAGGTGGGCAGCGTTTACGGCACGCTGGGTGTGGTCGGGCCAACGCGGTTGCGCTACGCGAAAATTATCGCTTTGGTCGATCACATGAAAAAAGTATTGACCCAAAGTTTATGGGCGCGGATGAGTTGAGTTTTAAGTGAGGTTGTTGTAATGAGCGAAATCCAAGAAGAGAAAAACGTTTCCGCATCTGAGCAGAATGGCGGCAATCACCGCCAGCCGGCATCTGAAAATGAGGCGCCAAAACCTTCGCCTGCCAGTAAGCCAAAAATTCTCAAACAAAAACTGCACGCGGCCGAACAGCAAATCGCGGAATTGCAGGATCGCTTGCTGCGGCTGGCCGCGGAATTTGATAATTACAAAAAAAGACGGGAAAGCGAGATCGGCCAACAGATTGCCAACGCCAACGCGGATTTGATCAGCCAGATCTTGCCGGTAGTGGATGATTTAGAGCGCTGTCTTAAAATCGCGTCCGCCAGCGCCGACGGCAAGAATCTTTATCAAGGCGTAGAGTTGATTTATAAGAAGCTGATGCGAATTCTGGAAAATCAGGGCGTGCAGCCGATAGCGGCCGTGGGCCAGCCTTTCGATCCCGAGAAACACTCGGCGCTTATGCAGGTGGATGGCAATGGCCTCGCTTCGGGTATGGTGATGGAAGAGCACCTCAAAGGATACACCATAAATGAGCGGGTGCTGAGGCATTCGCAGGTTCTGGTGAGCAAATAGGATTTTTGCATACAATCGGCAACCTATGACGAAGCGTGATTATTACGAGGTGCTGGGCGTTCGCAAAGACGCCAGCGAGGACGAGATCAAAAAGGCCTACCGCAAGCTGGCCATGCAATATCACCCCGACCGCAACACCAACGACAAACAAGCCGAAGAAAAATTCAAGGAGGTTGCCGAGGCCTACGAAGTTCTGAAAGATCCCGAAAAACGGCAACGCTACGATCGTTTTGGCCACAGCGGTTTGAGAGGTGCTTACGAAGGGTTTGCGGGATTTGATTTTGATCTCGCCGACGCGCTGCGCACGTTCATGTCCGAAGGGTTTGGCTTCGGAGATTTTTTTGGAATGGGGCGCGGCGAGCGCCGGCGCAATCGCCAGCGGCGCGGCACGGATCTTCAAATCAAGCTCACGCTAACTTTGGAAGAAATCGCTAACGGTGTGCAAAAGCAAATCAAGATCAAAAGGCTGGTTCTTTGCGATGTCTGCAACGGCTCCGGCGCCGCCGCGGGCGCGCAAGCGGAGACCTGCCATCAATGTCAGGGCCGCGGCCAGATTCGGCAAGTATCGCAGTCGCTTTTTGGGCAGTTTGTGAATATCACCACCTGCCCGGTCTGTCGCGGCGAAGGCAAAATTATCAAAGATGTGTGCAAGGTTTGTAATGGCGAGGGGCGAACAACCGGCCACGGACTGATAACGGTGGATATTCCGGGTGGCGTTTCTTCGGGCAATTATATCACCGTGCATGGCGAAGGCAACGTGGGTCCCAATGGCGGCCCGCCGGGCGACGTGATTGTCTTCATTGAAGAACAGCAGCATGAATATTTTGAGCGCCACGGCGATGACATTTTGTATGACCTGCCGCTGAGTTTTGCGCAGGTGGCTCTGGGCGATGAAGTCGAGGTGCCAACGTTGAACGGCAAAGCGCGCATTCCCATTCCCCCTGGAACGCAGGCGAACAAAATATTACGAATGCGCGGCAAAGGCATCACCAAATTGCATGGGCGTGGCCGCGGCGACCAATTGATCCGCATCCGGGTTTGGACGCCCACTAAACTGAGCGCTAAAGAAAAAAAGCTGTTCGAGGAATTGGCCAAAAGCGAAAACATCAAGCCGCCGCACAACGACCGCAGCTTTTTTTCGAAAATTAAAGAAGTGATTTTGTGATGTTGGGTTTTACCAAGCAGGAACAAGCCATCGTGCTGTTGCTGATTTTTTCTTTGATAACCGGCTCGGTGGTCACGTTGTACCAACGATTTTGGCGCGCCGGACGCCAGCCCGAGTTGAGCGCCGAAGTCGTCGAAAAATTTAAGCAGCGCGCGGAAGAAATCAATCGCGGCGTGGAAGAAGCGGCGGTTGCCGTGGCGATAAATGAGGACTCATCTGTTTCAAGTATAGCAGCGCGCGGCTTCGTGGCGGGGTTTTCATCTACGGCTGCCGCTGAAGTTGACAGCGCAAAAAACTTTTTTGTTATCAATATCAATACCGCTAGCTCGGAAGAATTACAAGCGATCCCGCGGGTCGGCCCGGCGCTGGCGCAAAGAATCATCGACTATCGCAACCAGAACGGCGGCTTTAAAAGCGTGGAGGAGTTAACCCGGGTCAAGGGGATTGGCAAAGCAACTTTTAATAGAATCCGCGCTTATGTTTCAACCCAGTAGTGAAACCAACTTTTAGAGGGAGGAAAAAATGGCAGATGAAAAAGGTAGAGGTTCGATCTTGTATGAAATTCTGATCGTGATTCTGGCCGTGGTGTTGGTCGCTTCCATCATGTATCCCAAAAAATTAACAGACGAAGAGCAGGCCAAAACCAAACTCTGCCGCGAGCGCATGAGCAATATTTTCAACGCGGAGTTGCAATATCAAAAGTACAACAACGTTTACAACGATACCTTGTCGAAGGTGATCGAATTTTTACGTACCAGTCCGCAATACGCGCATTATATTGATTCGGTGATTGTGGGCGGCATCGATTCCATTATCACCTCATTAAATAAATTCAAGGAAGAACAGTATTTGATCGCAAAGCACTTTGACGCCGCCCTGGATAGCACGATGCTCGACTCTCTGGGGCTCCAGCAGCAGAACATAAAAATGGAATCCAGAAGGCTGGCCGGCTTTGTGGAATTTATTCATGACCGCATGAAAAATTTGCCGAACATGCCCATCGACGATCTCAGAAATGCGTTCCTGATTGTTGACTCCAAGAAATTTACGCTCGACATGGACATCGTCAAAAACCTGATTGAAAGCGGCAAGCTCAAAGAAGCCGCCCTGGCCAATACGAACGTCATCAACACCATCAATTCTGTCATCTCACAATTTCAGGTCGTTCGCGAGGGGGTTGGAAAATTTAGAGACGTCCGGCTGGATTCGTTACAGAATTGTCCGACGGTTTACCAGCCCTACAATTTGGTGCACGTGGATACGTCCACCATCAAATACTTGAACGTTTATTGCCCGATCGACAGCTCAGACATCGAACTCATTGCGGGCAGCTTCTGGAAGTCAAAGATCGGGGGTCTGGAGCTCGTCAATCATGGAAAGATTGAAAAAGGTGAAAAAAGTTGGGAGGCAAGATAAGCTTGCTTTGAGTGGAGGGAAGCGTGATGGCCCAAAGCGCTAGCGGCGGAATTATTGGGATTGGCCTGCTCGGCGATCAATTGCGAATCGTTGAAGGCCAAAAAAAATCGGATGAGCTGCATATCTCGCAGATAGCCCAGGGGCGCGTTCGCCAGCCGTTTCATTTCGACGTCTTTGGGGAGCCGAACATGGCGCGCCGCTTTGGCGAGGATATCAATCGGCTGGTGGCAACCCGCGAATTTCAGGTTAAAGACGCCGCCTTCTCGCTGGATTCGAGCATGGTTTTGATCAAAAAGCTGCCGGTGGATGCGGCTTTGGATCGCCGGGAATTGCAGGATCACATTTTTTGGGAGGTGCGGCAGTTTTCCATTTCGCCGCTTAAAGAATACATTATCGATTTTGAAAATCTGAATAACAGCCTCGCCGAAAGCAAAGTGGGGTATATGTTGGTGGTGGTAGTGCGCAAAAAAATCGTTGAGTTTGTCAAACAAATTTTTAAACACACCGAGCTGCAATTGAAGTTCATCGACGTCGATATTTTTTCAGCGCAGCGAGCGCTGCAGTTGAATTACGACTACAACCATTCGAACAAAATCGGGCTCATCGAGCTGGACGAACAAAAAGTGAATTTCTGCATTTTGGAGGGTAGGAATTATTGTCTATCGCAGGAGGTGGCGTTTCCGGCGAACAATCACCCGGATAACTGGGACGATTCGGCGACGCGCCTGATCTCAAAAGAATTGCGGCGAATCATTTTGGACAATCAATTGGGGAGGGGCATCGAAGATTTGAAAGAGATTTTTCTTTATGGCGAAGCGGTTGAAGACAAGGTATTGGAGGGACTACAAAACAGCTACGATGTGCGCATCGATCGCGCCAATCCTTTTAAAAAAGTCAAGCTCATGGCCAGCGCCCGCGATGAGTTGAATCAAGGGCGAGCCGAGCGGTTCATGGTTTCAGTTGGCGCCGCGTTACGCGGCATCCAGTAATCGTAATCAATTGATTGGAGTCTGTCATGGTCGATATAAACTTAATCGGTGACGACAAAACAGGGGAAGAGCGTTCCGGCGACGAAGAGCGCGTCGATGAATTTACGCAAACCTCGAGTATGGACACCCAGGAGCTGGCGTTCGAAGAGCGAACCGAAACCTTCGACACCACCAAAACCGCCGGCTTCGCGCGCCGTCGCAGCTATTCTTCGGTGGCGTCAACCGTCATCATTTTAGGTGTGATCGGGGTTTTAGGTTTTGGCATCTATTATTTTATGTTTCGCGGCAGCGGCGCCAACACCGCTAAGCTTCCGGAGTTCCCCGAGCCGCAAGTAGAAGAACCCCGGGGTCAGGTTGACACTGTCGAGCCGGAAAGCACAGCGCAACCGCCGGCCGAAACCACCGCCCCGGCGGTGCAGCCGCCGCAACAGGAGGTCGTTCGCATTCCCGAGCCGGAGCCGGAGATCACTCCCCAGAAGCCGCCGCCCAGCTCCACCACCACGCCAGCTAAGAGTACGCCGCCGGTGACCCGGCCTTCGGTCGCTGAGGATTTTAGCCCCAACTCCGCCCAACTCATGATGAATTCGCGCGCGGCCGTGCAGACAGTTAATTCGATCATTGGCGCCATGCCCCCCACTCTTAACACCACGTTGTTGTCTTATGCCGGTGGGCGTTTGCGTCTGGAGTATGTGGCGAATTCGACCGCGGACGCCAAAAGCTTCACCGACCGCCTGAACCGCGATTTTGGCGCCGGTAATCTTTCGGTGGTTTCCGAAAAACAAGTCGCCACCAACGGCCAATCCCTCGACAAAGTTTTAATTTCGGGGTCGATACCATCGCGGACGGCGGGCAGCCAAACCGACGGCGTGGATATTTTTAACGTCGCCCAAATCAAAGATTGGATGCAAGCCAGCGCCCGGCAATTCGGCGTGCAGGTGCGGCAATTCGATTCGCAGCCCGGGCGGTTCGCGCAGGGCTTTCAGAAAACGCCCATTTTAGTGCGAATCTATGGCAGCAAGGATGCCTTGGTGCGCTTCATGGAATTCTTCGCATCAGAAAATTTGAACGTGGAGTTGACCAAGATCTTGCTGGTGTCGCCCGACATGGTCTCGTTTAGCGACGACAATCTCATGTTGGTCATGAACCTGTTTTTATTTCAACCTTCGTAGCGAGCCATTTTCAAAAGGATGACGCGTGTAATCGCCGGCGCCAGGAAGGGATTCAAGTTAGCGACGCTTAACAGTCCTTTCGTTCGTCCCACGTCCGCTCGCATAAAACAAGTCATCTTCAATGTTTTGAATCCGGTGATTTCGGGCAGTTCGGCGCTGGATATTTTTTCGGGAAGCGGCGGCCTGGGGATCGAAGCCCTGAGCCGCGGCGCCCGCAGCGCCGTTTTTGTGGAATACAATGACAAACTTTGCGCAGCGCTGATAGCCAATTTGCGCAAAACGGGTTTTCTCGAGCGCTCTGAAGTCATCCAATTGCAGGCGCGCCAGGCGCTCAAGCTGCTGGCGAAACGAGGCGCTCAGTTCGATCTCATCCTCGCCGATCCACCGTACGAAGGCGCGGACGCGGAAGCAACTCTGGCGAGCATCGCCGTACTTGATCTGCTTAAAGCACAAGGATGGTTGGCGCTCGAACACAGCTCGCGGAAGGAATTAGTCAATCAAACCGGCGCGCTGATTTTGCGGACGCGCAAAACCCACGGCGACACGGCTATCTCTTTTTATCAACATGAGTGACTCAAAACTGGCGATTTATCCCGGGACCTTCGATCCCATCACCAACGGCCATCTCGATATCATTCACCGGGCGACGAGTCTGTTCCATTCGGTGATCGTGGCGGTGACCACCAACCCGGCCAAGACGCCGCTGTTCACCGTTGACGAGCGCATCGAGATGATCCGCGCCTGCACCCGCGGTCTCAACCGCGTGGCGGTGGACACCTTCGACGGCTTGTTGATGAATTATGCCGTGCGCAAAAAAGCCGATGTGATTGTGCGCGGCTTGCGCGCCATCACCGATTTCGAATACGAATTTCAAATGGCGCTCATGAACCGTAAGCTCGCCGAAAACATCGTGACCGTGTTTCTGATGCCCAACGAAAAATACACCTATTTGAATTCTACCATTGTCAAAGAAGTGGCGCGCTTCGGCGGCGACGTCAGCGCGTTCGTGCCGAAGGACGTCAACCGCATTCTTTTGGAGAAGTTTAAATCGCGATGAGCTTGATCGAAACCATTCGCGAAAAAGCCCGGCATACACAGAAGCGCATCGTTTTTCCAGAAGGAACCGAGCCGCGGGTTCAAAAAGCTGCGGGATTTTTGACCGCTGAAAAAATTCTCCACTGTGTGCTTTTGGGCGATGAGCAAGAGATTCGCGACGTCGCGGCCCGGGGCGGTGTGAGCTTGAACGGTATTGAAATTATCAATCCGATCAGAAGTAATAAATTAGATGAATACAGCGAAATTTATTACGAGTTGCGCAAAGAGAAAGGCGCCACGCCGGAGGCCGCCCGCGAAACCATGACGCACCCGCTTTTTTTTGGCGCTATGTTGGTGCGGGCCGGCGTCTGCGACGGCAGCGTGGCCGGGAGCGTCACCACCACGGGGGATGTGCTGCGCGCTGCTATTCAGATTATCGGGCTGGCGAAGGGCATCTCGCTGGTCTCCAGTACTTTCGAGATGGTGCTGCCGTCTGGCCGGGTTTTGACATACGCCGATTGCGCGGTGGTGCCGCAGCCTAACGCCGAGCAGTTGGCAGACATTGCCATTTCCTCCGCGGTGACGCACCAGAAACTCACCGCTGAAGAGCCGCTGGTTGCGCTGCTGTCGTTCTCCACCAAAGGCAGCGCCAAACACGAGATGGTGGAAAAGGTGCAAGAGGCGCTGGCAATTGTTAAAGCAAAAAAGCCCGAGTTGAAAATCGACGGCGAGCTGCAGGTGGACGCGGCGCTGGTGGAAGAAATCGGCCAGCGCAAAGCGCCGGGCAGTCCGGTGGCCGGCCAAGCCAACGTGCTGATTTTCCCCGATCTCGACGCCGGCAACATCGCTTATAAATTAACGGAGCGCCTCGGCGGCGCGAAAGCTATCGGCCCGATCATCCAGGGGCTGGCGAAACCCGCTAACGATTTGTCGCGGGGATGCTCGTGGTCGGATATTGTGGACGTGGCGTGCATTTGCGCGGTGATGAATTAATTGAACAAAACAGAGCGATGTCATTCAGGAGGAAACTTTTTTTAGTCAGAGAGTATTTGCTTGAATCATAAAAAGATTCCTCCTGAAGGACATTTATCCAACGTGATTTCTGGAAATCCGATTTCTTTCGTTTCCTAAAGAATATTACCTATGACCTTTGCCAATCGCGTTAATCAGGTTCAGCCCTCGCAGACGCTGGCCATCACCGCGCTGGTGGACACTCTGCGCCGCCAGGGCCGCAGCATCATCGATCTCGGCGCGGGGGAACCTGACTTCGATACTCCGGAGCCAGTGAAGCAGGCAGCCATCGCCGCCATTGCGGAAGGCTACACCAAATACACGCCCGCTACCGGCAGCGTGGAAATTCGCCAGGCTATTTCTGAAAAGTTGAAACGAGAAAATTCGCTGAACTACAGTCCGGCGGAAATTGTGGTAACCTGCGGTGCCAAACACGCCATCATCAATGTGCTGCTGGCGTTGTGCCAGGAAGGGGACGAAGTTATTCTACAATCACCCTACTGGACCAGCTACGTGGAACAGATTCGGTTTGTGGGCGCCACCCCGGTGATCGTCTCCACCGATGAGCGCAGCGGCTTCAAAATGAGCGCCGAGCAGATGCAGAGCGCCGTCACTTCGAAAACCAAAATGCTTCTTCTCAACAGTCCCAGCAATCCCACCGGCGCGGTTTACACGCCGGCAGAGCTCTCCGCATTTGCCGAGGTGGCGCGCCAATCCAACTTCTACATTCTCTCGGACGAAATTTATGAGAAGATCATTTACGACGGCCTGCGCCACGAAAGCATCGCGGCGCTGCCGGGGATGCGCGACCGAACCATTTTGGTCAACGGCGTCTCCAAATCTTACGCCATGACCGGCTGGCGCATTGGTTATTTGGCTGCGGCGCCGGAAATCATCAAAGCGGTGACCACCATTCAGAGTCACACCACCTCCAACCCCACCTCCATTTCCCAACGCGCGGCGGTTGCGGCGCTCAACGCCAATCATCAAATTATCGACAACATGGTGGGGGAGTTCAAAAAGCGCCGCGATTATTTAGCCGGCCGATTGGACGAGATCCCGGGCATCGTGTGCCCGCGACCCCAGGGGGCGTTTTATATGTTCCCCAATGTGGAGGGATGGTTTGGTTTGAAATACAAAGCGCAGACACTCGAGAGCTCGATGGATGTGTGTTCGTTTTTGTTGGAAGAAGAAGGGATTGCCGCGGTGCCGGGCGAGGCCTTCGGTTCCCATCGCCATATCAGAATTTCATACGCCACCGCGATGGCGAATCTGGAGGAGGCGGTTGCGCGACTTGCCCGCGCCTCAAAAAAACTTTGGGAACACTAACTAAATTTTCTTGCTTGCCGATATTACGAGAGTTGGAAACTGTCCTTTGCCAGCGAGCGACAAAATTTTTGTAATTACTGGACTATTGTAAAAACCCTTAGAGGAGATGGCTTCTGTCAATGAGAGCAGACCGCTTGGAAATGAATTTCCAAGCTAATAGCTTAAGCTTAATAAATTAAGCGGTTGCTGTCTTTAGTCGATTTCAATCGACTTCAGCAAATTAGCCTGATGATTCATCATCAGGCGATCTGAGATTTTTACAATAGTCCAGTAATTAATCAAAAAAAATTTTCTGCGGTCGGACGCGCCGTAGATATGTATTTAAATTGCCCATCATCCTTATAACATTTAACATCCAAGAGTGAACGACTATGGAGAATTTAGGATTAAACAATGACGTTCTGGTAGGAGGCCGCAAGTTCCATATCCAGACCAGTTATTCCGACGCCACCCGGCTCATCCAATCGAAAGTGTTCAACGAGGGCCAGGTGATCGACTCGCGCGAGGCCGCCATCGATGGCGCGCCCAAGGAAGAGATCAACTCCCAGCTCAATAGTCTCCATCAAGAGCAAATTACAGAAATGGAGATTCTCTATTACATATATGAAAAAGTCAAAGCGGTGCGTCACGCCGCCTCCTCCAACAAACTTGGCCTGTTGTTTTTGAAGAAGAATTTGATTAAGGAGGCCATCGAGCAGTTCAAGCTGGCGCTGGAGATCGATCCCAACTACCACGAAGTCTATGCCAACCTCGGGCGGGCGCTGCTGATTGCCGGCGCGTACGACGAGGCCGTCGATTACATGCGCGAAGCGGTGGAAAACGTCCCCAATTACGCCGACCTGCAGAACTATATCGGGGTTGCCTATCTCTACCAGGAAAAATTCCCCGAGGCCATTCAGCATCTCAGCGCTGCCATTCGCTTGAATGAAAATTACATCGGCGCCCACTACTATCTTGGCGTTGCTCACCTGGCCGAGGCCGTGAACCAGGGCGGCGAGTTCGATGAAGACGGCAACGAAAATTTTCGCAAAGCGCTGAGGCACATCGGTGTTGCGCAGGAGCGCATGGTCGATCGCCAAATCCCCAATTTCAAAAGAGTGCTGGATTTGGTTAAGCAAAAGTCGTATAAGGAGGCGGTCAACTATTTTCTCAACAGCACGCCCAAAGAAGCGCTCACCCATTTCATGAACATGGAAAATGAGTTCTACCTCAAGTTCATGTACGGCGGCAAAGGCAAAGACGATTTGTTCATCGCCGATTACGTGCGCAAGCTGCGCGACCTTTTGGACGACCATCCCGAATACGCCGACGTACGTAACAGCCTCGGCGTGGCCTATCTCATTCAGTGCCGCAACCTGTTTCTGAAAGCGCTGGAGGAATTCCGCGCCGCACTCAAAATCAATCCCAACTTCAAGAAAGCGGAAAAGAACCTCAAGCTCGCCGAAAACGATGGCAAAGGCTTTTTGATTTTGCTGCGCGCCATTTTGAAGTAGTCCTTCTAAACTCCTCATCTGGAGGAGGATTAAGGGGGAATGTGCAGAAATTGGTTCGCTGGTATAATGTTTGCAAAAAACACGAAGTTATTTATTTATCTTCACCAAAAAATGAACGCTTGCATCAATTCGGTACACTCGTACAATTTCGAGACACGGGGGCAGTGGATTAAATTCGTTCTGGCCGCCGCGGCTTGGCTACTGCTGTTGGCGACGGCTGGCGGGCTGTTTGCGCAGGCGCCGGCCATAACAGTTAAGGCGCTGGATCCTAACCCCGCCGCGACGTCACTTTATTCGTTTACTTTTAATTTAAGCGACTCCTTGCCGCCGCAGGGCGCCATTTCCATTTTGTTTGCGGAAGGCTTCGATTTGTCGAACGTCTCCATTGCAGCCTCCTCGGTGATCAAAGGTGGATTGACGCCTTACGTTAAAGGTCGCGAGGTGATAGTCGTTCGCAGGGGCGAGGGCGGCGCATTGAAGTCCGGCGAAAGGGTGGATATACTTTTGTCGGCTATTAAAAATCCTGCCGGGCCGGGGCCGTTTACCTTGAAAGTTTTCTTGCATCGAGATGGCGCTCGACTTGTTAAAGAGCGCAACGCGGGGACGGCTCCGCTCTTGCCAGATGCTAAGGGAATGGAGGGACAATTTACATTAGGCGCGAACCAGTAGTCGGGGCGCGTTCGTTTGGATGTTAAGATTATGAGAACGATAACACGATCACGATCGGGAACTTTCCTGACCGTGCTATTATTTATGGGCGCGCCGGCGTTAGCGTTGGCTTCGGCCGCGCCGGATAACCCGGCCGTTGGCGCCACCACCAATTACACCATTACCTTTACACTGGATGCCGATCTACCAGCCGCCGGTTCGATAACGATCACCTTCAACAACACCGGGTTCACGCTGGCCAGTACGATGATCGCCTCCTCCGCCGAAATCAGCGGCGGCATTTTACCGGCAACCGGCGTAACTGGGCAGTCGGTAACGTTTGATCGAGACGGTATAGGTGGGATCATTCCTGCGACAACTTCCATTACTCTCCGTATTGGCACGGTGACCAACCCTACCACTCCCAATACATATTCTCTCGATGTCAGCGCTACTGGCGGAACCAGCGAGTCCGCGAATTTTTCCATCGTGGTGGGGCCAAAGGCCTCCATCAGAATCAACGATGCGGCTGGTTCGGGGGGGGTTCAAGTTGGTAATTTGTCACGAAACGCCGATCAAACGATAGATTTATTCGCCTCCAGCTACGATGCCTTCGGCAATTTTATCGGCGCAGAATTAGTGAACTGGACGGTGAGCGGCGGCATCGGCAACCTCAGTAATACCTCCAACGCCAGCAGCACAACTCTAACTTTAAACTCCGTGGGCTCCGGCACCGTAACCGCCGACAACGGCTCTGGAAATGTCGATGCCACCGGCACGATCACGGTGACGCCCGGGGCGCTGGCGAGCATTCGCGTGGTGGAGGGATCAAGTGGAGACGGGCCGGAGATGGGTTCGCGGAGCGTGACCACGGATCAGACGTTGACGGTTCACGCGGCGGGCTACGACGCCGACGGCAATTATGTTGGAGATCAATCGGTGACGTGGAATGTGACGGGCGGCATTGGGGCAGTCAGTCCGGGCAGCGGAATAAGCACGACGTTTGACGCGCGGGTGATTGGTACCGGAACGATAACCGCAACCCACGCGGTGGGCAGCGATGCTACGGGGACGATCACGGTGAGTGCGGGAAGTATTGCGAGCATTCGGATACGGAATGCGCCAAATAATGGTGGGAGCGAGGTGGGCGCGGTGAATTTGACGGCGGATCAGACGTTGACGATATTTGCGGCGAGTTACGATGGGCAGGGGAATTATTTAGGGGATGTGAGTGTGAGTTGGAGCGCGGCGTCGGGGAATTTGGCGCCAGCGATAAGCGGGAGTGGAAGCAGTTTTACATTTAGTCCGACGTCCGCGCCGCGCAGCGGGGTGATTCGAGCCACACATGCTTCGGGGACGGACGATACCGGCACCATCAGCGTTAG
Organism: bacterium; assembly: GCA_037446635.1. Classification (GTDB taxonomy): domain Bacteria; phylum Zhuqueibacterota; class Zhuqueibacteria; order Oceanimicrobiales; family Oceanimicrobiaceae; genus DASWHH01. The sequence goes on from JBBIIG010000002.1 coordinate 29,353, forward strand.
CGTGGGCGCACTTAGTTTTGTAAGAATCAATACTGGGGCAAGCGGCGAAACCGCTGAATTTACAACGCAATCCATCAACGCCGATCAAACTTTGCAAGTCCACGCCTCCGGATACGACTCGGACGGCAATTACATAAACGATGTGAGCGTCTCGTGGAGTGTGAGCGGCGGCATAGGCACGGTTGCGCCTTCGCCGAACATTTCCACAACTCTTACTGCAACCACTGTTGGTACTGGCGTCATTTTCGCCGATCACGCCACGGCGCTGGATGACGCGACCGGCACGATCACGGTGACGCCCGGGGCATTGGCGAGCATTCGCGTGGTGGAGGGATCGAGTGAAAACGGGCCGGAGATGGGCACGCGCAGTGTAACCACGGATCAGACGTTGACGGTTCACGCGGCGGGCTACGATGCCGACGGCAATTATGTTGGAGATCAATCGGTGACGTGGAATGTGACGGGCGGCATTGGGGCAGTTAGTCCGGGCAGCGGAATCAGCACGACGTTTGACGCCCGAGTGATTGGTACCGGAACGATAACCGCAACCCACGCGGTGGGCAGCGATGCCACGGGGACGATCACAGTGAGCGCCGGCGCGTTGAAATACGTTCGCATCAACAGCGACGCCAGTGGCAATACGTCGGAGGTGACGACGAACACGATGACGGTCGGTGGTAGTACGTTCACGGTGCACGCGTCCGGATATGATGCGGATGACAATTACATAAATGATCCGAGCGTGAGTTGGAGCGTGACCGGCGGGATCGGGACGTTGAATCCGGGGAGCGGGCCGAGTACGACCTTGACGGCAACCACGCCGGGGACGGGCGTGATTCAGGCGGATCACGCGACGGCCATCGATGATGCTACGGGGACGATCACGGTGAGCGCGGGAAGTATTGCCAGCATTCGGATACGGAATGCGCCAAATAATGGTGGGAGCGAGGTAGGTGCAGTGAACATGACAGCGGACGAAAGTTTGACGTTATATGCGGCGAGTTATGATGGGCCGAACGGGACGGGGAATTACTTAGGGGATGTGAGTGTGAGTTGGAGTTTAGCGTCGGGGAATTTGGCGCCGCCGATTAGCGGGAGTGGTAGCAGTTTTACGTTTAGTCCGACGTTGGCGCCACGTAGCGGGGTGATTCGAGCCACACATGCTTCGGGGACGGACGATACCGGCACCATCAGCGTCAGCGTGGGCGCATTAAACTTTGTAAGAGTTTATAACGGCGCCAGCGGCAATACCAGTGAAGTTACCACCGCCACCTTAGAAACCGGCCAAACCCTGACCGTGCACGCGGCGGGATTTGATGCCGATGGCAATTACCGCAACGATGAAAGCGTCAATTGGAGCGTCACTGGCGGCATCGGAAATCTCAGCGCCAACAGCGGAATCAGCACCATCTTAACCGCAACCACTCCCGGCAGCGGGGTCATTCAAGCCGATCATGCCACCGCCATCGATGATGCCACCGGACTGATTACGGTAATTTTGGGAAATGTCGATAGCATAGTCATTCGTGATGCCCCAAACAACGGCGGTAATCCCGTGACCAACGTCACTTTGACCGCGGATGAAACGATAACGATTTACGCGGCTGGCTACGATGCGCAATCGAATTACGTGGGCGATGTCTCCGTTGATTGGAGCGCTGCTTCTGGTAATTTAGGCCCGCCTATAAGCGGCAGCGGCAGCAGCTTGACTTTTTCCCCCACCACGGCGCCGGCCAGCGGAGTGATTCGCGCCACCCATGTGGCTTCAGGCGCCACTGATGACACGGGTACGATAACTGTGAATCCCGGCGTGCCGGTGGGTACGATTACCTTAACCCCCAATCCAGCCACTCTGCCCGCGGACAATTCTTCAACTTCACAAGTGACTTCTTCCCAAATTTTGGATGGCGATGGCAATCCCGTTGGCGCCAATCGTTTATTCACCGTGTGTTTGTCGGACACCAATTTGGCGCGAATCACGACGCCGGACGCGGATCTTGTAACTCCCGGCCGACAGGTGACGACGAATTCGAGCAGCCAATTAAATTTCACAATTCAAGCCAAAAATCTCGGCGGCACCGTCAACATTTTTGTCAGCAGCGTCGGCGGCACCGCCACCGGCAACACTGCCATCGCTATTGGCAGCATGGCGATTTCCTCCATTTCAACCGCTTCGACGTTTGTCAGCCGCGGGCAGACCGGCATCACCGTGCAGATGGTGGTGCAAAATTTGAGCTCCACGCAAATCACCAACTTGTCCGCCAGCCTGACGTTCACTGGCTCGGTGGATCGCACCAGCCAATATAATCAGGTGCGCACCGACGGCTTTTCCACCATTCCAGCCAGCGGCCAGCGCACCCTCACTTTTTCGGTTGGAGTATTAAGCAACGCCGCGCTGGAAACCATCACCATCGATGGCCAGGTGAACGGCGAGATCAGCGGCACGCCGGTGTCGGCGCAGGGCGCGGCCAGCACCGATAGCTGGACCGTGCAGCGCCCCGCGGAATTGCGGGCCATCAGCGTTTCCAGTACGCTGGACACCGTGGTGGTGGGGCAGCAAAATAACCCGGTGACCGTGCGGCTTTCCAACCCGGCGCTGGCCGGGTCCGCCGCGGCCGTGATTGATAATATCCAACTGAAATTTTTAAAAGACGGCGTAACCGACCGCACTTCCGATTTTTCATTTACCGCCAGCGGCGGCAACCCCACCAGCATTCCCGCCAACCAGCAATTGGATTTTAATTTCACGGTGGGCGTGGGCGGATCGGCGGAGCCGGGCGATTACCAGATTGACGTGGAAGTCACCGGTCACGATTTCAACTCCACCACTCTGCCGCTGCAAGATTTGAATGGCGCGGACGCCCGCGCCGCCTGGAACGTCAAGGCGGCGCCGGTGCTGCAAATCGTTTCGCTGACGCCGCAGCCGGCGGCCACGGTTTTTGCGGGCCAGACCATTAATTGGACCGTGCGCATGGAAGTGCGCAACAACGGCCCCGATCCCATCGACATCGATTTTGCGCAGGCGAAAACCTTCATCCGTTTCATCATTGGCACGGACCGAACGTCCGAGTACACCATTATTCAGCCGACGCAATTGGCGGGCGGCGGCGTGCGCTTAAATAACGCCGCCACCGGCTTCATCGATTTTATCATCGACGTTACCGGAACAACTATCGGCACCGCCACCATCACCGGGCGGGTGGAGGGCACCGACACCGGCACGGGCAATCCCATTTTTGATGACACCAACGACGGCGGCGCCGGCGTGGTGGAGATTTTAAGTTCTACTTCGGTGGTGCGTATCGCGCAAACGGTGCCGGTGACGCCGAACATCGAGCAGGGTGTGGGCGTGGTGAACACTGGCCAGACTTTTCAGGTGCGGGTCAACGTCCGCAACGAGCTGCAGGAGCCGGTGGTGAACGTGCAGGTGGCGCTGGAAACCAACGGTTCATCGAATATTGCTTTATCGCCGCAGACCATTGCCAGCATTGCGGAAAATGGCAACGCCGATTTGCTGTTTAATGTTACCGCCGCGCTGCTGCCAAATGCGGGGGGCGAAACGTTCACCTCCAGAATTCTGGCTGCCACCGGCGGCGAAAGCGGCCAGCCGGCGCTGCGGGGCGCGGCCTTCGACAGCCTGGCGATTTACCGCATCCAGACCCGCGCCTCGCTGCGGGTGCAATTTACGGAGCTCAATCCATTTCAGGTCGCCGGCGATATTTTCGACGTGCGCGCGACCGTGACCAACACCGGCCAGGGGCAGGTGGATAATACCGGCCAGGTGACGTTGACGATACCCGCGGGCTACTCGTTCGATCTCAGCAGTCCCGCCGTCCAAAATTTTACCGTCGGCGCCACCATTCTCTGGCGAGTGATTGCCCCAAATACCGCGACCCCGCCGGAGAACTTTACGGCGACGATCACCCAGGCGCCGGTGGACATCAATAGCCGGCCGTCGTTGGCGTTTTTAGAAACGCCCTCGGTAACGCGGCAGGTGGAGACGCAGCCTCTGGGTCTGGATATTCTGAGCTTCAACGTTATCTCTCCGCCCGGGGCCGTTGACAATATTTTATCCACCGAGCAAACGTTCGACATTCGCGCCAGCCTCAGCGTCTCCGCGAATATCGATTCGGTGCGCGCCGATCTCAGCTTGCCTATCGAATACAGTTTGTTCCCGGGATTCAGCGCCTCGCGGCTGTTGCTCCCCGGACAAAGTAGCGTTACCTGGCGGGTCATTGCGCCGGCCGCGCCGCACAGTTTTCCCCGGGTGATTGAGGCGCGCATGAGGGGCTACGATCAGGGTGTGGTGCGCCGAGACACCACCGGCGAGCTGAGCATCGCCGCCGTCGTAACCCGGGTGAATCTTGATTTTGATCAATTTTTTTCCGATCCGGCGAACGTCGTTTCCATCAATCAGGCCTTTCAAATTCGCGCGCGAATTTCCAACTTGGGCGAGGCCGATGTTGAAGGAACCACCACGTTTACTTTGGATTTGGGGAACACGGGAATTCAAAGCCAGCAGCCGCTGGTGCAAAATGTCACCCCCGGCCAGCAGGTGATTTGGAACGTTACCGCACCCGCGACCGCCACGCAGTTGGACACGCTTTCGCTGCGGGTTACGAGCGTCCCCCGAGACGAAAACACCAACCTGACGGCGTTCATCAACCGGCTGGAGAGAAAAATTCCCATTGCCACAGTTGATGCCGGTTTCGTTCGAATTAACAGCGTCATGGTTACTACACCGGAGGGCGCCAAAGATGGCACGCTTTCCACGGAGCAAGAGCTGACCATTGAAGCCGAAATCGAGTGGCAGGACCTGATCAACCTGCAAGCAGAGATCGAGTTTCCGTCGGTTGCTTATGAAATTTTGGATGGCAGCCGTTTTCGTGACATCGCCCAGGGACCGCTTACCAGCGTGAGTTGGCGAGTGCGGGCGCCGACCGCCCCGGCACCAGCGCAGCACTTTATCAAGATTAAAGCGCAGGGCAACGACGAAAACAATCCGTCTTTGGTGGTGGCGGCGCTGCCGGATTCCTTGCCGTTTCAAGTGGTGCAAAAGGCGCAGTTGCAATTGCTGGCTGAGATTTCGGCGCCAGCTTCGGCGCGCGATAGCGTCCTCACCGTCGGACAGAATTTCACCATCCGCGCCGAGTTGAGAAACAGCGGCGATGCGGCGCTGGTGGGAAACGACCGCGTGCGGATTACCGTGCCCGCTGGCTACACCCTCATCTCCGATTCGGCTTCGCAAAGCATTTTACCGGAGGTGCGCCAAGTGAGCTGGGATCTTCAGGCGCCCGATACGCCCGGCCGCAGTCAATCATTTATTATCATCGAAGTGGAAAGCCGCGCCGCCACCGATATCAACAGCAATCAAGTGCCGCCGCTCACGCCCAACCCGCCGCGCATCGTGATTCCGGTGCGAACCAGCGGCATTGAGCTGAAAGTTGTCCGGCTCGTCGATCGCAAACCAAGCTCCATCTCCCGCGACGCCACCAATGTCGGGATCTTTGGCCTGCAATTTGGAAACGAGGGCGACGCCCCTATTGTGATCGACGCCATCCGCCTCAACGTGCGCGCCCGCGGCGATACGATTGCGCCGAATTCCGTTTTGAGCCGCCTCAAGGTGGTGGACTATTTCAATGCCAGCATTGAAGAGTTGGATCTCACCTCGTTACCCGACACCGGCCCGCTGGTTTTGAATTTTCAGAATCCGATTTCGATTTCGGAGACTCAGCCGCGCTCTATTGAGTTCCGGGTGGATGTGAATCCGCAGAGCACCGCCAGCCATTTTGAATTGACCATCGACAACCCGCAAAGCGATATTTTGGCGCGCGATACCGGCTCCAATCGCCAGGTGGAAATCGTCGATGCTACCGGGCCGATTGTTGCGGCCATTTCGTCTGGGGTGTCGGTTATTTTCGACCCGACTTTGGAGGCAAGTTTTTATAATTATCCCAATCCCTTTGGCGATCCCGGCAAGCCAACCACCGCTTTCAATTATCGCCTCGATCAGCCCTCTGATATCTCGCTGAAAATTTACACCCTGTTGGGCGAACTGGTGTGGTCGATTTCATTCAGCGCGACCGATCTGGAGGGATTGGCCGGCACCCACGCCGGTAACATCATCTGGGATGGCCGCAACGAAAAGGGCCAAAAAGTTTTGAATGGCGTGTACGTGGCGGTTCTCACCACCAACCGCGGCAAAGTGATGACTAAAATTGCAGTAGCAAATTGAGATGCGCTATGTTGACTTTTATCAAATATTCAGCTAAATTTTGCACCCGCGCGGCGGTGATTGCGGGTATGATACTATCGTCATTCCTCGTTGAAACATCATTTGCGCAAACCGGCGTCGGCGGCACCAAGAGCTTGTTTATGGGAGTGGGGGCGCGGCCGCTGGCGTTGGGCAATGCCTACGTGGCGGTCTCCAATGACGTCTCGGGGATTTTTTTCAACCCAGCGGGCCTGGATTATGCCGAGAAAAATAGTTTGAGCCTTTTTTATACCAATTTGATTTTCGGATCCAATTATAGTTTTGTGGGTGCAATTGTGCCCACGCTGTCCATTGGCGCATTTGGGCTGGCCTGGGCGCGCATCAGCAGCGGCGATATTGTGGAGCGCGATATCGATCAAGTGCCGGGCGAAACCTTTGATCACAGTCAGAATTTGTTTATTCTCTCTTATGGCAAGCAGTTACTAAAAAATAAATTGAGCGTGGGGCTGAACATTAAATTGCAAACCGTGAGTTTTTCGCTTCCTAGTTTGTCCGATTCCGGCGTGGGCGGAGATTTGGGTTTCCTGTATCGCCCGTTTGATAGCGGTATTTTGGGAGACGTGTCGTTTGGCCTGAACATTCAAAACATCATCCCCCCCAAGACGCGTTTGATCAGCGCGTCGCAATCTGCTTCACCGACGAATTTCAAAATCGGGTTAGCGAAGCCAATTTATTTTGGCGAAGAACGCAGCCGCATTACCCTGCTGTTTGATTTCAACAAAACCGAGCAGGCGCCAGGGCTCTACAATCTGGGCGCGGAATATTCGTTTAAAAATAACGCCATGCTGCGGGTGGGGTTGAACGACGGCCTGATTGCTTTGGGCGCCGGCGCGGCTTACAGCAATTTCCATTTTGATTACACCTTCGGCAAAATGTTCGATGCGGCCGATTTTTCCGCCGACCACCGTTTTTCCGTGACCATCGAAATCGGCAAAAGCAAAGCCGAAAGGCTGCAGCGTTTGCAAGCAAAGCGGGAACGCGAAGTCCGCCTGCGAGTGGATAATGAGTTATGGTTCACCCGCGAGACCGAATTCAACACCGCCATGGAGGACGGCCGTAAAAAATTTGAGACCAAAGACTACCGCAATGCCTATGTCGATTTTAGCCGCGCGGTTGACGCGGCGCAGACCCTGGTGGATGTGGCTATGCGGCTGCGCGGCGAGAACACTAACGACATCGAAGCCAACATGAAAGTGGAAACCGCCAATAGCTCAGTTCAAGAAGCCCAAACCATGCTGGAGCTGGCGGAAGCCAAAAGCGATTCTGTGCGCAAGGCCGAAACTGAGTTCATCGTTCGGCAAACCGAGGCGACGACCCGCGACCGCGAGCTGCGCGATTTTATTTTGCAGCAGCGCGATAAGGGCAACGCCTTCTTCAAAAGCGGGCTGTTCTCGCGGGCGATGACCGAGTGGCAGTTGGCGCTCGACCGCATCAACCAAAACCAGGGCAACCATCTTCCGAGTTGGGTGGACGAGATCAAGCTGCAGCTCGAGAATGACATCGCCACCGCGGCGAAACAACTCGAGGGCAACGTCAAAGAGGCGATGCGGCGCGCTGAGGCTCTGGAGCGGCGCGGCGATTACGTGCAGGCGCTCAACGAGCTGAACAGCATTCGCGCCGCCGGTATGAGCGACACTGAAAGAAACGAAGTGGAACTCAGAATCAAGTCGCTGCAATCGCAATTGAGCTTCAAACAAAATTTTGACGAGGGCGTGCGTTTCTACGAAAGCAAAGACTGGAAGGCGGCCGCCGAGGCCTTCGACCGCGCCCTCAAAGTGCGGCCAAACGATTCCAGGGCCAAAAAATATTATGAAGACGCCCGGGCGCGCTCCATCGCCACCGTGCAGGAGATGCCGCCCAATCTGCGCGTCAAATACGCCCGCGGTCTGGAGCTTTTCCGCCAAGGCAATTACAAAGCGGCGCTGGACATCTGGGAAGAGATTCGCAAGGAACAGCCCTACAACAAGCGCATTCTCGATTCCATTGACAGCGCCCGCGAGCGGCTCAAAAGTCAAAATTGATTTAGCCGGAAAACTGGATTATTGTAAAAATCTTCAGATCGCCTGATGATGAATCATCAGGCTAATTTGCTGAAGTCGATTGAAATCGACTCTAGACAGCAGCAGCTTAATTTATTAAGCTTAAGCTATTAGCTTGGAAATTCATTTCCAAGCGGTCTGCTTTCATTGACAAAAGCCATCTTCTCTAAGGGATTTTTACCGCCATTGCGTACGCCTTTTTGGCGGCGGCAGGTATATTTTCAAAACAATTCAGAATTAACTTGCTAAGCAAAGTCGAAAAAGAACAACTCAAGGTACCGGCGCAAATTGATTATTTGGGCGACTTGCGCGATTTTGTCACCCAGCTCGGCAAAAAGCACAAGTTCCCGGATAAAGTCATCAATGCCTTCAAGCTGGCGGTGGATGAGGCCGCCACCAACATCATCCGCCATGCCTATCGCGAGAAAGAGGGGCTGATCACCATTCGCTCCATCGTGCGAAAAAGCAGCCTCACCATCTGCATCATCGATCAGGGCACCTACTTCGATCCCAAGCACGTCAAAGACCCGGATTTGAACCGCTACATGGACATTGGCAAAAAGGGCGGCCTGGGCATTTTCATCATCCGTAAGCTCATGGATGAGATCGACTACCACAAAACCGAGGAAGGCAATGAACTGCGCATTACCAAGTATATCGATAAGCCGCCGGCCAAAGAGCGGTTAGTCAGCACCGTTTCCGCTATTCCGCTTTCCATCAAAGCGCGGTTTTTCTACCGCGCCATCGCTATCATCACGCTCATCATCGCGCTGGGGTATTTGTATTTTTATTTGAAAGCCGACGATCAGGTGATGATGCAGTTCATGGATGAAAGCCGCGCCACCAACACGCAAATCGTTAATCGTGTTACCACGATCGTTACTGAGGCCGTGCAACTTGGGGTCGATTTTTTTGACGCCAGCCCAATTCGCGAAGATTTCCGTCATCAAATTTTTCATTTTGTGATCGAGGACAGCGCGGGCACCATCGTTTACTCCTCCGATCCGGTCGAAACTTATACGCTTTATGAGCGCCCGGCTGAAGCGGAGTTGCTCGAAGACGGAATTTATAAATACATAACAGACGCCGGTGTGCCGGTTTATGAGTTTGAAAGCGACATCCTCATCCGCAACAGCGACAAAAAGTTTGGCAAAGCGCACGTTTTGTTTTCATCGGCCTCCATCGAAAAAATTATTGCCCGCAGCCGTCTGAACGATCTCAAATTGACCCTGTTCATTTTAGGGCTGAGCTACATCGGGGTGGCGGTGATCGTCTATCTTTTGGTGAACCCGCTGCGCAAGCTCTCCTCGTGGATTAAAGATTTGGGCCACGGCGAGCTTACCGACGAGATCGATATCGACACCTCCTCGGAGATCGGCGAGATCGCGCAGGCTTTCAGCGACATCACTCACAAATTCCGGGAGTCCCAAAAGAACCTCGCCGATCAGGAACGCCTGCAACGGGAAATGAAGGTGGCGCAAGACATCCAGCAGACGCTGCTGCCGATGTCCTTCCCCGAATTGGATGGCTACGAGCTGGGCTCGTACTACGAAGCGGCCAAAGAATTGGGCGGCGATTATTATGATTTCGTGGAGGTGGATAAGGACACCCTGGGCATCGTGGTGGCCGACGTGTCCGGCAAGGGCGTTCCCGGCTCGCTGGTGATGGCCATGATCCGCCAAACCCTGCGCACCGAGGCGCGCGGCGTAAAGGACGCCGCCACGGTGCTGACGCAAGTGAACGAATTCGTCAGCAAGGACATCAAGAAGGGGATGTTCGTCACCGTTTTCTATCTCATCGTTGATTCCAAACGCCGAAGCATCAACTTTGCCAGCGCTGGCCACAACCCGATGATCCTGTATCGCAACAGCACCAAGAAAACCTATTATCTCAATCCCAAGGGCTTCCCCATTGGCATTCAGTTGCCGGATAAAGAGCTTTTCAAAAAATCCATCGAGTCCGAAGAGATTCAACTGGCGAAGGATGACGTCCTGCTGCTTTACACCGACGGCATCACCGAGGCCATGAATCCGAACCGCGAGCTTTTTGGTGAGGAGCGCTTGCAGAAAGTGTTGAGAGACTTCGGCCATTTGCCGGTCAATGATTTTGTGGAGAAGCTCAAGCAGGCGATTTACTCGTTCACCGAAGGCAACCCGCAATACGATGACATCTCCCTGGTGGTCATCAAAGAAAAATCGACCCGCGAGGAAGATGAGCTGCGCCGCGCGAAAGAAGCCCACTTGTTGATTGGTCAGGGCGTCAGCATCCGCGAGGCCTGCGAGCGCGTCAACCTCACGACCTACGCTTATTATAATAAGTACAAAAAGATTTTTGAAGAAGAAGGAGTGGATGCCTTTGAGGTCGGCAATGAAGCGTCCATCGAAGCCAAGCATCTTAGCATTGAAGAAAAAGTCAAGATTCTCGATATCATCGCTCAGCATCCGGAGTACGGCGCCGGCCGCATCAGCGAGGTATTGAACAGCGAGCGCTACGGGTTCGAGAAAATTAGTGAAAATAAAATTTATGACGAATTGGTGCGCAGCCGGCTGAACACCCGGCCGCTGCGCGAGGCTTACATCCAGCGGCTCCGCAGCGGGCGGCGGCGATTGAAACCGCCCGGCACGCCCATGATGACTTTAGACGGCAAATTGATCATCGAGCGCCAGGATGATATGGGAATGTTGCCGCCGCCGAAAAGAGAGCTCCCCACGCGGAAAACCGAGAGAGATATCGAACCCGCACCCCTGTTCGACGATTCCGCCGAATCTTTGTTGACCGTGGCGCCGGATAAGACCACGAGCAGGGTGAGTGAATTTGACATCGAGGAAGAGCTGCAGTTTGATGTGCCAATCGATGAGCTGCTGGCCAAAGATCGCAGCCAGGACGAGATGACGCCGGTCGCAGCGCCGCCGGAGGCGCAACCGCTTGAACCCACTACTGCCGCGCCGTTCGACGAGCAGGAGTCTTTGTACGATCAGTTCACCGAGGCCCACAGTGAGCCTCTGGATCCAGACTTTGCGGACGAAGAGACCGCGGCCGCCGCGGAGGAGATCGCCGCAACCGAAGCCTCCGTTTTCGACGATAATTTATCTTTCCAGAATTATTTTTCCGACGCCGCGCAGGCAGACGCCTCCGACGACGATTTTGAAGACGACGAGCCGGCAAAGCAGGTCACGATGGTTGACGAAGTGGATGAAAACGAGCCCGCCCGTTTTGAGCCGCTGGTAGCGAAAGCCGTCCCGGAGCAAGATGAAAACAACCGCCATCCGGTCGAAGAAGCGATTTCCGAGGAGTCGGAGGAGATAGATGAGAGCTTCCTGATGTCCTCTGCAGTCGATGAGCTGTTAGCCGAAAACACGGAGGTGGTGTTCGAGGACGACGGCTCGGAAGTGGAGGAGGTTGAAACGGCGGACAACAACCGCGAGGAAGCGTCATTTGCTGATTTAATTCAGACCATCGACCAGGAGATCGTTTACATTTCCGACCCTTCCAAAGCCGCGGCAAGTACCGCGAAAAAGAAAAGAAATCGTAACGGCGAGCTCGAGCAGGGGGTTTTGGCAAAGAGCAATCGGCTAACCGATAAAGAGAAAGTTCTCATCAAGGGCATTCGCTATTACAAAAATCAAGAATATTCTCGCGCCATCCAGGAATTTCAAAAGGTGTTGAAAGAGTATCCCGATTACAAAGAAGCCCACAGCATTTTGGGCAACGCCTATTTCAGAAATCAGATGTACAACGAAGCCGCGTTTTCATACGAACGAGTGAAAGAGCTCGATCCCAATGACATAACAGCTTACGAAAATTTAGGGGTTATCTACGCCAATCGCGGCGATTATCGGCAGGCGATCAGCGAGTGGAAAAGAGTTCTGGAGCTGAACCCGGAGCGCACTGATGTTAAAGAGAAAATCAAGAAAGCTTTGCGAATGATTCACACTTAAATTTTGTTTTGTTGACTTTTTGGTCATTTTCATTTATATTCATCAGCGTTTTACTGTTTAAATTATATTTACCAGGAGAAACCCATGGAAGGCATACAGGTTTCAGTTGATAAGGCCGGTGTCAATCAGCAGATTTCTATCATCAAAGTTGGCGGCTACATCGATACCACCACCTCCGCTGAGCTTGAACATGCTTTATCTACATTACTAAAAGCCAATCGCCATAATATCATCATAGATTTGGGGAATGTCGATTACATCAGCAGCGCCGGCTGGGGTATTTTCATCAGCGAGATCAAAGGCATCCGCGAAAAGAACGGCGATCTCAAATTGGCGCGCATGATCCCGGATGTCTATGAGGTCTTCGAGCTGCTGGAATTTCATTACATTCTGCGCGCGTTTGATACTCTGGAAGAAGCCATCGCTGATTTCGATCAAGAGGGCGGAAGCGGCGGCCGCGTTGCTTTGCCAGTAAAGGAGCGCGAGGAGCGTGATGAGCACGTGCAAGTGGCGTCCAAAACCGAGCCGAAAGTCATGCAGGTGGATGGAAATTACAAGCCCAAACCAGAGCCGCAGTTAGAAACCATCGAAGAGAAGCTGCGCCGCATCATCATCGAAAACCCCGATTCCGGCATGTTTCAAATCATTCGCACCCTCAACACACCGACTTACGGCAACATCAAGCTGGGCTGGTTTGACATGCGAAAATATTTGAAGCAACTGAATCTCGACACCAAAAAGAAGAGAATGGCGTTTTTCAAGCAGCACAGCTTTGGCAAGCTTGTGAATTAGGAATGGGGCCTGGACGCGGCGCGCGATCAATTTCTTCACCCTCTCCACCTTCCCTATAAATTTCTACCGTTAGAAACTACGAGCGCCGTTTTTTGTCATGTTTATCGATCACGTCAGAATTCGGGTGAAAGCGGGCAACGGCGGCAGCGGCTGCGTCAGTTTTCGCCGCGAGAAGTTCCGCCCCAAAGGCGGCCCGGACGGCGGCGACGGCGGACACGGCGGCAGCATTTACATCGCCGCTGACCCGCGGCTCTCCACCCTGCTCGATTTCAAATATCACCCCAATTTCAAAGCCGAAAGCGCCGAACACGGCAAAGGCTCTAATCAGCACGGCAAAGGCGGCGCGGACTTGATTTTAAAAGTTCCAGTGGGAACCGTGATCAAAGACGGTGCAACCGGCGCGGTTCTGGCCGATTTGATTGCGCCCAACCAAAGCGTGCTCGTGGCGAAAGGCGGCCGCGGCGGCCGCGGCAATGCGCGTTTTGTGAGTCCAACCAACCAGGCGCCGCGCCATTGGGAGCCGGGGGAATTTGGCGAGGAGAGAGAGCTCGAGCTGGAGCTGAAGCTGATCGCCGATGTTGGGCTGGTGGGTCTGCCCAACGCCGGCAAGTCCACCCTGTTGTCGAAGCTTTCCGCCGCGCGCCCGAAAATTGCCGATTATCCTTTCACCACGTTGAAACCCAATTTAGGAATCGTCAAACACCGCGATCACGACAGCTTCGTGATGGCCGATATTCCTGGTCTCATTGAAGGCGCTCATCTCGGCAAGGGTTTGGGGATGGAATTTCTGCGCCACATTGAGCGCACCTCCGTGCTGGTGTTTTTGCTGGATTGCACCAGCGAAAACCTCGAGCGCGATTATCATACGCTGTGTGAGGAGCTGCGGCACTATAAATCCGAGCTGCTGGCGCGGCCGCAAATTGTCGCCATTACCAAAATAGATTTGCAGCCGCAAACGGACTTGGTCCGCTTCGAGAAAAAAATAGCGGCTCCGGTTTGCAAAATTTCCAGCGTGAGCGGCGAAGGGCTGGCCCATTTGAAAGAATTAATTTGGCAGCAACTTCAACTTATAAAATCCAATTCTCAAAAACGGGTCGAATATGCGGAGTGAGCACGAGGCTTTGCTGTGGCTGAGCGCCGCGCCGTTGGTTGGCTCCGGTAAACTACGCGCGCTGGTGGGACGGTTTCGTTCCGCGGAAAAAGTTTTGTCGGCGTCGAAAAAGGATTTGATGTCGGTGGATGGCATCGATGTCAAAACCGCCGAAAGCATCCAGTCGTTTGACGGCGCTGCGTTTGTAAAAGATCAAAGCGCGCGCTTGATTCGCGCCGACGCCCGGCTCATCTCGTTTTGGGATGCAGACTATCCCGACGCGCTCAAGCAAATTTATGATCCGCCGGCGTTTCTGTTCGTGAAAGGGGATCTGAAAAAAGAAGATGCGTTTTCGATTGCGATTGTCGGAACGCGCCAACCCAGCAATTACGGCAAGCTGGTGACCGAGCGCTTCACTCGCGAGCTGACCCAGGCGGGTTTTGCGATTGTCAGCGGGCTGGCGTACGGCGTCGATACCCTTGCCCACAAAGTTGCGGTGGAAGCCGGCGGCCGCACCATCGCGGTGCTGGGTTCGGGCGTTGATGTCATTTATCCAAATGAAAACCGCGGGTTGGCCAAAAAGATTGCCAGCTCCGGGGCGCTGGTTTCGGAATTTCCCCTGGGAACCGATCCCGACCGCAACAATTTTCCCCGCCGCAATCGCATCATCTGCGGCCTGAGTTTGGGCACGCTGGTGATTGAAGCCGGCGCCAAAAGCGGCGCGCTGATCACCGCCGCCATGGCCCTCGACCAGGGCCGCGAGGTGTTCGCCGTTCCCGGCAACATCGACAGCCCAAAAAGCATCGGCGCCAATGCGCTCATCAAGCAGGGCGCGAAACTGGCGGCTTCAGTGCAGGATATTTTGGAGGAAATTCAGCCGCAATTTAAGCTGAATTTGCAGTTTGAGAAAAAGCAGCAGGAGGAGTTGAATTTGCCCGAGCCAGAAAAAATCATCTTCAACCTTATCACCAACGAACCCAAGCACATTGATGCTATTGCTGCTGCCAGCGGCCAACCCACTTCGCTCACCCTCTCGCGGCTGCTCTCTTTGGAGTTGAAGAATTTAGTGCGGCAATTGCCGGGGAAATATTTTGTGCGGTTTTTTTGATGCTTTTTAAAAATCTCGTGCTCTTCGTGTACTTGGTGGTGAATCAATAAGCCGACGCCTCAGCTTTGGGTTTTCTTTTCGATTTTGGCCCAAGTATCTCGCAGCGTCACGGCACGGTTGAAGACCAACTTCTGCGGCCGCGAATCTTTATCGACGCAAAAATACCCCAACCGCTCGAATTGGTAGCGGCTTCCGGGCGCGACGCTCGCTAAACTCGATTCCACTCGGCAATCGCTGAGGACTTGCAGCGAGTTGGGATTCAAATCCTCTTTGAAATCGCGGCCCCCTTCACCCGGAACCGCTTTTGTGAAGAGATGGTCGTAAAGCCGAACTTCGGCCTTTATCGCCTGCGCCGCCGACACCCAGTGAATGGTTCCCTTCACTTTGCGGCCGTCGGGGGCGTCGCCGCCGCGAGTTTGGGGATCGTACGTGCAGTGAATTTCCACCACTCGGCCGGTTTTATCCTTAATTACATCCACGCATTTGATGAAATAAGCGTAGCGCAGCCGTACTTCTACTCCGGGCGAGAGACGGAAATATTTCGGCGGCGGGTTCTCGCGAAAATCGTCCTGTTCGATATACAGCTCCCGTGAAAACGGAACGCTGCGCGTGCCCATCGCCGGATCTTCGGGATTGTTCACCGCGGGCAGTTCTTCCACTTTGCCCTCGGGATAATTTTCGATGACCACTTTCAGGGGCCGCAGCACCGCCATCACCCGCGGCGCGCGCTGGTTCAAATCTTCCCGCAGGCAGTGCTCCAGCAGGGCAATGTCCACCAGGTTGTCGGCCCGCGCAACTCCGATGCGTTCGCAAAAATTGCGAATGGCCTCCGGGGTGTAGCCTCGCCGCCGCAGGCCGGCAAGGGTGGGCATCCGAGGGTCGTCCCAACCGGCCACATGACTGCCTTCGACTAATTCCAGCAACTTGCGTTTGCTCATCACGGTGTGGCTGAGGTTGAGGCGGGCGAACTCGATTTGTTGGGGATGATGAATTCCGAGGTTGTCGATGAACCAGTCGTAGAGCGGCCGGTGGTCTTCAAACTCCAGCGTGCAAATCGAGTGGGTGATCTTTTCGATGGCATCGGACTGCCCGTGCGCCCAGTCGTAAGTGGGATAAATGCACCACTTGTCGCCGGTGCGGTGATGTTCCGCGTGCAGAATGCGGTACATCACCGGGTCACGCAGGTTGATGTTGCCGGAAGCCATGTCGATTTTGGCGCGCAGGGTGCGCGCGCCGTCCGGAAATTCTCCTTTGCGCATTCTCTCGAACAAATCGAGACTCTCTTCCACCGAGCGGTTGCGATAGGGACTTTCTTTGCCGGGCTTGGTCAGCGTGCCGCGGTACTCGCGGATTTCCTCGGCGCTGAGATCGTCCACGTAGGCTTTGCCGGCTTTAATGAGCTGAATGGCGAACTCGTAAAGCTGATCAAAATAGTCGGAAGCGTAATAAAGGTGCTCACCCCAATCGAACCCCAGCCAGCGTACGTCTGCCATGATCGAATCAACGTATTCCTGCTCTTCTTTGGTGGGATTGGTGTCGTCGAATCGCAGGTGGCAGACGCCGCCATAGTCGCGCGCGAGGCCAAAATTCAAGCAGATGGATTTGGCGTGGCCGATGTGCAAATAGCCGTTGGGTTCCGGCGGAAAGCGCGTCGCCACCCGGCCGCCATATTTGTTGGTTTCGAGATCTTGGTCGATGATATCGCGAATGAAGTTCGACGGGGCTTTGGTTTCGATTTCGGGCATAGTCGCTTTTACCTCTTTCATCAAATGCCATTTCTTATTTACAAAACAGAAGCGCGCGCTGGCTTTACGCTCTACGCTTTTTGCGCCGCGGGCCGGGTCATCCAAGCCAAAACCAGACCGCCTAAAAACCAGCCGATGACGTGATCCGCCATGTAAGCCAGCGTGTAGCTGGTGGGAAAGCCGTACCAGTTCCAATAGGAGAGGTCGATCTCCAGTCCGGCGAAGAGGCCGAACAGGGCGACAAACCCGGCCTTGCCAACGAATCCTCCCAAATTGCCCACAACCTTGCTTAACACAAACGCGGCCACCAAACCGGCGAGGATGTTGGTGAGAAGCTCGGTAACGAATTTGCTCGGCGGCATCGGCTCCCCGCCCAGGGGTTGGTAAATTATGACGCCGGCCGGGCCAGTGCGATACTTTTCCGTCCAGGCCGCTGTCGCTTCTTTAGAAGCGCTGTGGTCGATCCACGGGAAAAAATAGAAGCCGGGTTCGGCGACATTTTCTTTCAAAACGGTGAGCACGGCCTCTTCGTTGGATAAACTTTTGATGCCGGTTTCACCCAGTCCCAGCACCATGTGGGAAATGGCGCCCCAAACAAACACGGCTACCCCCGCTAAAATTCCTCCCAGTACTAATTTTTTAGACATATTCTCCTCCAGCCGTTTAAAATTGTTGGAATATAGTTAAATCAAGCTAAAGACGCAACTGAGCTTTTATTTATGTTGCGTAAGACTGAACCAGTTGCCGGAATTATCTTTGAAAACGGCCTCGACGCCGTAGGGCCGCTCCTGCGGCTCGGACAGAAATTCCACGCCGTTGCGTTTCAACTCTTCATAAGTTTTGCGGCAGTCTTGGGTCTCGAACACGCCGGCGCCTAACACGCCTTTGCGTACAATTTCCTGCAATTGGTTGGCGGTGGCTTCGTCCCACACCATACCTGGGCGAATTTCCATCAGCACGATTTCCAGCTCCGGCTGTTCTTTGGGACCAACGGTCAGCCAGCGGAAGTCACCCATGCGGGCATCCGTGCGCACCTCGAAGCCTAATTTTTTGGTGTAAAATTCTAAAGCCTCGTCCTGGTTCAGAACATAGACAGTCGTGTGCGACATTCTTTGAATCATAGTCACCTCCGGGTTTAATTCTTGGGATGAGATTTTTTTGGTGAGAAGATAGGTTTCGGCGGGAAATTTTGCTACTCGAAAATTGCTAAGTTGGATCGAGGCTGTCCCAAAAGTCGATTTTTTGTTGATGGTCATGCCTAAATGCTTTTATTGGACAGCCAGTTTGTGGCCGCAGAAGACTCCCGCTAAAAACATGCGGGAGTGACAGATTGATATTTTTTGCACAGCTCCAGTTATCTTCACGCGGCTCCGGTAAAAACCGTTTTCTCATCCACAAAACAGAGGGGATTGCCAAACGGATCGATAGCGTAGAAACAGCGCTCGCCCCACGGCCGGGTCGCGATTTCCCCCATCGGCAAGCCGCCGTCGCCGATTTCCGTGGAGAGGGCGCCTAATTTTTCAACGCGTTGGTAAACGGCTTCGAGATCCGCCACGGCAAAATAGCAATGCTCCTGATTGACCCGCGCGTAAAAGTCGTCGCCGTCGGCGCGCGGGTCGTAGCAAGCGAGGATGACGCCGGCGCAATCGAAGTAATGCCGGCCATTTGAGACGCGCTGGCCTTTGATTCCCAACGCCGCCGTGTAAAACGCTTCGGCTTCATCGATGTTGAAAACCGGCAAAATGACGCGGTAGAGTTTGGGGGGCATTTTTGTTTCCTTTCTTTTTTCGTTAAGGGGCTTTCAAAATGCCAGCTTTCTGTCATGCCTAAATGCTTTTATTGGACAGCCAGTTTGTGGCCGCAGAAGACTCCCGCTAAAAACATGCGGGAAGAACAGCCACGCGACCCCCTTTTTGGACAACCCGTGAGTTAATTATTGCGCAGTTTTGACGCCAAACATTTTCAGAAAACAGGCCGGCGCCGCCAACTCCGGCATCTGCGCAGCCGCTTGCTTGCGTTTGGCTATATGAGTTCGATAAAGATTGGGAGGAAGTCCAACGTGTCTGTGAAAGAGGCTGCAAAACGAGCCCACGCTTTCGAACCCCACCTCGAAACAGATTTCGGTGACGGAAAGATTGGTCGCGGCCAGCAGTTGCTTGGCGCCCTCGATGCGGCGCCGCGTGAGATATTGGTGCGGGGTTTGGTTAAAAATTTTCCGAAACACCCGCAGAAAATGATAGCGGGAAAAATGCGCCTGCCGGGAAATTTGCTGGAGATCGAGCGGGCGGTGGAACGACTGGTCGATGAACTTGCGGGCGCGGTAAACCCGCCGGTAAACTTCCGATTTCCCAGCGCCGGTCTGGGCGGCTATGTGAAAGCTCGGATTCATGGTTGGCGCAAGCTAATAAAAAATGTTTTCTTTGTCAATATTGACAATCTGCTTTAATTTGCTTATTGTAAGCCGATTTCAAAATCATCCATTTTATCAACTTTCAATCACAGGAGGAGGGAGATGAACGCCGAAATGAGCACCACGGTTTTTTGGGGAATTTTTGCAGTGGGTTTCGTTTTTGGTTATCTGCTTTATTATGCCGTTCGGCACACCAAGGAATTTAACGCCGATATGCTGGTGGTGGCCATCGGTGCCGTGGGCGGGGCCGTCGTCATCGGATTGGTGGGAAGGCACGACGACTGGATCGGCCCCTACGGAATTGGCTTGGCCGCTGGCTTCCTTTTTTATTTCATCCTTTCGATAATTTTAATTGCCACCGGCCTGTTCGAAAAATTTTCCAGCGTCGGCATCCTCAGCAAAACTCTGCTGGGAGCGCCCCGAAGTGAATAATAAAATGCACAAGGAATTTTAGTATGATAAAAAATGGATTAGCTATTTCAATGCTTTGCGTTTTTCTCATCGGTTGTCAGGGTGCAGGCGAGCAACCAAGCCCGGCAACCAGCCAGACGGCGACGACTACCGGCCCGCAAATTGTGAAGATTCCCATTTCATCCCCGGCGCAAGTGGACAGCCTGCGCCAACGCGGCATCGAGATTCTGGTGGCGGAGGAAACCTACGTTGCCGCGCGGCTGGCGCCCGAGGAAGAAGTCAAAGTTCAAGGGCTGCAATTGAAAACCGAACCCATCCAGGAAGCGGAACTGGTGCAGCGGCTGGTGCGGATTTCCGGCGTGGATAAAGCGCGGCTGCAGGAGCTGGTGGATCTCGGCATCGACGTGTGGGAAGTGGAGGAAGGCGCCGTCACCGCGCAGGTGTTCGACAAACACATTTGGGAAATGCAGCAGCGCGGTTTTACCGTCGAGATTCTTGAGCGCAACGTACAAGATGTGGTGAGGAAAGCGCAAAAGTAGTTAATGCAAAATTCAAATAGCAAAATGAAAAATGCAAATTTGAGTTCTGCAATTTGCATTTTGCATTCAACTTAAGAAGGAGATTAGGCTTGTGAATAGATCGTCAATAAAGATGCTCGTAATTGCTGCAGCCACTTTTACGATGGCCGGCACTTGTCAGCCGCCCGGAGCGCCTGACGCCGGTTTGTATCACACGTATGAGGAGATCGAAAAGGAGCTGCACGATTTACAGTCGGATCATCCCAGCATCGCCAAAGTTTTTGATTTGGGGAAGTCGGTGGAGAACCGCTCGATTTGGGCGATCAAAATCAGCGACAATGTTGCAGTCGAGGAGGATGAGCCGGAGATTCTGTTCGTCGGCGGGCATCACGCCCGCGAGTGGATTGCCATCGACGTGCCGTTTCTGCTGGCAAAATATCTTCTCGAAAACTACGACAGCGATCCGAAAATTAAGAGCTACGTGGACAACGGCGAAATCTGGATCGTGCCGCTGCTCAATCCCGACGGCCACCAGTATTCGGTGACCAGCAATCGGCTGTGGCGCAAAAATCGCCGCAACAACGGCGACGGCACCTTCGGCGTGGATTTGAATCGCAACTATGGTTTCCAGTGGGGCGGGCCCGGTTCCAGCGGCGACACCTTCAGCGAAATCTATCGCGGCCCGGCTCCGTTCTCCGAGCCCGAGACTCAAGTCATTCGCAACTTCGCGCAGCAGCATAATTTTGTCGCCATGTTGAGTTATCATAATTTTTCACAGTTGGTGCTGTATCCCTGGGGCTATACCAGCAGTCCCGCACCCGACAAAGCCCTGCTGCACGAGCTGGCGCAAACCATGGCCGACAGCATTTTCAACGTGCACGGCAAAACCTATGTCGCCGAGCAAAGCTCCGATCTCTATCTTGCCAGCGGCGACGCCACCGACTGGCTCTACGGCGAAACCACGGCGCCGTCGTACACCATCGAGCTGCGGCCCGCCTCCACGTTTCCGGGTTTTGAGTTACCGGAAAGTGAGATCATCCCAACCTTTGAAGAGAATTTGCCGGCGGCGCTGTTTTTGATCGAGTGGAGCCAGGCCAACGCGCGCTTGATTACGCTGTAGGTTGCGCGAAGCAGTTCCCTACCACCTTGAAGCACCGAATGACACTGAAAACACCGAAGATAGTTGATAGAAAAAGCCGTTTTTTCTAAAGAATTTCAGTGATATTCGGTGTTTTCGGTGTTCAATGATTGGTGGATTATTGGGCGGGTTTATTATTTGGGGGCGAATTCAACGCGGTTGTAAATGGCCTGCAAAGGAATGGTCAAATCGACGGCGGCTAATTTCAATTCATTGTGAACGTCGTTATATTCCGTAAGAATCCATTTGCCGGCCTCGATGATCGAAAAATGCTCGACGTGAATTTTGTACTGATCGACAAGCACGTATTCCTTTAAGGTGGGAATGGCGCGGTAGAATTCAAACTTTTCGCCGCGATCGTAATTCTTGGTTGACTCGGAGAGAATCTCAAAAATGATCATCGGGTTGGTGATGGTGTCGTCGCGATTCTCGTAGTATTGCGGTTTGCCGCAAACAATCATCAAGTCAGGATAGGTGAATAAATCCTTGGATTCAACTTGGAGACGCACATCACTTGCAAATACGTCGCAGCCTTTTTTCGGGAGTTCACGATCCAGAAAAGAAGCCGCATTTAACACTATGCGATTATGAGTGGCCGACGTCCCCGCCATCGCGAAGATTTCGCCGCGGTAGTATTCGCTTTTGTACTCCGCGGTTTCCTCGAGAGCTAAATATTCTTCGCGGGTGAAGTGTTTGGCTGCGGTTTTTTGCATGATTGGCTATCCTTTAGAAATCACAATAAGATTTAATCATTTTTTTTCAATGTCAAGACTTTTGCCGAATTCATCGAGCATAAAGTAGTGGCTTTCTTCCACGCTGGCGATAAACTCGTGGCCTGTAAATAAATACGTCGGTAGCCAAATCGCAATTCACTAATCTTTTGAGTTCAAACAGCCGGTCGTAATCGTACAAGTCCGTCTCTTTGATGATGGCCAGATCGATGTCGCTCCACTCGTGCACTTCGCCCGTGGCCAATGAGCCGAACAGAATGATTTTCTCCGGCTGGTATTTTTCGATGATGAGCGGCAGGATGCGCGCTAACTCGGCTTTCAGCGCCGTTTCCCGCGCCCGCGCGGTTCGAGAAATTTTTTTGTTGGACCTTTGCATTTTTGCTGCAAAAATAGCCAATTGATTTAAATAAATCAAGTCAAACATCCCGTCTTTGGAACTTCGTCTCCGTTTATGAAAGCTGACGCTATTTTTTATTTTCTCTCAGCCGCTTTTGCGCCAACTGATAAGTTCTCTTATCATCTGAGTTTTTGACGCTTTTGTACGCCCGCGCCGCCTGCTGGCGATCGCCGCGGCGCATGAAACTCTCCGCCTTTTTAAAATTGGCCCGGGCGCGGAATTTTTTTACCTTCGCTTTTGATTGGGAGGCGATTTCGACCGTCTCTCCATAATGGAAAACGGCTTTGTGCAATTCGCCGATCTCAAAGTAGAGGTTCCCCAAATTATAATGAATGCCAACTTTGAAGAACGGCAGCAGCTCATGATTTTGAGTGAGCGCCTGTTGCAAAACGTCGATGGCCTCACTGTGCTGGCCCTGCTTCTGCAGGTTCTCCGCCAGCAGAATTTGAAAACCGGGATTCCCCGGATAGAGCCGCGTCAACTCGCGAGCGCACCACAGAGATTTCTCAAAATCGTTTTCCATGTAGAGATAGATGTTTCCCAAAAAGAACAGCGCCTCCATTTTTGAATAGACGCCCTTTTCCGCCGCGGTGTGCAGCTCCTGCAGCCCGCGCGTTTTGTCGCCGTTGATACCGATCAGGGTCGAAACTGTTTTTAGCAGTTTCGGCATCACCTCCGCGTAGTAGTGATACAATCCGAGTCCGAGGTAAGCATCGTAGTAATCGGGCGCAAGGGCAACAACTTTTTCAAGATAATGAATGCCGTCTCGACCATAGTAATAAGCCTTCAGCCAACTCTCCTGTCCGCCGTAAAATGCGGCTTGATATAAATAGGCGGTGCCGAGGTAGAACAGCGCTTCGATTTTCTTTTCTTTGGCGACGCTCTGTTTTTTTGAAGTCTCGATCGCCTGTGCCATTAGGTTTTTGAATCTGCTTTCGAAGCGCTGCGGGTTTTCATCGAATTGCATGCGGTAATAAAAATTCACCGCCTGGAACAGGTAGCCCTGCGGATTCTCCGGCTCGCTTTGGATGAGGCCATCGAAAATTTTGGTGGCTGCTTCCGTTTGCATCTGGTAGGCGTACTCCATTCCGGCACGCGCCTGTTGTTGGTAGCGATCGTTGGCAAAAATAGGATAGCTCATGCAAACAAAAATTGCCGCCCAAAAGAATCTTTTTAAATACTTCATCATATTTTTTGGAATGTCGTAGGGGCGATTCATGAATCGCCCCTACCAGCCAGCAGCGCCTCGATCTTTTCGCCGATCAGCGCTGCATAATTTTCGAACGCCGGCGCGTACCCAATATGCCGAAACCGCATTTTGCCGCCGGAGTCAACAATCACAATAGTTGGATAGTTGGTGATGTTGAGTTTTTGGGATAACGCTGAGTTTTGGTCAAACGCGACTGGAAAAGGGTAATTATGTTTTTTCACAAATTCAAGCGCCTTTTCGAGGGAGTCGCCGCCCGCGCCGGTGTTCACCGTAAGAAAGACTAATTGGGGATTCCCCTGAAATTCCGCGATAGTTTTCTCGAACTCCGGAAATGATTTTTTACACACGCCGCACCAGGTGGTCCAAAAATCCAGCACCAAAATCTTGCCCTGCAACTCCGACGAGCGAATGGCGCTGCCGTCCGAGCTCAGCAATTCAAATGCGGGCATTTTCGAGTCTAGATGTTTTGTCACGACGAATTGATAAATCGGGCGGCGCAGCAGCCACAACGCCGAAAAAAGCAACAGCGCTGCAACCGAAATATAGATTAGCTTTTTCATTTTTAACTCTCCTGATAGTAAACTATGCCTCGACTGCCTTCGCATGAAGTAGCGCGAACAGACAGCGCGATGTTTTCACATGACGTCTGCCGTCTGCCATTTGCCGTTTCACGTTTCATTTCATGTATCAAAACAGCGGCGTGGGAATATCGCCCCAGCGCACGTGCGCCGGCGGCGTGCTGATGTTGGTCACCACGCCCTGTTGCAGATCCACGTGTGCGAAGACCTGCGGAGTTCGGCCTAGCGTATTCGTTATGATATCGGCGCCTGTTTTGATGTCATCGGACCTCAAACGCGTCCGTGTAAAGAGCACTTTGTAGAGATTGCGATCATAATTCTTCGGTTGATGATGACCGCCCACTTTCTGCGAAGCTTCATCTAGAGGCAGATCGGGCAGGTACCATTCTTCGGGAACGACGTAGTTCAGAAATCTGACTGCCGCGACATTTTTCCACTCGTTTAATTTTTGTTGAACCCGGTCCTCTGTTAGAGCAATATCGAGAATCGTTTCCAATTTTGCAGGCTCCGTCGCCGCCGTGGCAATGGCCGCGGAGTCATTTGAATAGAGCGCCGATAATTTGGATATCGAATAATCCCGCAGCGCGAACGCCCCAAGCAGCGCCGCCTCCACGGTTAGAAAGTAAATGGCCGTAAACGCCGATTTTCTTTTCAGCCCTGATTTCGGCAGCGCTGGAATTTTGATCATGCGCGATACCTGCGCTGGCACAAACATGCCGGTGCGGAATTGATACTCGCGATAGCTATCGCCGAATTTTTGCTCGCACTCGCGTTCTTCTTTTTTGGCGAGCCAATAATAGACAAACAGCATGCTCACGTAAATGATAAGCACGGTAAAACGCGGCCAGATCAGCAGTAACCCGAAACCCATCACCGCAAAAGCGGCGTATTGCGGATGGCGGATGAATTGATAGATGCCGCCGGTGACCGCGCCCTTTTTCGCAAATTTCGAATAATAAATTTGTCCCGCGCTAATGAGGAAGAGTATCAATCCCGGCACAGCTAAAACCCAGCCCAACGCATGCAGACTGTTCAACAAAGCGGACGATGTTTCCGCGTAGTGCGGAAGAAAGAATCCGCTCAGCCACGCGGTGGCGGACCAGTTGTGCAGGAAGTTCAGGCTCGGGCCGTAGGTGGAATAATAGTAGAGCGCAAACGGACTGATCATATAAACGATCTCGATGCCGATGACGAGATACGCCAGCCACGCGGCGGGCGTCAGAATTTTTTTGAGTCGGTTGGACATGATGCACTCCTTTCGTTTTTGAGTTTCTTAAACGAGGAGGTTGGCGGAAAGTGTACCGAGCTTATAAGGCTGGAAGAGAAAAATGAAGATGATAAACCGGTTGCGCGTTTGGTTCCTTTTTCATCAGTCAGTGAGTCAGCCACATATTGCGGGATTGAACAAAGAAAAAATTTGGATGAGTAATGATTTCGATGCACCAGTATCTGATGAATTCTGGATCAGTTCAAAATTAAGTGCCACGCACTTTCGAAGTGCGTGGCACTTTCAAAAATCCCTCCCGAAACTCCGACGGCGTCATCCCGGCGTGGCGCTTGAACGCAGCGTTGAATGAAGAAACCGAATTGAATCCCACCTCCAGTCCGATGCCCGCCAGATTCAAATTCTGATTGGCCGGATCCGCAATTTGCCGTTTCGCCTCCTCCACCCGCTGGCGATTGATGAACTCGAAAAAATTCTGTCCCAATTTCTCGTTGATGATCTGCGACAGGTGGTGCGTCGAGATTTTCAACTCGCTTGCTAAGACCGGCAGCGTCAGATCGCTGCGCAGATACGGTTTCTCCTTTGCCATGAAATCGTGCAGCTTTTGCAAGTAAGCCTCAGCCCTTTCCGGCGTCAAAGTGGATTTTTCATATTTTTTGGACGCAAGCTTGCCGTCGGCCGCGCCATAGAAAATTTCCGGCTGGCGCAGCCCCATGTACCCCATCCAGTAAATGGCGATGGCCACCAGCAGCCAGATGTAGTTGGCGCTTTCGATGGCAGGATAAATGAGCTGTATGAAAAAGGAGGCCAACCAGATGAGAATGATCGCCAGCAGCAAATTCCGCAGCCAGCTCAAATTGATTTTTTCCAGCGAAGAAAATGACGATTGAATGCGCTCACGATGCCGCCGTAGTAGGCGCGCAATGGCCGCGATGTATCCCAAAAGCTGCGCGAGGATCAGCCAGTAAATGGCGACGCACTGCCAGCATTGCTTTTCATGATCGGAAAGAAAATGCTGGATCTTCACTTCCGCGGGTTGGAGATAATGAGGGAGGAGCAGCGCCAGGCTCAACAAGGCCGGCGCAAAATGCAGAGCCGTTTTGCGAGTGAATTCCAATGGATGGCCGGTCATCGCGCGCACGTAAAAATAAAACAGCGGCGCCAGAAGAAAGGTCAGCGGCGGCTCCAATTTCGTTAGATGAGGAAAATAGATGATGTGCCCGGTATAGGCCAGGGTATGCAGCGTCATGTTGGCGGCGAAAATGATCAGGATGGCCGCCATGATGCGATTGGCGGCGCGATTGCCGCGGCGAAGGTTCAACAGGGTGATCGCCAGCAGCAGGCCGTGGCCAGCGCCGACTAATAGCAGAATTGAAATCCAGTCGAATACAGGGTTCATCGGTTCAAAATTTGTCAGTAGTTATTGGTCAATAGTCCGCGGCAATGGCAACTGAAGTGCCTGGCACTTTTAAAGTGCCAGGCACTTACTGACTATTGCATGACTGATTTGAATTAACTATTTTTAAATAAAACTTTCAAACGGATTCTGATTATGCCCATTTATGCGCAATACTATTTCTGGCTCACGGGGATTTCCCTGTTTTGTTTTCTACTGGAGCGCCTCGCGCCGTGGCGGCGCGAGCAGAAAGCCTTTCGCAAAGAGTTTTGGCAGGATGTGTTCTGGCTGGTATTTAACGGGCACTACCTCGGACTGATCCTCGCCATTTTCACGGGCTATACGGTCAAGCTCTTTAATTCGTTTCTTTTTAAGCTCGGTCTGCCCGTCCCCGAATCGCTGGAGCTGCTGGCGGGCGCGCCGCTGTGGGTGCAGTTTATCGTGTTTTTGATCTTGAAAGATTTTATCGAGTGGAACATTCATCGGCTGCTGCACAACGTGCCGTGGCTGTGGGAGTTTCATAAGCTGCATCACAGCATCGAGCAGTTGGACTGGATCGGCAACTTCCGATTTCACTGGGGCGAGATCGTGGTGTACAAAACGCTGTCGTATTTGCCGCTGGTGATCCTCGGTATTGATGAGCGCATCATCCTCATTATCGGCATCATCTGGACTTTGATGTTGGATATCAACCACGCCAACCTTGCCATCGATTGGGGGCCGCTGCGCTACATTTTGAATTCTCCCAAAATGCACGTCTGGCACCACGACGTGGAAGTTTATGGAAAGGGCGGCCAGAATTTTGGTCAGGTGCTGAGCATCTGGGATTGGATTTTCGGCACCGTTTACTGGCCAAAGGATCAGGAGATGCCGCAAAGGTTCGGTTTCAAAAATATGGAGACCTATCCGCGGGGAGTTTTGGGAAGGTTTGTGTATCCATTTTGGAGAAGGCGGCTTTTCGGGAGGGGTGCTCGACTGCAGGAGACCGCTTCGGCAGAGGACGCCTCGCGGTGACGGGACGGGGTATTGTCATTGCCTGCCCGTTCGCTTGGCGGATCCGCTTCGCGGACGCAGGCAGGCGAGACTCGCGCTTTTCAGCCTGCCGGCGCAGGCAGGCGAGTCGAAGTAATCTCATCGGTGTCTTTTGGAAATTCCACGCGGCTGTAAATCGTCGGCAGAGGAATCGTGAGATCGACGGCGGCCAATTCCAATTCGTCATTGATATCGTTGTATTCGGTTAACACCCATTTGCCAGCTTCGTTGATGGCAAACTGTTCAACATGAATTTTGTGCTGATCGACGAGCACGTATTCTTTCAGTGTGGGAATGGCGCGATAAAATTCAAACTTCTCACCGCGATCGTAATTTTTTGTTGATTCGGAGAGGACTTCAAAAATAACTATTGGGTTGGTGATGGTGTCGTTGCGATTATCGTAAAATTGCGGTTTGCCGCAAATGATCATAACATCTGGATACGTAAACAAATCCTTGGATTCCACCTGCAGCCGCATATCGCTTATAAACGCTTCACAGTTTTTTTTGCCAAGTTGTTCATTTAAAAACGTGTAGAGATTTCCAGCGATCCGATTGTGATCAAGCGACGCCCCGGCCATGGCGAAAATCTCGCCGCGATAGTATTCGCTTTTGTATTCCGCGGTTTCTTCGAGAGCGAGATACTCTTCGCGTGTGAAGCATTGTTTTGCGGGTTTTTGCATGACAGTACCCTTAAAATTTCTGGTTGACATTTACTAATTTTATTCATCAAAGTCAATATCGCACGCTCTTCGTTTTACGCTTTGCACTATGCTCTCCACGCTCTGCGTCACAGCAAATTTCGTTGCTTTTGTCTCTCCAATTTCTATATTGAGTGGCATGGATGACAAACAACTTTTTGAACAGACGCTGAGTGCCAAACTCAAAGAGTGGCAGGAAAAATTCGCAGAGCTGGAATCGCAAGCCGAAAAAGTATCGGATCAAAATCAGATTGAGTTCTACCGCCAATTAGATTTGCTCGACGCCAAGATCGATCTGGTGCAGCAGCGGCTGGCGCAGTTGCAGTCCGCCAAGAAGGGTCCGGCGATCGATGCCATCAAAGCCAACATCGACGGCATCGGCACCGAGATCGAAAATGCCATCGACAGCGCCTGGGCAAAACTTACTTGACCATGATGGATTGATGGATTATTGGATTAATGACCCATTAATCCTGTTCTCCAATACTCCAAGCTCCTTTACTCCAACTCACAATCCACATTTCTTGCTGCCTATAAATGATTCGAGAGCTTATTCATTTTTTGGTACACACCCCAGCAACGCTTGCCCTTTCCCGCCGGCTTCCCCATCCTCAACTTTATGATACGCTGATGCTGCGCGCCGACGAGCGCGGTATGTCTTCGTGGCGCGCGACGCTGGTGGAAAATCTACACGGCGACGTGCTGGAAATCGGCTGCGGCACCGGTTTGATGTTCCCCTACTATCCGAACGAAATTTGCCTTGCCGCGGTGGAGTTGATTCCTGATTTTCTCGAATTGGCGAAATCTCGGGCGAGAAAAAGCGACGCGCGCATTTCACTTTTTCACGGCGACGGCGCGCAGCTTCCTTTCTCTGAACGACGGTTTGACTTTGTGATTTTCGGGTTGGTGCTGTGCAGCGTTCGTTCGGTTGCGGAAGTTTTGCAGGAAACTCGACGGGTGCTAAAGCCGGACGGAGAGATTCGGCTCATCGAGCACGTGCGCAGCGCGCAGCCCTTTCACGGCGCAGTGATGGATGCGCTCAATCCGGTGTGGAAATTTTTGAATCAGCAAAACTGCCACATGAACCGCCGCACCGAATCGCTGCTGGAAGAGAACAGCTTTCGAGTTACGGAGAGCCGACCGTTCAAAATTTTTAGTCCCGGCATTCCGGCGTTTCCAATGCGGTGGCTGCGCGCGATGGCCAAGTGACACCGATTCAGCGCTTCGTTCATTGCAAATAAAACCCCGTAGGGGCGATTCATGAAATCGCCCTTACGGGGTTGACCAAAAGACAACTTGTGAAATCAATTAGCGGTTGGCTCGATGGCTTGCGCCGCCTCCGTTTTGGGCCTGGCAATATACAGCGCCGTCAGCTTCTTGAAATACTCGCGCATGTCATCGAAGATGGTGTAGGCCCAGGGCACGGCAATCAGCGAGAGCATGGTGGAAGTGAGCAAGCCGCCGATGATAGTGCGTCCCATGGGCGCGTAGGGGATGCCGATCATCGCGGCGTTGCCGACGGCCATGGGCAGCAGGCCGCAAATCGTGGTGAACGCCGTCATTAAGATCGGGCGGAAGCGATGTTTGCCGGCTTCGATGATGGCGTCGTGGCGGCTCAGGCCTTCTTTGCGCAGGCGGTTGATCAAGTCGATGAGCACGATGGCGTTGTTGACTACAATGCCCACTAAAATCACAAAACCGATTTGGCTCATGAGATCGATGGGCGTGCCGGTGAGGTACATGATCCAAAACGCCCCAAAGAACGACAACGGAATCGACAGGATGACCGAGAGCGGCAGCACAAACGACTCGAACAGAAATCCCATAATCAAAAACACAAAGGTGATGGAGAGAATCATGGCGAATTTCACGCTCTCGTTGCTTTCCTGCATGCGGCGGAAATTTTGCCCCAGGCTCCAGGTGTAGCCATACGGCATCTGAAAGCCCTGCATCACCGCATTGACTTTGCGGAATAAGCCGGCGCGGTCGTCCGTGGTGGAATTGCCTTTCACCATCAGAAAGGTTTTGCCGTTCTCGCGGCGGATTTCGCCAACCCCTTTTTGAATCGAAAAGCTCGCCACCGCGTCCAGCGGGATTTCTTTGCCAGAGGCGGTGAAGAAAGTGAGATTTTTTAACTGCGAGAGATTCTGGCGGTCTTCCTCACGCAGTTGAATGCTGACGTCGATCTCTTTTTCCTCGGTGTGATATTTCGGCAGCGGGAAGCCGCGCAGCGCGTACTGCACGGTGCCGGAGATGGCGGTGGGCGAGATGCCGTACTTTTTGGCCTGCTCGCGCTTGATGTACAAATGAATTTCATCTGCGCCCTTTTCGCGGTCGTTTTCAATGCTGACGATTTCATCGATGGTGCGCAGCCGGCGTTCCACTTCTTTGGAAAGGGTCATGAGAGTGTTGGTGTCGTCGCCGTAGAGCACGATGGCCACCGAGGCGTCATCGCCGCCTTCCTGGCGCCAGGTGGTGCGCATCTCCACGCCGGGAAATTTCGGCACCCGTTTCTTCACATCTTCAATCACCGCCTCGCGGGCCAGCACCCCTTCCGGCATCAAACCGATTTTCTTGGCGATGTTTTCGTAGGCGATTTCGTACCAATCTTTTTTGGGCGTCGGCTGCAGGAACACCTGCAGGTTGCCCCAGTTGGCGCTGTGGCGCGCGAGGATGGTGCGCACACCGTACTTTTCGCTTTTGACGCGAATGGTGTCGGCGGCGATTTTGAGGAGACGCTCGGCGTCCTCCATGGTGTAGTTATCCGGCATGTCGAAGATGAGGCGAAAATCGTTGATGTTGCCGTGGGTGTCTTTTTTGTATTTGGCGTGCGAAGCGGCAAACTGGATGGAGGCCATTGCGAACACTAAAATCACAAACATCTCCATGCGGTGGCTGATGGACCAGCCGAGGAGGCGCTGATAAAAATTATTGCTGCGGATGATGACGGCTGGCTCCTGCACTTTCTTTTTGGAGACGATCTTGGTGGCGGCCAGCGGAATAAAGATCATCGCCACCAACAGCGACGCCAGCAGCGAGATGATCACCGGCAGCCCGATGCGCATCATGTAAAAGCGAAACCCGATGTCGTCGTTCATCAAAATCATGGGCAGAAAGACGACGACGGTGGTGAGGGTGGCGAGGGTCACCGCCATAGAAACTTCGCTGGTGCCGCGCAGCGCCGCTTCCTGTTCGGTCAGTCCTTCGGCGCGTTTGCGGTAAATGTTTTCCAGCACCACGATGGAGTTGTCCACCACCATGCCCACGGAGATCATCAACCCCATCATGGTGATGACGTTCAACGTCCAGCCCATGAAATAGAGCACGGTGAGGGTGACCAGCAGCGACAGCGGAATGGCGAGGTTCACAATTAACGTCATTCGCAGCCGCCGCAGGAAGAAGTACAGCACCACAAACGCAAACATGCCGCCCCAGAGCGCGCTGCGCTGTAAATTCTCAACCGATTCCTCAATGTACTGGCCCTGGTTGAACAGCATCTCCATTTTGAAGCCGCTCAACTTGGGGTCGTGTTGGAAGCTTTCCTCGAACGCGCGGGTGACCTGTTGGCATAATTCCACGGTGTTGGCTACCGATTCTTTGAAGACGCCGATGGTGATCGCTTTTTTATCGTCGATGCGCATGCGCCAGCGCCGTTCGGGCACGTCGTATTTGATATCGGCGATGTCCTTCAAGCGCAAGTTGCTGCCGCGCACGGGAAGATTTTTGATGTCGTCGATGTCTTCGAACTTGCCGAGGGAGCGCACAAAAATTTTGCGGTCGCCCTCCATCACGAAGCCGCTGGAGATGGCGAAGTTGTCGCGGCGCAATTGCTGGATGACTTCGTAGAGGTTGACTTTGTAGCTCTTCACTTTGTCCTGATTGATGTGCACCAGTACCGACTTTTCCTCGGCGCCCCAGATTTCCACTTTGGCCACGCCGTCGATGCGCTCCAGCGGTTTTTGAATGTGCTGCTCCACCAACAGGTAGGGATCGTCGTGGGGCTCGCTTTCGATGAGGGCGATCCACATGATGGGATCGTCGTCGTCGCTCCATTTGCGCAGGTAGAGCCGCTCGATGTCTTCCGGCAGCTCGGCTTTGGCGCGGTCCATGCGGTCGCGGAGCTGGGCGTAGGCTAAATTCATATCCGTGCCCTGCGCAAATTCGATGAACGTCCAGCAGCCGTTGGTGCTGCTGTTGGTCTGGATGCGCCGCACGCCGCTGATGGTTTGAATTTGCTCCTCGATGGGCTTGGCGATTTGCTCTTCCACTTCCTGAGGATTGGCGTTGGGATACGGCGTCCACACTCCTAAAAACGGCGGCTCGAAACCCGCGGGCAGCAATTCCACCGCAATCTGTTTGAAGGCAATGAATCCCACCACCAAAAGCGCGGTCAAACACATCACCACGGTCACCGGGCGGTGGATCGAGAAACGGGCGAGGAGGCTGGTTTTTTCGTTCGGCATGTTTTTATTCCCTGATTACGACGTGAAACGTGAGATGTGAGACGTGAGACGTAAAAAGATAAACATCATTTTGTTCGCTTGATTAAGTTACTGATCATTGCAAAAAGATGATTCATAATGTCGCCTAATGGTTTGAGCGATTCTTCTGTGAAGTAGCTCAATTTCAAAGCGACTTCCAATTGTGTGTCTATTTCAACCAGAGACGATCGCGAGATTTCAAAAAAACGATTTCTCTCAACTGGCGACACGCGGGACGCGCCTTCGGCTATATTTGAAACAACAGAAACGGCGGCACGCCGCAGTTGGTTAGTCAGGCCATATATTTCGGATTTCGGGAAGTTTTCGGTAACGCGATAAATGTTTAGAACAAATTCAATCGCCAATTTCCACACATCCAATTTCTTATGTTTTAGACTCAGCATCTCCATACCTCCTTTGGTTTTGTTTTCTTCACCTCTTACGTCTCACCTCTCACCTCTCACGCCTCACCTCTCACCTCTCACGCCTCACCTCTCACGCCCTTCTATCCACCAACGAATACACCGTCGGGATGATCACCAGCGTCAAAACCGTGGCGCTGATGAGACCGACGATCACCGTGATGGCCATCGGGGTGCGGATTTCCGCGCCGTCGCCGAGGCCCAAAGCCAGAGGGAGGAGTCCGAGTACAGTGGTGGCGGTGGTCATCATAATCGGGCGCAGCCGTACTTTGCCGGCTTCGATGATCGCCGTCACTTTGTCGAGGCCGCGCTCACGCAAGCGGTTGATGTAATCCACCAGCACGATGGCGTTGTTCACCACAATTCCGGCAAGAATGATCAGCCCCAAAAACACCATGATGCTGACTGGCATCTGAAAGAGGAACAGAAAAAGAATCACCCCAATCAGCGCCAGCGGAATCGAAAAAATAATAATGAAAGGATGGATGATGGATTCGAACTGCGACGCCATCACAATGTAAACCAAAAAGATCGCCAGCGCCAGCGCCAATTTCAGGCTGTCGAGGGAGGTCTGCATTTCTTTGTTTTGCCCGCCCATGTTGTAGGTGAAATCGTCGGGCATCTCCAGCGTGCGCAAAATTTGAAAAATATCGGCGGTGACGCTGCTCAAATCGCGGCCGCTGATGTTGGCGGAGACGACGGCCGTGCGCTGCTGGCCGATGCGGCGGATTTCCGCCGGGCCTTCTTTGATTTTTATATCCGCGACCGCCTCCAGCGGAATCGGCACCGGCGCGCCGGGATTGACCACCAGCCGCCGCAAATGGTCGATGCTCTCGCGGTCCGCTTCCCGCAGCCGCACTAAAATATCGATCTTGCGATCCTGCTCCTTGAATTCCGTGGCCACGTCGCCGCGCACTTTGTTGCGCACAATCGACGCCACGTCAAAAATGTTGAGATTGTATTTCGCCAGCAGCGGGCGATTGTAATAAATCTGCACCTCCGGGTTGCCGCGCTGAATGTTGGATTTGACATCGTACACGCCGGGAATATTGTGCATCTCTTCTTCCAACTGGCGGGCGACTTCCTGCAGCTTCTGTAAATTGTAACCGTGAATTTCCACCTCCACCGGCGTTTTGAAACTGAAGAGCGTCGGGCGGGAAATTGTCCACTGGAAACCGGAGAAGTTGGCCATCTCGCTGCGGATTTTGCTAATCAGTCGTTCTTCCTGCACGATGACGCTGCTGGCGCGTTTAAGGTTCACCGTGAGCTTGGCGGTGTGCTCGCCCTCTTCGCTGCTGGTGTTGGCGGTTTTGTCGGTGCCGGAGACCGCCGCCACTTTGTTCACGCCCTCCTGCGCCGCCAAAAAATTTTGCATCTGCAAAATGCGCTCGTCGGTTTTTTCAACCGGCGTGCCCACGGGCAGCGTGATATCGAGATTGAATTCGCCCTGGTGCACTTCGGGAATCAGCTCGCTGCCAAGCCGCGGCGCGACAATCAAAACCGTGAATAAAAATAATCCCAATACCGATCCCAACACCAGCCGGCGGTTGTTGAGCGAGTAGCTCAGAAGACGGGGGTAGTACGATTCAATTTTTCCGTACGACCAGTTGAATCCTTTTAAAACGAGGCGAGTCGGGCCGGCGAAAATGAGTTTAATTAAATTGAAAACGCCTTTAAAAAACGAGGCGAAGGTCACGTTCAAGAAATGGGCAACTCGAAAAATCAGCTCGAGGAAAAATTGAAATACGAATTTAAGAACGTAAAACGCAAAGCCCAAAACCGAAGGAATGGCGCGCAAAAGTTTCCCCGCAAAATTGGCGTTTTGAAAGCGCGTTTTGATTTTGCGCGCATCTTCAATGAGGGTAGGCAGCGATTGATTGACTAAAAACGTCGGCCAGATTTCTTTGATGAAGGTGACGCGCCAAAAGTCCGGGTTGCGAGCGAAATTATTTGCCCACTCAGACGGCTTAAATTTCAAAACGCGAATCAATCGCAGCAAACCTAAAATCGGCAGCAGCGGTAATAAAACTAAAATGATAATTTGTTTGATGAAGGCGATCACCAGCCCCGCAGAAGTTTTAAGAAGATTCAGTATGATGAAGCCGGTGGTTTGAGCAAATAACACCGCGCCGATTTTAATTTTTTCAAAGAAACTATCGCGATTATCTTCCGCAATCAGCGCATCGATTTTGCTTTCGGTTGAAATTTGCAGCACGTGTTTTTTCATCACGCTGCCGGCCTGCAGACCCTGAATGAACTTGGAGCTTTCACGGGATTGCAGCATCGGAATCAGAAACAGCGCCACCGCCAGCGACGCCATCAGCGAGAACACTACCGTCAGCGCCAGGTTGCCGAAGATTTGTCCCGCCACGCCTTCCACAAACACAATTGGGAAAAACACCGCGACGGTCGTGAGCGTGGAGGCGGTGACCGCGCCGCCCACTTCGCTGACCCCGCGAATGGTGGCTTGAATGAGGTTGTCTCCCTCTTCGCGGCAGCGGGCGATGCTTTCCAGCACCACGATGGAGTTGTCCACCAACATGCCGATGCCCAACGCCAATCCGCCGAGCGTCATCAGGTTCAAAGTTACGCCCATCATTTTCATGGGCGCGAAGGTAGCGACGATGGAAATGGGAATGGAAATGCCAACGATGATGGTGGCGGTGAGATTTCGCAGAAAGACGAACAGCACGATCACGGCCAAAACGCCGCCCAGCATTGCGGTGGATTTAACTTCATTCACCGCGTTTTGAATGAAGACCGACTGATCGGAGAGCAGATCGATTTTGATTCCCTCCGGCAAATTATAAGCGATGAAGTTGGTCATCTGCCGGCGTCTCATTTCTTCCTGCTGGCCGCCGGGGCCGCCGCGACTTTTGCCGTTCGTGGGCTTCGCTTCTTCTTTCTTCTCCTTCTTTTCCGCCTCCATTTTGGCGAGATTGGCTACAAAGGCCTGCTGCGCCGCAGTACCAAATACCCGGTCTTTCACCCGCTGCGCGACGGTCACCACATTGGCGTCGGCTTCTTTGTAAACTTCGATTTCCACGCTTTCCTGGCCGTTGATGCGGGTGATGATCTCGCGATCTTTGAACGTGCGCCGTACTTCCGCCACGTCGCGGATTTTGATCTCTTTGCCGTTCCAGTTGCCAATCACCACATTGGCGATTTCATCCACCGACTTGAATTCGTTGAGGGTGCGGACGAGATACTCGGTCTGCCCTTCCTTCAAATTGCCGCCGGCGAGGTTGACGTTCTCCTGTTCGAGGCGGTTGCGCACCTGCTGGATATTGATGCCAATCAACGCGAGTTTGTGCTCCTGCAGCTCGACGCGGATTTCTTCCTCCAAGCCGCCTTTGATTTTGATGGCCGCCACGCCCTCGACGGTTTCGAGGATGCGCTTAAGTTCTTCGTCGCCGAGATAGCGCAGATAAATTAGCGACGCCTCTCCGTAGAGTCCCAGCCGCATGATGGGATCGAGGGTGGGATCGTAGCGCAGAATCAACGGGCGTTCGGCGTCTTCGGGAAGGAACACTTGATCCAACTTTTCGCGCACCTCGGCGGTGGCTTCGTTCATGTCGGTGTCCCAGGTGAATTCCAATTTCACGTCCGACTGCCCGGCTTTGGAAATGGAGCTGATGCTTACCACTTTGCCCACCACACCTAGCGCCTGTTCAACGGGTCGCGAGATAGTGGTTTCGATTTCCTCCGGCGCAGTGCCGGGATATTCGGTGCGCACGGTGAGCGACGGGTAAGAGATGTCCGGCATGAGATTGACCGGTAGTTGCTGGTAGGAGATCCACCCGAACACCACCACGCCGATGACTACCATCAAAATCGCTACTGGGCGAGTGGTGGTGAATTCAAAGAATTTGCTGGATTGAGTTTTCATTTTTTTGCTCATGATTTTTTAACCACGAATTTCACGAATTACACTAATTGAAATTGATTCGTGAAATTCGTGGTTTGATTTTTCATCGCTGCGCGACCAC
Source organism: bacterium (assembly GCA_037446635.1). Taxonomy (GTDB): domain Bacteria; phylum Zhuqueibacterota; class Zhuqueibacteria; order Oceanimicrobiales; family Oceanimicrobiaceae; genus DASWHH01. The sequence goes on from JBBIIG010000002.1 coordinate 66,978, forward strand.
CTTCACTTTGGTGCGATCTTTCAAGCCGGCCTGTCCCACCACAATCACCGGTTCGTTGGGCGCGATGCCGGAACGAACTTCCACTTTTTCGTAATCCTGGAAGCCGGCGTCGAGCGTGATTTTGTGGGCGAGGCTGTCGCGCACCACAAACACGTGCATGGCTTCGTTTTCATAAACGATGGCGGTCTTGGGAACCAGCACCGCGTTTTCGTGGGTGTCGGTGATGATGTGCACGTTTACAAACATGCCGGGGCGCAGCATGTTCTCTTCGTTGCGAATGCCGACGGTGACTTTGAAGGTGCCGCTCTGCGGATCGACAACCGGACTGACGCGTTTGATCCAACCAGAGAATTGCATCTTCGAGAGATTATCCGAAGTCAGAAACGCCTGCTGGCCTTTGGCAATGCGGCCGATTTCTTTTTCCGGAATGTGCACGACAGCGATCATTTCTTCGGTGTTGATGACGGTGAACAGTTTATCTGAGGGTTGGATGCGATCGCCCTGGCGCCGCAGCCGCTCGCCGATGACGCCCGCAATCGGCGAGGTGATGCTGGTGTAATCGAGATTGAGTTTGGCCTGCTGCCACTGGATGCGTTTGGCCTCGAACTGAAATTTCGCCTGCTCGAATTCTTCTTTGCTCAGCAGTTGTTTTTCAAACATCGCCTGTGAACGCTCGAAAAGATTTTCCTGCTGCTCGTATTCCACTTTGGCTTTGGCCTCGGCGAGGGCATATTCGTCGGCCTCCAATTTCATCAGCACCTGATCTTTTTTGACGAAGTCTCCTTCTTCCACGTAAATATCATCCACCAGGCCCTGCACGCGGGAATAGACGTCGGTCATCTTTTCGGTTTCGAGATTGGAGCTGAGCAAAATATAGGAGGAAATCGTGCCGGTTTTGACGTTGGTGGTTTCCACGGGGATGAGATCGTTTTCTTTTGAGGGAAGTTTGTCTTTGTCTTTTTTAGTGGTATCGTCTGCGGCGGGGGCATCACCGTTTTTGCCCTGGGCGTCGTTCTTGGTACAGCCCAATAGCGCCAGCGCCACGGCGACGAGACAGGCCATAGCCAGAATGGTGAGTTTTCGAGCCATTTTATTCTCCTGAGTAGAATTTTTCAAAAAGTGGTGATCGGGTGGTTTAGCACTGCCAGTATTACGCTTCAAGTTCAGATGATGTTTCTCATAAAATTAAATTTCTACTTTTGCTTGCCGCTGTTTTTTATTAACTCTGTAAAAGTGGGGCCGTGTTGCCTAAAAAATTCTGTTGTAGAAATTAGAAAACCTTTTTATATTGCGCCGCTTTTTAAATCGAGGCGGTAGGGATGTTTTCATGTCATGCCCGAATGCTTTTGTCGGGCATCCAGTGCGAGAGGCATAGAATCCCCCGCTATAAACGTCAGGCTGCTGCAAATAAAAAACATTGGACGCAGATTGCCCAGATGAACGCAGATTTTTCGAATAAGAAATAGCAAAGACCAACATGACAGCTTCACAACCCTTTTGGACTAGCCCTCTTACCTAACGCAAATGTATATTATCTTTTTTTCAGCCATTGCCGCCGCGGCGACCATAGTGGGCGGCAGCATTCCGCTGCTGCACAAGCGGATCACCAAAGATAATCTCACCCTGCTGATGGCCTTTTCCGCCGGCGTGTTGCTCTCCACGGGACTCAACCATATGGTTGCGGAAAGCTACGCCGAAAGCGGCCGCTGGGCTATGGCGGCAGTGAGTCTCGGATTTGTGCTGCTCTATGGTTATGAAAAGGCGGCGATGATTCATGCCTGCCGCGAGCAGGATTGCCGCGTCCATCACTTTGGCGGCGCCGCGCTGGCCGGCATTGGCTTTCACAGCCTGCTCGATGGCTTCGCCATTGCCGTGAGTTTTGAATTGGAAAAAACTCTGGGGATGATCGTCATCGCGGCCGTCATTCTTCATCGCTTGCCAACCGGCATTTCCATCGCCGCCATCATGCTGGCTCATCACTACCACGAAAGCAAAGCCTGGGTCATATTGACCATCATCGCCGGTTTGAACGTGGTGGGCGCGGTGCTGGGCCTGCTCATTCCCTTCAACGAAACCATGTTCTTAAGCCTTGCCGTTGGGCTTTCCGGCGGCACGTTTCTCTATATTTCCACCAGCGACCTGTTACCGATGGCCCACGAAAGCCATCACGACTACCGCGTGCCGGCGTTTTTCTTGATTGGATTTTTAGGCGTGCTGGCTGCGACTTTTCTCAACGGCGGGTGAGCGCGTCCACAGCCTTGTAACAACCAAACCATAATTTCACCGTCAAAAATCCTATCAAAGTAGCCAATAAATTGCTTGACAAATATAGGTTTGTTTGTTAGATTGCGTCGAGACTAATCCTTAAAACGTTAAGGATAGGGAAATCCTGCCAGAAGCTGCAAATCAATTCAACTCTGTTAAGGCTGTTGCGTTTGTCGTCTAACCACAATTCACGATGCGTCTAACATCTTTTCCAAGAAGGAGGTGGTGAATTAGCGTAATTCGCAAAGTTGCTTTATGTAGAGCTGTTTGGATTTCAGTCCCCTTTGGAGGGAAGAATTAATTAGGAGGCACAAGTTATGTTGAAGAAAACAAGTTTGTTCATTCTGGTATGTTTACTGTTGCCGGCGGTGGTGCTGGCGCAAGGCGTTACGACGGCATCGCTCAGCGGTACGGTAAAAGATCAGAAGGGTGAGCCGCTGGTGGGCGCCAATGTGGTGGCGGTGCACCAGGCGAGCGGTTCCACCTTTGGCGCGGCCTCGCGCAGCGACGGCCGGTTTAATATTCCGGGTATGCGAGTCGGGGGTCCCTATACGGTTACGGCCAGCTATATTGGTTACAACACCCAAAAACAAGAAAACATTTATCTGAGTTTGGGGCAGAATTTAAAAATTGACTTTGTGCTGCCCGAAGAGGCGGTCGAGTTGGGTGAAATTGTGACCGTGGCCGAACGCGACGCCATTTTGAGCGCGTCCCGAACCGGCGCTGCCACTTCCGTCAGCACCCAGGCGATTCAAACTCTCCCTACCATTTCCAGAAGAATTGAAGACTTTGCCCGCTTGACCCCTCAGCTCAATCCATCGGGTTTTGGTTTCTCATTTGCTGGCCAAGACAATCGTCTGAATAACATTACCGTTGACGGCTCGTATTTTAACAACTCCTTCGGATTGGCGGGCAAGCCTGGCGACCGCACCGGCGTTTCGCCGATTTCTCTGGACGCCATCGAACAGTTACAAATTAACATTGCTCCTTACGACGTGCGCCAGGGTAATTTTGTGGGGGCCGGGGTCAACACGGTTACTAAAAGCGGCACCAATGAAATCTCCGGCTCCGTCTATTACCAGTTCCGAGACGAAAGCTTGGTTGGCACCGAAGCGAAGGACTTCGATGTGGATCCGGGCGAATTTAGCTATAATTTGATCGGCGCTCGCCTGGGCGGGCCCCTCATCCCGAACAAACTGTTTTTCTTTGCCAGCTTCGAGGATGACGATTTGACTCAGCCGGGAACCACGTTCAGAGCCAGAACCTCCGTAGATGAACCCATCGGCGGCAACGTAACCAGAGTATTGGCTTCAGACCTGCAGAATCTCAGCGCCTTTTTGCGGGACAATTTTAACTACGAAACTGGAGGGTTTCAAGGTTATGACCACGGGACGCCCTCTACCCGATTTCTGCTGAGGTTCGATTACAACCTGAATGAGCACAACAAGCTGAGCGTGCGGTACAACCACCTGGATTCAAATACGGATGTGTTAGTTTCCAACTCTTCTTCGCTCGGCTTTGGAACCAGAAGAAGCAATCTCAACGGCTTGAACTTCCAGAATTCAAATTATATTATTTTGGAAGATATTCGCTCCATCGTTGGCGAGTGGAACTCCATCATTGGCACCAATATGTCCAACAATCTCATTGTTGGCTATACCCACCATGATGAAAGCCGCGACTTCAGGGGCAGCTTCTTCCCCTTTGTAGATATCCTTGAAGGTGGCTCGGTCTATACTTCTTTTGGTTTTGAGCCTTTCACCCCCAATAACGAATTGCGCTATTGGAGCTTCCAGGTGCAGGATAACTTCACCATCTATAAAGGCAATCATAACCTCACTTTCGGGGTGAGTGCGGAACGCTACGAATCCGAAAACGTCTTCTTCCCCGGTTCGCAAAGCGTTTACGTGTATAATTCGCTGGCTGATTTCTTCACCGACGCCAACGACTTTCTCGCCAACCCCAACCGAACGGTTTCTCCGGTAACCCTGCGGCGTTTCCAGGTGCGGTGGTCAAACATACCCGGCCAGGAAAAGCCGATTCAGCCGCTGAAAGTCTTCTTCACCGGCGTTTATGCCCAGGACGAGTGGCAGGTCAACAAGAGGTTGCGGTTGACGGCTGGTTTGCGGCTTGACGTCCCCTTCTTCGGCGATACAGGTTTCCGCAACGCCGTGGCGGATGCGCTTTCCTTCAGAGATGAAGACGGCAATACCGTACAATTTCAGACCGACAAGCTGCCGGATGCGAATATTCTATGGTCGCCCAGGCTCGGTTTCAATTGGGATGTTACCGGCGATCGCAGCACGCAGGTTCGAGGCGGCTCGGGTATTTTGACCGGTCGCCCGGCTTATGTGTGGATTTCCAACCAGATTGGTAATACCGGCGTGCTCACCGGTTTTGAAAGATTGGATAACACCACCGCTCGGCCATTTCACCCAGATCCGGATCATTATAAGCCAGCTAATGTGACCGGCGACCCGGCCTCCAGCTTTGAATTGGCCTTAACCGACCCGGATTTTAAATTTCCCCAGGTGTGGAGAAGCAACATCGCCGTTGACCAACGCCTCCCCTGGTTTGGGCTGATTGGAACGGCCGAATTTCTCTACAACCGCGATGTTAACGGGATCTACTACATCAACGCCAATTTGGCGCCCCCCAACACAAGCTTTAACGGCCCCGATAACCGCCCAAGATGGACGACCAGCAACCGGATCAACGCCAACGTTGATAACGCCATCGTTTTGAAAAACCAGAATGACGGCTATTCCTGGAACCTGGCGTTCTCGTTAGAGAAACCGTTCAGCAAAGGCTTCTACGGCAAAATCGCCTACGGCTACGGCGAAGCGAAGAATACCATCGATCCCGGTTCCATTGCGTTTGGTTCCTGGAATAATAACCCCCACCCCGGCGACCCCAACAATCCGGGGGTGGCATTCTCCAGCGTTTCTCAGGGGCACCGAGTTTTGGCGGCGCTATCCTACCGCAAAGAATACTTCAAGTTCGGCGCCACGACGATTTCATTATTCTGGGAAGGATTCAACCAGGGGAACGCCAGCTACACCTTTAGCGGCGACCTGAACGGCGATGGCGGCACCAGCAATGACCTGATTTATATTCATCGGGACATTTCCGAAATGAATTTTGAAGAATTCACCGCCTCTGGCAGAACGTTCACCGCTGCCGAGCAAGCCGCCGCCTGGAACGCGTTTATTGAGCAAGATGACTATCTACGCGAACACCGGGGTGAATACGCCGAGCGCGGCGCCGTTCGACTGCCGATGGTTTTCAGGGCCGACTTAAGCATTGCGCAGGATCTGTTTACCAATATCTTGAATAAACGAAATACCTTGCAGTTCCGAGTCGATTTTCTGAATGTTGGTAATTTGATCAATAAAGATTGGGGCGTCGGTGAGCGTCTAGTTACCACCCAACCATTAATTGCTCGCGGAGCTGACGCCAACGGCGTGGCTCTTTACCGGCTGAGAAACTTCGGTAGTGAGTTGATTTCCGAAACCTTCCAACAGACCGCTGGCATCGATGACGTTTTCAGAATTCAGTTTACATTGAGATATATCTTCAACTGAGATCACCAGCAATTTCAAAAAGCCGCCTCCCAAAAAGGGGCGGCTTTTTTTATTGCACTTGATCATTCGAAATTCAAAATTTCTTGTTCAATATTCGGCAATTCAAAGAAATAACGAATATCGAACAAGGAATGTCGAATGACGCGACAGATTTATGAAGGAAGAACTTTCTCAAGTTCTTTCAGAAATGTAAAAACACTGACTATACGCACACCTTGATAGGATTTACGAGGAAAGTGTTTGAGATTCTTTGTAACCAAAAACTCAGCCCGACCCTCCAGCGCAGTTTCGAGAAATTTGTCATCGTCAGAATCCTTACAGACTTGCAATGTACCCATTATCGCAACGTGATGTGCAAATGTTTTGAGTTCAGTCAATAGAATTGCTGCCTCGATTTCCGCGACATTCGGCGCATGTGATAGAACCGCGAAATATTCATCTAAAATTGGATCGGATATTAATACATCGAACTGTCTTTGTTGCCAATGTTTTCGAATTTTGGCGGGAGCGCCAAATGGATTGAGTAACGCGGCAACAAAAATATTCGTGTCGAGAACGACGATCATTTGGCGCCGCTTTTTCGACGCTGCGTTCGGGCTTCACCAATCAACCGGTCGATTTCTTTCGAAGAGAGTCCCCCGGCTTCGATTACCTTTTTTCGTATCTGATCGGCAACTTCCCAAAAACGTTCAAAATGATTCTTGCCGCCCAGCAAACGTAGAAATTTCACCGCCTGTTGAAATGTCAAGCTGTCATCTCCTTGAAATATTTCCCGCGAGATTTTCTTAAATTCTTGGGCGGTTTCTGGTTGCACCTTGATAAGTAACTCTGTCATAAGGATACCTCTCAAAGAGATTTGAAACGCTCAAATATACAGCGTCTTTTCTCTGAGTTGCAAGGAAAAGTTAATCACTTTATAATTCGAAATTCAACATTCCTTGTTCGACATTCGACATTCAAACGAATTGCCAAAGAATCGATTAACGAATATCGAACAAGGAATGTCGAATGATGAACGGTTTGTTTTCATGCCAACAGCATTTGCATCGGCTGCAAAGTACGGGTAAACGGATTCAGCACCAACCCCAAAATTTTTAAGGTAACCGCCCCCAAAAGCGCTTCATCGCCTACCTCTCCCAAAATGACGGGCGTCTGCCCCTCGCCCTGCGGCAATTTGATGTAACATTCGGAGACTTGGCGTTCGATAGTCGTGCCGTCTGCCAATGTAAACGTCGCCGCGTGCTTCGGCGACAATTTCAGGGTCTTCCTGGAACTTGCAACCACGCCTTCTATAAACGTTACGTCCATTTTGGGATCTCCCTTTAAATTTACTTTAATATAGTTGATCGCGCCGATCAACCGCAAGTTTTAAAATCAATGATCTCCAACTTGATTTTGTGGAAAACATAGAGTACATTTCGACGACACGATCAGGATTTCTCATGAATATGAATGTCGAAAGTTTTATGGCGGTGCTCGAGGCGCTGCACGAGCACGAGGTAGAGTATATTCTCGTGGGCGGGCTGGCGGTGATTTTCCACGGCGTCTCGCGGATTACCAAAGATTTGGATTTCTTCGTGAAGCGAAACCCACAAAACATCGAGAAACTCAAACGGGCGCTACAAACCGTCTTCGATGACGAAAGCATCACTGAGATTACTAACGACGAACTCGTTGACTATCCTCTCATCCGCTACGGTACGCCGCAGGATTACTACATCAACATCATCGATCGCATCGGCGAGATATTTCACTATGATGATCTTGAGTACGAGATTATTGAAAGCCAGGGTATTCCGGTGCGGGTGGCGACTCTTGAGACTTTGATTAAAATGAAAAACAGCACAATCCGCATGAAAGATAGAGCCGACGTCTTTTTGTTAATGGAAGAACTGGAGAAATTGAGGAAGAATAAATAATGCCAATTTATAAGTATCGCAGCCTTGAAGAGGCTGAAGAACATCTCAGAAAGCTGCAGCCCAAAGACCCCCTGGAGCTGTTATCGCAGCTTCAAGACCTGGTCTTTACTCTCAAACCGCCGCGCAAAATTCAGCGCGGCATCTTCAAATTCAAAACCCTGGAAGCGGCGAATGAGCATCGCAAGCAATTCGAGCAATGACGGAAATTGCTAATTACCTGCTGTTAGCTGCCGTCGGGGCCATCTCCGCTTTTCTCAACGTTACTGCCGGCGGCGGCTCGCTGCTCACCCTGACGCTGCTCATCTTCCTCGGCCTGCCGGCGGACGTCGCCAACGGCACCAATCGCATCGCCATTTTAATTCAGAACATTTTTGCCACCGCCCGCTTTCATCAATTCAACGTCATTCCCAGGGGGACGACGCTCATCACCGCCATTCCCGCTATCGCTGGCGCGATCATCGGCGCGCAGATCGCCGTCGAGATCGACGAGCTGCTGTTCAAACGCATTTTGGCGCTGACGATGATTCTGGTGCTCGGCCCGCTGTTTTTTGGACTGGGACCCAAGCCGGCGCAATCGTCGGATTCCCCTTCATCAAGCAAAAAATGTTTTTTGGCAATCGCTTTTTTCGGGGTAGGAATTTACGGCGGCTTCATTCAGGGCGCGGTGGGATTTCTCATCATTTTTGCGCTGACGCTGGCGGGCTACGATCTCGTGCGCACCAACGCTCTCAAAGTTCTGGTGGTGTTGATTTTCACGCCATTTGCTCTTTTTATTTTTATAATTAATGGGCAGGTCGATTATTTGAAAGGATTGATTCTGGCCGCCGGCAGCGCCGCGGGGGCGTGGCTGGCCACGAAGGTGGTGGTGGAAAAGGGCCACAACTTCCTGCGCTGGCTGGTGATGATTACGATGGCGGCGTTTGCGGTGAAGTTGTTTTGGGGATGATTGTCTTAGCGCCAGTTGCTCAGATACTCCAAGCGATTTATCATTTCTTCCATCGTGATCGTATTCAACAATTTCAAAAGCCTTTGGTAAGTAGGACGAAAGGGCAACTGTTTAGAGACGATTATTCCGTAATGAATGAGTTCTGAATTTTTATACTCTATATGAATTTTAACCCAATCCTCCAAATTGAACGTAAAGACCGTCCGTTGTTCTGAGATGGCATATTCTAATTGTCCTAAATCTGATCCTCCTTTTCGGTGCGCTTCATGAGCTGTGATGGCATCAAAACCGATTTTTCTCAAAGCAGCTCCGAGTTCGCTGTGAACATCCTCGTCAATGAAGAGACTTATTTTCATTCGGGTTTAGCGTATTGACCGAAAGGGTAGTTTTTTTGCCAGTGCTCTTCATCGTTATTCAGGTTGAGTTGCTCGTCGATTTCCTGTTTATGATCAAAGTAGTATGATAGCGCATCATAAATTTGCGCATGAGTGAGGTGGGGAAGAGCAGCAATAATTTGATCAACTGAATAATTGAGATTAAAATGGTATCCAACAATTGCCCAAACCGGGATACGCGTACCGGCAATGATGGGCTTGCCGCCGCACACGCCGTCGATCTGGGTAATGTAAGGATGTTCGATTTTTTTAGCTGGTAGTCCCATAAAATTCTCTTTTCGATATTCAAATGAATATACTCTTCGAATGGATGCGTGTCAAGAAATAGTTCGTTTATCTGATTTCCAAACACGCCTCCGCCGCCAGCCAGATCAACCGGCTGCGAAGTTCTGAATGCTTAATCCAGCCGCGGCTTTCCCACTTCAACCCGCTGACGTCGTCGCCGGCGTAAAGAATTTGTCCCATCGCGACGCCGTGGAATTTCGCCGCCGCAAACAGGGCCGCGGCCTCCATTTCCACAGCCAGGCAGCCTTCGGATTTGCGCCGGGCGATTTTTCCGGGCGTCTCGCGGTAGATGCCGTCGTTGCTCCAGGTTTTGATCAGCAGGTAATCGAGCCGGTGTTTTTTCAACGTGCGCTCGATGGCCGCTACCGCTGCCGGACTCGCCTCCACTTCGCGGCTGGGCGGCAGGTAGTGGTAGGATGTGCCCTCGTCGCGCACCGCGGAAGTCGGCGCCAGCAGATGCCCCATGGCGATTTGGTTATCCAGCACGCCGGCGCCGCCGCAGGCAATAAATTTTTTGCAGCCCAAAACGATCAGTTCCTCCAAAAATGCCGCGGCCAGCGGCGCACCCACGCCGGGATGAAAGAGCGCCACCTCCCGCCCGTTGACTGCCAGTTTGTAAACCGGATGCGCGCCGATTTCGGTTTTCAATTTTTTGATGCGCTGCAGCCGCCCCTTTTGCCGCAGCTTCTCGACTTCATCGTTGAAGAAGCAGAGCACGCAGTGTTCGGGAATGGCGATTGGTTTCACCACGTGGCGCGGCGTCAGGATTGCTTGCGGGTCGGGGTCGTATTCCAAAATCGGGAAGGTGTTTTTCATCGATCACTTGGACCATTCGAAAAATAGATAGGGCGCGATCGTGATCCAAATCAGGATCAAAATCCAAAGGCGCCCGGCGAAAATATTATAATCCTGCAAGAGACGGCGCCACGGGTGCCCGGCAACGAAATGTCCGAAGAGAAACTCGAAGGCGACCGTCAGCCCTAACCAGATCACCCCGATGGTGAGCGCCTGCCCGGTTGAGTCGAGTTTCCAAATGCGCGTGAGTCCCCAAATGTAAATTCCAAATAGCAGAATGCCCGTGAATGTTGAAATCTGATGCGCGCGCAGTTCGCTCATGAATTTGGCGTACCACGCCTGCCGGAGAACGCCGTTCAGAATGGCGATGAGAACCATCGGCAGCCAGGCAAGGGTGTAGTTAATGAGCATTTCTGTTCCTACTCAGAAGACCGTCTGCTATATTTTTTGATCTCCTATCCCGGCCAGCGCAGCATCACAACTTCTTCTCGCAATTCAGAAGAGGTGGCCGTAGCAAATCTTCTTCTAAATAAATCTATACCCTCCAATTCATATCCCAGCGATTGTGCGATGTCGGCCAGGAGCTCGCCAGTGCGAATCATGACTTTAAAATACGATGCCTGATCGCCAACTACGTACGCCAAGCGCGCGCCTTTTTTCAGAACCGGCCGCAACTCGGCAAAGTGTCTGGCCATCCCCCCGAAATATTGCAGCGTCACTTTGCTATAAAATTTCTCAAACCCGGAGGTTTTTGACAACTCGATGCGCTTCCTTTCTATTTCTTCCGCAAGACGAATAACCTTATTATTGTTTTCGATCCATTTATGATCTGCATCTCCTTTGTAAATTCCGCGCGTATTTGAACGAATCAATGATTTCTTGAATGTTCGCAGTTCTTCCAAACTGTTGATGAATCCTAACACCACCGATTCCAACCGAGTGGTTCGGGTGTAGTCTTTTTCGTTTGGGTACGGCGGCGAAGTTATCACGGCATCGACGCTATCGTGATCGAGCAATTGGCTGATCTGGCGAGAGTCGCCTAACTTGATTGCACATTGCGGATACGAACTCGCCGCCAATGCCCGGATATCCTTGGCAATCCTTTTGATTTCATTAAGCCAGGCCGGGATGACTGGATAATCCGGCTTAGGTTTCCCGACGCCAACCTCGGGGCCAAATTTCAAATTGCTGATTTTGAATACGAGGGCGTTCGCCAGTGCCAACATTGCGTGATGAAAATAAGATTCGCCTTCCAGGCTTTTTAAAACGGTGAGCAGAGACAAGGTTTTATGCAGCGGCAACGGGCTAATTGAGTTCGTGATCAGAAGCTTTTGAGAATGCTCGCCAATGTTTTTTAGCCGCCTGCCTGCGCAGGCAGGCGATTCGTCAATGTTCTTGGAAAAATTATTATCATCAATGCCTTCTGCTTTAAGAATCTCAAACGTCTCTGAGGCCACGGCTCGCGCCGCCGATTCAAAATCATCCGCGTTAATATTCCAATTCGTTTTTACGGAACTGGCAAAATAGGCAAAAGGGTTGGCTTCGATGCCGACCGCCGGAAATCCATTTAGCTTCGACTCAACGATCGTCGTGCCCGTGCCGCAAAAAGGATCTAATACAACGCTTGTCTCTTTCAAATCAAATTTCTGAATATAGTGCCGCACTAAATGCGGGGGAAAAGAGAGGACAAAACGGTACCAATTATGAACGGCGCTGTCGCCGGGACGAACTTTGTTTTGGTTGCCGTTGGTGGACTCCAGCGGGTCAACGAATTGAGTTTCGGAAAAATCGATCTTGGTTTGCATGATAAATTTTGGGTTCAATGGCAGCGAATTTACAAAACGTAAAATTGATTTACAAATTCCCGTGCTCTAGCTCCCGGTGTGCCACCTCCACTTTCACCCCGTACTTCTCGGTCAAAAATTTCGCCAGCGCGTTGGCGCAATAAACCGAGCGGTGCTGGCCGCCGGTGCAGCCGAACGCCACCGAAAGATGGCTGAAATTGCGCTGCTGATAATTCTCGATCACCTGCGAGATTAAATCCCGCACTCTCGTCAGAAAGCTGTGCACTTCCGGCGAATTTTCCAGAAAGGCGATCACCTCCGCGTCGAAGCCGGTTTGCCTGGCGTATTTCTCCAGCCGCCCCGGGTTGGGCAGCGCGCGGCAATCGAAAATGAAGCCGCCGCCGTGGCCGGTTTCATCCTGCGGTAAGCCATTTTTGTACGAAAAACTTTCGATGCGTACAGTGAGCGGCAGTTGCACGCTGCCCAACTCGCGCAGCCGAGTGGAACGCACCAAACTGTGCAGCGCCTCCGTGAGCATCGGCAATTCAACCGGCAATTCGACGTTTTTCAAAATATGTTCGAGGTTGCGCAGGGCAAACGGCACACTCTGCAAAAAATGCGTTTTGCGTTCATAAAAGCCGCGGAAGCCGTACGCGCCCATTGCCTGCAGGATGCGCACCAGCACGTAGCCGTAATAATAGCGCATGAATTCGGCGCGATCAAATTTCGATATCTCCCCTTTCCGCCGCGGCGGATCCGCTTCGCGGACAAAGGGGGGAAACTGTGAAACGGCGTCGAGGTAAATTTGCAGCAGCCGGTCGCGGGCGTCGAACGGCAGGTTGGCTTTGGCGTCGTAGAGTAGGGAAGCAATATCGTACTGCAGGGCACCGCGCCGCCCGCCCTGGTAGTCGATGAAGAACGGCTGGCCGTCGCGAATCATGATGTTGCGGGACTGGAAGTCGCGGTAGAGAAAAAAGTTTTGATCGGCCTCCATCAAAAACGCAGTGAATTTCTCGAAATCGTCCTCCAACTTTTGCTCGTTGAACGGAATCTGCGCCAGCTTCAAAAAATAGTATTTGAAGTAATTCAAATCCCACAGAATCGACTGGCGGTCGAAGCTGTGGCGGGGGTAGCAAAGATCGTAGTTGAAATTTTTCGCCGCGCGAATTTGAAACTCTGGCAAAATGCGCACGACTTTTTCATACAGCTTTTCAATCGCGAGTGGGAAGTCATTTTGATCCGCGCGCTGGCGTGAAAGCAGATCGAACAGGGTGTCGTTCCCGAGATCTTCTTCGAGGTAAATGTTGGCGTCGAGATCTTCGGCGTAGATTTCCGGCACCGGCAATCCGCATTTGCGAAAGTGCCGGGAGAATTCGATAAACGCGATGTTTTCCAGGCGGTCGGCGTTTTCCACGCCGATGGCCGTGCGCTGGTCGCTGGCGATGCGATACAACAGCCGGTACGAGCCGTCGGCGTTGAGCGGCGCGGCGCTTTTGACTTTTTCCCTGAAGTGGGTTTCAAAAAGTCGGGTGAGTTCCGGATTCATCACCAGACAATTTAGAAAATATTTGGCGAGAATCAAGGGTCACGCAAAGCCGCCAAGGCGCGAAGGATTGGGGCTTTCCAAAGGGTCGATTTTCGATGATCGTCATGCCCGCACGCTTTTAGCGGGCATCCATAAAATCAGATCTTCGGAAGATGATCGTTCGAGATTTGAAATCCCGAACGAGTAGAGCAGGCAGTAAATCCCGAACGAGCAAGTTCCCTTTTCGATCCGCGGTCTCGGAGTGCAATGCTTCAGCAGTGCAAAACTGAAGTTTTGCACTCCGGTTTCAGTAACTCAGGGAAAACGGATCAGCCGGTAAATATTGAAGCCGAGGCGGAACTCGCCGTTGGCAAAATCCAAGTTGCCGCCGCTCATGACTTGAGTTGGGGTGAGCCCCAACGAGTTGCTGATATAGACATGAAAAACATGGCCGCCAATGTTGTGCTCCAACCCAATGGTAAAGGCATCGTAAACGATTGGCTGGCCATTTTGCACGCCGGCGCCTCCCACCGGCAGCGCGTCATCCAGTCCCGAAACAATCGTACTGCCTTCCGCGAATAGCGACAGGCCTTTTAGAATCCGAAACTTTCCGCCGTAGCCGATGCTGAATATGGTCTGCTCGTTGGTTTGTGTCACATTGCCATTAAACAAAACCCCGGGATTCAGCAGCAGCGCAATGCGATTTGAGAGCTGCCGGGTCAGGACGAGCTGAGCAAACCACGGAAAACGCTCGCTGCTGGTGCGCGAGAGAAATTGTGCAGGGTTGTTGGGGTCGGGGATTTGCTTCATGGTTAGCCACTCCACGCCGACGAAAAGGGCGGCAGAAACCGGCACCGAGTTGTTGGTTCGTTCGCGCAGCAGTTGCCACTTGGTATTAAACTCAAAAGTGGCGTTGGTGCCGGAGCGGCCGACGGTGAACATGAGATTCTCCCGCAGAGGAAATGAAAATTCGGTGAGCATGTGCGCGCCGGCATCCAGCCCAAAAAATTGGCCGAAGCCGTTATCGACCCGGCCCAGCCAGCGGTGCGCGATGCGATAGGAAAACGACCCTTTCGGCATGGTTTGCGCGGTTTGCAGGGTCGCCAGAGATAAGCCCACAAAAGGCTGGCTGAATCGTTTTTTGGGCTGCACCGGGACGGCATCCGGCGGCAGTGTTTTTATCCAAAGAGCGACGGTCTTCAACTCTTCTTTGGATAATGATTCTCCGCTCTTCGGCATTTTCTCGCCTTTGATGCCAGAGGCGCCAACCAATTTCATAATCAAATAACTTTTTAACGGATCGCCGGGCTTGACCAGCGACAGTTTTGGAAAATCGTTGCTGGGTTGATTCACCGTCGAGGCATAGGCAAACGATTCCGTCAGGTTAAGATCGCCGGCGGGGGCCGGGCCGGCATGGCAGCCGGCGAACGCGCATTTGGTTTCAAAAATTTCCAGCACCTTATCGGGAACACCATTCTGCGGGTAAACTAAAACCGGCGCGGCAAAAATAAGCAGGCAAAACAAAGAAGCATAAAAGGCCCCCAGCCTTTTGGACTGCACGAAAATTTTTTGCATGTTGATCGACCTCATGATTTAAAATCCTTTTGACTTTTTTGTCTCGTTCTGGCGGTTAGATCTTGTATCCAGATTTTTGTCTTCCCTGAAAATTCTTTGGGGGGCGAGGTGAATTTTTCGCGCGACTTGAGCGAATACAGCAAATTGTCTCTAATCTCAAAAACATCCAGCACCTTCAAGCTATCGACGATGAACAAGTAGCAATTTTCCAGCAGCGCAAAATCGACGCTGCTGCCCATCGAAATCAGATTCTGCCGACGGAATTTTTCAAAGCTCTCGAGCAGGGCCGGGGTTTCTTTCACTTTCACCAACGTTTGAATGGGCGAAATGTGCGCGGGTGTGCGATGAAATAATTTCTCCCGCAGCCTAGGAACCGATACGATGAAAATCGCCGCGACCAGCAATAGCATCAGCGCGAATCGTTTTGCGACCGCGGTTGCGCCGATCTTGCTGGCGCCGAGCCGCGAGCGAATCAACAGCAATAAAAAGGACGCTTTGAATTTCGCCATCCCGACCCGAAAAAAGTTGGACTCGATATCGCGAATGTTCAACGTGATGGTTTCCATCATCGGCTTTTTGGGTTTGGCTTTCCGGGAGTAGGCCTTCCGTTCTTTTTTGAGATCGGACAATAATTCATCGGTGGTGCGATACCGTTTCTTTGGGTCTTTTTTTAATGCCTTCTCTACGATCCGCTGCAGTCCCGGCGAAACCTCGGACTTGTAGGCGGTTAAGGGCTTCTGCGATTTGTGTAAAATCGCATACAGAATCTCCTCCTCGGTTCTACCCTCGAACGGATGGTGTCCGGTCAGTAATTCGTACAATAAAACGCCCACCGAAAAAATATCCGAGCTGGGTCCCAACTCCTCGCCGCGAATCTGTTCTGGCGAAGTGTAGGGGGCGGTTCCCATGCGAACGCCGTGCCGAGTGATGCTGGTATTCTCGATTAGCTTGGCCAATCCAAAATCGAGAATTTTGACCCAGCCGTCTTTGTCGATCATGACGTTGGCGGGCTTGATGTCGCGGTGAATGATGCCGGCCTGGTGCGCCTTGCGCAGTCCGCGGCAAATTTGAATGGCGATGGCGAGCGCATTATCCACCGAAATCTTCCGCTGCTCCATCAAGCTGCACAGGCTGACGCCATCGACGTACTCCATGGCGATGTAAAATTGCTCCTGATGTTTGGCGAGCTCATGCACCGTCACGATGTTGGGATGTTTCAATGCGGCCGCAGCGCGGGCCTCGCGCTTGAAGCGATCGATCAACTGTTTATTGGAAGTGAAGTTGGAGGGCAAAAATTTAAGCGCCACGCGCCGGTTTAGAAAGGTGTCTTCGGCAAGATAAACTTTCCCCATCCCGCCTTCATCAATTTTGCTGAGTATTTTGAAATGTGAAATAATCATCTGGTTTTGTTGACATGAATGTTCGATTCAGAATCATCTCTTGGGCAATTTTGATACCAGCGTTTTGGACGCTCTTTTAAGCTCGGAAAAATGAATTTTTCGGTTCTCCCGTCCCGAGAATAACGAATGTGTTATACAACATTGTAAGAAAACTCAATTGTTCAAAAACAATTGCAGATGCGAGCGGCGCTCTTTGTTGGGGTGAAATTGGTGGCAAGTGACGCAGCGATTTGAAATTTTGTTTGCGGAGTGGCAGCTTTGACACGCGCGAATGGTTGGAATATTTTGCGTCGCCGCGCGATCGGCTTTGAAGGTTTTGGGCAGCGCCTGCTCGAACTCGCTGAAGCGCTCCACGGAAAACCGCAGTTGGTTTTCGTTCATGGGAATTGCGGAGTGACATTCGGTGCAGCGCTTGTTCAAAATGTGGGCGCGGTGATTGAACTCCGCGCGAATGAGCACGTCTTGATCGGCCTGCACCCGCCGAATGCTGGCGTTTTCAACCACGTGACATTTCTGGCATTCCGGGCCGTCGGCGCGCGTGAGATCAAACGCAAGCTGCCGCAGAGCCGCTCGCTGGTTTTCCGTCAAACTGGTGTTTGATTTTGCAGATGAAAAATCAAATGGCGCGGCCGTCCGGCGCGGCGACGGCGTGTCGAGTCTCTGTTTCGCCAGGTTGAGCAGCGCGTTGATTTTGTTGATCTCTCCCTTCAGTTCGCTGCGGTTCTGCAACTCGTTTGCATAAACCCGCAGCGCGCCGATGGCCTCGCTGTAAAGCGAATCCACTCGCTGCGGCGAAACCGGCCCGGCGGAATTCAGCAAATCGAACAACCCGTCCGCCGGGTAAAGTGTTTTGCGGATGCGTTTCAAATTTTCTAAAATCCACGGGTCTTTGTGAATCACCGGATTTTTCGACACCTCGCCATCTTCAGCGCGGACAAGATTGGGATTGGCGGCAAAGGTCCACGCGAGGCCCGGGCCGCCGCGCTGCTGCATCTGCCGGATGGTTTCCGCGCCCGCAGCGTTTGGATTGGCCGGATCGAACTTCGGCAAGCCCTGCACCACGGCGTCGGCTTTCAGATGACACTGGGCGCAGTGCTTGTCAAAATTAATGTCCTTGAAATTTTTGCCGTCGGGCTCCGGATTGTGGCAGTAGAGGCAAGCGGCTTCATAAAAATGGACGAAATCCATGGTTTCCGCTTTCAAGGTTTTGAACAGCGGCTCGATTTGTTCCATGCCCTTCATTTGCTGGAGGACGAATACTGTGTGACGAAGATGGGTCATCTTCAACGTCGAGTCGTCCGGAGATTGCACGCGCGCAAATTCAAACTCCGGATGTTTTTTGTTGAACGAGCCGTAGGGGTGGCAACTCAAACATTTTGCGTCCGCAACGTCCGTGATGAGGGCGTCGCGGCCGCGATGCTCGAGGTGGCACGATCGACACGGCAGTTCGCGCGCGTAATATTTCTGCAACGTGTCGTGAGAGATGCGTCGAAAATCGTTCGAGCGATACAAATAGTGAGAGGAAAAGTTGTAAATCATCAGCTCACTGGTTTTTTCATGGCAACTACTGCAAAGGGCATCCGCCGCCGAGTTGCCGGGCTGGTGGCAGGCGGCGCAGTCGGTTTCAAAATTCGCGTGGTTGGAGGAAATCGCTCCGGTGGAAATGAAATGGCTTTTTTGGAAAATGGTGTCGAACGAAAAATAAAGCAGAATGGCCGCGCCAATTCCGCTGCCAAAGAGCACCATCGTCCGCCGCGAGGCTGGCAGAAGATAGCCGGCGCTCACCGGCAGATTGATTGGGGCGAAGGTCTTTTTTCGTTTGGGTTTCAAGATAAATTGAGTTTAATCTTATTTACGGACTTGCCAGGCACCTTTGAGGTGCCTGGCAAGTTTCAAAGCTGAGGGCTGATCGCTAATAATAAAACGCCGCAAACAAATGAATCGCCACCAGCACCAGCAAAACAATCGCAGGCGGCAGATGCAAATAGAGCCAAAGCTTCAGAGCTTTCTGCAAAGTGTAGTGCGCGTCGATTTCCAGTTTTGATTTATACATCGCCTCCAACTCAATCAACTTTTCGCGTTCGATGCTCGACAGCAGCGTCTTCAAAAAATCGAATTGCCGCAGCCGGCGCTGGATGCCGCCGGTGATGTCAAAAAAATAAATAAAACGGATTTTAGGCGCTCGTAGGACTGGCGCAATTGTTTTGCGATAGAAGTCCCGGACCGGCGGCGAACCGTTTTCCACCAGCTTCTCCGCATTTTTGCGGATGGCCTCGATCAATTCCGGAATCCGCTCATAAACCACTTCAATCGAAAGCGCCGAGGCGAGAATCCGCGGCAGCCATTTCTGCAAAGCCACTCCCACAATTCCGCTGATCGTAACCCACACCGATAACATCCACAGCCACCAAAACAACGCGCCGTTCGGCAAACTGAAGCCGCTGTGCATGAACACCAGCAGCAGAAACAGCGCGCCGCCGTAAACGTGAAATTGCAGCCAGGTCTTTGCCCGCCCCCATTTTTGCCGGGAAGCGGCCCGCACGTTTCGCCGGCGAACGCCGTAAAACGCGGCGCCGAGCATCAGCGCGGCGGCGGCGGCGCCGTAACTCAATCCCCAGATGTTCCCGGCATCGAATTCCGAGACGAGGGCATTGATTAAATAAACCAGCAGGCAGATGGCGCTGGCCGCTAAAAACGCCGCTGCCCAGTTTGGAGATTGTACCAGCTTTGCCAGTTTAAAATGGTTGCTGTTTTTGCGGCGCTCGCTGCGAGACACCAGTTGCGCAAATTTGTCCATGCTCGGCACGCGCACCGCGCAGCCGTGCGGGCAGTTGCTCACACACGCCGGCGGGTGCCCGGTGTTGAAGCACAAATCACACTTCGTCGCAATTTGGGTGATCTCGTTGCGCGCCTTTTTGACGGCGGCGTGCGGGCCTAACAGCGTCTCCGTTTTCACCATGGTGATGGCGTTATACGGACATTTGTGGTAGCACGCCTGGCAGCCGATGCACAGCTCGGCGTCGATCTCCACCACGTCGCCCACGCCGGCGCGGCGAATGGCGCCGGTGGGGCAGCCGATCAAACACACCGGATCCTGGCAGTGGTAGCAAGCGCGGGTGATGAGAAAATTTTGATATTTCTCCCCCTCGCGCACGAACCGCGGCAAGCCGCCGTGGGTGTCGGCGCAGCCGCGCACACAGTCGTCGCAGCGGGTGCAGGTGTCGAGATCGATCACCAGCACGCTGTTGCCCTCGACCAATCCAGTTTCCAACGCCGTGCTCAAAAATTCTGACTCGGCGACATTGCGTTTACTGTAGCCGGCTTCCTTAACCCGCTGCGCCGACGATTCCCATAACGACTTCTGAATGTGAGGATACTGAGCCAGCAGCATCTCGAAATCAACGTGGGCAATTCGCACCAATTCCGTATTCTCCACCGAGAGGGCGGTGTAAAGCCAGTCGGTGTGATGTAACAGAAATTCGATCTCGCCCAGCACCATGCCTTTCGAAAGATAATTGACCACCAGTTCGCCGGCGCCGAATTTCTGCGACAGTTTCACAAAACCGGACCGCACCAAATAGACAGCATCCGCCCAGACGCCCTCCTGCGCGATCACCTCGTTGCGCCGAAACGATTGCAGCTCAACCTTCTTTTTGAATTCTTCAATAAACTGATCCGAGCAGCCCTGCAACAGCGGCGTGTTTTTGAGCTGCGCCGCCAGCGAGCGCTCCACGTAAATTTGATTGAGCCGCTTTTTGAGCGCCGGCGACTTCCGTTTCATGGCCTCCAGCGCCGGCGTTCTGATTTGGATTAAAATGCACTCGCTGGCGGTTTTGGCGGTGACCGATTGCGGCCAGCCGACCGACGCGCCGGTCTCACCAAACATTTCGCCCGGGCCAAGCGACAACACACCGCCCCACGCGAGGTCAACATCCATCGAAGAAAGGAGGGTCACTTTGCGGGTCTTTTTGATCTGCGTGATCTGCGTTTGGAGAACCGTTGGACTCAGCCGCTCGAATTTGCCGTTGCCATTCGACGAAACCGGGCTGTAGATTTTCGAGCGCTCTTTATCGAAGATGGGCTTCGACAACAAATTCTGCTGTTTCTGAACGCAAATCTCCACCTGCCCTTTCACCACAAAAAAGGCGAGATCGATGTACGAGCCCTCTTCGAACAAAACTTTCTGCTTATCCCAAACCGCGACGCAAATATCCGGGCTGATTTTTTCGAGAAACTCTAAATCGTAATCTCGAAAAATATCAAACTGCTTGAGCTTGACTGCCGGCAGACGGCTGTAGATTTTGCGGATGCCGGTCTGTTTACCGAACACCGTCCAGCGGTCCTGAAATTGTTCTTCACGCCGGGGGACACTCCGGCTCCGAACCTGATTCATCGTTGATTGATCTGCTGGTGAATGTATTCGATGTAGTTTTTGATTTCTAACAAAATGGAATCGAGCGGCGCGTTTTGAGATTTTAGCTCGAACGGTTTGACTGTGATCGTCCTGTTCGGATTCAGCCACGGCGGCAAGCTCGGATCGACGTAAACAAACACCGTGTCGGTTGCGCCGGCAAGCATGTCCGCGCCTTCGGGAAGCGCCGCTAATTTGACAGTGAATTCCGGAATCGGCTTGGCTTGCAGCGCGCGCTGGTACGGCGCTTCCGAGAGATCTTCGCTGCGAAGCTGGTAGTCCCAGTGTTTGGAAATGTTGTTGCGAATGCCTTTGATGTAGTCGAATCCTTCGCCGGTTGGGTGATCCGCTTCCAACAATTTCTTCTCGTTGATTTGATGGCAGTCCACGCAGGTTTTCGCGCGCGTGTTGATGTTGCGCAATTCCCGCAAACCCACCCGCAGCGCTTTTTGATAACCCGTGCGCTCGGTGCTGAGCGGATCACTCGGCGGCGTGCCTTCCTGATGAACTTCAAAATAGCCGACGCCTTTCGGCCCGGCCGCGCCGTGGCAACTCTCGCAGCTCACGCCGGTGTTGAGATTGTTGGCTTCGCGTCCGCTCACCACTTCGCCGTGGCAACTGGCGCAAGGTGAATTCGCTTTTAAATAATCCGCCGGATCCAGCCCATAGCCCTGTGCAATGCGCATCGACTTCTGCTTTTTGCGTTTCAAATTCGCCACCGAGCTAAAATGCGGATCCGCTTTCCACCAGTTGCCATCGGACTGATGGCACGTGCCGCGCTCGGTGCCGCAGGAGCGGTAGCCCAACGTTTGATATTTTTTCTGCTGGGCATCGCTGGGGCGAATCGCCGGCAAGATAAATATCCCCGAGAGCAAAACTGCGCCGGCAAGCAATGCTCGAAAAAAGCCTATCGGTGATTTAACGTTCCTCCCCCATTTTTGCTTTTTGAAAATGGGGGAGGTTAGGAGGGGGTCGACCCCCTCCCGGCCTCCCCCAAATTCCGTTCTGTGGAATTTGGGGGAGGGGAATTCTGTCCCAAAGCGCCTAGACAAACCAGTGGAGAAATTGCAGAGAAAACCTTTGCGTATCCTTTGCGGTTCTACATCTCCGCGTGAGTGGTTTTGCTTTTTCATCTCTTCGAGAAATCTTTCTTCACAAACTGTTTCCAACCATCATCGGAGACGGTGTAGAACTCGCCGGCTTCGTTGATGTAAAATGCCCGCTGCTCATCGAGGGTGAACGGCCGCGAGCCGATTCTCCCGAAAATGCTGACTTGATTGCCGCTCTCATCCACGGCGCGATCGCGGTCGAGGCCTTTGGAAATCGCCAGTGCCGGGCCGCGCGTTTTGTGAGTCGCGATCAGCAGCGGCTGCGGCGTGGGGCTGAATCCCAAGTGTCCGGGCGTCAGCGGCGATGTGAGTTGAATCACACGCAAACCGTTTTTGCCATCGGCGACATACGCAAACAGGCTGGCGTTGGTGGAAGCGACTTTCACGCCGCGGGCATCGTTGATTTTGCCGTTGGCGGTGAACGTCTGCGCGATGAAAATCGAGTCCGGCTTTTCGATATCAATCATCACCAGCCCCTGTTGGCCGGCCGCGACGTAGGCGTAAGTGCGGGCGCAGTAAATGTCCATCGCCTGCGACAGCGGTACAAAACTGTTGCGGACGATTTGCGGCGACTCCGGATTGGTGACGTCAATCACCTTCACGCCCTCCTCATCGCACACAAAGGCGTAGCGAAACTGAATGGCGATGCTGCGCGGCTCCTTTAAATCCGGAGGCGCAATCGTACTCACTACCTCCGGCTTGAGCGGATCATCAATGCTCACGATCACCAAACCTTTTTGGCAAAGAACATAAACGTAATTTCCCGCGATGGCCAAATTGCGTGCGCCATTTAGCACGCCATCGGGATTGAACATGACGTCCCGTTTCAAAAAATTGTTGGTGGGATCGCCGTCCGCCAGTGTCATCACGTCAACCAAAATCAGGCCCTCATAGTGATCCGTGATGTATGCGTAGCTGTACAGCGGATGCAGCGGTTTTTCCTGATTGTCGGGATTCTCCACGGCTGCTTTTCTTTTGGTGTCGATGGGCATGTTGGTGGGCAGCGCCACGGCGGTGGCAAATTTAGTTTTCACATGCGTATCCTGTCCGAACGGTGACACCGGCGCGGAGACGATGCGCTGCGAAAAAGCTTTGTTGTCGATGTTCGCCACGTCGAACACGCGGAAACCATCCCGACCGTTGGCGGTGTAGAGATACTCGCCGCGCAGTTGCAGGCTGCGAATGTAATCGCCGCCGTGATGATGTGCGGTCTGCAGTTCCTGCTTGTTCGCGAGATGCTTTTTGAAATTGTCCGGATACGCCAGCTTTTGCAAATAGCTGCCGATCACCGCCTGCGGCTCGCCATCCTCAGTGACGGCAACCGCTGTTAAGCCATCCTTTCCCTCGGCGACGTAAACATACTTGCCCATGAAATTGACGAAGTTGGTGCCCTGCAACAGCACCTGCGCCATCCACGCGTTGTTGTCGTTGTTACTCGAAATGTGACAGTCCGTGCAGGCGCGCGTTTCCGCTTTGCGCACCGTATGGGCAAAATGCGGGTTGAACGCCTGACTGCTGTAGCCCGGCGCGGAAATCGGCGGCTGCTGCAAATAGATCTGCTCGCGGTTGGCGTTCTTCGAACTCAAGACCAGCGCGCTGCTGGAGCGCGCCGTGGTGATCTTGTTGCCCTTCGTCGTGCCATTGATGCACAGCATGAAGCCGTCGTCGCGCACCACTTGCGGATTGTAAGTCGTCCAGTTGCGGCTCTCTGTGCCCTCGAAGTGGTTCATCGATTTTTGCCAGTTGGCTTGCTGCGGCAGGTGGCAGCCAAAGCAGTTGGTGATCCACGAGGTGTGGCAGGACTGGCATTCCATTTTTTGCGAAGCGTGCGCCAGCCGCGCTTCGTCGATGCCATCGGCGGTTTGCATGTTGCCACCCTTCGCAATCAACTTGGCGGCATACGATTTTGGATTGTACCCGCGCGAGTTGGGATCGATGGAATCCCGCACCTGGCTGATTTCCCATTGCAACGTGTCGCTCATCATCGAGCGCTGAATACGTTTGTCGCCGATGATTTCGAAACGGGCGTCGCGAAACGGCGTTTGTAGCAGCGTGAGATCGGTGCCGCCGTCCGGCGCCGCGACGCCGGAGGTTTTGAAAGTCGCGTACTCGCTGACCGTGCCGTGGCAATCGACGCACTGAATTTCGATGGCATTGTGAAATTCGCCGTAAAGTTTGCCGTTGCCGTGTACGTCGCGCTCGAAGTGGCAATCCACGCAGTGCATGCCTTTTTCGAGATGGATATCCTTCAGATGCACGGCTTTCTGCGCAGTTCGACAAGCATCGTCGCAAAATCCGTCGTCGCCAAAGAGTGGCACCACGCCGTGAAATTTGTGTTCGGAATTTTCCGGGATGATGTTATCGTTTTTGTCCAGCAAATTTCCCTTGCGATCTTTTTTGAACACAGCGCGGAAAATCCAGCCGTGGCCGTGATAATCGGAGAATTGCGTGTCCTGCAATTTCGGATTCAGTTTACTAACATTGGCGAGGAAGCGGCGATCCGCCCATTTGCCGCGTAACACCGCTTCCTCTGGATTGCGCTCGAGCAGCGCGCGCTTTTCTGCGGAGGAAAACTCCTGTTGTTTTTCCGGATACAACGCCTGACCGTCGGTTTCGTAGTCCCACATTTGAAAGCCATAAAATGTGTTGAGAAACGCGTTGGGCTGGTGCATGTGACAAGTCATGCACTGGCTTGAAGGGATGCTGAGGGTGAATTGATGGCGAATCGGATGGCCTTCCTGTTTCTTGGGAAGGGCTTTGTCGCCAGTGACCCCGTAGCCGGTGTTGCCGTATTTCGCGTAAGCCCCGGCGTGCAGCGGAGAACGATCGTTGGCGTAAATCACGTGACACGCGGTGCAGCCACTGGAACGATAATCGCCGGGCTGATCGTTCGTTCCCATGAATGACAGATGCGGATCGTTGAGCCGGGTTTTGTGAATATTAAGCACCGGCGAGCTGATGCGAAGCTGCGTGCCGAGACCGCGGTCGCCAACTTTCATATCCGGCCGGCCAGGATCTTCCAGCGCCGGCACGCCGATGTTCGACGGATTAATGCGCGAAATTTTTCCGCCGCGCTCAAAGGTGCGGAACATGTCGGTCACCTGGCTGATCTCCCAGCGCGGCAGCGGCACCACAAACGGCAGCACCCCTTTGTTTCTGATTTCATCAGCCGTCGGCGGCGGCACCGTGTTGATGCGCTGCGGCGTGCCGTCGCGGGCGTAGCTCTCGCCGAGTACATAGACTTTGTTGGAGACGATGCCGTTGTTGTACGCTGCGCCGCCGAACAGAAGCGTCGAAGTTGTCATCATACTTTTTTTGACGTTCAGCACTTCCTGCGGATGACACGAGCCGCAGGTTTCATCCGCAACCCGCAAGTCTCCCGGATTCACGAACTTGATGAACTCCGGCGTTTCATCATTGAGCACGGTAAACGATCGTTTCGGATTCGCCGACGATTCCCAAACCTCCGCGTGCTTCGGTTTCACGTGCGCCTTGTCCTGCGTTTTCGCGAGCGGATTGGCGCCGTGGCAATCGCTGCAGCCCAACTTCTCTGCTGGCGAGGCATGCATATTTTCGATGCCGCGATGGCAAGTCACGCAGCCTTGACTTTTGTTGACGACGTCCTCCACCGCCTGCCGCACCTGCCGCCGCCCTTTGGATTTGACATCATCCGCTTTTTCCTCTTTTGAAGAGGGGTCAGCGAGGATGTCAAGCTCTTCGAGAATGGGAGTTTCCTCTTTCGATTTAAGAGAGTCGGCCTCTTGGGCACATAAATGCCCAACGAGAAGAACCATTAGACTGAAGACTATCGAGCAGAGAGCTTTTTTGAGGAAACTTGCTTTTATATGGAGATGGCTTCGACTTAGTAGCCAAATCGCAAGCGCGAATTCTCCTCTCCCAAATTCCGCCATTTGGAATTTGGGGGAGGCCGGGAGGGGGTCGGCTCCCCACCTAACCTCCCTCATTTTTAAAAAGCAAAAATGGGGGAGGAACGTTTTGGAGTGCCTTGACTGCGTCAAGGCGGTGGCGACACAGTCGCCGCACTCCAAAGCCTTTCCAAAATGTACTTTCATCACTTCCTTACGTTTGATTTTCAATACGTGAAGACAAAACTCGAAAACAGCGCAAACTGCACGCGCGATGATTCATACAAATCGCGAAAGCCGCCCAGCGGCGTAAACGTGCTCACCGAAAAAGTGAAGACCGCGTTGTTGTTGAGAAACGGCCGGTACACCACGCCGGCGCCGGCGTCGATGCCAACGTCATTGCGAATGCCGCCCTGGTTTAGAAAAAACGCCAGCGATGAAGTATCGACGAAGCGGATGTAGTTCGCGTTGATCACAAACTCGGTCTTCGGCGTGAGATCGAAATCGAAGGCGAGGTTCGCAATCATCAAACCGGGATTCACAAAGTTTGCCTGTGCCTCGGCTTTGCTGGGCCGCAAACTCGGCACCAGACTCAGCTTGTTGGTGAGATTCACGCCCAACAAACGAATGCGCTGATTGCTCCAGTAGCTGAACGGTCCGCCGGCGAAGAACGGCACATCTAAAATCGTGTCGAAGCCCTGACCGACGCCATCGAGCGGATTGGGATCGCCGGAGGAAAAGAAGCCGGACGTGCGCAGCCGCAGCCAATCTTTGTCGATCGACAATTCCAGTGCCGCCATTTGCGCGCGGATGTCGATAGGCCGGCCCGCCAGCGCATTGAAAGTATCTCTGCCGAACACTTGATAGAACGCGTGATTGACGTTGAGCCGCCCGAGGTGGCCGTCGCCGGCCCAGCCGAGATAGTAAGCTTTGATGTCGTGCGGCTGCGTGTTGCCGATCACCGCGGGCCGCACCGGCACGCCATTTTCATCGACATAAACGCTGGGCTTGTCGTGATTATAATGAAAACTAATTTGCGTCGTGTAGCCGAGGCTCAGAAAATCCTGCTTGTACAAATTGAAAATGAACACTTCCTGATCCCGCCATTCGAACACCGTGTTCAGCTCGCTGTTGGTGTCCTTCTCCAGCAAACTGAAGTAAGCAAAATTGTACTGATAGCGATTGGAACCGGCGCTGCCAAACAGCCGCGCGCCCAAATTGAAGTCATCAAAAATAAACCCGCGAAAATCGCTTTTGAATGGCTGGATGCCGCCTTTGAACGAAATGAAATCGTAGTGCGCGCTGAGATCGAAAAGATGCTTTTCGAGAAACAGCTCCTGCAGCCCAAAGTGATCGTCGTAGCGCTTGGTGCCCTGCTGCACGTTGACGTTGACATCGTTGTTCTCTTTGCTGTCGAGATAATTGAAACTAACCGCCGCCGTCGCCTTGATTTCGAAATCGCGCGGCCGGAACGCGGTATTGCCTTTATACAGTTCCAACGACAACCGCAGATTCTCATTCATAAAAAAACGCTCGGCATCGCCGAAGAAACCCTGATTGTTCGGATCGTTCGTGCTCACTGCGCTGGGCGTCGGCACCGCGGAGGCTTCAAAAAAACTTTCCGTGCTTGCCGTAAAAATGAGGAATGTTTTCTGTCCGATGATCGGAAAATCTCCCTTCAACACGTTTTGATTGTAGGGGTCGATGAGCCGCCCTTTGACATTCAGCTCATACGGCGCCAGCTTGATGCTGCGCCAGCGATCGGGCATTGGCACGAAGTGCGGCACCTCGCGCTGGCTGCGCTCTTGCTTGACGGAATCCGCTTTTGACAACGTCATCTCCTCCGCTGTCCCCTCTCCTCTAAGAAGAGGGTTAGGGTGAGGTCTCGGGGAGTTCAAAGCCATCAGCGGCAAACTCGTGGCTAAGTGATGTGCTAATATGGCCGAAAGAAGAAACTGGTGCACGCGCAGTAGTTTTTGGATAATCATGATCTTCATCTCTGGTTGCTGAAGTAAATGTCATTCCCTGCCTGCTGCAGGCAGGCGCGCAGCGAGGAATCTGGCGCACAGAATCGATTGTTTTGCGAATCAGTGCGAGCGCAGTCACTGAATTCATTCTCCGTCAGATTTCTCGCTGCGCTCGAAATGACAATTCCGACGAGGTGATTACAAATCCGGGTTGCGCGGAAATTTCAAGTACGGCAGCCGCACATTGAGGTAGAAAAATTGATCGCTGCGCATCTGCATTGGCGGCTCGAAACCGACGGCGCCGGCCGCAGCGATGTAATCATCCTGATCCACGCCGTCTCCGCTCACCCCGATGCCGCCGGCGAGCTGGCCATTTTTGTAAAGTGGAACGCCGCCCGGAAAAATCGTGATGCCGTTGCCGAACGGCGCCAGCGCGATATTCTGCTGCCAGCGGTAGTCGTTCAAAGGCAAAACCGGATCGGGAATAAACAACGGCCCCGGCTGGGGAGCGCCGCTGGTCGGCTGATCGATCCCCGGTGGAAAAAAGCGCTGGCTCAAAAATCCCACGGCGCGGGTGGTCACTGCTAAATCCTGAGTAGGTGAAAGTCCCAGCACTTGTCGGATTTGCGCGCCGAAGGGATTGTTGGGGTCGCTGAACGCCACGGCGGTGCGCGCTTTTTGTGCGGAGACGTCGTAGCTGAAGAAGGTGGCGTCGGGCGTGCGCCAAACGCCGAGCATGCGGCCATCGACGTCCGCGACGCTGATGAACACGCGCGCGGGTGAATTGAACGGCCGGCGAATCGCGGCGCGGGTTTGATTGGCCTTTGCCACCGCCTGATCGATGATGAGCTGCACATCGGTCGCGGATAAAATTTGTCCGGCGGTGACATTATAATTATGGATGCCGTCGCCCAAATCCACCGGGCCCTGATCCGGGAAACGCACGAGATTCGGCAGCGGATAAGTGGGATCGAGCGCGCCGCGGCTGGTAACATCCGCAAACGTGAAGGTGAAATTGGCGGGCGGAGTCGGCGCAATTTGATAGAGCAACTGCACGCCGTCGATGAAAATCGTATCCGCGCGTTTCTCACTGGGGGTTGAATAACCGATGACCGCGCCCAGCGCAATGGCCTCATCGGCAATCGGGATGCCGCTGCCGCAGTCGGTGAGAAAGCTCGCCGGCAATCGCCCAACGGTGCCAAAGCTGCTGACGCCCAAACCGCCGGCCAACACGCCATTTTTGAAAATGGGCACGCCGCCCGGCACGCCGGTCAAACCCTGTTGGCCGTTGCCGGTTTGTCCCGGCGGCGCGCTGTTATTGGGTTGTATGTCTCCGCCGCCGAGATTTGAAAACGGCACGCCGTAGAGCGGCCCACCGGGGGTGTTAGCAATGCCCGGCGGAAAATGTGAGCGCGTGATGAAGCAGGCGGTGAGCGTGGTGAACCCGTGTTGGTTGCTGCTGAGGTAGGCGGCGGTGCGCGCTTTGGGCACTGCACCCACATTCACATCCCAAACTGAGCCCTGGGTGCCGTTCATGCTGTACACGGCTAAAATGTTGCCAGCGCGATCGGTGATCGCCACCACCACTTGCTGGTTGAGCCGC
The DNA here is from genome assembly GCA_037446635.1 of bacterium. Taxonomy (GTDB): domain Bacteria; phylum Zhuqueibacterota; class Zhuqueibacteria; order Oceanimicrobiales; family Oceanimicrobiaceae; genus DASWHH01. Next base: position 96,407 of record JBBIIG010000002.1, read on the forward strand.
ACCGCCTGCTCGACGGCTTGCGTCAAAAGTTTCTGCACATCATCCGTCGTGAGATCAACCGTCGGCTGCGGATTCGGTGACGTTGGCGAGTTGCTGCTCGAACAACTCGAGTAGGCCAAATAAAAGCCGAGCATCACGGCGATGTATAAAAACATGATTCGGATTCTTTTTAAAACTCGCATGGCAACCTCTCTGTTGACAACAAGGATTAATGGCGTAATGAATTATTGGAACAATGAGTAGCAAGCAAGTCTCTGCTATTCCCTCTTGTTTTTGGCGGGAATCTTCTCCCGACGCCTGGAGGCTGGATGCCCAACAAAAGCATTCGGGCATGACAGTCAAGCTGGTTTTTTGGGACAACTCGACATTGATCCACTAATCCACTAATCCAACAATCCATTAATCCACTTTGATTTTAAACATTCACAAACCAAATGGCCCTAGTTGTTCTGCGCGCCCGCGGCAATCCAATCGCTGATTTGCTGAACCTGCGCTTGGCTGAGCAGATTGTTTCCGCCGGGCGGCATCACCGCGCCGTTCACGCCGTTGCCCTGAATGATATCCAAAATATAGCTGTTGTTGGTGTTGTTGGGAGCCACGCGCTGTTTGTTGGGATTATGCAGAGACTGCACGCCAACCAGACTTGCAAAAGACGCGGCCTGGTTATCCAACCGAAACGGCGCGAGTCCACCGGCCACGTGGCATGGCGCGATCCCACAGCGCGGGCTGAAGGTGTTGGCCTGGATGCTGCTGAGCGTTGGTTGATTGCCGGGGTTCGGATTGGGGTTGGGATTGAGAATGCCGGTATCCTGCACCCGCCCGCAACCTAAGATCGCTAGATAAGACCAAACGATCACGCAAAGCAGTTTGCTTGAATGTTTCATGTTCCTACTCCATTTTTTCAGAAAGTGAATGAATTTCATTTTGTTTTTCGCAAGCCGTATGCCATCGCAGCGGGAAGCGCGCGAAGCCTAATTTTTGTAGCGTCTTAACTTACACCAGTGAAAGCAGTTTTATAAATCTAATCCCCGTTTTGCTTCGATATTGTAAGACAAATTTGTAAAATGGCTAAAGTTTTTGGATGGAGTGTTTTTGATCTGGGCCGCTTGTTTCACTTAATTTAAGCTTTGGTATATTCCGACAGCTCCAGCAAACGGCGTTTTGGTATCAAACTTGCGTGAGGTAAATTCAAAACAAGGATGTTCATTTTTGGAGAAAGTTTATGAAAGCAAAATTAATTAGCCGATCTGCCATTGGGGGCGCGCATGAATTGCCAATCGTCAGGGAAGCCACTATCGGACAAGACGCCGCCAATTCCATCGTGCTTTCAGAAAAGAATATTTCCAGAAGACATGCGCGGATTTTTTTCGACGCCGCCGAAAATTGCTATGTGCTCGAAGACCTCAACAGCCGCAACGGCACGAAACTCGACGGTGAACGGGTGTTCGGGAAAGAGCGGCTCGACGATATTCATGTCATAACTTTTGGCAACCGGCTTGATTTCTTTTTTCAGCTTGTGAAAGATGAAGGCGAGACCGTTGACTCCGAGATAATTGAAACGAGCCCGGTGGCAAAAAATAATGACACGGTGATCGAGCAGGATTTCGAGGTCGTGCAAAATTCTCAAACTGTGTTTGACGATACATTTGTAGAAACGCCAGAATTTCTTGCCAGCCGCAGCCAAAACGCAGTGATCATCCCCCATCCCAAGAAGAATACGGCCCACTCATTTTTGAGCGAGGTGGAAAAAACGCTTGCGAGTCAGAAGGCCAGGATGAATTTTGAAGAAGCGGCTGACCTTCCTTCGGCGTTTACACTGCGAATAGAAGGGTTGAACCAGAAATATCGACTCAAGCAGGGCAAAAATATCGTTGGCCGCTCATCGCGCTGCGATGTTGCCATCAAACACGAGACCGTCTCGCGGCGGCATGCCTGCATTTCGGTTCATAATGATATCGTGCGGATTTATGATCTCAACAGCAAGAATCAGACATTTGTGGGCCGGCGCCAGTTGTTGCAACCAGCCGAAATCCCCCCACGTACCCTGCTGCGTTTTGGCGAAGTTGCGGCTGTTCTCGAATTCGCCCCCATCTAAAGGACCGGGAATTTATAACGATTCCTTCCAAGCCCCAAATGTTTTTGGGGCTTTTTGTTTTACTCACTTCAAGAGTCTTGTATATATTTATTTTTCAGCTTATTTTAATCACAACTGCTAACCAAAACACCATGCCAAATTCAACCTATATTTTGGGTATCTCGGCGTTTTATCACGACAGCGCCGCCTGCCTGGTTCGCGACGGCGAAATTTTGTACGCGGCGCAGGAAGAGCGCTTCACCCGCAAAAAACACGATTTCAATTTCCCCAAACACGCCATCGATTTTTGCCTTAAGGAAGCTGGTTTGCAGCCGGCGGATTTGTCCTACGTTGCGTTTTATGACAAACCATTTTTGAAATTCGAGCGGCTGCTGGAGACCTACCTCGCCTACGCGCCGCGCGGCGTCGCTTCGTTCATCAAAGCCATGCCGCTCTGGTTGAAGCAAAAGCTTTGGATGAAAGATCTGATCCACAAAGAGCTGCAATACGATGGCGAGATTCTTTTTCCCGAACACCATCACTCCCACGCCGCCTCGGCGTTTTTCCCATCGCCATTTCAAGCGGCGGCGATTCTCACCATGGACGGCGTGGGCGAGTGGGCCACTGCCAGTTACGGCGTCGGCCGCGGCAATCAAATCGAGCTGTGGGCGGAGTTGAAATTTCCGCACTCGCTGGGCCTGCTCTACTCCGCATTTACTTATTACACGGGTTTCAAAGTCAATTCTGGCGAATACAAATTGATGGGGCTGGCGCCCTACGGCGAGCCGAAATTCGCGGAAGTGATTCTCGAAAAGTTGATTGATCTTAAAGAAGACGGCTCGTTCAAAATGAATATGAAATACTTCAACTATTGCGCCGGACTCACCATGACTAACGAGCGTTTCCATAAGCTGTTCGGGCTGCCGCCGCGCGCTCCGGAAGGAAAGCTGAATCAAACTTACATGGACGTCGCCGCCTCGATTCAAGCGGTGACCGACGAGATCATGATTCGTATGGCGCGCCACGTTAAAAAAGAAACTGGGATGAAGTACCTGTGTCTCGCCGGCGGCGTGGCCCTCAACTGCGTCGGCAACGGGCGCATTTTGCGCGCCGGCATTTTCGACGACTTGTGGATTCAGCCCGCGGCCGGCGACGCCGGCGGCGCGTTGGGCGCGGCGCTGGCGGTGTGGCATCAATTTCTCGACCAGCCACGAAAAGTACAGGGCGGCAAAGACGGACAGAAAGCTTCCTATCTCGGCCCAGATTTTAAGAATGAAACTATTGAAGGTTTTTTGAACTCTCAGGAAATTGCTTACAAAAAATTATCAAACTCTGAATTGATTCGCACGGTCGTCGAGCTGCTTGAAAACGAATCCGTCGTGGGTTGGTTTCAGGGGCGGATGGAATTTGGCCCGCGTGCGTTAGGCAATCGCAGCATTTTAGGCGATCCCCGCTCGGCGAAAATGCAGTCGATCATGAATTTGAAAATCAAGTTCCGTGAAAGTTTCCGGCCGTTTGCGCCCTCGGTTTTGAAGGAACACGTGAGCGAGGCGTTCGAGCTGGATCGCGAAAGCCCGTACATGCTGCTAGTGGCCCCGGTGCAAACGTCGCTGCGCATTTTCAATCCGGAGGATCAGGATCACCAGCTTTTCGGAATCGACAAATTAAAAGTTGTGCGCTCGAAAATTCCGGCGGTGACCCACGTCGATTTTTCAGCGCGCATTCAAACCGTGGCCAAAGAGGATAATCCCCTGTACTACGATCTCATCAAAGCATTTTATGATCGCACCGGCTGCCCGCTGCTCATCAACACCTCGTTCAACGTGCGCGGCGAGCCGATTGTCTGTACGCCGCAGGAGGCGTACCGCTGCTTCATGCGCACCAACATGGACTACCTGGTGCTGGGGAATTTCTTATTGGAAAAAACCGCGCAGAAACCGCTGGTGGAAGAAAAAGCCTGGCAGGAAGAATTTGAATTAGATTAAACGAAAAGGTTCCGAGATGCTGCTTCAAGAAATCAAAAACATCTGTTCCGATAAAGCGACGTTACGAAAATTTGGCCTCGGTCTGTTTGTGATCTTAACTGCGTTTTCCGCGCTCTCCTATTGGAAAGGCGGCGCGGTTTACAATTATCTTTTTCCGGCCGCCGTAGCTTCCCTGGTTGCGGCGCTGATTTTCCCAGTTGCCCTCAAATACATTTTCCTCCCGTGGATGGCGCTCGCCACCGTGATCGGCTGGGTGATGACGCGCGTCATTCTCATCACATTATTCTACTTGATCCTCACACCAATTTCCCTTATTATGAAACTCGCCGGCAAAGATTTGCTGGATGAAAAAATCGAGCCGCAACGTCAAAGCTACTGGGTTGCGCGCGACAAAAAAACGATCAGCAAAGAGGAATTGCAACGGCAATTCTAACTGTCAGCCATTTCGCTTACTGCAAGATCTTGAAGACGTTTTCAATTTTCTGCTTTTTGAGCAAATGGATTATTGGATTGATGGATCAATGCGTGTTGCGTTTTCATTAATCCATTAAACCCTGTCGTAAAAAGCAAGCAGTTTATTGAATTCTGAAGCTTTGTTTGTCATTCATCTTTGCTTTGCAAAAAACGAAAGGGAGGGAAATCTGAGCCAGCACACCGACTCGGAAGTTTCGCATTCCACTGTAAAAACTTACCTCTATCCGACTCTCGCCGGTGCCTGCATTTTTTTAGGTTTTGAGCCGCTGCAGTGGTTTCCGCTGTTGCTGCTGTGGCCGTTTTTTCTGCGCGGTATGCGCGCGCTTCCATTAAAGCAAAAACTTCTGGCCTATTGGATAATGGCCATTTCCGCCAACTTAGGCGGCTACTATTGGATTGTGATCGTGGCGCAGGATCACGGCGGCTTGCCGTGGTACGGCGGCGTGGGCGTGCTGCTTTTGTACAGCATGTACAACAATTTGAATTTCGTTTTGTGGGCGTATCTCGAGCGCTTTTTTGGCGAGAAGTCCAGTCCATTTGTGACCGCGGCACTATTCACGGCGGCCGAGCAAATTAATCCGCAAGTGTTTCCGTGGTACTTCGGCGCTGGCCTCGACGCGGCTTTGGTGCTCTATCAAACCGCCGATCTTTGGGGCGTGATGGGATTGAGTTTTGTGGCCGTCGTCATTTTGCATATCCCGTATTGGATTTGGGATCATCGCCGCGCCATTTTCACCACGCACAAGTTAGCGTTCGCCGCGCAACTGGCGTTTGTGCTGTTCATCGTTTTGTATGGAATTGGCGCGCTCAATCGTTACAACAACGAACCCGCGCCCGATAAAAAATCGGTAGCCCTTTCGCTGGTGCAGTCCAACACCACATTGGAAAAATATTATGGCGCCACCCTGAGCACCCAGGAAAGGTTGACGGAATTTTTGATGATCGTCGGCCTCTCCAAACAGGCGATGGCGGAGCAACCCGAAAAAACCGATTTGCTGATCTGGCCGGAGGGCTCCGTGCACTTTCCGATTTTGAATTACGAGGTGGTGTTCAACACGGTCTCGGATTTGGCAAAACGTTACGACGTTTTTGTCACCGCCGGCTCTGCGGAAGTGGAAATCACCAAACGCGGCGAGAAACCCAAATATTTCAACACCCAGTTTGTGCTCGATCGCGAGGGCAAAGTGGTTGGCAAATATCGCAAGATTGTTTTGCTGGCGTTCGGCGAGTACATTCCGTTTGTGGAAACCTTTCCGGTTTTGGAGAAGTGGCTGCCGTCCACCATCTCCCAATTTACGCGCGGAAGCGAGAAACCGGTTTTCACGCTCGATGACAGCACGCGCTGGCTGCCGCTGATTTGTTACGAGGACATCATTTCCGGATTCATCGCCGGCTTCAATCACCGCCGCGCCGATTTTATGGTGAATATCACCAACGACGGCTGGTTCGGAAAATCGTCGGCGTCGCATTTACACAAGCAAATGGCGCGGCCGCGGGCGGTGGAGTTTCGTAAGCCTCTGGCGCGCTGTCTCAACACCGGCAGCTCGCAGGTGATCGATGCCGCCGGACGCACCATTTCCCGCGAGACCGCTTTGTACACCCGCGAGTTCATCAACGTGACACTGAACCTGCCGTCAACTCCGCCGGTGACCGTTTATGCGATTGTGGGAAATTGGCCAGTGTATTTTTTGATCGTAGTTATCGCAGTTTTGTGGGTGAGAAAGAAGTTCTTCGGCCCAAAATAATTCAACAAAGGCACGAAGTACAAAGCCCCGTCTTTGTGTTCAATTCAAAATACTCTTCATTGGTAAAACTAATTCTGGCATGCGAAATGTAGGGAACGCATCATATGCGTTCCCTACGGGTTGCGATTTTATACAATACTTCAGTTAAAAAAGAGATGCCCGAGCTTCCCGAAGTTGAAACCATCCGCCGCGCCTTGAACCAGCACTTGCCTGGCCTCCGAATCGAAAAAGTGCGGGTGCGGGATGCGCGCTTGCGGTCGCCAGTTGACGAACGAAAGTTGAAGCGATTAATAGTTGGGCAGGCGATCCGAGAGATAAATCGCCGCGCTAAATATCTGCTCATTCACTTCGCCAACGATGCTGACTTGATCCTCCACCTCGGCATGAGCGGCCGGCTTCTGCTGCTGCGCGAAGCTCTGCCGTTTGAGAAGCACGATCACGTCATTTTTTATTTTGAAAATCAAACCGAGCTGCGTTTTCGCGATCCCCGCCGCTTCGGGCTGGTGGACGCGATCCAATCAGCCGAATTAGAAAACGATCCGCGTTTCGCTAATCTCGGCCCTGAGCCGCTCGATCCCCAAACCCGCGCCCGCGTTCTATTTGAGCGCGCCAATCATCTCAAAAAGCCCATCAAAAATTTGTTGATGGATGCCCGCTTCGTGGTGGGCGTCGGAAACATTTACGCCAACGAAGCTTTGTTTCACGCCGGCATTCACCCGTTCACGCCGGCCCATTCGCTCTCGCCGGCAGACTGGCAGCGGCTGCTGAGCGCCATTAAAAAAATTTTGCGGAACGCCATTCAAAAAGGCGGCACCACCCTCAACGATTTCGTGAACAGCGACGGCGAGATGGGGTATTTTCAATTGTCGCTGGCGGTTTACGACAAAGAAGGGCAACGGTGTCCAATCTGTCAAACGAAAATTGCGCGGGAGGTGCAGGTAGGGCGCAGCACCTATTTTTGTCCGCGCTGCCAGAAGCTGCGGTGATGGAGACTCATCTTTCAAGGTGATTCATAACTATTCTATTCTTCACTGGATTAGCCGCTTCAGTCGAGTTGGCTTCAGAAGCGCCCAATTTTCCCAGCTACCGCTCCTCGGGGCAAGTTGTTTTTTTTCCGTTATCGGGCCGACGGCGCGGCGGCTGGCACGGCAGTCGCCGCTGGCCAACGGGCGCGGATTTCTCCGCAGGGATATTTTTACGCCGGTCCGCTGAGCGTGATGGCCGAGTACGCCATTTCATCTCAGGAAATGCGGCGCGACGCCGCCGCGGCCAAAATTTCTCACCACGCCTGGCAAGTCAGCGCGGCGGTTTTTTTGACCGGCGGCAAAAATTCGTTCCGCGGCGCGTCGCCAAAAACGTCCTTCGATCCCGCCAACCGAAAGTGGGGCGCCGTTGAGCTGGCGGCGCGGCTGCACGCCCTCGACTTCGATGAGGAGGCGTTTCCGGTTTTTGCCAATCCGGTTTCCTCCACCCGCAAAGCGCTGGCCTGGGCGGTGGGCGTCAACTGGTATTTGAATCAACACGCAAAGTTCGCCATCAATTTTGAGCAAACGTCGTTCGACGGCGGCGCTCTAAATTCCGATCGCGCGGCTGAAAAGATTTTTCTCAGCCGCTTTCAAATTGCTTATTGAGTTATTACTGGACTATTGTAAAAACCCTTAGAGGAGATGGCTTCTATCAATGAAAGCAGATCGCTTGGAAATGAATTTCCAAGCTAATAGCTTAAGCCTAATAAATTTAGCTGTTGCTGTCTTAGTCGATTTCAATCGACTTCAGCAAATTAGCCTGATGATTCATCAATCAGGCGATCTGAGATTTTTACAATAGTTTAGTTATTATAAACCATCCGAGTTCAGGAGATCTGAGATGTGTAAAAAAATTATCGCCTTAAGTTTTATCTTCGCAACGATTTTTTCCCTTGGTTGCGGCGAAGATACAACTTCAAAAAAGCCGGAGGTGACGCTGTTAAACGTTTCGTATGATCCGACCCGAGAATTTTATCAGGACTTCAACGTTGAATTCATTGCGCACTGGCGGGAAAAGACCGGCCAGACGGTCGCCATTAATCAATCGCACGGCGGCTCCGGCAAGCAGGCGCGCGCGATCATCGACGGCCTCGAAGCGGACGTGGCGACGCTGGCGCTGGCGTACGATATCGACGCCATTCACGAGCGCGCGGGTTTGATTCCGAAAGATTGGCAAACGCGCCTGCCCCACAACAGCGCGCCCTATTTTTCCACTATCGTTTTTTTGGTGCGCAAAGGCAATCCTAAAAACATCAGAGATTGGAATGATTTGATTCGGCCGGACGTGGCCGTCATCACCCCGAATCCCAAAACCTCCGGCGGCGCGCGCTGGAATTATCTCGCCGCCTGGGGCTACGTTCTCAAAAACGGCGGCGACGAAAATTCCGCCCGCGAATTTGTGAGCAAGCTTTTTAAAAATGTGCCGGTGCTGGACTCCGGCGCGCGCGGCGCCACCACTACGTTTGTAGAACGCGGCCTCGGCGACGTCTTTATTTCCTGGGAAAACGAAGCGTTTTTGGCGGTAAAGAAATTGGGAGCGGAAAAATTTGAAATTATTACGCCGTCGGTAAGCATTCTCGCCGAGCCGCCGGTTACGATCATCGATAAAGTGGCCGATAAACATAATACGCGGGAAATCGCCACCGCTTATCTGCAATATCTTTACACGGAGGTCGGCCAAACGCTGGCGGCGAAGCATTTTTATCGTCCGCGCACGCAACCCGCGCCGGACTCGCCGGCGGCAAAATATGCGGAGCTATTTCCGCAAGTGAACATGTTCACCATCGATGAAATGTTTGGCGGCTGGCAGGCCGCGCAAAAAACTCATTTCGATGACGGCGGAATTTTCGATCAGATTTATTTGAGCCAATAATTAACCTTGCGAAGCTTTTAAACCCTTCGCAATAGTTAGACAAAACCACCTATGAATATTACTCTTAAACAGCGCAGCGTTTTGCCCGGCTTCGGTCTCAGCCTCGGCTACGCGCTTTTTTATCTCAGCCTGATCGTGCTCCTCCCGCTTTCCGGAATTTTCCTGAAAACCATGAGCCTGACATGGGGAGAATTCTGGGCTGCGGTGACCTCGCCGCGCGTGCTGGCTTCGTACCGGCTCACTTTCGGCGCTGCATTCGCCGCCGCCCTCGTTAATGGCCTCTTTGGGCTTTTAGTGGCGTGGGTGCTGGTGCGCTACCATTTCCCCGGCCGAAAAATTTTAGACGCGCTGGTGGATTTGCCGTTTGCCCTGCCGACCGCGGTGGCGGGCATCAGCCTCACCGCCCTCTACAGCAGCACCGGCTGGGTCGGACGTTATCTCGATGCTGTCGGAATCAAAGCTGCGTTCAGTCCGCTGGGCGTGATGATCGCGCTGACCTTCATCGGGCTGCCGTTCGTGGTGCGCACGGTGCAGCCGGTGCTCGAAGATCTCGACGCCGAAGTCGAAGAAGCGGCGATGAGTTTGGGCGCCACGCGCTGGCAGATTTTCTACAAAATTATTTTCCCAACGTTGACGCCGGCGCTGCTCACCGGTTTCGCGCAGGCGTTTGCGCGAGCGTTGGGCGAGTACGGCTCGGTGGTGTTTATCTCCGGCAACATGCCGATGAAAACCGAAATCACCGCCCTGCTGATCATGACCAAATTGGAGCAGTACGATTACGCCGGCGCGACCGCCATCGCCGTGGTGATGCTGACGGCGTCGTTTGCGCTGCTGTTCGTCATCAATATTTTGCAGTGGTGGAGCCGCCGGCGGCGCGGCGCTTGAACCACGAATTTCACGAATTACACTCATGTGAATTTAATCCAACACCGTTTGCAACGGTGTTTCGGCAAGTCATATTCAAGACAAATTCACCGTTTCAAACGGTGAAGGATCACAACAAAGGCTAACATGAAATTGTCCGAATCTTCTGTTTCTGCTAAGTCCCAGCGCGCCACAACCGAGCCGCGGTGGGTGCGCTGGCTGCTCATCGGCCTCGTACTTTTGTTTATGGGACTCTTCCTGTTTTTGCCGCTGACCGCGGTGTTTGTTTACGCCTTTGAAAAAGGCGCGGACGTGTACTTCGGCGCCATCCGCGAGCCGGACGCGCTCTCCGCGATCAAATTGACACTGATAACCGCCGGCGCCTCCATCGTCCTCAATTTAATTTTTGGAATCGCTGCGGCGTGGGCCATCGCCAAATTTGAGTTTGCGGGAAAGAATTTTTTGATCACGCTGATCGACTTGCCGTTCGCGGTGTCGCCGGTGATTTCAGGTTTGATCTTCGTGCTGTTGTTTGGCGCGCACGGGCTTATCGGGCCGTGGCTGATCGATCTCGGGGTCAAGATTATTTTTGCGGCGCCGGGCATTGTGCTGGCCACGGTGTTTGTCACCTTTCCGTTCGTGGCGCGCGAATTGATCCCCCTGATGCAGGCGCAGGGGACGGAGGAAGAGGAGGCGGCGCTGGTGTTGGGCGCCAACGGCTGGCAGACGTTTTTCCGGGTGACGCTGCCCAACATCAAATGGGGATTGTTGTACGGAGTGATTCTTTGCAATGCGCGGGCGATGGGTGAGTTTGGCGCGGTGTCGGTGGTGTCGGGGCACATTCGCGGTTTAACGAACACCTTGCCGCTGCACGTCGAAATTTTGTATAATGAATACAACTTCGCCGCCGCGTTTGCGGTGGCGTCGATGCTGGCTTTGCTTGCGCTGGTAACGCTGGCGGCGAAGAGCATCGTCGAGTGGAAAAGTAAGACATAATTGGGACGCGGATTGCGCAGATGAACGCAGATTTTTACTTGCTCGTTCGGGATTTAAAATCCCAAGCGCGAATTCACTCATTCCCACGCTCTGCGTGGGAATGCATTGTTTGCGAAGCTCTGCTTCGCAAAGAGCAAGCGGTGCTTTGCGTTACATTTGTCGTTCTCAAGTAAAACTTGGGAAAACGGACTCGTTTTCTCATCTGCGTTAATCTGTGTCATCTGCGTCCAATAAAAAGGAAAATCATGAGCATCGAAATTCGCAACATCACCAAAACGTTCGGCGCGTTCACGGCGCTGAAAAACGTTAGCCTCAGCATTCCCACCGGTGAACTCGTGGCGCTGCTCGGCCCTTCGGGCTGCGGCAAAACCACCCTGCTGCGCATCATCGCCGGCCTGGAGGTGGCGGACAGCGGCGACATTCTCTTCGAGGGCGAAAACGTCGCCGCCCGCAGTGTGCGCGAACGCCATGTCGGGTTCGTCTTTCAGCACTACGCGCTCTTTCGCCACATGAGCGTGTTTGAAAACGTGGCCTTCGGACTCGACGTCCGGCCGCGCCGCTCGCGGCCGGCGAAAGATGAAATCCGCGCGAAAGTTCACTCGCTGCTCAAAATGGTGCAGCTCGAACATTTCGCCGATCGCTATCCTTCGCAGCTTTCCGGCGGACAACGTCAGCGGGTGGCGTTGGCGCGTGCGCTGGCCGTCGAGCCGAAAGTGCTGCTGCTCGACGAGCCCTTCGGCGCCCTCGACGCCAAAGTGCGCCAGGAGCTGCGGCGCTGGCTGCGGCGGCTGCACGACGAGCTGCACATCACCAGTGTCTTCGTCACCCACGATCAGGAAGAGGCGATGGAAGTGTCCGATTACATCGTCGTGATGAATCAGGGGAAGGTCGAGCAGATGGGCACCCCCGAGCAGGTTTACCACGATCCCGCCACGCCGTTCGTTTATGATTTTCTCGGCAATTTCAATTTATTTCACGGCCGGGTTTCGGAGGGTAAATTTCGAATGGGCGACTTGACGATCGATTTGCCGGCCAGCGCCAACTCTGAGTTGGAAAGCGCGATCATTCGTGTGCGGCCGCATCTTTTGGACATCGCCCACGAATCGCCCGAGGGCAATCACTTTCGCGCGCGGGTGGCGCACATCAATCCCGCCGGGCCGATCGTGAAAGTGGAATTGCTGAGCGAATGGGGCGACACAATTCAAGTGGAATTGACGCAGGAGCGCTACGATGCGCTGCAATTGAAAAAAGACGCCGCGGTGTTTGTCTTTCCGAAGCGCAAGCGGATTACGATGTGGGAGGGGGAAGGCACAGGCAAGTAATATCAGGGGGCGGTTCATCGAGGCTTACCTCCACCGAAAATTTCATTTTGTTTTTACGATGATTCTCTTTGTAACCCATTCCGCTAATTCATCTCTCGATATTTTCCCATCTGCCAACTGCAAAAACAAACGTTCCTGTTCGTCAACAGATGCCTCAATCTCGTATCCGTTCAGCAAAAGGAAAATTTCCATAGCTGCATGGGCAACTCTTTTGTTGCCATCTACAAATGGATGATTCATTGCAAGAGAATGTGCCAAGGCCGCTGCTTTCTCGGGTAGAGTGAGATATAGATCTTTCTGCCCGAATGTCATTTGTGGTTGTGCCAGCGCTGATTCTAATGCCGCCATATCTCTGACTCCGTGTGCGCTGCCTGATTGCGCAATGATCTGACGATGAAGTTCTAATACTTGAAAGAGTGATAGAAATTTCATGTTCAACTAAGCAAGCCGTTTGTAGAGTTCGGCGTTTTTCTTGAGCACGTATTGCATGGCATCCGTGAAATCTGAGTCTAGATTTGCTAATTTCTCTTGCAAGCTCGTCAGCAAAAATTCTTCGGGTTTGACCCCGATTTTTTCAGACGCATCTCTTAACTGCTCCGCCGTTTCTTCGGGCAAAGTGAGGGTGATTTGTTCCATGGTTTTAAACCTCTTTTGGTGAAGAATGAATGAAGCCGAGGCTGTCGCGTTCGCCGTGCCAGCAATCATCAATGTTGATGTAGAGATAGCCGGCGTCTTTCATGCCGAAGGCAACCATCGCGTCGGCGGTCTCGTGGAAGGTCTTTCTTTGAATCAAATCTTTCTTAGTTGGTGCTCTTTAAAATATCCGACTGCACCATCATCAAACCAGACCATAACATCGTCATCTTCATAACCAAGTCCCGCTGGCTGTTGCGCTTTTCCTGTTTTGCCCAGCATATATTTTAAGGTTTTTGGCTGCTTTTTTTGGCTCCCATTCAAATTCCATTGCAAATAATACAAATTATTTCTGAAGCACGCAACTCTACAGATGTGTGATCATCTGAAACTGGCAGCCATTCTATTATCATTTCTCAAGCGCCTCCACCCTCACGATAGTGATATCATCCGCGGCCGGCTGCTCGCCCATAAAAGCCAGCACATCGTCCAGCAGGCTCTGCGCTGTGGCCGAAGAACTGCTGACATAACGAAGTAAGCGCGCTTCACTGTACTCTTCCAATGAAGAATTCCGCGCTTCGATGACGCCATCTGAGTAGAGGAACAACCGGCTTCCTTGAGCCATCTCCAGCTCATATTCAGCGTAGCTCCCCTCTTTGATCCCCAGCGGCAGCTCCGGCTTAACCTTAATGACGCGCACCCCGTTCGCATCAACCAGAATGGGCGGGAGGTGTCCCGCGTTGGCAAAAGTGATGGTACGGCGGTCGGGGTCAACGACGGCATAAATCACAGTAACAAATTTGGCGGTGGGCAGGTCTGCAGTAAGCACTCGGTTGACGCGGGAGAGCACGGCGCCCGGCGATCCTCCTTTTTCAGCGTGCAGGCGAAGAATACTGCGGGTGGAAGCCATCAGCAGTGCGGCCCCGACCCCTTTCCCAGCCACGTCGCCCAATACCACCGCGACTCTTCCGGAAGGAAGCGGGATGTAGTCGTACCAGTCGCCGCCCACTGCAAGGCACGGCTGCGACAACCCTGAAATTCGAAAACGCGGGAGCTCCGGAGCGTGTTCCGGGAACAACCGGGACTGAATGGTGCGCGCCTCCGCCAACTCCTGCACCATGCGCTCTTTCTCGATGCGCTCGCGCTCGAACAGGCGGGCGTTCTCGATAGCGGTGCCGATGTGTCCCGCCAGCGCTTCGAGGAGTTGCAGGCGGTGCGGCGGGAAGGCGTCGAGCTCTGCGTGTTGCGCATTGAAAACGCCAATGACTCGGCCGTATGATTTTATGGGGATATCAACCTCCGAGTGCGTGGAGGCCTCGCTCACCATGTAATAGGGATTCCTGGTCACGTCCGGGGCGTAGCAAGTTTCGCCCGTCACAGCCACGTGCCCAGTCATGCCCATTGGAATTTTGAAGCGCTCGCCCTTGACGTGGTAACAAGAGGTCCAACCGCGAACGGCGGCGATGACCAGTTCATGAGTTGCTTCGTCAACGAGCAGAACGGCCGAGCGCGTATAGCCAAAAGTCTCCGCGACGTCAACGACAATCTGCTCCAGCAGCGCGTCGAGATCCAGTATGGAGCTGATTCGCTGGGTCACCCGCTGGAGCAGCATAAAATCCTGAATTTGAGATTGCTGTTCCTGGAGAGACTCTCTGGGCGCCGTAGTTTCGTTCATCATTTTCCTCTAAAGGCAGGGGCCTTTTTGTCGTGTTGCATGGGTTTACGACTTTCTCCGAAGTGAAGTTACCTGAAGCCAGTTTCAGCCGCTGCAGGATTTCAGACTGATAAAAGCGATATTTTGAAGATGGCCTTGACCTGTCTGCAAATCAAGATAATTAGCCCGAGAAGCCAATGCAACGCATCTTTTAAACAGCCGTTAAGCACTAATAATAATAAAATAAACTACGAAGCACACGAAGGGCACGAAGTGGAAATTGATAAATTTCACTGTGGAGCTTGCTTTAACTTTCGCGCCCTTGGTGGTAGAGCGAGAAGCAACATTTTCATAAAATTCTGTTGACAATCTTGCTTCGTTTTCGTACTAAGATTGGGCAACGCAACCGGAAATGTCCCTTCCTTCAAAGACAAATTACGGTCAATTATAAAAACTCTTTAAAAACTGAGACTTAATCTCGGTGCCAGAGACGATGATGAACAAAACACATTGGGTTTGGTAAACTGTGGCGCGAGTAAGAAGCTATCAAAAACACATTGCCTGTTTGGAATCCCTTTGGAACCAGGATATCGAAAACCGTCTTACAGTCGTGCCCATTTTGGAGCTGGTCACCAAAGTCGATCACCTGAAGTTCATTTATTTGACCTGCAACACCAGCGAGGAACTGTACTACAATCTGCGCAAGCTCAAGCGAAAACGCGCTTACGGTATTCTCTACCTTTCATTTCATGGCCGGCGCGGCGAGATTGTTCTCGATGAAAAGCCCATCGATTTGGAAACGCTGGCGGAGTTGATGGGGCGTGGTTTCACCGATTGGGTGGTGCACTTCGGAACCTGTGCCACTATCAACGTGGAGAAGCAGCGCATCATGGAGTTCATCAACAAAACCAACGTGTCACTGGTGCTGGGCTATAAAATCGACGTGCCGTGGATCGAAAGCGCGGCGCTGGATATTCTGCTGTTCGACTGGCTGCAGTCCTACAAAGACATGCGGCGCTTCTGGTACAACTTCCGCAAACGCCACGCCGATTTGATCTCGCTTACGGGGTTGACGGCGTTTCACCGGTAGCGCTGCGGACGCATTTCACTTGGCAAAGCCGCCGAGGCTATAGGCCTGGCGACGAAATGGAAAATGCTACAAGTGCTGGCCAAGCGTCACGCGCCACTCAACTATTCCGCCCTTTTCGATTATTGCCGGCCAATAACCTCCGGATAGGTCCCGGGAATCATCAGCGGCAGAGGGCGGCCGGGACTCTCACTGAGCAGCCGGATAAATTTCAAAAACGGATCGTTCTCACTTTTCGCTGAGACGGGCGAAAGCCGTTCGCGCAAATTCAGCCAGCCTTTGCTGCGGGGAGTTTCGATGATCTCCACTTCGTCGCCGGGGCGAATTCCGGCTGCTTTTTGGGCGATGGCGATGGCCGTCAGCAATCCGCCAATTTCATCCACCAGCCCCATCTCCTTGCCGCGCTGTCCGGAATAGACCCGGCCTTCGGCGATCTCGCGGACTTTTTCTTCCGGTAAACTTCTCCCCGCGGCCACTTTCTGCACAAACATATCATAATATTTTTTGATGCTGCGTTCCGCCAGCGCGCGTTCTTCTTCATTGAGATTGCGCGCCGGCACCTGCAAGTTCAGGAACGGCAGCGTGACGCCGCGCCCCAGATCGGCGTGCTCGCCGCGTTTGACGAGATCGGAGGCCATGCCGGCTTTTTCGCTGAAGCCTTTGTCGTACAGCCAGCCGCCAATCACGCCAATGGAGCCAGTGACGGTGGTCGCTCCGGCCACAATAGTATCGGCGTACATAGAAATCCAGTAGCCGCCGGAGCCGGCCACCTGCCCTTGTGAGACCATCACCGGCTTGCGCTCGCTGCAGGTTTTGAGCGCTTCGGCCACCAGGTCGCTGGCCAGGGCGTCGCCGCCGGGGGAGTCCACCCGGAAGACCACGGCCTTCACCGAGTTATCTTTCGCTAAATTCAAAAACACCCGTTCCAGCCAGCGGGCGCGGATGCCTTCATCCATAGCGCAGACGCCGAGTCCATAGACCACGGCGATTTTCGGCGGCTCGCCCCAGTTTTGCTGAGGAACCGCGTTCGCTAAAAGTCGCTGCGGCGGCAGACTTTTTTTTCTGCGGCCGGTCAGGTTTTTGATGATGTCGTCGAGCTGCGACCAGCGGCCCAGCGTATCCACCAACCCCAACTGCAGCGCCTGCTCCGGCAGAATGAAACTTTCGTCATCAATAATTTCATCAAATTTTTGGGCGCTGAACTCTCTGGCTGCGCAGACCTCGGCGCGAGTGAGCTCGTACAGATCGTCCACGTAATCCTGCAACTGCTCGCGGTCGGCGTCGGACATGGAATCGCGGCTGAGAATTTCCGCCGCGGATTTATATTTGAAATAGCGCCACTCGTCGAAACCCAGTCCCAATTTTTCCAGCGTGCCTTTGAAATAAGTTTTGCCCAGCGCGTACCCCTGCAGCCAGAGCGAGCCCTGCGGATCGAGGACAATTTTGTCCGCAATACTTGCCAGGTGATACGAGGTCATGTCGCCAACATCGATGAAGACGACAATTTTCTTACCGGCTTGCTGCGCGGCTCGCAGCGCTTCGCGGATTTCCCAGGCGTGTTCGGGACGCACTTTCATGGCGGAGAGATTGAGCGCCAGCGCCGCCACTCGCGGATCCTCCGCAGCGGCTTCGATGTTGTGGAGAATGTCGAGCAGAGGCAGGGCGTCGTCATCAAACAGAACGTATTTCAAATGCTCGACCCGGCCTTTTAAATTGAACGGCGTGTAGCTGCCGCCTTTACCAAATGTTGTTTGAACGAAGCTGGGTTTCATGCCGCCGACCCGCAGCGCGTAGGTCTGAAAATCGTGATCGCCCCCGTCATCAAAATGGGATTGCGACGCCACCCTGCTGGCGCCAAAATTAAGACTCAGTCCCAGCGTGAAGGCGTCGGATTTAAAATAGCGCCCCACGAAATGGACGCCAGACAGCACCTCCAGCGCGGCGCCGGCGCTCCACTCCGCGTCTTTGATCGCGACGCCGTTTTGCAGCGCGGCGTCGGCAAACAGCGTGAGTTTTGGCCAACCAAATGGCCGCAAGCCAATCTCCCCCACCCCTTCGCGGCTGCTGCTTTCCAGAGAAAAATTGCCGGTGAGTCCGAAAGATAATCCGGGCGCAGGACGAAGAATCGCGCCCACCGCCAGCAATTTTTCCCGGGTCAACGCGTCGAAGCGGCCAGCGGACCAACCGTAGGCCAGTCCAACTGCCGCGGCGCGGGTGCCCCAGCCGGTGGCGAGCCGGAAATCGGTGACGCCGATGCCGCCAAATTTTTGACGCTGAATTGAAAATCCCAAATGCGGGACGCCGGCAAATACGCCCCAATCATTAAGAGAGGCCAGATCGGAGCCGTCGGTGGACCACAGGAAATTGAGCTCGGGATTTGGCAGCAGCGAAATGCTCGCGGGATTGGCGAACCCCAGCAGGCCGTTTTGAAACGCGGCCGGCGGCGCGAATAGAAAGCGGCTGCGAGTGTAGTAGTCGGGAAGGGGCTGGGCGAAAACGTCAGTAGCGAATGCGATCGCAAAAAATGCGTTTAACCAAAGTTTCATTTGTCCTCCCAAAGTTTTAAGCTATTAGAGGTCGGCTATCAGCTTTCAGCCAAAAACTCAAGCCTTGCATGACTGTCCGGATCAAACACCGTCTGAGACGGTGTTTGATTAGCAATGTGCTGAGTATCGGTGAAACCGGCTGATCGCTGAAAGCTAATCGCTGATAGCTAACACATCCAGCACAAACGCGTACTCGAACGCGGTCTCTTTCAGGGCGTCGTAGCGGCCGGAGGCGCCGCCGTGTCCCGCGCCCATGTTGGTTTTCAAAAGTAGGCGGTTGGCGTCGGTTTTCAGAGCGCGCAGTTTCGCCGTCCATTTGGCCGGCTCCCAGTACTGCACCCGCGGGTCATTCAGGCCAGCGGTGATCAGCAAATTGGGATATGCTTTCGCCTCCACATTGTCGTAGGGCGAATACGACAGCATGTAATCGAAATATTCTTTGTTTTTGGGATTGCCCCACTCCTCGAACTCCGTCACTGTCAGCGGAATCGATTCGTCCAACATGGTGTTGATGACGTCCACGAACGGCACGTGCGCAACGATGACTTTAAACAAATCCGGGCGCAGGTTGGCGACCGCGCCCATCAGCAGGCCGCCGGCGCTGCCGCCCATCGCGGCCAGCCGGTCGGGCGACGTATATTTCTCCGCAATCAAATGCTCGGCGCAAGCGATGAAATCGGTAAAGGTATTTTTCTTTTTCAGCAGCTTGCCGTCGTCGTACCACGGCCGCCCCATTTCGCCGCCGCCGCGAATGTGCGCCACCGCAAAAATAAACCCGCGATCCAGCAGGCTCAGCCGCGTCGATTTGAAATCCGGGTCGCGGCTGGCGCCGTACGAACCGTAGGCGTACAAATAGAGCGGGTTGCGGCCGTCTTTGACCATTCCTTTTTTATACACCAGGGAAATCGGCACCAACACGCCGTCCGCGGCTTTGGCAAAAATGCGCTCGGATTGATACTGCGCGGGGTCGTATCCGCCCAGCACCTCGGTCTGTTTTTTCAACTCGCGGGTGCGGTTGCTCATGTTATAATCGAACACCGACTCCGGCGTCACCAGCGAGGTGTAACGAAAGCGCAGGACCTCGGTTTTGAATTCGGGATTGTCGCTGATGCGAATGGCGTACGCGGGTTCGTCAAACGTGACGTAATGGGTCTGCTGGTTCCGTCCGCCTGCCTGCGCCGGCAGGCGAAGCGGATCCGCGCTTGCGGACAGATCGGTGACGCGGATTTTGCGCAGACCGTTCTCGCGCTCATATACTACCAAATAATTTTCAAAGGGCTGGATTTCATCAATCTTCACGTTGGCGCGATGCGGAATCACCTCCCGCCAATTCTTTTTCGCGGGGTTGGCCACGGGCGCCGCCACCACTTTAAAATTTAGGGCGCCGTCGTTGGTGTTGATATAAAATTTGTCGCCGTGATGTTCGACATAATATTCCATCTGATGCTGGCGCGGATGAATGATTTTGAAGTCGGCCGCCGGTTTGTTGGCGTCGAGGTAGCGGACTTCGGTGGTGCTGGCGCTTTCTAATTTCAAAAACAGATAGGCCTGGCTGCGGCTTTTGCCGAGGCCGAGAAAATACATCTCGTCGGTTTCGTGGTAAATCAAAACATCCTGCTCGACCGGCGTTCCCAGCGTGTGCCGAAAAAGCTTGTACGGACGTTTGGCGTGATCGAAGGTGCTGTAGAAAAACGTGCGGTTGTCGTTGGCCCACTCCAGCGAATACTCGGTTTTGGGAATCACATCCGGTAGCAATTCGCCGGTGGGGAGATTTTTCACCAGCACGGTGTAGCTTTCGCCGCCGGTGGTATCCACCGAAAACGCCAGCAGCTCCTGATTGGGGCTGACTTTGAACACACCGACTCTAAAATATTTTCGGCCCGCCGCCAACTGATTTTCATCGAGAATGATCTCCTCGGGGGCATCGAGGCTGCCTTTTTTGCGGCAGTGGATGGGATACTGCTGGCCCTGCTCGGTGCGCTTGTAGTAAAAATAATCGCCGAATTTTTCCGGCACCTCGAGATCGGTTTCTTTGATGCGCGCCACCATTTCGTTATAAAGTTTTTGCTGCAAGTCTTGAGTGTGCGCCATCACGGCTTCGGTGTATTTGTTCTCCGCTTCAAGATACGCGATCACCTGCGGGTTGTCCCGTTCCCGCAGCCAGAAGTAGTTGTCGGTGCGAGAGACGCCGTGCACGCTGACATCTTTGGGGATAACTTTGGCTACCGGCGGGGTTAGATGGCTGCGGTCCGAGCAGGACGCCGCCAAAATCAGAATCAAGCTCAGACAAACGCTGCGCAGTTTCAGGATCATTTCAGGGTCTCCTCTATCAATATTCGAGCGCCGAAATATACAGCTTTGGCCAACAGCAGGCAAATTATTTATTCAAAAATTAACTTGACACTTAGGCTAAGCTTTTTATCTTTGAGGATTGTTATCCAGCGCTGATTCGCTTTCCTCGACGCTCCACCCTAACTCAGCATTCAGCTCACTTCATACCAATAATGGGATAACACGGCGGTTCGTTTCACTAAAAAACGTTTTCCAAGCTGCATCATTTTTAAAAAGGAGATGTTATGCGTAAACTGCGTGTCGGCGTAATCGACCTTGTCACCAAAGCGCCCACGCGCGCCCTGTACGCGCGGGTGATGCACGCCAATCTTGCCAGCATCATGCCGCAGGTGATTGCGCTCTGGTGCGAGCAGGAGGGGCACGAGGTGCATTTTGTGTGCTTCACCGGGTTTGAAAATTTAGTCGAAGAGCTGCCGGAAAAAGTTGACCTGGTTTTCATCGGCTCGTTTTCGCAGGCGGCGCAATTGGCCTACGCCCTGAGCAATCTTTTCCGCTCAAAGGGCGCGGTTACTGTGCTGGGCGGCCCTCATGCCCGCTGCTACCCGCAGGACGCGCAAAAATATTTCGACTACGTGCTCGGCTTCACCAACAAAACCATGATCCACGATATTTTGGGCGACTGCTACCCACACCGTCCGCTGGGAATGCGCATGGATGCCGGCGAGCAGCCGACTTCCCTACCGGGGGTGAAAGAACGCTGGAAATACATCGAGCCCACTCTCAAAAAAGCGCCGCTCATCAAAATCGTGCCGATGTTAGGAAGTCTTGGCTGCCCCTACACCTGCGGCTTCTGCATCGATGCCGCGGTGAGCTATCAACCGCTGGATTATGATGTGATCAAAGAAGACTTGCGTTTTCTCCTCACCAAAATGAAGCGGCCGCGCGTCGCCTGGCATGATCCCAATTTTGGCGTGCGTTTTGACGAAATCATGGACGCCATCGAGGAAGCGGCGCCGCCGGACAGCATCGATTTCATTGCCGAAAGCAGTTTGTCGCTGCTGGCGGAGCCGAACTTGAAGCGCCTTAAACGCAACGGCTTCAAAGCGCTGCTCCCCGGAATCGAGTCGTGGTACGATCTCGGCAATAAATCCAAAACCGGCGCCCGGCAGGGAATGGAAAAAGTGCGGCGCGTCTCCGAGCACGTCAACCTGATTATGAAATACATCCCCTACGTGCAAACCAATTTTGTGCTGGGGCTGGACGTGGATGAAGGCGCCGAGCCCTTCGAGCTTACCAAGCGTTTCGTGGATTTGACGCCGGCCGCCTTTCCCGGCTACTCGCTGCTCTCGGCTTTCGGGCAGGCCGCGCAGCTCAACCTCGATTACCAGCGCGCCAACCGCGTGCTGCCCTTCCCCTTCCACTTTCTCAACAATAATCACGCGATGAATGTGCGGCCGAAAAATTACACCTGGCCGGAATTTTATGATTACGTGGTGGACTTAACCAAATATACCTTTTCCTGGGAAAGAATCTGGAAACGCCACCAAGCCACGCGCATGGCCATCCCCAAGTGGATGAATTCCATTCGCGGCGTGTCATCCGAAGGGTTTGGCCGCATTCGCTACCACAGTGAAATTCGCCGCCGCCTGGACGAGGATTTGGAACTGCGGCGCTTCTTCGAGCAGGAGACCAATGAAATTCCGCAATTTTACGTGAACCGCGTGAAGACGGAATTAGGCCCGCTGTGGCAATGGCTGCCCAAAGGCGCGCTCTATCACGATCCGCACGCCTATCTCAAAGCCGAGCAGGCGAATAATTTATCACGGAAGGCGATTTTGGCAGTGGCGGCTGGGTAAGGTGGATTTCAAGAGCGGAATAAAGAGGAAAACCTGCAGTGACCATAACAAATAAACCTAACAGGAGGAACAACATGAACAATCTCAGCCGTACGGTGGCAGGCGTTGTATTCGCTGCTCTAACCTTCGTCTTGGTTACGAAGTCAGCCGAGGCGCAAGACGCTGTCAAAGTAGCCCCGAAGCATTACAAAGTGGAGATCGAAAACGACCAGGTGCGGGTGCTGCGAATTAGTTATGGCCCGCATGAAAAAGCTGCCATGCACGAGCATCCTGCCAGCGTGGCCGTTTTCCTAACCGCTGGCAAGGGGAAATTTACCTATCCAGACGGAAAAACTGAGGAGATCAGTTGGGAAGCCGGGCAAACACTGTGGCTGCCTGCGGTCAAACACCAGCCAGAAAATCTAACCGATCAACCTTTTGAGCTTATTCAGGTGGAATTCAAGGCCAAAGAACCAGAGGTTGAGAAAAAATAAGCCACGGGGAATTTGGTCTTGGGTTGCAGGCCACGTATCGAATGGCTGGTGCGGACGGGGTGACGGCGACATGATTTAATCCGAACTTCTTGTAAGTCGCCCCGCCGTACAGATAGGCCTTTACCTCTAAAGCCGCTCTCTTAAATACTCCACTAATAGATCGCTCGCCACCCGCTCCTGCGTCATGGAATCCCGCTCGCGCACGGTGACCGTTTGATCTTGCAGCGTCTGCGAATCCACCGTGATGCCGAAGGGCGTGCCGGCCTCGTCCTGGCGGCGATAGCGCCGGCCGATGGCGCCGCTCTCGTCGTAAAAGACCATGAAATGCTTCTTCAAATCCTCGTAAATTTTGAGCGCAATTTCCGGCATGCCGTCGCGCTTCACCAACGGAAAGATGCCGGCTTTGATCGGCGCAATTTTCGGGGAGAGCCGCAGCACCACGCGGGTTTCGCCTTCCACTTCGTCTTCGTCGTAGGCGTCCACCAAACAGGTGAGGATGGTGCGGTCGCAGCCGGCAGAGGTTTCGATGATGTAGGGGATGAAGCGCTCGCGGGTGGCGTCGTCAAAATATGTCAAATCTTTGCCGGAGAATTCCTGGTGGCGCTTCAAATCGAAGTCGGTGCGGTTGTGAATGCCCTCCAATTCTTTCCACCCGAACGGGAAGTTGTATTGAATATCGAACGCCGCGGCGGCGTAGTGCGCCAGCTCGTCTTTGCCGTGTTCGTGAAAACGCAGATTCTCTCGGCGGATACCCAGCGCATCGTACCACTGGATGCGCTGCTCTTTCCAGTATTCGAACCACTCGCGATCGCTGCCGGGCTTCACGAAAAACTGCATCTCCATCTGCTCGAACTCGCGGGTGCGAAAAGTGAAATTTTTGGGGGTGATTTCGTTGCGAAAGGCTTTGCCGATCTGCGCGATGCCGAACGGCACTTTTTTGCGCGCCGACTGCAGCACGTTGGGAAAATTCACATAAATGCCCTGCGCGGTTTCGGGCCGCAGATAAACGATGGCGGCTTCATCCTCCACCGGACCCATGTGAGTTTTGAACATCAAATTGAACATGCGGGCGGCGGTGTTGAGCTCGCCGCCGCATACCGGACACTGGGGTTTTTCCAGCTCATCCGGGCGGAAACGGCGCTTGCAGATTTTGCAGTCCACCATCGGGTCGGTGAAGCCGGCCACGTGGCCGGAGGCTTCCCAAATTTTGGGGTGCATCAAAATCGCGGAGTCCAGCCCCACAATGTCGTCGCGGGTTTGCACCATGCTTTTCCACCAAAACTCTTTGATGTTCTTTTTCAGTTCCACGCCCAGCGGGCCGTAATCGTAGCAGCTATCGAGTCCGCCATAAATTTCGCTGGATTGAAAAATGTATCCCCGCCGTTTGCACAGCGAGACCAGTTTATTCATCAAATTTCCTGATTGCACAGATTTCTCTTTTGCCATGAAACGTCCTTAGTTGAGTTTCCCCTGTTTGAGGATTTTAGTTGCCTGCTCCGGAGACACGCCGTTGATGGGAAATCCCGAGCCGATATCGAAACTGGTGAAGCCGCGGAAGCGCGGGGTGATTTCAAAGTGCCAGTGGTAATCGCGCTCGAGGGTTCGCCAATAGCCGCGCAATTTGCCGGTGGCGACGTTGGGGCCGGAGTGCAGCACCATCACGTAATTGGGATTATTGAGGGTGGTGTTGATGCGCTGCAAAATGTCTTTCAAAATGGCGGCCAGCGCGGCGTGGTCGTTGTTCCATTCAAAAAAAGTTTCGTGCTGCTGCGGCAGCAGCCAAATTTCAAACGGCGAGCGCGAAGCAAAAGGTGAGATGGCGACAAATTTTTCGTTGGCGGCGATCACGCGCTCATCATCGCTCAACTCCTGGTACAAAATATCGCAAAACAAACAGCGCTCTTTATAGCGATAGTGCTCCATCGCGCTCATCAGCTCATATTTGACGCGGGTGGGCGTGATGGGCGTGGCGATGATGTGAGAATAGGAATGTTCCGCTGTTTCAACCTGGCCTTCGCCATAATTTTTATGAAGCAGGACGTAACGAAAACGCAGGTCGCGCTTCAAATCCAGAAAGCGCTCGCGGTAGGCGGCTAAGACATCCTGAATCTGCGGCAATTCCATGTCTGGCAGCTGCACGTTGTGATCCGGCGATTCGATAACCAACTCGTGGGCGCCGATGCCGTCAAGGACGTCGTAAATGCCCACGCCGCGATTGTTCAAATCGCCAAAAATTTGCAGCACCGGTTGGCGCTCCGGTATCACCCGCACCGACCAGCCCGGCTGATCTTTTTGCGAGCCGTTATGGCGAATCGAAAAAATTTCCGGGGCCGTAGTTCCTTCAAAGGTGCTGCAAAAATTGCAGGGGCCGGCAGTTCTCTTTTCGCCGCTGCGTTTTCTTATTTGGCGGCTGTCCACCACATCTTTGATGTTGTATTCTTCGAGGATGATCGACCACTGGCCGGTGACCGGATTTCTTCTAAATTGGTTCATAGAATTACAGATCTCCTATTAAACGTTCGCGGCTTAATCCGCGGGTTCGCGGTTGGCCGGCGGGTACGATGGCGCGGCCATCGCGTCGGCGTTTTCCTCAGCGTTGTTTTCCGGCTCCTGGCGGGTCAAAAGATTTTCGCCGTCGCGCACTTTGCGCAGTATCAAAAACAGGATGGTGCTGCCGGTGTTGAAAGTGGCGAGCAAATAGGAAAACACCAGCCCGGCGACGATCAAAGCGTTAATAGCAAAAAAATAGGCGGACACCTGTTCGGTCAGCGGCAGCTCCAGCGCCGCAACCTCTCTCGAGAAATAAAAATGGCGCGCAAACTCACCAAATAGTTTGTGAACGGCGTTGTCGAGTGGTGCGGTCCAGGAATGCAGGAGGAATTGGCCGTGCGCCGCCAGCCGTGCAAATTTGTCGCCCATGGAAAATAGGAACAGGAAATTCATCACCAAGAAAGAGGATTTGACGAGAATCGCCATAATCACAAATCCGATGACGCTGAGGCCGCACACGATGCTTTCATAAAAAACCACTCGCCAGGGCTGGCTCCAAACCGTGGAAAAGCTTTGGAAGATCGCTTCGAAGGCGTCCTCGTTGGTGGTCGCCAAAATCGCCGGCGTCAGCAAAACCGAAGCGGCGGTCACGATCAAAAAAAAGACCATGAGCAGCGCGGCGATCATCCACATCAAAGCGAAAAAAGAAATTCCCAATTCGCCTACGTAGGGCGCGCGGCCCAAAAATCCAAACAAGCACGCAGACAGAATAAATACCAGAATGATAATGGCGATCCCCAGCGGGGTGAGCACGGCAGAGCCGCTTTTGTGCAGCGCGAACACCAGCGCTTCCCGCCAGGTGTAAAAGCTGCGGCCTTTCATCGCCATAAACGTGGCGCGCGACACCGCGATGTTGCCCACTAAAAAAAGCACCGTCAGGTAAAAGCACCCGAATCCAAAAACAATTTTGGAGATCAGCGGCGGGTTGACTTGCACGGCAAACAAACAGGGGAACAAGCCGAACTCGCTGGCGACCTGCGGGTAGCTGTAGCCGGCCAGCAAAAAACTGGCGACGGTAAAACCATAATACCCCAAATAGCCGCCGACCAACGCGATAAATTGCAGCCAAATTCGTTGAATGCTCAACGCGATGCGATTGGAGCGAAATAAATCCTCTGCGTTAAATTTCAGTTCCGTCATTTGTTGCCTTTCGCTGATCCGGTTGCTTCAACAAACGAGTGCATTTTAAAGAAAATAAAGAAGTCGGTCAAGAGAAAAGATGGCAGTGGTTATGACAATCTCGCGCCTAACTCTCTCGCAATGCAAGCCGGCCATCTGCCGCCGGCGTCTCCTTTTTAAGCTGCACCCACAAAATGCGATTGCGCTCGATCTTTTCAATAGTAAAAGTATAGCCATCGTATTTGACGACTTCATTCGCGCTGGGGACGTGGCCGGTCAAACTCAAAATGAAACCGCCGAGGGTTTCAAATTCCCCCTCAGTGGGCAAATCAAAATTGAGCTTTTCGTTCAATTCGTGCAAATCCATTTTGGCGTCGATCAAAAACGTATTGTCGTCGAGCTTGCGGTAGAGCGGCTGCTCTTCGTCGTACTCATCTTGAATTTCGCCGACGATTTCCTCGATCACGTCTTCGAGGGTCACCAGCCCCGAGGTGCCGCCGTATTCGTCCACCACAATCGCCATGTGAGATTTGGTCTGTTGAAAATCCCGCAGCAGATTGTGGAGCTTTTTATTTTCCGGGACGAAATAGGCCGGGCGCGCCAGCTTTTTCAAATCCAACTTTTCCGGTGGATTTTTAATGACGCTCAACAGATCTTTGACGTGGATGATGCCCAAAATCTGATCGATGTCGCCGCGGTAGAGCGGGAGGCGGCTGTGCTGATTTTCGCTGATGATTTTGATCAATTGGTCGAGGGTGGCGTTTTCTTCCACGCACACCATGTCGGTGCGCGGCGCCATGATTTCATAAACTTCGGTGTCGCCAAACTCGAAGATGGAGTGGATCATGGCGCGCTCGGAGTCTTTGAGATCGGCGATCTCCTCTCCCTCTTCCACGATGGTCGCTATAATTTTTTGGCGATGCAGGAAATCGCGCTTGTGGGCCACGTCAAAACGGTGGGCGATTTTTCGGAAAATATTGGCGGCGATTTTGGCAAGCGGTCGCGTCAAATTATAGAACATCGTCGCTGCCCCGGCAAGCGCTTCAGCAAATTCCTGATTGTTGCTCAAGACGATGAGGTTGGCCCAAATCTCGTCAAGAAAAAATAGCAGTAATACGCTCAACCCAACGCCTGCCAACACACCGTAGCCCCACGCAAGATCATTTTTTGCGGCAACGGCCAGCGACAGAAAAAGAACAACCGTCATCAACAAAACGTTAGCGAGGAGCAGCACTCCTCTCACGGCCATCAAAAATGAACGCTTGTTGCGAAGCAGGAAGAGGACCCGCGGCGCAGCCTTGGTGCGCTTTTCTGAAAATTCCTTTTCTTCGATTTCGGAGAAAGACAAAAACGCAGATTGCATCGCAGCGAAAGTCGCAGACAACAGCAAAAACGCGACAAAAGACGCCAGCAGCAAAATCAAATTCAAATTGGATTCTAAGAGAGCACTCATAAGTTATTCGGATTTTCAAAATGGTTGTGCAGCTTTTGCAAGTAGTAATTTTCACGCGCCGTCATTTGCAGTTTTTCCGAACGGCTGCGATCGTCGTAGCCGAGAAAGTGCAGCACGGCGTGAATGACGACGCGCGCCATTTCTTCGTTGAATGAAACCAAAAATTTTGCGGCGTTTTCCGCCACCCGATCGAGGCTGATGTAAACTTCGCCCTCGAAATAATCCGCCGCGTCTTCGATGGGAAACGCGAGGACGTCGGTGGGGCGGTCTTGGTTCAAAAAGGCGCGGTTCAAATGGCGAATGAAATCGTCGTCCGCCAAAATGAATTCTATGCGAGCAGACTTGCCTGCAGAGGTAAGCTTGCCTGCGGGCAACGCCCCCTCTTCCCTCCAGACTTGTTGAGCGAGTTGCGCGAGGCGGTTTGAATTGATGGGCGCGGGGTGCCGACGATGAAATTTCACGACGAGCTTAGCTGGCTTTTTCGGCAATTTTTTTAACATGCTTGCGGAACAATCTTCTCTGTTGATTGGGGTATTCGATGCGCCCGTGGAAAATCCCCGTGAGATTATTGACAAAACTTTCCTGGATGACTTTTAAATCGCGCACCGTCAACGGGCAGTCGTCCAGCTCGCCGTCCGCGACCCGTTCCTGAATCAGCGAGCTGATCAGGCTGCGGATGCGGCTGACGGTGGGGTCTTTGAGGGTGCGCGACACCGCTTCCACGGCGTCGGCCAGCATCACGATGCCGGTCTCTTTGGTCTTCGGTTTCGGCCCCGGGTAGCGAAAGTCGGATTCGTTGATCTCGGCGCCGTCGTTGTTCTCCAGCGCTTTGTTGTAAAAGAAAACGATGAGGTTGGTGCCGTGGTGCTGGGCGATGAAATCGCGGATTTCCGGCGGCAGGTTATAGTCTTCCGCCATCTCCAGGCCGCGCTTGACGTGGTTGATCAAAATCAAACAGCTCATGCTGGGGGCGAGTTTTTCGTGCGGGTTCTTGCCGCCTTTCTGATTTTCGACGAAGTATTCCGGCATCTCCATTTTGCCGATATCGTGGTAGTACGAACCCACCTTCGCCAGCAGCGCGTTGGCGCCGATGGCTTCCGCGGCGGACTCGGAGAGAATGCCGACCATCACGCTGTGGTGGTAGGTGCCAGGGGCGCGGATGGCCAACTGGCGCATGGCCGGCTTGTTCAAATCCAGCAATTCCAGCAGGGTGGAATCGGTGGTCTCCTGAAAAACATATTCGAAAATAATCATCAGACCGTAGGCCAGAATGGGGGACAGGATGCCATTCAAGCTGGCATAAACCATATCCATCCAGTTGAAGAATTCCGGGTTTCGCAAAAATTCCAGTGCGGCGATGGAGAAGAGGTAGGCGGCCACAATCAGCACGATGCCTTTTAACATCCAGGCGCGAGTGTGAATTTGGCGAACCGATAAGATAGCGATGACGCCAACGAACATCGAGATCAGCACAATGCTAAAATCGTTGCCCCGCAAGGCGCCGATCATCAGACTGAGAGAAAAGGTTGAGATGAAGGCGGTGCGAGTGTCGAAAAATATCGTCAGCAGCATCGAAGCGATGGAAATGGGAATGAGATATTTGTAAGTGGAAAATCCGATTTTGTTGACCAGCGAGGTTAGCACCAGGATGAGCAAAAAAATTAAAAACAGCATGAACATTTTTTTGACGTTGTAAAACATACGCCAGCGGGAAACAAAAAGAAAAATCACCGTGAACGAAAGCGAAAGGCCCAAGATCAAAATTCTGCCGAAATAGGGCAGCACCATTTTGAGGCCGCCTTGCTGCTGCTCGCGTTCGGCGCGCGCCTGCGCCAACGAATGTAGTTTTTCCAAGATTTCTTTGGTGATGCGCTCGTGTTTATCGACGATGCGCTCTTTCTCGAGCACCGTGCCTTTTGCGAGCGGCACGTTCGCCACCGCCTCGCTGATGCGCTGCTCGGTCGCGGCTTGATCGTAAATTAAGTTCGGCAAAAGAAACGCTGCAATGATGGAGTAACCAACTTTAACCGCGGTTTCGTTATTCGGGTAGAGCCGCCGCAGTTTTTCATCGAGAAGGACGCGCTCGACGTTATCCTGCCGGTAAAAATTTTTTAAATCATCGATGGTCTCCCGCCCGGACTCGATGATGGAGATTTTGGTGACATATTCCGGGAGGGCGTCAGTTTTGCGGTTCAGAATTCCCCTGGAATACATGTCCACCAGAATTTGGCGGACGTTGCGCTTGAACGCTTCATAGGAATCGGTTTTTTGAGCGTCATTGCTGGGCGCACTTCTCGAGCGGCGGCTTGGCGGCTGGGTTTTGGGAGCGGTAAGAATATACGAAAGGTCGGCTTCGTCGAGAAAAATAAGTTGCGCGGTCATGAAATCGCGCAGCCGGCGCAGCTTGATCGAGTCGGGGGAAATCGAGACGCGAATGCTATCGACATAATGAAAAAAGCGGTCGCATTTTTCCAGGGCGAGGGTTGCGGTGCTGTCAACGTGGCGAAATACCCAGGGCACTTTTTCGGCGGCGAGCTTCTTGTCGTTATTATATTCTTCCTCGCTTTTGTTGATCAGAAACGTGAACGGGGCGATGATCTCGTCGCCAACATAGACGTCCTTTTCTTTCAGATTCGCAAACTGGTAGGTTTGCTGATGCGGGAACATCAAGGTAGCGATGGCAATGAGGGCAACGCCCATCAGCAATTGCGGCGTGTATCGCCAAAACGGATGCTCAGTCAACAACTGCTTGCCGTTTTGATATAATTTTACAATTTTGGATAGATCAACCAAAGGCGTTAATCGGTTTTGTTATTCTTGCTTTCGTAGTCTTCGTAAGCGCGGATGATTTCCTTAACTAAGCGATGTCGCACCACGTCGCGGTCGTTCAGAAAAACAAAGTCAATCCCCTCGATGCCGTCCAAAATGGATTGCACTTTAACCAGGCCGGACATCTTCGCTTGCGGCAGATCGATCTGCGTCACATCGCCAGTGATGATGGCTTTCGAGTTGATGCCCAGCCGGGTAAGAAACATCTTCATTTGATTGAACGAAGTGTTCTGGGCTTCGTCCAATATTACAAACGCATTGTTCAAGGTGCGGCCTCGCATGTAGGCCAGCGGCACGATTTCGATAACCTGAGTTTCCACAAAACGCTTCAGCTTGTCGGGCGGAATCATCAGGTAGAGCGCGTCATAAAACGGCTTGAGGTAGGGATCAACTTTTTCACGGATGTCGCCGGGGAGAAAACCGAGGCTTTCGCCCGCTTCCACGGCTGGCCGCGTGAGCACGATGCGGTTCACCGATTTGTCCCGCAGCGCCGCCACCGCAATGGCCACGGCCATAAAAGTTTTGCCGGTACCGGCGGGGCCAATCACAAAGACGATGTCGTTCTTCAAAGCCGAACGATAGAAGGCGTTCTGGCCGGGGGTCTTGGGTTTCAGGCAGCCGTCTTTGGTATAAAGAATCACGGAATCTTTATTGTTCTCGATGCTGACGGCTGCGGCCGGCCCACCGGTGGCGTCTTCGGAATTCAGGTTGTCAAAAACAATTTCGAGGTCGTTTTCCGTGACCGCTTTTTCCTGCTCCACCATGACGATCAATTCATAAAAAACTTTTTCGAGATCGCGGAGAACTTTTTCGTCTCCAATGAGCTTGAGTTCGTTTCCGCGCGCCACGATGCGGGCGTTGAAATGCTGCTGCAATTTTTTCAAATTGGCGTCCTGAAATCCGAACAGCTTGAGTTGATCGACGCCTTTCAGTGAAATTCGTTTTTCAACTATTTCTTGTTTCGTGTTCTGCAATTTACCTCGCTGCGTTAATAAAAAAGCTCTTGTCCGATTGGCAGATCAACTGCCATCGATCCAAGAGCTTAGTTTTGTCTTTCTATTCAACGAACGATTTCAAAGAAACATCTCGGTGTGCGCCCGATGATTGTGAGAAAGCTCCGACGCAAACATCGACTAATTGCCGCGCGGCACTTTCAGAATCTGGTATGGATAAATCAGGTTGGGCTCGTCTCCAATGACCGCTTTGTTAGCTTCATAGAGCTGCCGCCACTTGGTGGGGTCGCCCATTACCGACATATTGCCCGCGATCTTGGCGAGGTAATCGCCGCGGCCAACCATGTACTCATCCGGGCCGTTCTCTTTATGAATTTTGAAAATCTGATCGGGATAGATCAAATCCGGGTCTTTGATCTGATCTTTGTTATAAGAATAGATGCGGATCCACTGCATGGGATCGCCGTAGATATCGGGCTTTTTGGAGATTCTCCACAAGTAATCGCCGCGCGTAACTGTGTACTCATCATATAAGCCTTTGGGCATTCTGGCGCGCAGTTGCGCAATTTTGCCTTCCAGCGCCGCGATCTTGTTCATCATTTCGGTCAACAAAGCGATGCGGCTGCCCTTCATTTCATTGAGCTTCTGCTCGATGGCGTCGATTTCTTTGCGCCGTTTGAACAACTCCTCGGGGGATAACGCCGCCAACGCGCTGAGCTGTTTGTCCAAATCATCCAACTGCTGACGATAGGCGTTGACTTCTTCTTCGGTTACGCCGAGTGCGGCGTAAATTTCATTCCAGGTTTCTTTGATCTGGGCGTCAAGATCGGCAATTTGAGCTTTTAGAGCTTCAATTTCCGTGTCCAATCTGGCAATTTCATCTTTTGCTGCACGTTCACGGTTTTGCCACTCCTGCAACTGCTGATTGTATTCTTTCATCGTCATCTTCTCCTGGGCAAGGGAGGAACTCACCCCTGCTGCCAGAACAAGCGCTATGACGATGGCGCTGGCCCAGAGAGTTTTGGTGACCAATTTCATCTCAACCCTCCTGTTTCGTCCATTGTTTAAATTTAAATTACTGGCCAAGTCGTTTTTTAACTTCTTCGAGTTCAGTTTTCGCATCCTGCAATTCCTTCCGTTTTTGATTGAGCTGGCTCTCCAGCCGGCTCTTTTCGCGGCGTCTTTCTTCTAAGGTGTTCTCTGCGGCAAGGGCGGCGTTCTTTTGCTCTTCCAGCGCCTGCAGTTGCTGCGCGTTAGGACGGCTCGTGCATCCAACCAGTGAGAAAGTGGAAACCACAAACAGCATGGCGATGAACAGTAAAACAGCTTTCGTTAAAAGTCTCATTACAGTTCTCACCTCCTTCCTCTCAGATTATGGTTTTTTTGGAGATTGAAAATTGCCTGGCTTGGGAAATGCGTTACTTCTTGTTTTTCAAAACGTAAGCCAATAATAGCAAAAAAATCGTTGATTGTCAAGCAAAAAAATCTACTTTTAAGCCCAATTCTTTAAGCTGCTCGGCGCTGACCTGCGAGGGCGCGCCATCCATCAATGACAGCGCGCTGTTGGTCTTCGGGAACGCGATCACGTCGCGGATGGATTTCATGTTGGCGAGCAGCATCACCAGCCGGTCGAACCCAAACGCGATGCCGCCGTGCGGCGGCGCGCCGTATTCAAACGCCTCTAACAGAAATCCAAACTTTTCGCGCGCTTCATCCTCCGGAATGTTTAGCAGCGAGAACATTTTTTTCTGCAGCGCCTGCTGATGAATTCGAATGCTGCCGCCGGCGATCTCGTAGCCGTTGATTACCAGATCATAAGCCTTGGCGCGCGCCGCTTCCGGCTTGGTATCCAGCAAGTGCAGATCTTCGTCCATGGGCGCGGTGAAGGGATGATGCCGCGCCACGTAGCGCTTCTCGTTTTCGTCGAATTCCAGCAGCGGAAAATCCACGACCCACAGCAGCGAGAAGGTGTCCGCGGGAATCAAATTTTCTTCCCGCGCCAATTTCACTCGCAGGTTGCCGGCAAGGGTTAGGGCCTTCTCTCTCTGATCGGCAATCAGCAAAATCAAATCGCCGGCGCCGGCGTTGAAGCGCTGGTTGATCGCGCGAATGGCGTCGTCCCTAAAAAATTTTGCCACCGAGGATTCCCACCCCGACTCGCTCACTTTGATGCTCACCAATCCCTTCCCGCCTTCGGTTTGAATGTATTGCGTCAACTCATCGATTCGTTTGCGGGAAAACGTCGCGCCGCCTTTGAGCGCCACCCCGCAAACGATGCCGCCGCTGGCCGCGGTTTCTTTGAAGACTTTAAATTCAGATTCGCCGGCCAACTCGCTGATGTCCACGATGGTCATCGCGAAGCGGGTGTCGGGTTTATCGGTGCCGTACGTCGCCACGGCTTGTTCGTAGCTCAGGCGGGGGATGGGCAGCGTGATGGTTCGATTCAAAATTTTTTGGAAGATCTCTGCCATCAGATTTTCCACCATAGTCAGCACGTCCTCTCGTTCGACAAACGACATTTCCACGTCGATTTGGGTGAACTCCGGCTGGCGGTCGGCGCGCAAATCCTCGTCGCGGAAACAGCGCACGATCTGGAAATAGCGGTCCATGCC
Organism: bacterium; assembly: GCA_037446635.1. Taxonomy (GTDB): domain Bacteria; phylum Zhuqueibacterota; class Zhuqueibacteria; order Oceanimicrobiales; family Oceanimicrobiaceae; genus DASWHH01. The sequence goes on from JBBIIG010000002.1 coordinate 130,822, forward strand.
CGCGACCATCAAAATCTGTTTGTACATCTGCGGACTCTGGGGCAGGGCGTAAAACTTGCCCTTGTGAATGCGGCTGGGCACCAAAAAATCGCGGGCGCCTTCCGGGGTGCTGCGCATCAACGTCGGGGTTTCAAATTCCAAAAAATTATTGCGGTCAAAAAAAGAGCGCACAACTTGATACGTTTTATGACGAAGAATCATGTTCTCGCGCATGGATGAATTGCGCAAATCGAGATAACGGTATTTGAGCCGCAGCTCTTCCGAGACCTCCACGTTGTCATCGATGACAAACGGCGTGGTTTTGGCGCGATTCAAAATCTTCAGTTCCTGAACCGCCACTTCGATCTCACCGGTGCTTAAATTGGGATTGACCATCCCTTCCGGCCGTTTGCGCACCGTTCCTTTCACCGCGATCACAAACTCACCACGCAGCTCCTTTGCCTTCGGATTCGCCTCGCCGCCATCTCCGCCAGAGCGGATCGCCTCAGCCGATTGTCCGCCAAAAACAATTTGGGTGATGCCGTAGCGGTCGCGCAAATCGATGAATATCAGTCCGCCGTGATCGCGGCGGCGGTGCACCCAACCCATGAGGATCACTTCCTGTCCATCGTGTTCGGCCTTCAAATCGCCGCAGGTGTGAGTTCGTTTCCAGCCCTCGAGCTTTTCCAAAGCTTGCTAACCTCCGTAAAAAAGCCTTGGGATAATTTAGAAAAAAAATCGAAAATTCAAACAAATTGTAGGAGTGAGTTTATGAGGAAACCCTGTCAGGGTTGAAACTTGGCATATTCCTTTTCGGAGATGATCTTCTCAATCTCGGGGTTAATGATGTGCACCTCGTCCCAGGTGAGGCCGTAGAGTTGGTAAACCATGAGATCGATTTGGCTAACCAGCCCTGCAGCCCTACCCACGCTGTCGTTGCCTGCCTGTGGCAGACAGGCGAAACTCGCGCTTTTCCAGCCTGCCTGCGCAGGCAGGCGAGTCGAAGCAATCTCGTGGCTCCGCGCATTAATTATGGGACTGCTTCGCCCCAAACAACGCGGGACTCGCAGTGAACATTCATTTGGGCATTCTCCCTTTAATAGATGCGGCATCGAAATCAATGTCGGGTTAGAACTTCGAGATCAGCTTATACCTAAAGAGTTCGCGCTTTCAAAAAATTTTCCCAATCCATTTAACCCTTCCACCCAAATTAATTTTGAAATTCCAAAAACTGCGCACGGGGTGATAAAAATTTATGACTTATTAGGTCGTGAAGTAAAGACTTTGGTCAACGAAATCAAAACTCAAAGTCGATATGAGATTGTTTGGAATGGAGACAATGCTTCAGGTGTGCCCGTGGCATCCGTCCTTTATATATAGCGCAAGCCGGAGATTTTGTCAGCTACTCATAAAATGTTAATGATCAAATAGAATGAAACGCAATTTTAAAAAACCTCAAAATTCTTGTCCGAAAACTTCACAGATGGGTACTTTGTCAACTGCGTTTTGAAAATTTCAATTATCTCCTGCAAACGCGCTTTGGTTTTGGCCTCGAAGCGCAGCACCAGCACCGGCTGCGTGTTGGAAGCGCGCACCAATCCCCAGCCATCGCCCATCAAAACCCGCGCGCCATCGATGTCGATGGTTTCATACTTTGATTTGAAATAATTGGCGAGATCTGCCACGATTCTAAACTTATCTTCATCGGTCGCCTCCACGCGAATTTCCGGCGTGGCTTCAAAGTACGGAATTTCATCCGCAATTTCCGAGAGCTTCTTTTTTGATTTCGACATCAACTGCATCAGCCGCCCGGAGACGTAAATGCCGTCGTCGAAACCGAGGTAGCCGTCGGTGTAAAAAATGTGGCCGGACATTTCGCCGGCCAGCGGCGCATGCAGCTCTTTCATTTTCGCCTTCAGCAACGAATGGCCGGTTTTCCACATGATGGGCTGGCCGCCGTGTTTCGCGATCTCTTCCGGCAGCGCCTGTGAGCATTTGACATCGAAGACGATCTGCGCGCCTTGGTTGCGCTCCAAAACTTCGCGGCTCAAAATCGCCATCAGGCGGTCGGCGAAGATGATGCGGCCCTTGTCGTCGATTACACCCACGCGGTCGCTGTCGCCGTCGTAGCCGATGCCAACGTCCGCGCCCACTTCCAAAACCTTCTTCTGCAAATCAACCACGTATTTCGGCACGGTGGGATCGGGCAGATGGTTGGGGAAGCGGCCGTCGGGATCGCAATAAAGACAAGTGACCTCACAACCCATGTCTTGCCAGATTTTGGGGACGATGAGTCCGGCCACGCCGTTGCCGGCATCGACAACGATTTTCAGCTTCTTCTCAAATTTCAGCCGCGACTGCACCGCGTGAACGTAATCTTGCATCGTGTCTTTGAGCGTCACTTCACCGCTGCCTTTGGCGAAATCCTGTTGTTCGATAATTCTGCGAATTTCCTGAATCTGCTCGCCGTAAACCGGCGCCACCGCTTTTTTGGAAATTTTCAGCCCGTTGTATTCAATGGGATTGTGGCTGCCGGTGATCATCACGCCGCCGTCGGCGTTCAAATGCAGGATGGCGAAATACTGCGCCGGCGTGAGGGTGACGCCAAGGTCGATCACGTTGACGCCGGTGGAAACCAATCCTTTCACGAGGGCATTGCGGATGCGTTCGGAGGAGAGGCGGACGTCGCGGCCAATCACCAGCGTTTTGGCGCCCCCGCGCGTCAAAAACGTGCCGATGCCCTGGCCCAGCAGCACGACGTTTTCATCCACCAGATCTTTATCCGCAATGCCGCGAATGTCATACTCGCGAAAGATGTTGGGTTTCACCATGAAAGCCTCCTGTTAGCATTCCGTAGGGGCGGATTGCTATACGCCCCACGGTTGATTATTTCCGGCCCGTTACCACGCGTTCGATGTCATTCAAATCTGCCGCCGCCTGAATTTGCGAAAGCCCGCTTTTCGCAAAAATTTCTGCAACGGCTTGCGCTTGCCCCATTCCCACTTCGACGGCTACGAACCCGCCATGATTCAAAATCATAGGCGCGGTCGCCGCAATTTGCCGATAAAAATTCAGACCGTCGGCGCCATCTTTTAGGGCAGCGCGCGGCTCAAAATCTCGGACTTCCGGCGGCAAATTCGGATAGTCGGCGTCGGAGATGTACGGCGGATTCGAGACGATAACATCGAACGTGTTCTGAAATTCATGCAACCAATTATTTGTCGGATACCGATCCGCTTCGCGGAAGAAGAAGTCAAGCTTGCGGAATTCGATTTGCTCGGAAACCTCATTCAAACGCGCGTTTTCGGCGGCGGTCGTTACGGCTGCCTCCGAAACATCGATGGCAGTAAAACGCGCGTTCGGCAAATGTTTCGCCAGCGAAATTGCAATACACCCGGAGCCGGTGCCAATATCCAAAATATTAATTTTTTCTGCCGGGCTATTTTTCTCGCGGCATTTTTGCAAAACCGTTTCCACCAAAATTTCCGTTTCCGGGCGCGGAATCAAAACGTTGGGGGTAACTCGAAAACGCAGCGAGAAAAATTCTGTTTCGCCCAAAATGTATTGCAGCGGCTCGTGCTGCAAGCGCCGTTTTAGAAATCCCTTAAATCGAGCGAGTTCATCATCTGCCAACGGGCGTTCGTAATTCAAGTACAAATCCACGCGCTTCAAATTCAAAGTATGCCCCAGCAAACGTTCGGCGTTCAAGCGGGAATTCTCGAACCCTTTTTCGCTCAGGTACTCGGAACTCCAATTGAGCAATTCGAGGACGTTCCAGGTTTTGGTGGATTTGGACATATTATTTTAACTTGATTCTATCTTTCCAGTAACCAGGCCTTCGATGAAGATGCATTACGGCAACCAGGTGTATTGCTTTGTGATGATTTTCATACAGAAGGCCGAAAGGGAAATTCCGTAGGAGATAGCGTCTAACCCCATCAGAGAATTTCGGCCAGGTGAGAGGAGATTCAGCTATTTTTTCTTTACCTCTATTTACTTCATCCAGAAACCTGTCACCAAGTCCATGAGCTTTCGAATTATAATAAAAAGCGGAGACTCGCATTTCTTCAAGTGCTTCGGGATGAAAGATAACAGGCTTCATTTAAGTGATTCCCGAACCATACGAATCGCGTCCTCCGCCAATATACCTTTCACTCGGCCTTCTTTGAGTTCATTCGATCTTCTTTTTGCCTCTTGCGCCCAAGAGGCTTCAATTTCCGAAACCTCCTCCTCATCCAAACTCAAAATCAGTTTGTGAGCGATCTTCGCACGAGCCTCGACCGGCAAGGCCAGTAGTTCGTCCGAAATTTCTTCAATCGATTCAGTCATGGTTCACCTCAACTTTTGTTATGTATATGCCATTTTTAGGCATTAAATAAATCATCCCGCCTTCTTCAACATCTCCGCCTGATCCGCCAAACGCAGTTGCTCGATCACCTCGTCGAGATCGCCGTCGATGATATCGTCGAGGCGGTAGAGGGTCAACCCGATGCGATGATCCGTGAGGCGGCCTTGCGGGAAGTTGTAAGTGCGAATCTTGGCGCTGCGATCGCCGGTGCTGATCATCGAGCGCCGGCTGGCGGCCAATTTTTCCTGCTCCTCGCGCTGTTTTTTTTCCAGCAGCCGCGACTTCAAAACTTTGATGGCTTTGTTTTTGTTTTTGAGCTGCGATTTTTCATCCTGGCAGGTCACCACCATGCCAGTGGGCAAATGCGTAACACGCACGGCCGAGTCCGTGGTGTTGACGCTCTGGCCGCCGGGGCCGGAGGAACGAAAGACGTCGATTTTCAAATCGTTGGGGTCGATTTCGATTTCAATTTCTTCGGCCTCCGGCAGCACCGCCACCGAGGCCGCTGAAGTGTGAATGCGGCCGCTGGCTTCGGTTTTGGGCACGCGCTGCACGCGATGAACGCCGCTTTCGTATTTCATAATGCCGTAGGCGTTGTCGCCCACCAGCATAAAAATGATTTCTTTGAATCCGCCCACGCCCTGCGGGCTCATGCTAAGCAGCTCGACCTTCCAGCCTTTTTTTTCAGCGTAGTGAAGGTACATGCGGTAAAGATCGCCAGCAAAGAGTCCGGCTTCGTCGCCGCCGGTGCCGGCGCGAATTTCGACGATGGCGTTTTTGGCGTCGTTGGGGTCTTTCGGCAAAATCAAATACTTCAGTTCGTCTTCCAGGGCCGACTTTTTTTCGCGCAATTCTTCCAGCTCAGCCTGCGCCAACTCGCGCAGCTCTTTGTCGCTCTCGTCGCGCAAAACGGCTTCGTCATCTGCCATTCTTTTTAACAGCGATTTGTATTCGCGGTATTTCTCAATTGTTTTCTCAAGGCTGCTTTTCTCTTTAGAAATGCTTCGAATTTTTGAGGGATCCTGCATGAACGCGGGATCCATCATCAAAGAATTGAGCTCTTCGTAGCGCGCGGATATTTTTTCCAACTTATCTAACATCCAATACTCCGAGAAAACATGCATTACAAACGTTGATACTGCATCGCATCCTGATTTTCAAAAACGACGTCAGCGTGGCCGGAAACGTCCATTTTCAGGGCGCATTTCAGGGCGACGATCGCGACTTCCAATTGGCTCTCGTCCGGTTCTTTGGTGGTTAAACGCTGCAGCCACAGGCCCGGCGCGATGAACGGCTTCCAGAAATGAATGCGCGAGCCGGCGTCGGAGAGGCGGATGAGTTCATAAGAAATGCCGCCGATGAGGGGGATGAACGCCAGCCGCAGCAAGCGATCGCCGACGTCGGCTGGTTTACCCAAAAACATAAACACAAAGATGCTGACGATCATAACAATCAACAAAAAGCTGGTGCCGCAGCGGGGGTGAAAGCGGGTGAAGCTGCGGGCGACCGTTGGCGTCAATTGTTTTTTGTTCTCGAATGCAAAAATACTTTTGTGCTCGGCGCCGTGATATTCAAAAATGCGGCGAATGTCCTTCATTAAAGTAATGGCAAATAAATACAAAAGAAAAATCGCCAGCCGCAAAACGCCATCCACTAAATTGAAGATGACGCCGGATCTCGCGCCTAAAAGTTCGGTCAGCAGCAGGGGCACATAAAAGAAGATGAACAAACCAACCGCAAATGAAAAAATCACAGTGGCGCCGAACCATAATTTCGACCACAGATTTTTTTCTGCCGAGGGCTGGGAATTCGCGGCATTCTCCGGGTCTTTGCTCCTTTCGTCTTCCATCATCACGTCGCCGGAAAAAGACAGCGCCGTGATTCCCAAAACCAGCGATTCAATCAAAACCACGGCGCCGCGCAGCAGCGGAAGCGAAAGCGGGCGAAAGCGTTTCACAAAGGACACGAACGGTTTTCGGCGAACGAATATGCTGCCGTCCTGCCTTCGCACCGCCACGGCGTAGGTATCGTGGGAGCGCATCAGCACGCCTTCGATGACCGCTTGCCCGCCAACTTGTATCGTGGATTTCGACATGTTGAATGCTCATAAAAAAACGGAATGTATCCCGCCCCCAGCGGAACGCATCCCGTTTCTAAATTGTCAAAGCTCAGTTAAGCGTTTTCGGCGGCGGCCGTTTCTTGGGTTTTCTTTTTGCCGTACTTGAGATTGAATTTCTCCACTCGTCCGGCGGAGTCCACCAATTTTTGCTTGCCGGTGAAAAATGGGTGGCAGTTGGAGCAGATTTCCACTCGCAGATCGCCCACGGTGGAACGCACTTGAAAAGTGTTGCCGCACGCGCAAGTTACGGTTCCAACTTTGTATTGGGGATGAATCTTTTGTTTCACGAAAGCTCCCTTCTGGATTTTAGCTTCCAACATTAAAAAATAACGCGCTAAATATAGCCAAACGTCGAGTTAAATGCAAGGGAATTTCTCCGACCCTGTCCAGCTCAGGCGTTCATGGATTCCAGAAAATCGCGGTTGTTTTTGCTGCCGCGCATGCGTTCCAAAAGAAATTCCATGGCTTCAACCGGATTCAACTCAGCGAGGAATTTGCGCAAAATCCACACGCGATTCAGCTCGAATTCGTCCAATAACAATTCTTCTTTGCGGGTGCCGGATTTGTTGACGTCGATGGCGGGGAAAATGCGGCGGTCGGAGAGCCGGCGATCGAGCTGCAATTCCATGTTGCCGGTGCCTTTGAATTCTTCGAAGATGACTTCATCCATGCGGCTGCCGGTGTCGATGAGCGCGGTGGCGATGATGGTGAGGCTGCCGCCTTCTTCGATGTTGCGGGCGGAGCCGAAGAAGCGCTTGGGGCGCTCGAGGGCGGTGGCGTCCAAACCGCCGGAGAGGATTTTGCCGCTGTGCGGGACCACGGCGTTGTGGGCACGCGCCAGGCGGGTGATGCTGTCCAATAGAATTACCACGTCCTGGCCGTATTCCACCAAGCGCTTGGCTTTTTCCAAAACCATGTCGGCCACCTGCACATGGCGATCGGGCGGCTCGTCAAAAGTGGAGCTGATGACCTCCGCCTTCACCGAGCGCTCCATGTCGGTCACTTCTTCGGGGCGCTCGTCGATGAGCAGAACGATCATTTTAATTTCCGGATGATTCTGTGTGATGGCGTTGGCAATTTTTTGCAGCAGAATGGTCTTGCCGGTTTTAGGTTGAGCGACGATTAAACCGCGCTGGCCTTTGCCAATGGGAGTGAGCAAATTCATGACGCGGGTGGAATAATCTTTACTGTTGTGTTCGAGATTGACTTTTTTGTTGGGATAAAGGGGCGTGAGGTTGTCGAAAAGAATTTTCTTCTTGGCTTCTTCGGGATTCTCAAAGTTGACGGCCTCAACTTTCAGCAGGGCGAAGAAGCGCTCGCCTTCCTTGGGCGGTCGGATTTGCCCGGAGACGGTGTCGCCGGTTCGCAGGCCGAATCTTTTAATTTGCGACGGCGAAACGTAAATATCGTCCGGGCCGGGCAGGTAGTTGTAATCCGTCGAACGCAAAAAGCCGTAGCCGTCCGGCAGCACTTCCAAAACGCCCTCGGCGAATATCAAGCCCTCCTGTTTGGTCTGTTCTTCGAGAATGCGGAAAATCAGCTCCTGCTTTCTCAGACCGGTGGCGCCCGGTACGTTCAGCTCCTGCGCCATTTTGGTGAGCTCAGAAATTTTTTTGTTTTTGAGTTCTACGATCTCCATGTGAATTCCTCGAATTTAAATTTAAAATTTAAGTTGTATTTATAACACTGCAAGTAGTCTTCAGTGAAGGAAATGCCAAAAAGTGACCAAATTCGCGGGAGGACAAGGCAAGCCCAAATCTTCCCAAAATTGATAGTGGATCGAACTAAAAAAATGCTTAGGAGAAAATTGATGCTTAAAGGTTATGCTTATACTTCGTGATCTGAATTGAAAATTTAATCAAAATCTATTCAAGAACTCTGTGGGCCACATCGACAAGATTATGTTTAAACGAAATTGGGGATTAATTGCTGGGATCTCAAATTGGCCGGCTATAAAATAACGGAGGCAATTTATAAAAATATAGTTTCTTTGTCAAGCTTTTTTATAAAATTTTAGAAAATCGCCAACCAGATAGTGCGAGCCGGTCACACAAATCAAATCCGTTTCTCGGGCCACATGCGTTGCCTTCTCAAACGCGCGCTCAACTTTTGTAAAAACTGCCCAGCGGCTGGTGTAACGGGCAAGCGCGCGCGCAAATTCTTCGGCGGGCAGCGCTCGCTCCGAGCTGGGTGTCACCACCGCGATGAAATCCGCGTGCTTCGCAATCAGCTTGGAGATGGCTTGGTAATCTTTGTCCCGCAATAAACCGATGACCAAAATTAAGCGATCGTTTTCATACTGCTGCAACGAACGCAGCAGCGCTCTTATTCCCGCCGGATTGTGCGCCACATCGATAATAACTTTGGGCGAATCTTGCAGCTTTTGCAAGCGCGCCGGCCACGCAACGGCCTGCAAGCCGCGGTGGAGGGCTTGTTCCTCTAAAAAAATATTTTGCGTTCGCAGTACTTCCGCGGCGCTTACCGCCAGCGCAGCGTTTTTTATTTGATGATCGCCAGTGAGCGACAGTTTCAAATTATTGAAGCGCCGGCCCGCAAAAATCAAATCAAACTCGCTGTCGGTTTCTGAGGAGCGGAGGTTTCGGATTTGGCAAATTTCTTTCGTAACATAAAACGGCGCCGACTGATTAGCACACGCCGCGCGCAGCACCTCATTGACCTTTTTTTTGTTGGAGCCGGAAAGACAGGGAACAGCAGCTTTGATGATGCCCGCTTTTTCTTTGGTGATCTGCGCAATCGTACGCCCTAAATGATCGGTATGATCGAGATCGATTTCGGTGATGAGACTCACTTGCGGAACGATGACATTGGTGGCGTCGAATCGCCCACCCAATCCCACCTCGATGAAAGCGAGATCCACTTGCTCGTCGGCGAAATATTGAAACGCGATGGCGGTCAGCGCTTCGAAGTAGGTGCAATTGATGCGCTGCATTCGTTCGCGATTTCGCTCGAGGTAGTGGGCTAATAAGGTTTTCGGGATATCGGCTCCATTCACTTTGATGCGCTCGGTGACCTCCACTAAATGCGGCGAGGTATAGAGCCCGGTCTTAAACCCTCCGGCGCGAAACATGGATTCCAACATGGCGGCGGTGGAGCCTTTGCCATTGGTGCCCGCAATGTGCACGCTTTTGAATTCCAGATATGGGTTGCCCATCTGCTGCAACAACCCAGTGATCGCGTCCAGACCCAATCGCCAGCCAAACTGTAGCAGGCTATTCAAGAATTGGAATGTATCATAATTGGACATATTGGATACAATTACTATGCAAATTCTTACCTAAAATTTAGGTAAGAATTTGCACGCGCGACGTCCTCATGTTCTGATAAAATTAGTTTTAAAAAAAATAGGGATTTATATTTCTCTTTCGTTATTATCTTAAAGGCTATTTTATTTCAATTTACATCGTGGCCAGTCTAAACAATCCTACCGTCCAATTTAGTCCTTTAGCGAGAGATAAGCAGCGCAAGCTGCATGGCATATATTTTGCAAAATTTGCGAGCAAAATTATCGGCTAAAATTCAAATTTAAATACATAATCCAAGGCGAGCACGTTTGTACTCCGTTCTCCAGAAATTTTCGTCCCTAATTTTGTTCATCATGCTTGGTGCAAGTACGGCGCACGCCGGCATCACCGGCACCATTTCCGGCAAAGTTCGCGATAAGGAAACGAACACCGTGCTGCCGGGCGCCGCCATCATCGTGGAGGGGACGACGATGGGCGCAATGGCGGACAAGAACGGCTTTTACATGATTCACAATTTGCCGGCCGGCGCCTACGACGTCAGCGTCAGCATGATTGGTTATTCCAAGCTCACCATCAAGAACGTCAAAATCAACGTCGATCTGAACACCGAATTAAACTTCTATTTGACCACCCGGGTTTTGCCGCTGGAAGAAGTGGTGGTCACCCAAAATCGCCAACTCATCCAAAGCGAAATAACTTCTTCCACCTATTTTATATCCGGCGAAGAAATTAACCAGCGCCTGCCGATTGACTCTTACCGGGATGCGATTTCACTTTTGCCGGGCAACGTGGGCAACCACTTTCGCGGCGGCCGCGAAACCGACGTCACCTACATGCTCGATGGCCTGCCCATTCAGAGCGGACTTTCCCGGGAAATCTCCAGCTATTTTCCCAATAGCTCCATCGTGGAAATGATGGTGCAGACCGGCGGCTTCACCGCCGAGTACGGCCAGGCTTCTTCAGGCATCGTCAATGTGGTAACCAAAGACGGAAAAAACAAAGTTGAAGGCGGCATCAAAATTTATTCCGATTTCTTCGATACCGGCATCACCGGCAACGACAACACCCGCCGCCTCGATTTCAGCCTCGGCGGTCCGCTGACGATGGATTTAGGCGGCCCCCTCATCAACGCCAACTATTTTATCTCCGCTGACCTTAACTTGAGCGACACGCCCGATCGTGAGCAATTACGGAAATCCTTCGGCTCGCCGATTTTCAAAAACTATAACATCAATTCCAAGCTGTCATTTGATATTGGCGCCAACACTATGCTCACGTTTCAAGGGCTGCTCTCCAATTGGAGCTGGCGCCGTTTCGATCCGCAATGGGAACTCAATGTGGGCGGTCTGGCGGAAAACCGCCATTACAGCCATCGCCTCAGCGCCTCGATCACTCACACCTTTAGCTCGCGGGTCTTCGCCTCGCTGCGCTTCGCCAATTACGCCTATAAACGATCGGTGTTAGGCGAATTTGGCGACCCCGAAAACGATCTGGTTTTTGAAACTCCCGCCGATCCCAGCACCCGCGTCATCCGCGGCGAACAACCCTGGGAAGAAGATACTCGAGAACGCATCAACCTTCTCAAGTTTGACCTGGTGGGGCAGCTGGGCTCGAATCATCTCATCAAAGCGGGAGTCGATTATCAAGATTACCAGCTTGATTCCGAAATTGAACGTTTCGATCCCATCTTTGGCCTGAACACCCAAACCCGCATTGCAGCCATCACCACCAAAAATAAATTTCACTACACCCCAAAATTCTTTGGGTTTTACATTCAGGACAAAGTCGAGCTTGGCGGCGTGATTGCCAACCTCGGGTTGCGTTACGATGTGTTCGCGCCAACCATCACCATCGCCGAGCCGCCGCTGGAGTTTGAAATTCTGCGAACACAATTAGGGGCGCCGCCAAGCAGCGTTCAATCGATCGACCACACCCCGATCTCGCCGAGATTGGGCGTCGCCATTCCACTCTCGCATAACGAGCGCCTGCACGCCAATTACGGCTGGTATTATCAAATGCCGCCGCTTTATTATCTCTATTCGAACGCGGAGCATCAACTCAACGGCCGGCTGCCCATCATCGGCAACGTCGATTTGGAACCCATCAAAACCACTTCCGCCGAATTCAGCTACAAACGCCTGGTGTCCGACGACTTCCTGTTTGTGTTCACCGGCTTCACCAAGCGATTCAGAAATTTGATCGACACCGAAACCTTCCTGGCCGACACGCTGAGCGGAGACAACACGACCCCCATCGGTTTCAGCCGCTATTCCAATTCGGCCTTTGGGAAAGCCTCCGGCTTCGAAGTGACTCTGCAAAAGCGGTTTAATCAAAACCTCTCCGGCCGAGTCAGCTACACCTACATGAAAGCCACCGGCTCCAGTTCCACCGCCGAAGACGAGCTCAAGCTGGCCATCGCCGGCGCGGCGGTGGAAAAACGCGAATTTCCTTTGAGCTGGGATCAACGGCATTCCATTATCGTGGACGCTAATTATGAAACCCGCCAAATGCAACTGAGCGTCCTCTATCGCTTGTTCAGCCCGCTGCCGTTTACCACCCCCGGCAGTCTTACCCCCAACGATGCCCGAATGTCGTGGCGAAATATTCTCGACGTCAAAATCAGTTTTAAAAACAGGCATCTTTTGCAAGGCAAGTTTACGCCATTTTTTGAAATCCGCAATATTTTAGATCAAAACAACTTTGTGAGCCAACCGGACGATTTCGGCGCGCGCGCCTACAGCCTCTTCGATCCCATCAACTCCTATTCCGGAAGACGATTGCGATTCGGAGTCTCGTTAGATTTTTAATCGCTATTTTTCAAACCAATAAAAAAGCCTGCTGGAAATCCCAACAGGCTTTTTTATTTTGGGCTAACCTTGCGAAGGTTTTACTTAACGTATTTTTTGAAGCGCGCGTTGATGCGCTCCCAGTGCAGATTGCCCAAAAAATTATCGATGTATTTCGCGCGGCCCGGACCGTCTTTGTGATAGTAGGCGTGCTCGAAAACATCGCAGGCGATGAGGGGAACGCCGCCCCAAATGGCGCCGTACTGGTGCTCGTCAACCAGCACGTTCAAAAGCCGCTGCGAATAGAGGGCGTCGTAAACCAACAAACCCCAACCGCTCAATTTGGCGGCCACGGCGGCGGCTTTGAAATCCGCCTTCCATTTATCCACCGAGCCAAAATGTTTTTCGATGGCGGCTTTGATATCCGGCCCTTTGCTAACGTCGCCGTCGCCGCCTAACACTTCCCAATAAACATCGTGCAGCAGCGCGCCGGCATGATTCCAGGTAAACCGGCGTTTCAGCTCGCCGATCTCGCTCCAATTGCCGTTGGCCGCGGCGGGGTCCGCTTTTTCCAGGCCCTGCTCGATTTTATTTAAGAAAGTGACGTAACCTTTATGATGGGTATTGTAGTGCCAGTCGGTGGTTTCCGGCGAGACCACATCCTTTAGCAACTTCTTGGCGTCCTCGTCTGAATATGGTCGCGGATTGAACTTCCATTCGTAGGCCATGTTTATTACCTCCTTATATTGAATTGTGAATGGTTACTGGTTATTCAATAACTTTTTAATTTAGAAAAAAAATTTTCTAACGCAACCGCAATGATCTTTTTTAAATAGGAAAATGTAGAGCAATGATAAAGCTAATATTGCTCCTCGCGCTACTGCACTTATTTTTGCATGTAGGAGACAAAATCGTTTAGTAGAATTCTTCTCCAATGGGTTCCAATTAATTCATAAGGAACGTTTCTTACGTCGATTCTTATTAGATTTTCCCGTGACCGTCGGGATGGGTCAGTTGCACTAACGCCCTTTTCTATTCCGATCTTTTTTAACAGCCCCAAAAATTCATCCAAAAATTCTTGGGCATTGTGAGGGATACTAATTCCCATTCTCAAAAGGCTGTAAATTCCTTTTTGTTTATCGTAGATGCCATCGCTGATGGCAATTCGACTTTTGAGATCGCAATAACCTTTGAGAAAAGCGATCATGATGTTTTTGTCGTTTGATTCCGCAATTGCTTTTGGTATGAAAGGAATCACTTTCCCTTTCTGAACGGCGAGGTCTAGATTTTTGATTTCCTCAAATATGACCGATTTTTTTTCAAAACGGATTTGAATCTGGAAATGATAACCTTCGATATGGCGAGCAGATAATCTGTCGTTTGTGCCTAATTGCGTTATCAAAAAATTGATACTTTCGCTGATGCGCTCGACATCTTTTTTGTGCGCTTCATATTGTGATATTTTGTAATCGCTGATGTCCGGATTATAATAGTAGCCTCATAGGGTTTGCCGCGATTGGCGAGACCTCGATACAGGTCTATGGTCAGCCCTCGTTTCTTGAAGTTGATTTTGCTGTTTGCGCTCAACAGCCCCAATAAGTAAGCAAACTCATTATTGAGTATAAGTTTTTGGGATTGAACAATTTTGCCAGCGGTGATTTGAACCTGCTCTCTCAGCTTCCGGAGTTTTCTGGCCTTGCTCTCGTCGGCTTTGGTTCTTCTTTTGAAAGCTTGCTGGTAAACATCCAGCAGATTGCCATGAGTCAGAACATTAATCGAATGTTCCGCCGTCCAAAGATCATTAAAGAAATTGAGAAGGTTGTGGAAGAGCGCGTCTAGTTTGCCATAAACGCTCAGGTTGCATTCGATATTGTATTTGATTCCGCCCAAAGTGAAGTTGGAAGATCCGATGATCACTCGGTAGCGATCTTTGTTGTGAAAGAGATAGAACTTCGGGTGGTAGTGTCCCTGGCTGGCTTCGTTGCGCTTTGTAGTTATGAAAACTTTACATTCAGAATCGCCAGGAATGGTAGCGAGTTCTTCGATGACCCTTTTTTCTGTAACGAATTCTTCAATATCGAACAGCGCTCGCAATTTACCGTTGTTTCGTAAAAACGCTTGGAAATCGTCTCTAAGGGATTCAAAGGCACTACAAGATGCATAAGCGACTCCAAGATACAAACTTTCAGCCCAGCGCAGGCTCTCTTGTATGGTTTTGAAAAAACTCTCATCCGAATTCTGAAGAATGGTAATTTTCATTTCTTGAAGATGAGTATAAATTCGTGAACCTTGTTAATCCTGAACACATAGGGGTAGCCTAACGGCCGCAGATTATTGTATTCCTGCCGCCGATCCCAGATGATGATGTCATCCAATGAAAATCCAATGTCCCTCATGAAACTTATGACATCGATATGGAAAGGATAGAATTCGTCTTTCTTTCTTAAATCCATTACTACCACACAACAAAATCCTCCGCGTTTTGTTACGCGATGGACTTTAGAAAAAATGTCTTTCAAGCCAGAAAGAAAGCCATCGTAAGATTTAATGTTCCCCAAATCAGCATCGACGTCGCTGTATTTTCGGATCTCTTTATAATCTGCGGATCGTTTTTGATTGAGAATGTCCCAATATGGCGGTGAAGTTACGGTTAGCTGAATCGAGTCCTCTTCAATATGATTTAACAAGTCCCGCGCGTCTCCCTTAATCAAAAGCGGTTTATACTCATTGGTATCAAACAAATTTAAATTACTGGTTCTCTCTCGGTAAAGCTTAATGAATTTCTCTGAAAGCTCGATGCCTTTGCTGAATCTTTTAAGATTTTTGGCGGCAATAAGTGTTGATCCGCTTCCGGCAAACGGATCAAAAACGACGTCCCCCTCGTTGCTATAAATTTTGATTAATCGCTCCGGCAGCATCGTTGGAAAAATGGCGGGATGAGCCAGGCCATTTTCTTCTCCAGCTTTTCGAATATCAGACCAGATCGAAATGGAATACTGCAGCCAGGTTTTACCATCTAATGCGATTTTAGCTTTTGACAAACCTGCCCCTCCGAAATTCAGTTCCAATTTTTTCAAACTATAAAAGATTTATGAGGAATCCAAATAGTTCATTATTTTATTATTGATTGGCAAATTTATAATTGAGAATTCACCATTCACAATTCGTTACACCGGGCAATTGTCAATTGCGAATGGCGAATTGTTAATTGTGAATTGGGCCGCTTGAACTAAATTTGATAGTCCCGGGGACAAGTTCACTTTTTGATTTTCAAAATCGACTTCCCTGGATACACCGCCGCCTCCGCCAGCATCTCCTCGATGCGCAGCAGTTGATTGTACTTGCAGATGCGATCGGTGCGCGAGGCCGAGCCGGTTTTGATCTGCCCAGCGTTAGTGGCTACGGCAATGTCGGCGATGGTGGTGTCCTCGGTTTCGCCGGAACGGTGAGAGATCACCGAGGTGTAGCCGGCGCGCTTCGCCATTTCGATGGCGTCGAGGGTTTCGGTGAGCGTGCCAATTTGATTGACTTTGATGAGAATCGAATTCGCCACGCCGCTATCGATGCCCTGCTTCAGCCGCTCCGTGTTGGTGACAAACAGATCGTCGCCGACGAGCTGGATTTGATCGCCCAACTCTTTGGTCATGATTTTCCAGCCGTCCCAATCGTTTTCCGCGAGCCCATCTTCAATGGAAACGATGGGATATTTTTTCACCAACCCGGCGTAATACTTCACCATCTCTTCGGAGGACAGATCTTTGTTCTCCGATTTCAAAACGTACTTCTGTTTTTGGGAATCATAAAACTCGCTGGAGGCCGGATCGAGCGCGATGAAAATGTCGTCGCCCGGTTTGTAGCCGGCTTTTTCGATGGCCTGCATAATCACCTGCAGCGCCTCTTCGTTGGATTTCAAATCCGGCGCAAAGCCGCCTTCATCGCCAACCGCGGTGTTGTATTTTTTGCTTTTCAAAACTGATTTGAGTGAATGAAAAACTTCCGCGCCCATACGCAGCGCTTCCGCAAAGTTGATGGCGCCGGCGGGCATGATCATGAATTCCTGCAAATCGACGTTGTTGTCGGCGTGCGCCCCGCCGTTGAGGATATTCATCATCGGCACCGGCAAAGTTTTGGCATTGACGCCGCCGAGATAGTGATAGAGCGGCAGCCCGACGGCGTTGGCCGCGGCGCGCGCCGTCGCCAGCGACACCCCGAGAATGGCGTTCGCCCCCAGCTTGCCTTTATTTTTGGTTCCGTCCAATTCCAGCAAAATCGCGTCGATGGCGTTTTGCTCACTGGCGTCTTCGCCGACAATGGCCTCGGAAATCGTCTCGTTGACGTTGTTGACGGCGGTGAGCACGCCTTTGCCGTGGTAGCGCTTTTCGTCGTTATCGCGCAGCTCGATGGCCTCGTGTTCGCCGGTCGAAGCGCCGGATGGCACTGCGGCTCGGCCCATGGCGCCATTTTCCAGGATCACATCTACTTCGATAGTGGGATTACCGCGGGAGTCCAAAATTTCGCGCGCAAAAACTTCAACAATGGTGGTCATGGGTTCTCCTTTTTAATTATCGTTCAGACCAAATTTATTCTGCCCCTACCAAATCGTCTCTGCCTTAATCAAATTCGTGGTGCCGGCCACGCCCACTGGCACGCCGGCAGTGATCACCACGGTGTCGCCAATTTTCGCCAAACCCGACTTGATGGCTTTGTCCATCGCTTCCTCCATCATCTCATCCGTGTTTTGAAAAACGCCGGACATAATGGGATAGACGCCCCACACTAAATTCAACCGCCGCACGACTTCTGGAATTGGGCTGAACGCGATGATGGGCTGAGCCGGCCGAAACGAGCTCACCATGCGCGCGGTGCTGCCGGACTGCGTGGGTGTGATGATCACCGCGGCCTTGAGGTCCCGCGCCATTTGATACGAAGCATGGCTCACCGCCTGCGCAATGCTGGCAACGCTGGTATCGTGCGACCGGCGATTCAACTGCGCGACCTGGCTGTTTTCGGTCACCGCGATGATATTCGCCATCGTCTTGACGGCCTCGATGGGATAATTGCCAATCGTGGTTTCTTCGGAGAGCATCACCGCGTCGGTGCCATCGAGCACGGCGTTGGCGACGTCGTTGGCTTCGGCGCGCGTGGGCCGCGGATTTTCCACCATCGACTTCAACATCTGCGTAGCGGTGATCACCGGCTTGCTGGCCTCGTTGCACAATTTGATGATCATTTTCTGCGCCAGCGGCACGCGCTCCAACGCCGTTTCCACCGCCAAATCGCCGCGCGCCACCATGATGCCATCGGCGGCATCGATGATCTCGGCGATGTTTTCCAGCGCTTCGTGCTTTTCGATTTTGGCAATAATAGGCACGCGCTGGCTTTTTGACTCCATGAAGTCTTTGATTTCGAGAATATCGTCTTTGCGGCGCACGAAAGACACCGCGATGTAATCCACCCCATGTTCGAGGCCAAATTCCAAATCCGCGCGGTCTTTGTCCGTGAACGCTTTGACGGAAAGTGAAATGCCCGGCAGGTTGACGCCCTTATGAGATGAAAGTAGCCCGCCGACTTTCACTTTGCAGATGACGTTTTTGGCGTCGGTTTTTTCCACCAGCAATTCGATGGCGCCGTCGGCCAGCAGGATGCGCTCGCCGGCCTGGACGTCCTTCGGTAGTTCTGGAAACGTCACGCCCACGCGTGATTCATCGCCGGCGATGTCGTCAATCGTCAGTGTAAAAGTTTGGCCGGGCTTCAAATTCACTGGATCTTTTTTGAATTTTCCCACCCGCAGTTTGGGGCCGGCGAGATCCTGCAAAATGGCGATGGGCTGTCCTTTTTTCTCGGCAACGTTGCGGATGCGGCGCAGCGTCTGCAGATGCTGCCCGTGGCTGCCGTGGGAAAAATTGAGGCGGGCGACGTTCATGCCGGCGTCCATAAGCTGGCCCAAAACTTCTTCGGTGTCGGTAACCGGGCCGATGGTGCAAACGATCTTGGTTCGGCGCATATTATTTTCCCAATCGTTCCTGAGTAATTTTAGCGACCAGTCCCGTGAGCAGGATGAGGCCGATCAGGTTGGGGAAGGCCATCAGCGCGTTGCCGATGTTGCCGAGACTCCAAACGATGTTGAGATAATTAAAACTTTCGCCGGCCAGCGGGGTTAAAACCGCGCCGAAAAAAAGAAAGGCGATAAAAATGTAGCGGTACGGCATCACCACTTTATCGCCGCCGAGATATTCGATACACTTTTCACCGTAATAGGACCAGCCGAGAAGCGTAGTATATCCGAACAAAAACGAGGCGAACGCCACCACCGCGCCGCCCACGCCGAACGGCAGCACCGAGTCAAAAGCTTTTTGAGTGACGAGAATGCTGGTGATGTTGTCGGGCGCGTTCAGTCCCTGCCAAGCCTGGGTTTGAATGTAAGCGCCGGTGAGAACGATGGTGAGGGTGGTCATGGTGTTCACCAGCAGCGTGTCGATGAACACGCCGGTCATGGCGATGAGCCCGTTTTTGGTGGGCTCGTCCGAAGCCGACGCGCCCTGGGCAATCGCCGCGGAACCCAATCCGGCTTCGTTGGAAAGCAGCCCGCGGCTGACGCCGCTCTGGACGGCCAGCCCAAACGACGCCCCCAGCAGCGGCTGAAATCCGAATGCGGATTTAAAAATCAACGCAAAGGCCTCTGGAATGCGAGAGAAATTCGCGATGATGATCCACAGAGCCGCGACGATGTAGAAAACAATCATAGCCGGCACCAGCTTTTCAGATACACGACCTATTTTTTTGATGCCGCCAATGATGACCATCCCCACCAAAAGCGCGATGACCGCGCCGATGGCATAATAGTATATCGCCGGCGCTTGTTGCGCATGCGTTCCGCTGTGCAAATATTGATTGATGGTATTGGCCAGTGACGCCGCCATGGAATTAGACTGCGCCAAATTCCCTGTGCCAATTAAACACGCGATGGTTCCACAAACCGCGAACGCCGCTCCCAGGAATCGTCCAAACTTTTTGTTTTTCAAACCATTTTTAACATAATACATGGGGCCGCCGGCCATGGTGCCTTTGGGCGCCACTTAGCGGATTTTAACTCCTAAGAATCCCTCCGCGTATTTGGTGGCCATGCCGAAGAGCGCAGCAATCCACATAAACACCGGCGCGCCCGGTCCGCCAATGGCGATGGCGGTGGCCACGCCGGCGATGTTGCCGTTGCCAACCGTCGCAGCGAGTGCGGTCATCAGTGCGGCAAATGGTGAAATGTCGCCGTGGCCCTCTTCGGAACGGGCTTCTCTGGAAAAGATGAGTTTGAGGGAGCGCCAGAAATGTGAAAATTGAATGCCGCCGGTGGCAATCGTCAAAAATATGCCGGCGCCTAAAAGCAGAGCGATGAGGGCGGAAATGGGCCATTGTAACGGCCAGCCCCAGATTAAGTTATCAATGGTGGTTGCCAGGTACAAAAATCGGTCAAAAAAACCTGTTTCGTTTCCCATAAGCTTCCTTTCCGGAGTTGGTTACAGTGGGGTAAAAAACGTGAAAAGGTAAGCACGCTCCGGTAAAAAAACAACTCAAAATTCTTTTTTATATTTCCGCCATGCCAGCAAAAGCACACACGAGAAAATCGTCAACAAAAAGTAAGCTCCGGCCTTGAACGCCACCCCGGCCGCAGTCAACGCGCCAGCGCTGAATCCGGCCAAACCCTCGCCGCCCATCACACCAGCGGCCATCAGTAACCCGGCGTGGTAGAGGTGCGGCGTCTTCCGATCCACATAAAAACGAATGAGCGCGCCCGCCGCCAGCGGAATTGCCAACCCTAGCCCTAAAAACAGACCAATGCCCAGCGGCATCAGCAAAATTTTGTTTTTGAATTTTAGTGGAACGAAGCGCTGCGCCATTTCCCAAATAAATGCCAGCACGAAGCCGCCGGCGAACACCCCCGGAAACTCGAAGCCGAAGATGCTGCCCGCCACCATCTGCGCCTGCGGGGCCGGCATTGCCGGGGTGAACAGGGCATTGGCAAAACCGCGGCGAATGGTTTCGAGGACGAACGGCGCGGCCAGTCCGGAGGCGACGACCGTGATGATGTCCACTTTCACAATATCGAAGAAGCGCGTGCCGACGATCACCGAAGATTTGTAGTCATGGCCGGCGTCGCCGGCGATGGCGCACGCGACGCTCACGAACGTGACTATCATAAACGAGGCCGTCATGCTCAGCTCCAGAGCGGCAATTTGGTAAATGAGCGCTATCACCAGTCCGGTGAAAATTCCGAACTGTTCCAGTGGATCGATGTTGGTTTCGCCGGTCATGCGCGCGGCCACGGCGACCATCACCCACACGCCGATCACTGTCAGCAGCGCCGCCAATAGCGGCACGCCGGCCAACCACAGCGCGCTCATTCCCAGCAGCGCCAACCCGGGAAAAAGCCGCAGGTAGCGCTCGCTGGCTTTCAAAATTGGAAGAAAGATTTTTTGGAAGCGCGGCAAAACGTAGCTGGAAAAAAATCCGATGCCGGAGCCCAGCACCATTCCCATTCCGAAATTTTGCGCCAAGCCGCGCGCCGACTCTGCGCTGAAGCCATTTTGGAAAAGCAGCGGCACGAGAATCACCCAGCCGAGGACGGCGCCCAGCAGCCACGAAAACCCGGCGGCGGCGCCGAGGATATATCCGCCGCCGACCGCCAGCGGCAGCGGAGCCAGCGTCAAAAATAATCCAATGGCGGTAAGCGCGGCGAATGAAAAGCCCGCGGGGAAATAGAGATCGCGAATGAGCGCGAATATGCCGGCCGCGGCGCCAATCACGATTATAAAAAATAATTGCCGGCCGCCGGTTTGGCCGGCTTTCAAAAGCTCGGCGCCCGCCGTGCCGGAGGGGTACGGCAGTTGCTCTTCATCAACAAACGTATATTTGAGCGGCACGGACAAAAGAATGCCGAGAACGCCGGCCAGCGTGGTTACCAGCGCCAGCACCCAGGGGTTCGGCCAGGCGATCTCTAAATTTTTGCTGCTGTTCAAATACAAAATGCCGGGCACGGTGAACACCACGCCGGCCGCCACCAATCCACCGATGCTGCCGCCGGCCTGCGCCACGTTCACCTCGTGGACGCTGACTTTGCGGCCGCGGCTCAAGAGTTTTAGAACGCCGCCGGAGATGATCACGGAAAAAATGATCGGCCACGGCTGCGCCCCAAGCTTGACGGCCACGTAAGAAGAGCTGGTGAGCAAAAAAATGGAGAGGGCAACCGCAATCAGGGCCGCCCGCACGGTGAATCCGGAATGTTCGCTTTTTTGATTGGACATAAACGAATTGGGGTAATTCTGCCGATGGTCGGAATATTAAATGAAGACGGATGTATAAACAAGTACCAAACCCGATGGGCGGCTTCATCAACCTCCTCTTCCAAAAAGCAGTAAACTATGAGGCCGCCCCTTTTTATTTGTATTGCTCAGCGCTTTTCCCGAAATTTTCAAATTTCCTTCAGTAAAGCCGCCCATGCCTTCCGATGTTGAATGGATGATTTTGAAGCGTCAAGTTCCGGCCCTATCCTGCTAATAAAATCGACACGGCCGCGTTCTCCCAACAATATTAATTTTCCCTTCGCAAATTCGACGAGATCTGAAATGTAGATGTTTTGGCCGCTGGCAAACTCTTGAGTGATTTTTCTCTTTATAGCGTCATGGTTTTTCGGTTCGATACCCTGCTGAGCTATGAACAAAATTTCTTTTATGCGATTAGCTCTCGCGATGTCAATCTTTGAATCTAATTGAGTCAAGTTTAAACTTCTATCCTTCACTTCAACTAACAAGATTATCTCATCATTCAGCCAACACTCAATGTCTGCGACCATTCCAGAGGTTACGTCCGGAGCATTGACTTTTTCTCTTTTTATTTCGTCGAAAAGATTAAATCTATCCGAAATGGTTCGAAACAGGGAAGTCGCAACTGCTTCCAGTCGATCACCACCCGAGCGCTCCGAGATAAATTTTTCGATAAGAAAAAGCGTTTTTTCTAGGCTGGTTCTACTTGGCGTTGGATACACCACAACCACGTTTGTCAAAAGTTTATTTATTTCCACGAGTACTTGATCAAAGACTTTTTGCGTGAAATCGATATCGTTTTTATTTTGAACCGCATCCAAAATATAAATTAGCTTATCCCAATCCTGCTTGTTTTTTTGTCTTGCTCGATTGGCCTTCGATACAGATGTGCAGCGTAGCGGATTGTTCACATACGGCTCATTCGAGCCGCCTAATACGTTATGATTTTCTTTATCAAAGGGTACAATGACTTTGTGCGCAATGGTTCGTGCATCGAATGAGCCTTCGCTTGCAAACGCGGCTTGCAACGATCGGCAGTCGAGGGAGCGGTCAACAGACTTACTTAAGAGTTGGTTTGGAAGAACGTAACGGTAGGATTTAGTGCTGCTGTTTAAACAGCTTCGAATATTCTCTTTTAGAAGGTCATATTCTCTTTTTAGAGGTTCGGTACTCGATTCATGCTCAACAAGTTTGAGAATATAATTCCAACGTTCATGCAGATACTTTTGGCATTTCTCCGAAAATGATAATTGGTCAGGCATGATGCTCAGTAATTAGTCCAAAGAATCTCGGTTCTTTCAGCTTTTATTGATAATGCTTTTTTGGTTTTGGCAACATGCATATTCCAATCTTTATATAACTCATCCATCAATTCACAGCGATATCCTGAAATGGCAACTTTGCCTTTGACGTTTTTCAGTACTTCGGCAAGTTTTACGTGCATGAGGTCGCTCATCTCATATTTATAAGCATTTTTGTCGCCGCGTGAGCCGTGGGGATAAGGGGGATCACAATAAAACAGTGTCTCTGGACTATCGTATCGCTTTATGACATTAAACGCATCATCGTGTTCGATCTGCACTCTCAAAAGTCTGGAAGCAATGTACTCAAGACCCTCGACGCTGCCTAACCAACGCGATACCGCGCCGGCCATTCCGGCGCGGCTCGTGGACAGGCAATTCGCCCAACGGCCATTCGACGCGGTTTGGGCTAAGCCGGTTCTCACCTGTCGCGCACGGATGAAAAATCTTCTCGCTCTTTCGAGATCGGAAAGACTCTCGCTATTTCCATTTGATTGAATGGCCTGCCGGAATTCTTCACGCGAAAACGGTGTCATTCCGATAGCGTAAAGCAATTCTTCTTTCTTATCTCTCAAAACTTTAAAGAAGTTTACGACTTCTCCGTCAATGTCATTGTAAGTTTCAACGTTAGCGGGTTCTCTATTTAACAAAACAGCGGCAGAACCACCAAAGGGCTCGCAGTAGTGCTGAGTACGAGGCAGCAGCGGCAGCAACCAATCGAGATGATTGTATTTTCCACCATACCAGCCAAAAGCGATTACCTTTTTTTTGTTTTCAACTATGGACATTCAGCAGTCTCCTCTTCGCCTCATAAGATAACACAAATAATAAATGATGCAATCTTTTCAAGTGGCTTTTCGATACTCCAGCATCAACCGCTCCATCATCTCCTCCCGTTTGAAATACAGCTTTTTCAACTTTCGCGGCTGATGTTTGGCGAGCGCATACGCCGTGAGAATTGGCAGGGCGATGGTGGAGTCACAGTAGCAGGTGATGGTATCAGGAAGCCGGTCGGGATCGACTTTGCCCCAGCTCACCGCCTCCGAAGGTGTGGCGCCGGAGAGGCCGCCGGTGTCGGGACGGGCGTCGGTGAATTGCAGAAAATAGTCGTGGCCTTTTTCATCGATGCCAAGCACTTCCTGAATTTGCGGCTCGGTTTGCAGCAGAAAATTTTTCGGCGAGCCGCCGCCAAAAATCAGCACGCCGCTTTCGCCGCCGGCCCGTTTGGCCGCCAGCACAATCGCGGCGGTTTCGTTGACGTCGGCGTTGACGTCGAATTGCAGACGGTTGCCATCCAGCGCCATCGCGGCCACGTTCATGCCGATGGAGCTGTCTCCCGGCGACGATGTATACACCGGCACGCCCGCGAGGTACGCCGCCGATAGCAGCGACTTGTGTTTCAGCCCCAACGCCTTTTCTCTTTCGTGAACGTATTTACCGATTAAAAAATGAAACTCTGCGGTGCTCATGGTTTTTTGAAACTCCGGTGCGGCGATCACTTTGCGATAAAATTCGTCGGTGGAGAGCAGTACTTCGTAGTCGAAAAAAATGTCGTAAATGCGCACCACGCCTTCATCGCGCAGCACCACGTCGTCGGCTTTGAAGTTACCCTGGTGCATGGAGAGCCCGAGGGCAAAGTGGGTGTCGTGGTAGAGGTTGGCGCCGGTGCTGACAATCCAATCCACAAAGCCGTTTTCGATTAACGGGATCAAGCACGACATGCCCACGCCGGCCGGGGTGAGCGCGCCGGTGAGGCTCATCCCCACGGTGACCTTTTCGCCCAACATTTTTTGAGTGAACAACTGGCAGCCCTCCCGCAAGCGCGCAGCGTTGTAAGCGAGGAAGGTTTTATCTACGAGATCGGTCAATGAAATCCCCATGCCGATGGGTTCGGGGGAAATCGATTTTCCGGAGAGAAAATTTTTCTTTGGCATCGGAGTCCTTTCGTGTGAGAAGTGAGATGTGAAATGTGAGACGGAAACGTGAGACGGCAAACTGCAGACGGCAAATTCATGAACAACCGCATTACGCTCTTCGCTTTTCAACGTCTGCCACTTGCCGTCTCACTTTTCACGTTCCGGGATGAACGTATCGAAATTATTCACCAGCCATTTGCCGTTGACGGCAATGGTTGATAATACAAATTGTCGCTGCGATTCGTAGCCGCCTTTGCTTTCAATTGTTACGTCATAAAAAAACGTAACCGAGTTGTCCGGGCGCTGCTGCTGACTCTTGAGTTTGTAATCGATGAAGGGTTTGGCGCTGGAAAGCTCGAGGTCTGGCTGCATGCGCACGCTGCGCAGCGATTCAATTTCTTTTTGAAGTTTCATCGTGGCGAGTCCGGTGCACAATTCCTGCGCGCCCTGTTGGTTCAGTTCGATCAAATATCGAAACAGAAACTCCTCGGAGACGCCTTCGGGCGTATTTTTGTAACCGCAGGCAAAAAAGACGGTCGAAAGAAGTGCAAACAAAAAAATCGACAAGAGTTTCAAGAGATTCATAGCCGAAAAATTTGGCTACAAAATAGCTTGAGCATCCCAAAAAATCAAGGGGAATGATTCAAACAATCAAAAGTATTTGAATCAATGGCCACGACAGTTTATAAAAAGCGCCAAATAAATTATAGTGTATCGCTGCAGCTAAGAATAACCAACCCAGTAGAAAACGATAAAAGGACGTTAAGAGAATAAATTTCCACTTTTTTTTTTCTGATAGGCAAACCTCAATTTGCGGCTGATTATTTTTTTGAAAGATCAGCACTTCATAAAAAAATAGAAAATTACTCCACAAACTACCTAAGGGAGATCGAAAGGCATCTTCCTCCTTGCAAGAAAGAACGCCGTCATAATGAGAATAACTACCGAAACAATAACTAAGATTAAGATAGGGAGACGTTGTTGCGTTGAAGAGGTTGGCTATTCTTTAGTCAGCCGCCAGGCTTTTCTATACTTTAGTTCTTGCGCACTCAAAGATGTTGATTTTTCAAGGCCCTCGTCAAATTAATTCACTTCGACAAAATCCGATCGATAAACGTCGCCAGCGATTGATGTTCCACTGCCGAGTTTTTGCGCAGC
Organism: bacterium; assembly: GCA_037446635.1. GTDB lineage: Bacteria > Zhuqueibacterota > Zhuqueibacteria > Oceanimicrobiales > Oceanimicrobiaceae > DASWHH01. The sequence goes on from JBBIIG010000002.1 coordinate 157,006, forward strand.
ACGTTGGACATCAACCCCACCAAATAGGTGCGGCCATCCGGGTGCTCGACAATCGCCACCGAGTTCATACCGTTTTCAACGTTGCCCATATATTTTTTGCAGACAAAACCCGGCTCCGGCTGGCAGCGGTAGAGGCTGCCGGATTTAAAATACACCGCGGCCTCCTGCAGTCGCGGCGCCGAGGCGTAGCGGATGCGGCGCGCCGTCATGTACATCAAACGTTTGATTTCCAGGCTCGACCACTCGTCCACGATTTTACCGCGCTCGAGCGCAACCAAATATTGCAGCAGCCCCTTCGGACTCGCGAAGCTGCCGCGGCCGCTCAAAATATCCTTCGAGGCCATGTAAGTAAAAAAGCTGCCCAACTGCCAGTCGCGTTGTGCGATGCCGATGGCGCGCAGCGGCTCGTTCACAATCGCGAACGCCATATCGCCCAACTCTTTTTTCGGGGTTTTCGCGAAGAATTCCTGCTCCTGTGCCGGCGTGGGCGGATAGTCCGGGCCGAAGGCGCGCATCAGCAGGGCTTCCTTCCAAACCAAGCTGGCGGCGGAATTAGCGCTGGCGGAGAGCATGTGGTCGGCCAGTTCGTACAATGAAAACACGTCGCCCTCCTTCATGGGGCGGTTGGCGTATTTGCCGGTTTCGGGATCGAAAATGGGCACTTCGTGCTCGTCGCTGCGAATCCACCTGTCCGCCACCACCATTCGAGTCCGCAGCAGCTCGCGGCGCTTTTCGGCGCTGTCCGGAAAGATGGCGCGCAGCTCAGTAAACAGGCCGGCGATCACCGCCAACTTGCCGACGCTGCCGGGCGAAAACTGGCGGTTGGGCTGGCGTTCGGCGTAGCGGAAGGGCTTGCCGGGCGTGATCTCGAGCAGCGCCAGCGAGTAGCTTTCATCGCGGTTGGGGAAGAGCTTGTCGATCTCCTTTTGCAGCGCTGCATCGATGGGTGGCAGGGTTTCCAGCGAGTCGCCGCGCGTCCCCAGCAAATTTAACTTGATATCGTTGATGGATTTCTGCGCGCCGGGGATCGGCGCCGTGCCTTTGATTTCGCCGGCGAGGATGCGCCGCAGCCGTTCGAGGCGGCGGATGCCGGTGAGACTATAGCCGTCGATGGGATAGCTGAAGATGGAGTCGATTAAAACTGAAAAAGTCAAGATGAATAAAGCGATGAAGCCCAAAATTTGTCGCACGTCCAACTCCTCAATTACATCTGTGAAATAATGGGGAACTTAATTCGCCAGGGTTAGCGCCTTATCCAGCTCGATCGCCACATCTGGCGGAGAGACCGGATCCAGCGAGAGCAGATAACTGGACGACGCCGCGCGCTTGTTCTCCACAAACGGCCGCACCTGAAATAACCAGATGTGCCCGTCTTTGAAGCCGAGCTCCACATCCCACGGACCTTGAGACTCGATTCCCGGCTGCTTACTCAGCGTCTCTTTGATGAGCGCGGCCAGCGCCCGAAGCTGGTAGAGATCGCCCTCTTTGAGAATGGGCTGATGGAAGTGGGCGAAGGCTTTTTGCGTGCCGCCGGTTTTCGGAACAATCAGGTATTTGTTTTCGCGCGCCGGTGTCAACAGCAAGTTCTGGCCGTTGCTTCGCAGCAGGTAGGACTCCGCTTTTTGACCTTCCACCGCGCCGCCGACGCCGCGGTTGAACGCCACGGTCACGTCGTCCAAGTTGCCGGTGTGCGGATCGCTGGTGATCAACACGCCGGATTTATCGTTGTTCACCGACGGCAAAATAAGAATGGAAGGATAAACATTTTCTGGATTAAGAAGAAATTTCTGCCGCCAGCGATAGCTGCGTTCGGAATAGGGCGAGGCCCACACATCGCGGATGCCCTGCAGAATTTTTTCCCGATCCACGACATTAAAAACTGTCAAATTTAACCCGGCGCCGGTGAAGTCTTTCAAATCCTCCATATTGGTATCGCTGCGAATGAACACTGGCAGCTCGCCCATTTTGGCTCCAAGAATTTCGATGAAGGCCTTCTCCAGCTTCTCTAAAAAATTATCGAAAAAAGCTATTTTTTTGATGGCCGCCGAAAGCTGGGCGAGCCGTTCCAACGTGTAGCTTTCAATTTCTTCTTCGCTGGCGCCGGCGGCGCGTTTGGCGCTGGCTTCGGTAAACGTTTCCTGCAAGAACTGCCAGTAGCTGCCGTCGCTGCCGGGCATGGCCTGCTGCAAATGCTGGCGGAAGACGCCAAAAGGAATCACGAAGCCTTCCACGACGTTGCTGGGAAACATGTGCTTGAGCTGGCCGAGATTGGCGGCTTTGGGGCCGCAGGTCTTGCCGGAATCGCTGGCGCGCAAGTCTCGCAGATTGATGAGATCCATCTTTTTTAAGTTAATTTTCTGCGTCGGCACCGTGATGCGATCCTCGCTGCGCTGAGCCACGGCCACCAGCGCGCGCTCTTCGTCCGTCATCTCGGACTCGGGCTTCATGATTACCGCGCCGCGGCGAGAGACGGCGTAAAAAACTTTCTGCCCGGCAAACGGCTTGAGCTCGTTAAGATTTTGTTGGGTGGTGCTGGCGTTCGGAATTCCTAAGTTGCGGGCAAGCAGTTGCACGTGCGAAACCAGGTTTCCTTCCGAGACCGTAACAATGCCCGCCACCGGCTTCATATCGGCGGGCGCCCGCTGCATCACATAAATTTTCGAGGCGCTGAGGGCGACGCCTTCCGGCGCGCCGGTGATGATCTCCAACTCGCCAAACGCGAAGCCGGGGTTGAGGCCGCGCACCTGATGTTGGCTGGGGACGCCCATCACAAAATTAGAAACCTGGCAGAGGCTCTCGGCGATCTGCTGCAGCTCCCAGGCGGTCTCGCCCAACGGCAGCAGCGCCGAACTGCGCACCCGGTCGTCGATAAACCCGGCCGCCAGCGGCTCGAAATTCAAAAACAGCTCCACCACGGGCTCGTAAACCGAGCGCGCCATGCTGGTGCCCCACTCCACGACGCGGCGGGCGTACTGCGCGCGCTCGAGATATGTCTCAAACGCCAGCTCCGTCTCCGCCGCCTCGATTCGCAGATACGGCTCGATGGTCTGCCACTCCCAAATTTCGAGGAATCCGCTGCCGGCCGCAGCCTGCGCCAGCACGTAACTCTTCTCAAACAACTCGCGGACGGATTGCGGCTGCCAATTTGCGATCTCGCGAAACAGCAGGCTTTCAAGCTCATTGGACAAATCCAGCAGCGGCAGCCGCGCGGCCGCTGGAACCTGCGGCAAATCGACTCGGATGTTCCACATAATTTCGGCGATATCTTTGCATTTGCTGATCAGCAAACTATCGGCGTGCACGCTGTTCGCGCCGTTCTTAGCGCTATAGGTTTCGATAAACCCCTGCACGCGCTGGGCGATGTCTAAGTCCGGCGGAAGCTGGCGAGTGAAGGTCTTCAGGATCTGCAGATTAATCGGTTGATACGCCAACTCTAATTCCTTTTGCAGCTTTTCCAGCAGCTCGGACATGTGTGGCGGCAGGCTGTCGTTTTTGGCGCGGTACTCTGTCACCCGTTGCAGATCGCTGAATTCGGGCTGGCCGTGCAGCTTGATGCGCAGATCCATAAACGAGGGGAGGGTGTCGGCGATGGTTTTGGAAAGGGCGCGAATCAGAGTCCAGCGATCTTCGCGCGCCTGGTGGGGGATGTCTTTGCTGGCCTGACGAATCAGAAAAAATTGCTCTGCAATCAAATTGTCTTTTGCCAAAAGCCAATTCAAAAAATTAGCGCCCCAAGCCTCTTCATCTTCCGCCTGCACCGCGCCGCGGTAGTAGCGCGCGCGGCGGAGGATCCAGCCGTCGTCGGCGGCCTGCAGAAATTTTTCTATTTGATACTGCTTCATGCGGGAATTGAGATTGGCGGAATCGAGAAAGGCCTCGAAGGGCGTGCCGGCTAAAATCTGGCCAAGGTGGAGATTATGTTCTTTCGCCAATTGCATCACGCGATCTTTAAGCAGGGCGTGTTGAATCCCGCCGGGCTGCGAGCAGCGCTCCTGCGCCGGGATGATCGTGCCATCCGGGCAGAACCAGCGAATGGCTTGATACGGCCCGCGCGGGTCTTTTTTGAATTCCTGCACCAGGCGTTTCAGCTCCTCAAAATCCGGCGTCGGCGCCCCGACCGAAGTTGAGGAAATGAAACCGAGCAACAACAGCGCGCCCAGGATCGAAATTAATTTCGAGTGGTTATTCATATCGGCGACTCCAAAGATTCTGAATTGCATCAAAAATTTACGAATCGTGTCTCAACGAGAAACAGTCCGTAATTTCAAAAGTGAATTGACACATAAAGCTACCAACAATTATGCCAGGTGGTCAATTTTTTGCGGGTCTATTTTACATTAAAATCTCCAACAAAGCAACCCTTTTTTGAGATGCCCAGTTCCACGTTTACTAAACCCTTTTAGTAAACTTTTGTCGATACACAAAAGTCTTGCATATCAGAAAAACTGCATTTAAATTATTTTCAATTTTATGGAAATCACCGAAGAAAAACTCCGGCAAATTGCCGCCGAGGCGCAAAAGCAATTGGGGCCTAACGCCAACCCGGCCATGATTAAAAAGGTGGTGAAAGAAGTGGTGCGCCGCCTCAGCGAAGAGTCCAGCCCGCTGCCATCTCCCTCAAAATATTGAGCCGTAACTCATTAAGCAGGCCAGAATCTTACCTTGACTTTATTTTAAAATTATGCTATATTGCGCACTGAATTTTCCTGTTTTGGGAGGAATAGCAACTCAATGCGAAGAAAAAATTTGTTCAAAACTCTGATTGTGCTGGCGGTGATCGCGGGGTCGATTATCGTTTTGTACCCAACTTATGAAGTCAATCAACTGAAAAAGAAAGCGGAAATTCACTACAAGGCCGTAGAGGAAAATACCACCCTCAGCCGCAACGATATCCGGGCGGCGCTCAATTCCGCCAACCTGCAATTGCTGGTGCGCAACCATTTCACCGGTGCGAACGGCAACAGCCTCGACGCCATCATCGCCTCCGACGTCCAGCCGCTCATCGAACTGGATCACAAAATCAAGCTCAATGAACCCAAAGCCATCCCGCTGGGCCTCGATCTGCAGGGCGGCACCTATCTGGTTTACGAAGTTGACATGCCGCAATTGCTGCACAGCCTGGCGAAAACCAAAGACAGCGACTTTGAAGACGCCATTCGCCAAATCCAAACTCGGGTGCAAACCACCAACGAAGATTTTTTTGAAGTTCTACCGGAGGTCTTTGCTGAACGGAATTTGCGCCTCAACCGCTATTTCGGCGGCAGCCGCGACCCCGACGACAAAATCCTCGACGGCCTCAAGACCGAGGCCGAGGACGCTGTCAACCGCACCCTCGAGGTGCTGCGCAATCGCATCGACCAGTTTGGCGTCTCCGAGCCCTCCATCACTAAACAAGGGACGCACCGCATCGTGATTGAGTTGGCCGGCATTCAGGACGTCGATCGCGCCAAGCGCATCATCGGCACCACCGCGCTGCTGGAATTTCAATTGGAGATCGAACCCGAGAAAGCTTCCGCCATTCGCAGCGCCATCAACCGCGTCTGGAAACGCCGGCTCGATAAATTGGCCGGCTTGAGCGCCGACACTTCAACGCAAATGGATACCTCGACCATCAAAGAAAAAGTGCGCGAAGAAACCGAGGTGAGCCTGCGGGATATTTTCGGCGAGGCGGCCATCAAAGAGGAACGAACCGACAATAAAACCGCTGCCGCTGACTCCGACACCACGGCGCTGATTGACGAAGAAATTTTTCAGGAGCGCCCATTCGATGCCTTGCTGGCGAACCTCGGCGGCGAAATGGCGGTCCCCATCCAAAATCGTCTCGCGGTGGAAAATATCTTGAATTCGCCGGAGGTGCAAGCGGTCATCCCCAAAGATACCGAAATTCTTTTTTCCAACCGCCCCGAGCGCTCGGGCGATCAGGAATACTACCTTCTTTATATGCTTAAAAAAGAGCCGGAGCTGATTGGCGCGATGATCGCCGACGCCCGCCCTAACATCGGCTCGGAATTGCAGGCCGGGCGCTGGATCGTCAACATGGAGCTCACTGCCGAAGGCGCGCGCATTTTCTCGCGGGTGACCGGCGCCAACATCAACAAGCGGCTGGGCATTGTGCTCGACGGCCGGGTGGTTTCCATCCCAAATATTCAGGAAAAAATTCCCTCCGGGCGCGCCCAGATCACCGGCATGGCCAATGATAAAGAGGCCAAAGACCTGGCCATCGTTTTGCGCGCCGGCGCGCTGCCTGCGCCGGTGGAAGTCATCGAGGAGCGCACCGTCGGCCCGTCTTTAGGGCAGGATTCTATTAATAAAGGAACGTACTCGGCGATGATCGGAATGGCGCTGGTCGCGGTGTTTATGGTTTTATACTATCGGCTCTCGGGTCTGCTGGCGAACCTGGCGCTGATTTTGAACTTGGTCATTCTGATGGCGGTGCTGGCAGGCTTTCATGCCACCCTTACCTTGCCCGGCGTGGCCGGCATCATTTTGACCATCGGCATGGCGGTGGATGCCAACGTGCTGATTTTCGAGCGCATCCGCGAAGAGCTGCGCAGCGGCAAAACCATCCGCGCCGCCATCGACAGCGGTTACAGCCGCGCCTTCCGCACCATTTTGGACGCCAACGTCACCACCCTGCTTACCGCGGTGGTGCTCTATCAATTCGGCACCGGCCCCATTCGCGGCTTCGCCCTCACCCTTTCCATCGGCATCGTGGTCAGCATGTTCACCGCGATTTTGGTCACCCGCATCATTTTTGATTACGTGATCGATAAGTTTGCCGTCACTAAATTAAGCATTTAATTCGGAGACGCCATGCAATTCTTTGCAAACACGAAAATTGATTTTATCGGAAAACGAAAACCCGCCATGTTGTTTTCGCTGGCGCTGATTTTGGTCAGCATCGTTTCCTTAGTTGCGCAGGGCGGCCCGAAGTATGGCATCGATTTTTTGGGCGGCACCTCCATCGAGCTGAAATTCGAAAAGGATATCTCGGTCGCGGAGGTTCGTTCGGCTTTGACGCAAGTGGGTTTCGGCAACGCCGAGATCAAAAACTTCGGCTCCGGAAAAGAAATCCTCGTCCGCGTGCAGCAGCAGGAAACCGGCACCGAGATTTCCGACGCCATCAAAGCGGAAATCTCCAAAGCCTTTCCGGACAACCCCTACACGGTGCAGATGATCGAAAAAGTCGGCCCCAAAATCGGCGCCGAGCTGCGAAGCGCGGCGGTGTGGGCGGTGCTCATCGCCATGTTCTGCATTTTGATCTACATCAGTTGGCGCTTCGAATTCGTATTTGCGGTGGGCGCCATCGTGGCGTTGTTTCACGACGTCATCATTACGCTGGGCGTGTTCTCTCTGCTGCGGTTGGAAATTTCTCTCAACGTGATCGCCGCGTTCCTGACCATCGTCGGCTACTCGCTGAACGACACCATCGTCGTGTTCGATCGCATCCGCGAAAACCTGAAGGTGCTGCGCCGCGAAACCTACGAGAACATCATCAACATCAGCATCAATCAAACTTTGAGCCGCACCATCTTGACCAGCGGCACCACCCTGATCGTAGTGTTGGTGCTCTACCTTTTCGGCGGTGAAGTGATTCACAATTTCGCCTTTGGGCTGTTGATCGGCATCGGCGTCGGCACTTACAGCTCCATCTTTGTGGCCAGCCCGATTTTAGTTGAATGGGAAAAACAGCGGCAGTTGAAAAAAAGCAAAGCCGTTCTCAAACACGCATAATCTTTTGATTTTCGAATTGCGAAACAAACTGAGTTCAAAAAAACGAGATTAGAATTTTGGCATTATTCCCATTTTGTATTTTTCTGGAAATCTGCTCAACCTACTTTGAGGAGGTTAGGTTATGAAGATCAGTGAACGCGTGGTGAACGGCGTAGTGGTGCTGGAGCTCTCGGGCAAAATCATGGGCGGTCCCGACGCGACGGTGCTCAACGACAAGCTGCACGAGCTGATCGAAAGCGGCAAAACCAAAGTGGTAGCCGACCTGGTCAACGTCAATTGGATGAACAGCTCCGGCCTCGGCATCCTCATCGGCGGGCTCACCACCATGCGCAACCACGGCGGCGACCTCAAACTGGCGAACATCACCGACCGCATCCAGAGCCTGCTGATGATCACCAAACTGCTCACCGTTTTCGAAACCTTCGACACGATTGACAAAGCGGTCGCCAGTTTTAAATAACATTCAGTCATCCGCAAATCGATCAAAAATCCGATCCCGCGATCGGATTTTTTTTGCCGGTTTGGAGTTGCAGCATGTCCGTAAAAATTGTTGTCGGGGCACAGTGGGGCGACGAAGGCAAAGGCAAAATCGTCGATCTCCTGAGCGAGAAAGTTGACATCGTGGCGCGCTACCAGGGCGGCGCCAACGCCGGCCACACCGTTGTCATCAACGGCGAAAAATACATTCTCCATCTCATCCCGTCCGGAATTTTGCAGGAGAAAACCATCTGTGTGATCGGCAACGGCGTGGTGATTGATCCGGTTGCGCTGTTAGACGAGATTGCGCTGCTGGAATCGAAAGGCATTCGCGTGACCGGTCGGCTGCTCATCAGCCACCGCGCCCACCTCATCATGCCCTATCACAAAATTCTCGATCAGGCCAAAGAAGCCAAAGACGCGCAGCAGAAAATCGGCACCACCGGCCGCGGCATCGGCCCGGCGTACGTGGACAAAGTGAATCGCATGGGCATCCGCATTGTCGATTTGCTGGATCGCGAAACCCTGAAGACCAAACTGCGGCGCAACATCGAAGAGAAAAACGAGATCCTCAAAAAAATTTATGGCGCCGAGACCCTCGACGTCGATCGCATCATCAACGAGTATCTGGAATTCGATGACAAGATCGATCCCTACGTCAAAGACGTTTCCGTTTATTTGAATGAAGCCATCAAGCAGGGCAAGTCGATTTTGTTGGAGGGGGCGCAGGGTACTTTGCTCGACGTGGATTTTGGAACGTATCCGTTTGTGACGTCGTCTTCGCCTACCAGCGGCGGCGCGTGCACCGGCGTGGGCATCGGGCCAACAAAAGTGGACGCGGTTTTGGGGGTGATCAAAGCTTACACGACGCGCGTCGGGATGGGGCCGTTTCCCACCGAAATTTCCGACGGCGAAAACATCAAGCTGCGGGAATTGGGCGACGAATACGGCGCCACCACCGGCCGGCCGCGGCGCTGCGGCTGGTTCGACGCGGTGATCGCTAACTACGCGGTGCAGGTGAACGGCATCGACTCATTTGCAATCACCAAGCTCGATGTGTTGGATTCGCTGGCAGAAATTAAAATCGGCGTGGCCTATAAGTACAGAGGTAAGCTGATTAACTCTTTTCCCAGCGAATTGCAGATTCTTGAAAACTGCGAGCCGGTTTATGAAGTCTTCCCCGGCTGGCTGACATCAACGCGCGGCATCCGAAAATTTGATGATTTACCGCAGAACGCCCAAAGTTATTTAACGGCCATTGCAGACCTAACCAAAACTAGTTTTGAGATCATCTCCGTAGGATCGGGTCGCGAAGAAACGATAAGTGTCGAAGTGTAAAAATCAGCCCGCGCAGCGAGCGTATTTTTACATTATCATCGCGCAAAAATACGCGGCGCTGATTTTGCCCTCCGTTAAAATAAAGTCGGCGGTTCCTCGAGGCCGGGATTGGGATCATCCGGTAGATTCGGTTGGTTGGCGGCAAGATTGGCGAGGTAGTCGCAGCGCTCGTTTTCGGGCGTGCCCACGTGCCCGCGCGTCCATTTGAATTCCACCTGGTGCTGTTCGCACAACTTCAGCAACTGTTTCCACAAATCAACGTTCAGGGCGTATTCTTTTTTGTTGCGCTTCCAGCCGCTGGCCTGCCAACGGCGCGCCCAGCCCTGTGTCATGCTTTCAACTAAATATTGTGAATCGCTGTAGAGCGTAACGCGGCACGGCTTCTTCAGCGCCTCCAATCCTTTGATGGCCGCCATCAGTTCCATGCGATTGTTGGTGGTGTTGTTGAAGCCGCCGGAAATTTCTTTGCGCTGGTCACCGGAAATCAAAATTGCGGCATAGCCGCCGGGGCCGGGGTTGCCTAGGCAAGCGCCGTCGGTGTAAATGGTTACGGATTTGAGCTGGTTCATTCTTTTTTCAAAAAGTGCCACGCACTTCAAAAGTGCGTGGCACTTCCATTTATACTATGTGCCAGGCACTTTTGGAAGTGCCTGGCACTTTAGCTCCAATTCATCCACCGCGGATAAGTTTTGTCAGCGCCGGCTCGATTCCCAGCAGTCGCTCATACAAGCAGAGCTGCCCGCGATGGTACATCTCCTGCGCGATGCCGTGATGGAGCCATGCCAGCCGGGTGCCGGGCTGGCCATCGAAGCGGGTGATGAATTGCAGCATGTGCAGCTCGCCGGCCGCGCGGAATTTTTTGACGCCATCCTGCAATTGCGATTTCAGCAGCTTTAGCAATTCCGCTTTCGAGTGAGCGCGATAGGCTTCGGCGGCGTACATTTGCAAAAGCTTCGGCCACTCGGCGCGCTGGAAGTTGGTGTCGGCGCGGGTGAGCTCGCCGGTCATCATCATCGCCACCTCCAGGATGTGCACCACCTGCTCTTTCACGCTGCGCATTTCCGGCGCGGGACGGAAATCAAATTGGTTGGCCGGAATGTTTTTCACTTCCGCAATCACGCCGCGGCGCGCATCTTCCCAGGCTTCGAGGGTTTCGTCTAAAATAGACTTGTAAGCTATCATTAGGATTCCTTTTCAGGGTGGATTGATGGATTATTGGATCGATGTAGTTTCATTGATCTATTAATCCAACATTCCATCAATCCGCAGTCCAAGAAAATATAAGTGGGGTTAGGGTCAATCAAGCGGGATGCGGCTTTTATTCACCGCCAGCCACTGTTCAAACGTTTGCAGTTCCGGGTTGAGCGCGCGCGCTTCGTCCAGGTTGCGGATGCCGCAGTAATAATCATTGAAATCGCGCTTGAACTGGAACATATTGCCGAGGTCATCGGCGCCGGGAAAACCGAAGCTGCGGTAGGCCTCCGGCGTTACCGCGTTGTAGCGCACTTCCTGGCCGAGCGCTTTGGTCAGTGCGGCGGCCATCTGTGCGCCGGTCAAATGCTCGCCGGCAATGCCAACGGTTTTGCCAATGTATTGACTGCCTTTCTTGAAAATGCCGTAAGCGCATTTGCCGATGTCCTCAGCCGCAATGCTGGGCAGTTTCTTATCGTCCATCGGAAAGGTGATGGCGAGTTTGCCATCCGGGCCTCTTTTGGGGCCAGAGCCAAAAAAAATAAAATTGTCCCAATAAAACGAGGTCAAGAGGAAGGTAGTGGGGACGCCGTGATCGCGGAAAATTTGATCGGCTTCGCCTTTGCCATCGAAGTGCGGCACTTTGTATTTGCCCTGCAGGGTGGGCATGCGATTGTCGTCGAGCGGCACCCACTTGCGGGTGTCTTCGAGGGTGGACCAGATGACGTGCTTTAGGCCGGCGTGCTTCGCGGCTTCGGCCATGTTTTTGACCTCAGCAATTTCTTTTTCGGGCGAAAAGTGCGCCCAGAAGAATGTAACGCAAAACGCGCCGTATGCGCCCTTGAAAGCACGCTTCAAGCTTTCCACGTCATCAACATCCGCAGCGACCACCTCGGCGCCCAATTTCGCCAGCGCTTTGGCTTTGTCGGAGTTGACGTCGCGAGTGATAGCGCGCGCCGTGAACTCGCTGTTTTTGTCGCTCATGATCGCGCGCACCAAACCGCCGCCCTGAGCGCCCGTGGCGCCTAAAACTGCGATGATTTTCTTGTTTGCCATAGAAACCCTCCTTCCAAAGAGTGATGTAACCCGGTTTGGTCCCCAAAATAGAAAAGCTCACGCAAAGATGCATAGATTTTTCTTGCGAACCTTCGTGTCACAGCGGTTTTATCTAAAATTAATTTAATAACTTCTATTAATCGAAACAAGCAGCTTGACGATTTTCCTTAAAAAAATCTTATTGACTTCCGTTCCCCGATTTGCTATATCCCCTTCAATCTTTCCACTAAAAACCAATCATTATTGTAATGAGCGCATGAATGCGTTACTACGAAAGAGGGAGGCACATGCAAAATCTCGAACAACTGTTGTTGCAAATCAGCGATTGGGTGTGGGGGCCGCCGCTGCTGATTTTGCTCATGGGCACGCACATCTTTCTCACCTTTCGCCTTAAATTCATCCAGCGCTTCATTGGCACGGGCATCAAACTTTCGATCAAACGCAAGCAGGAGGGGCAGGGCGACGTCAGCCAGTTCGGCGCGCTCACCACGGCGCTGGCCGCCACCATTGGCACCGGCAACATTGTGGGAGTGGCGACGGCCATTGCCAGTGGCGGCCCCGGCGCGGTTTTGTGGATGTGGCTCACCGGCATTTTCGGCATTGCCACGAAATACGCCGAGGCGCTGCTGGCGGTGAAATACCGCGTCCGCACGGCGAAGGGACTTTTCGCCGGCGGGCCGATGTACGTACTCGAGCGCGGGATGAACGCCAAGTGGCTCGGCCTCACTTTCGCCGGTTTGACGGCCATCTCCGCGTTTGGCATCGGCAACATGGTGCAGGCCAATTCCATCGCCGATATGGTCAAAGAAACCTTCGGCGTCGATTTCTGGATTACCGGCCTCATCCTGGCCGCCCTGACCGCGGTGGTTGTGATCGGCGGCATCAAATCGATAGCGCGCGTGTGTGAGATGCTGGTGCCGTTCATGGCGATATTTTATGTTCTCGGCTGCCTGGTTTTGCTGGCGATGCACGTCGAGCACCTTCCCGGCACGCTCAGGCTGATCTTCCAAACCGCCTTCACCGGCCACGCGGTCGTCGGCGGATTTTTGGGCGCTGGGATGAAAGAAGCCATTCGCTTCGGCGTGGCGCGCGGATTGTTTTCCAACGAGTCGGGATTGGGCAGCGCGCCGATTGTGGCCGCGGCGGCGCAGACCAAAAATCCGGTGCGCCAGGCGCTGGTGTCCTCCACCGGCACGTTTTGGGATACCGTGGTCGTGTGCGCCATCACCGGCATGGTGCTGGTGAACTCCGGCGAGTGGCTAACCGGTTTGAAGGGCGCCGCGCTCACCAACGCCGCCTTCTCGGATATTCCGCTCATCGGGCCGATTGTGTTGACCGTGGGCCTGCTGACGTTTGTGTTCTCGACGATTTTGGGCTGGTCGTACTACGGCGAGAAAGCCGCAGAATATTTGTTTGGGTCAAAGGCGATTGCGCCGTATCGCTGGCTGTGGGTGATCGGCGTGATGGCCGGCTCGATTCTGACGCTGCCGATGGTGTGGTCGTTTGCCGATATCACCAACGGCTTGATGGCGATTCCCAATTTGATTTCTCTGCTCGTCCTTCACAAAGTGATTTTCTCAGAAACCAAAACGTATCTTTGGGAAGGCAGGTTGGATGAGGATGTTTGAATTTTATTTCAACCCGAGTCCTTTGAGACTCCGGGTTCTGCTCACTTCACATTCACCAAAACCCGAACGACGCCGCTGCCGCTGCCATTAAATTCCTCCAAGGCTTTGCCGATGACCGCGCCCAGCATTCGTTCGCGTTCCGTGCCTTTCATAGCGTGCCCGGGGGTGCTCGCCGTCACCAGCAGATCGCCGCGGCGAATGGGGCCGTTCTCGCCGCAAACTTTGGTGGGAATCACCCCCACGACGCCCACCGGGATCGTGTCGCCGTGGTCCGCTTCGATGCCGCGCTCGGAAAGCAGCACACCCGGTTTGGCGGCATAAACTCCGATGACTCGCGTCGAATACGGCTCGTCGGATTTTTCCACGGCGCGATCGCTGGCGGTTGAAATCACCAACACGTCGCCGGGCTCGTACTCTTCCACCAGGCCTTCGACGGCAAACGCTTCGGCTACGTCCGCGCCGCCAGTCTGGGTGCCGCCGTTGAAAAACGCTTTGCCGGTTTTATCGATGCGCGCCTGATTGGTGAAATTGCTTTGAAACACCGCGATGTTGCCGGAGAGGCCGGTGTGGTTGGCTACCAGTGCGCTGCCGGTGCCGGCGTTAGTAGCCAGCACACCCGCGCCCGCCGCGCGATGAAATCCCCAAACCCCGACGGTGATATTGGAGTTTGGGCTATCGTTTTGGCCGAAGACGGCCGCCGGCACCGAGTCGCGGTCGGTAAAGCCCCAGATCGCCGCTTCGACCAATTCCTGGGCGGTTGCATCCGGATGCAACAGCGGCGTGAGCCTTGGGGTGATGGCATTAATTTCATTTTGAGAAGATTTTAAAGACAGGCCGTTAATCGCCGCTTGGCTGCCGTGCACCTCCGCGCGTAGTCCCCCCGCAAATTGTCCCGCGCCCGTGGAGGTGAGATTTCCCTGCAGCCGCAAAGCGTCGCCGTTGGCTTGCTCGTTGGTCACCGCTACGGTCGCCGCCGCGCCATTATTTTGAAACTGCGCCGCCGCGCCCGCGCCGGTATTCGCAACCGAAAACGCAGCGATGGAACTGCCAACGCTGCCCACAAATGGTAGCTGCAATTGGCTGCCGCCGCTCGTGGCCGAGATCACAATGGACGATCCCTGGCGGGAGAGATGAATATTGCTGCCGGCCACCAACGCGCTATCGGCGAGGGAACGCGCGCTGAGGCTGTACGCCGCCGCCGTCAGTTCCACCCGCGGCAATAACTCCCCATCGCCGCCAACCGTGATTCCCAACCAGTAGGGTTTGTCAAAAGGCAAACTCAGCGGCTGGGTTTTTCCCAGCACGACATTGAACAATCCGTTGGTCGCGATAATAGTATGAACTTCCTGCCAAATGGGCTCGCCGCCCTGGGCTTGCTCGTAAAGCTTAAAAGTAAGTAGAAAATTTCCGCTCCGTGGATGGTTGTCGGCGTCGGTCAAAACGCCCTGGTAGCTAAGGGTTTGCGGCACCTGCGAGAAGGCTTCCGCCGCGAAAATGAAAATGATAAGTAGGCCAACCAACGATGCGATTCTCATAAATTTCTCCCTGTTTAACCAATTCGATTACCAACCCGAAGAAGAAGTAGCCTTAATTGATACCAGCAGGGAGCGGAAATCGCAAAGAATCGATCTATTTTTTTGGCACGATGTTGATTTGAATGGGCAACATGCTTATCATTGCCCACTACCCAGAAATAGAACTCCGACCGGATTTCTAAGATACCATTTTTGATCTTTTCCATTTTTGATCTTTCTTCTTATTAAGTACGGCGCCTATTCCTCTAACCGCACTGCCAAAAGAGACGTTATATATAACTAATATTTTATTCGGATTAGATTGACTAACTATTTTGACAATTGGATAAATCAGAAAAGCCTTTAACTCTCAAAAGTTTAAAAATTTTTTGCTTCCACAAGTTAGCCAGCGAGTGTAATTTAATATTTAACGAATCCTCACAGATAAATTCCAAGGTCGCGATTATTTCATTGAATTTCTTTAAAAAAAGATGTAGTTTAATTTTAAAATTACTGAAAGATTATGTTTACAAAAATATACGCTTTCGTTTTTGCCTTTGTGTTTATCACAGGCATTCATGCCGCAGGTCAGGATATCCTAACTTTTGGTCAAATCCAGCCGGGCATGCGCGGCGTGGGGCGAACAGTGTTCACGGGCGCGCAAATCGAAGAGTTTGAATTCGAGGTGCTGGACATCCTGCCCAATTTTCATTCCAAGCGCGACATCATTTTAGTGAAGCTCCTCGGCGAGAAAGTGGAGCACACCGGGGTGGTGGCTGGCATGAGCGGCAGCCCGGTGTACATCGATGGCAAGCTCATCGGTGCTTTGGCGTATCGTTTTGGAATATTCACCAAAGAGCCCATCGCCGGCATCACGCCCATCGAGCAAATGCTGGAAATTTTCGAGCATGATAAAGTGCGCGCCGAGGAGCTGGCGCTCAACCGCGGCTTCAATCCGCAATTTTTGGAAATGGCGGCCGGGGTGCGCGAGTTTTCGTGGGAGAGTCTGCTGCCGCCGCAGTTGCAGCAGCGCCAGGCTTTGCCCGCCGGCGTCGCCAACATTTTTCCGCTGGAGGTTCCGCTGGTGTTTGCCGGTTTTGAAAACAGCACGCTGCAAACCGCCGCGAATCTGTTTGGCGGCGGCCGCGGTTGGCAGGTGGTGAGCGGGGCAGGAAGCGCCGCCGAAAGCGAAAATCTCAACGCCACCTCGCTGCAGCCGGGCTCGGCCTTTTCGGTGGTGCTGGTGGATGGCGATTTGGGAATTCAAGCGACGGGCACGGTGACGTACTGCGACGGCAATCGCGTTTTGGGAATGGGGCACCCGTTTCTTGATTTCGGCGCGGTGACCCTGCCGCTGGCCGAAGCCAAGATTTTGACCACGCTGTCGAGCGCGATGGCTTCCACCAAAATTTCCGCGCCGACGCGGGTGGTGGGCGCCGTGCACCAGGATCGCACCACCGGCATCCTGAGCGTGGTCGGCGAAACGGTAGAGATGCTGCCGCTGCGCATTCGCTTTCAGTCGAAACTGCAAAATGAGGTGGAATTTAATTTTCGGATTGCGCAAGACCGGAGTTTGAATTCGTTTACGCCGCTGCTGTTTGCGCTGGTGATCAGCGACGCGCTGGAATCGGCCCGCCTTTCTTTCGGCAACGCCACTCTGCAAATGGAAGGAAAGATCAATTTAAAAAATCATCGGCCCATCACTTTGCAAAATCACTTCGCCGGCAGCGCGCCCTCGGCGTTCATCACCGATGGCATGGAGGCGACCGGCGAAATTGCCGGCGTCATCGGCGCGCTGCTTGCCAACGATTTTGAAAGCCCGAAGATCGAATCGGTGGAGCTGAATTTTACTTCGCTTCCCAAAAAGAGCCTGGCCACGGTGCAGCGCATCGAGGTGGATAAAACCATCGTCAAGCCCGGCGATAAAATTGTACTGACGGTTTATGTCAAAGAATTTCAGGGCAAAGAGATCAAGCTGCAGCGCGATGTTCTCGTGCCCGATAATATCGAATCCAAGCGGCTGACGGTGTTCGCCGGCAGCGGCAGTTTGCTGCGGCAACTGGAGTTCCGTTCGGCGCCGCAGAAATTTCGCCCCCGCAGCTTCAAGCAACTACTTGAGCTTTTGGAGAATCGCCGCAAAAACAATTTCGTCTTTTTGCAGCTTCGTGAAATCAACCGCGGCGTTTTGGTTGAAGGAGAAGAGTTCCCAAGCCTTCCGCCCTCGGTTTTGTCGATTATGAACGCTCAGAAATCATCTGGAAACGTAGTGCTTATGCGCGAGCGGGTTTTGCATGAAGAAAACGTACAATTGGACTTTTCGATTTCCGGCGGCCGCACCATTGCTTTGAAGGTCGAGCCGAAAGATGAATAAAAAAACGTGAAAGGTGAAAATGTGAGACGTAAAACGTTCGGATTTTTCGGCGTCAAAATTCTTGCCGCTCAAATTTTTCTGCTGGCGACGGTCTCGCTGCTGTGCGCTTCCACTCCCAAAATAGTCACCTATCGCACGCAAAAGGATTTCGAGAAAGGCAAACCGCGCGGGGTATCGATCAACAGCCGCGGAGAGGTTATGTTGGCGCCAGCGAGTTCATTGTTGATCAATCAGGAGATACCGTGCATTTGGTCGGGCGCAGCAGATGCGCTAGGAAATTTATACGTGGCCGGCGGCGGCAATACCGGGGTCATTTTTAAAATCGATGCCAACGGCCGCTCCGAGCGCTTTTTCGATTCGGAAAAATTTCAGATGTATGCCCTTGCGGTGAATAAACAAAACCAGCTTTTTGCCGCCACTTCGCCGCAGGGTAAGGTTTATGCCTTTCCTAAAACTGGCACTGTTCAATTAAGCGATGCTGGTTTTTTTGATACGGAGGACATATATATTTGGGATTTGGCGTTTGATGGCCAGAACAATCTTTACGTCGCCACGGGTGAAAAGGGCAAAATATATAAAGTTGATAGCGCTGGCCGCGGCGCGCTGTTTTATGAAAGCGAAGACACTCACATCCGTAAAATCAGGTTTGATTTGGCGGGTAATCTGATCGTTGGCACCTCCAACAAAGGCATCGTCCTCAAATTGGATTCGCAGGGGCGGGCCTTTGTGCTGTACGATTCACCCATGGTGGAAATCACCGATATTGTGCTTGATCGGTCAGGGAATATTTATGCGTCGGCGGCGGGCGAGGAACGGCTGCAAGCCCCGGCGCCGCCGGGTCAAGCGCCGCCGGTGGGGCCGGCGAATGAACCCGAGGAGATGGTTTCCGAAGATGATGAATTGGATACTCAGGTTCAGGTTATTGCGGGCGCGGTTCCACCCGCCCTCAGTAAACCCGGCAGCGAACTCTATCGCATCGACAAAGATGGCGTGGTGAAGACCCTGTGGCGGACGCGCAGCGAACGGATTTTTGCGATGGCATTGGATAAATCTGACAATATCGTGGTGGGCGTCGGCGATTCCGGACGGCTCTACTCCATCGACCCGGCCGGCGAGCACGCGCTGCTTTTGGCGCTCGATGAAACTCAGATTACCACACTCGGAAAGGATTCGCAAGGGCAGATTTTTTTGGGCGCCTCCAATGCCGGGAAAGTGTATCGCCTTAGCGACGACTTCAACCTCAAGGGCGAGTATCTTTCCGATGTGATTGACGCCGGCGTGGTTTCGCAGTGGGGCGCGATCAGTTGGGACGCGGGCTTCACTGGCGGCGCAGTGGCGTTGTATTCGCGATCCGGCAACACCGAGCAGCCCGATAAAACCTGGAGCCCGTGGTCAACGAAGTATGCCGCGGCCAGCGGCGAAGCCATCGCCAGCGCGCCGGCGCGTTTCATCCAGTTCAAAGCCGAGTTGACGACTACCGACAGCCGTCGCACGCCGGTTCTGCGCGCAGTGTCATTTTCGTATTTGCAAAAAAATCTGCCGCCGGAGGTCATCGAAATTTCTATTCTCCCGCCCGGCGAATACTACCCCGACGCCGCTGGCAACTCAGCGTCCGAGTCGCATCTCAGCAACAGTACAGCCGGCCAGAGCTCTCAATCTCAGTACACCGGCCGCAAAAGTTTTCAAAAAGGCTATCGTTCGGTGAGCTGGAAAAGCCGCGATGACAACGGCGATAATTTATCGTTCGATCTTTTTTACAGCAGCGCCGCCAACCCGAACTGGCAAACCCTGGTGAAGGACTTTCGCGGCAGCGTTTATTCGTGGGATAGCGAGCTGATGCCGGACGGCGAGTACCAGATCAAAATCGTCGCCAAAGACGGTCTCTCCAATCCGCCGGCTTTGGCGCTAAATTCAGAAAAGATCAGCCAGCCGTTTAGGGTAGATAATAGCGGCCCGCGGGTGTCGGAAGTGAAGGTGGTAAAAGTCGCAAACGGCGCGAAAGTTACGTTTGCGGTCGAGGATGAGTTGTCGCTGGTGAGCAAAGTGGAATACGGCTTGAATGTCGATGAGTGGAAATTAGTGTATCCGGTGGACGGAATTTGTGATTCGAAACTGGAAGGGTTTGAAATCGTGATCGACGCCAGTCAGAAAGGCCGCCATTCCCTGGTGATCAAAGCGCAAGATGAATGGGGCAACCTCGGGTTTGGCAAAACCAATATCGAATTATAATGGCAAGAAAGGTTGTGTGATTTTTAATGACGGACCGGGCAGCGTTGAAGAAAGTGAAGGATTGCATAGATGGCGGAAAAACCTTCGTCTTAACAACCCATGTCAACCCCGACGGCGACGGCCTCGGCTGCGAAGCGGCGTTAGCGGCCTGGCTGATGGATCTCGGGAAAGATGTTTATATTTTTAACAGCAGCCCGACGCCTGCAAATTACAAATTTCTCGACCCCGACAAACTCATGAAAGTTTACAACCGCGATCGGCATCGCGAAACGCTGCTCGCCGCAGACTACGTGATCATTTTGGACATCAGCGACTGGAAGCGCCTGCGGGAGCTGGGCGAAGATGTTAGGTTCGCATCCGTTCCCAAAATATGTATCGATCACCATCCGCAGCAGGATAAGTTTGTCGATCTCAAAGTCGTCAATGTCAACGCCTGCGCCACCGGTGAGATCGTCTTCGATTTGCTCAAGTTTTCGGAAGCGAAAATTACCCGCCGCATCGCTGAAGCGCTTTATGCCAGCATCATCACCGACACTGGCGGCTTCCGCTTTTCCAACACTAACCCCCGTGCCTTTCAAATTTGCGGCGAGCTGGCGGAAACGGGCATCAATCCGCCGCGAATTTATCAGGAGATTTATGAACAACAACCGATGAGCAAAGTCCGATTGTTCGCTTATGTGCTCAACCATTTGCGGTTTGAGGATAAAGGGCGGGTGGCGTGGTTTGAAATCACCCGCGAGGTGCTGGCGGAAAAAAACGCCAACACTTATGATACCGAGGGTTTCGCGGACTACCCGCGCTCCATCGACGGCGTTGAGGTGAGCATCATGTTCATTGAATTGGAAGACCATAAATTCAAAGTGAGCTTGCGTTCGCGCGGCAATTATGTGATCAATGGCATCGCGCAAAAATTCGGCGGCGGCGGCCACCCCTACGCCGCCGGCATCATGATCGAGGGCAGCATGAAAGCGCACATTCCGCGCATCCTCGAAGAAGTTTCCTACCTGTTCGAGAAGTGATCTGATATTCAACAAAAATCGACTTTTTGGGCGCCTCGATAAAGTATTCCGCGTTTTCTGCCGATTTTTAAATAAAACAAAAATTTCAAATTTTTTAATGGCGAGGAGAGCAGACTGGTTATGATGGAAGGCGCCTTCCAAAAAGTTTTATTGCTCAAAAGCGATTGCGAACAAGCCGATTTGATTGAGGAAAAGCTTTCGAAGGTTAACTCTAAACTTCAGATTGACGCGCTTCGGCTAAGTGAATACACCGCCGAAACGGTTTCTAAAAATAATTATAAGACGATCGTTTTAGACTACCGTCTGCCTAAGCAAGACGTTTCCGCAATTTTAGCGCAACTGAAAAAAGACCGAGTCCTCGCGCCGATAATTGTGCCGTTCGGAAATGATAATGGAGAGATTTTAATTAAAGCGGTCAAGCATGGCGCCACCGATGATGTAGTTGTTCATGAGAAAGATTACCTGACGGTTCTGCCACAAGTCATTCAGAAAACCATCGACCAATACCAGTTGGATATCTGCTGGCGGAATTTGATCTTAAACAGCAAACGGAAATTACAGAACACCTTTGACGCCATCACCGACATCATTTTTCAAATTAATCACAAATCCGAAATCACGATGGCGAACCGAACGCTGGCCAACCTGTGCCACACCCAGCCGGAGAAACTCATCGGCCGCAAATTCTATGAAGTCTTTGGCCAAAGCCATACTGCCGCCAGCATTGTTTCGACCTTTCGCACCTGCGAGCCGATTAATTTCGAGGAGACGATTAACGGTGAAATTTATGAAATCCGCAGTTACCCGGTTTTTGGTGAAAACGGCAAGGTGGAGCTGGTAACGGCCTACTGCAAAAACGTCACTGAAAAAAAGCACCTGGAAAAATCCCTCATTCAATCGGAAAAGCTGGCGGCCATCGGGCTGCTTTCGTCGGGCATCGCCCATGAGCTGCGCAATCCCCTCAACATCATCGAGACCGCGCGCTATTTCATGAGCGAATTTTTGCCGGTGGAAGATCAAGAAATGCGCGACAAGCTGGAAATCATCCGCAAGAACATTCAGCGGGCGTCCAGCATCATCAACAATTTGCTGGAGTTTTCGTGCAACTCGCAGCAGGAGCGCGAGCCCATCCACTTGCGCCAAATTATCGAAAACACCATCTCGTTGATCGGCAAACAGCTCTCCTCCCACAACATCGATTTTTCTTTTGTCAGCGCTGAAGATTATGTGGCGTATTTCAATGCCGACTCCATCAAACAGGCTTTGTTGAATATTATCATCAACGCCATTCATGCCATGCCGAACGGCGGCCGGCTGACCATCAGCGTCGAGCCTTACGGCCGCGATTTCGTCAACGTGCGCATCGCCGACACCGGCGTGGGCATCCCGGAAGAAAACCTGCCCCACATTTTCACGCCGTTTTTCACCACCAAAGAAGTAGGAGTTGGCACGGGCCTCGGTCTGTTTGTGACCCACGTGCTCATCGAACGCGAGGGCGGAAAAGTCTCGGTTCAAAGCCAGGTCAACGAGGGCACCACCTTCACGCTCACCCTGCCGCGGTTTAAAGAAAAATAGCTCCCGCCTGAGATCTTAGGAAACGGCCGGTGTGGAACACGGATTCGAGAAAATATCGGATTAAAAATCCGATGCTTTCTAATGATCCGAGTTCTTATTTGAGCATCTTTAAAACTTTGTTTGACAAAATCGCATAATATCCTTACATTTAGCCGATTTTGATTTTCAAAACAAAGAGGGAGGCGAGTGTCGCTAAACGAAATCTATAAACCGATTAAGCAAGAGTTGGCGGCGTATGAAACGGAATTCCGCAAGCTTTTGAAATCGAATGTTTTCATCATCGACAAAGTGGTGCAGTACATCATTGCCAATAAGGGCAAACGGTTGCGGCCGATTTTGGTGATTCTCACCAGCAAGCTGCACAACGGCCAGGCGCTCGACAGCCGCAATCTCAAAGCCGCGGCGATCATGGAGCTGTTCCACACCGCCACCCTGGTGCACGATGACGTGGTGGACGGCTCCCACCAGCGGCGGGGCATGCCCTCCATCAATTCCATTTGGAAAAACAAAGTCTCGGTGCTGATGGGCGATTATCTTTTTTCCAAAGCGCTGCTGGCGATGTTGAGCTTGAAAAGCTTGCGGGCGTACGAAATCATCTCCGAAACCGCCGAACGGATGGCGCAGGGCGAGCTGTTGGGCGTGGAGCGCAGCAAAGATTTTTGGATGGACGAGCAGGTCTATTTTCAATTGATTGCGGACAAAACCGCCTCGCTGCTGTCGGCGGCGTGCCAATTGGGCGCGGTGTCCTCCAGCGACCGCGAAGACGACATCGCCGCCATGAAAAGCTTCGGCGAAAACCTCGGCATCGCCTTTCAAATCCGCGACGATCTGCTCGATATTTTGGGTGTCGAAAAAACCACCGGCAAACCGCTCGGCAACGACATCCGCGAAAACAAAGTGACGCTGCCGCTGCTGTACGCGCTGAAGCAAGCCGAGCGCCGCGAAGCCCGCCGCATCATTAGTCTTATGCGGAGGAAGGACAAGCGCCACTTGCAGGAGATTATCGAATTCGTCAAAACCCACGGCGGCGTTGACTACGCGATGCAGGTTGCCAACGAGTACAGCGCCAAGGCCCTGCGCACTCTGGAGCGCTATCCGGAATCGGAATATAAAAAATCGCTGGTCGCCCTGGTGAAGTTCATTACCACGCGTGAGAGTTGAGGTGCCTAAAGGTTTTCCGCTAACCGGGGTTTTCGTTCTATTATATTTTTGTACATGCGCTCGCGACGACGTTCAGCTTTTCTCAGAAAGACAAGTGATGATGGACACCCTGGTGTCCATCACCATTTATGCTGAAACCGAGCCGCCGCAGTGGCGCAATCACGT
This sequence comes from bacterium, assembly GCA_037446635.1. Lineage (GTDB taxonomy): Bacteria > Zhuqueibacterota > Zhuqueibacteria > Oceanimicrobiales > Oceanimicrobiaceae > DASWHH01. The sequence goes on from JBBIIG010000002.1 coordinate 180,464, forward strand.
TCGCGCCGCGTTTGACTCGATGCGCAAAATCGAGACGCTGGCCAGCTCATACGACGATTCCAGCGAGATCGGCAAAATCAATTTGAACGCCGGCCGCCGGCCGGTAGCCGTTAGCCCAGAGGTTTTGCATTTGATTCGCGAATCACAAAACCTCAGCGCGCGCACCGACGGCGCATTCGATATCACGGTGTGGCCGCTGGCGCGATTGTGGGACGTGAAGTCGCCGGCGCCGCAGGTGCCGCCGGCGGATCAAATTGCAGAAAAAAGAAAGCTGGTGGATTACCGCCAAATCGTTTTGCACGACGCCAGCGTTTTTTTGCCGGTGAGCGGCATGGGGCTGGACTTGGGGGCGATTGCCAAAGGTTTTGCGGTTGATTGCGCGGTTCAGGTTTTGCGCGAGTATGAATATGAGGATTTTTTAGTAGAAGCCGGCGGCGATTTGCGCGCCGCGGCTGGAAATTTGACTAAGGGCCGCCGCATGATTTGGGTGCGCCACCCGCGCCAGCCCGGCAAATTTTTCGCCGCTATCAAATTGGATGAAGGCGCCGTCGCCACCTCCGGCGATTACGAGCGCTCATTTGAAAAAGCAGGCCAGCGCTACCATCACATTTTGGATCCGCAGAGCGGCTACCCGGCCGCGCCCACCGTCAGCGTCACCGTGATTGCGGAAACCTCGGAGCTGGCCGACGCCACCTCGACGGCAGTATTTGTGTTGGGGCCAGAGCGCGGGATGGACTATCTCGAGGCCAATCCCAATTTGGCCGGTTTGATTATTTACCGGGAGGCTTCAAAAAGCGGCGAGGTCTTGAATTGGAAAATTTCAAAAAACTTGGTGGGCAGAATTCAAATTTTGCAAAAATGAGGTTGAAATAATTTTATGCCGAGAACGTTGGTCACCGGCGGCGCCGGTTTTTTAGGCTCGCACATCTGTGAATATCTGCTTCAAAAAGGCCACGAAGTGATCGCGATGGACAACCTTTCCACCGGCGCCGTGGCGAACATCGAGCATTTGCAATCCGAGCAATTCAAATTCGTCAAGCATAATGTCACCGAGTATATCTATACCGCCGGCCCCATTGATTACGTTCTGCATTTTGCCTCGCCGGCCAGCCCCAAAGATTATCTCGAAATGCCGATTCAAACCTTGAAAGTTGGCGCGCTGGGAACCCACAAAGCTTTGGGTTTGGCGTTGGAAAAAAAGGCCGTTTTTCTTCTGGCTTCCACCTCCGAAGTTTACGGCGACCCCCAGGTGCACCCCCAGCGCGAGGATTACTGGGGGCACGTCAATCCCGTGGGCCCGCGCGGCGTGTATGATGAAGCCAAGCGCTTCGCGGAAGCCATGACCATGGCCTACCATCGCTATCACGGGCTTGATACGAAAATCGTGCGCATCTTCAACACTTACGGCCCGCGCATGCGCCCCAACGACGGCCGCGCGATTCCGGCGTTCATTCCGCAGGCGTTGAAAAATCAGCCCATCACGGTTTTCGGCGACGGCTCGCAAACCCGCAGCTTCTGTTACGTGGACGATTTGGTGGAAGGCATCTACCGGCTGCTGGTTTCGGATTACCACGATCCCATCAACATCGGCAACCCCAACGAGATGACGGTCAAAGAATTGGCGGAGACGATCATTAGCGTCACCGGCAGCCAAAGTCAGATCGTTTTCAAACCGCTGCCGGTGGACGATCCCAAAGTGCGCCAGCCCAACATCGAGAAAGCCCAAACCATACTTGGCTGGGCGCCGCGGGTGGGGCTCGAAGAAGGACTGAAAAAAACCGTCGCCTGGTTTAAAGAGCAGGAAGACAAATAATCGGCAAGGCAGCCACGGCGAAACTTGACTGGAGGAATCAAAAACGGAGTTGACCTCAAAACGCTTAGCGCGCAAAATCGCAAATCTATCTTTAGAAAAAAAAGCCGAACAAGTTTTGATTTTGGATTTGCGGCGCTTGACCACCATGACCGATTATTTCGTTATTTGCACCGGCGCCAGCAACACCCAGGTCAAAGCCATCTCCGATCATATCTCCGAAAGCTTGCGTACGGAAAAAATCCGTCCCTTGCACATCGAAGGGGAAATGGCGCAGGAGTGGATTTTGCTCGATTACATCAGCGTCGTGGTGCACGTTTTCCAACCCGAGAAGCGCGAATTTTATGCGCTGGAGCGCCTGTGGGGGGACGCCAAAATTGAAGAAGTGAAAGATGAAATCGTATGAACGGTGAAGCTTATCTCCGGCAAAAATTGACGCAGGCTTTGAAGGCGCTGGCCGCCGACGGCGAAATGGAAATCGCGCTGGAGCGCCCCAAAGCGGCAGAGCACGGCGACCTCGCCGCCAACGTCGCGATGCTTTTGTCGAAAAAATTGAAACGCCCGCCGCGCGAGATTGCCAACGAAATTTTACAAAATTTGGAATTGGACGACGCGGTGGTGTCGAGTGTAGAAGTGGCCGGCGCCGGCTTTATCAATTTTCGCTTCAGCGAGTCCTATTTCCGCAACGCCCTGCAGGAAATTCTGCGGCGCGGGAAAAATTTTGGCCGCGCCGATTGGGGGCGCCAGAAAAAAATTCAGATTGAATTTGTGAGCGCCAACCCCACCGGGCCGCTTAACATCGTCAGCGCACGCGCCGCCACGGTGGGGGACGTGCTGGCGAATTTGTTTGACGCCGCCGGCTTCGCGGTTCAGCGAGAATATTACGTCAACGACGCCGGTCGCCAGGTGCGGCTGCTGGGGATGTCGGTGAGCGCGCGCTACATGGAGTTGCTGGGAAAAAGCGAGCCCTTTCCGGAAGAAGGCTACCACGGCGAGTACATTCGCCAGCTCGCCAACGAAATTTTGAGCGAAGAAGGGGAGGCGCCCGCCGGGTGGGACGCGGAAACGCGCTGGTCGAAGTTCTCGAAAATTGCGCTGGAGAAAATCCTCGCCTCCCAGCAGCAGACGCTGGCGCGCTTCGGCGTGCGCTTCGACAACTGGTTCCGCGAAAGCGACCTGCGCGCCGCCAATTCCCATCTCGAAGTCTTGAATCTGCTGGACGAAAAAGGCCTGTTGTACGAAAAAGACGGCGCGCGTTGGTTCAAGTCGTCCGACTTTGGAGACGAAAAAGATCGCGTGCTGGTGACCAGCGACGGCGAGCCGACCTATTTTTTGGTGGACATCGCCTATCATTTAACCAAGTACCAGCGCGGGTTCGAGATGATTTACGATCTCTGGGGCCCCGACCACCACGGTTACATCGAGCGCATGAAAGCCGCGCTGCAGGCGCTGGGATATCCGCGCGACAGCTTTGAGGTCAGCATCATCCAGCAGGTGAATCTCATCGAAGGCGGGGAAGTGGTGAAGATGTCGAAGCGCGCCGGCAAGATCATCGAAATGGCGGAGCTGATCGAGGAGGTGGGCGTGGACGTGGCGCGCTTTTTTTTCGCGGAACGCCGCACCCAGAGCCCGCTGGATTTCGATCTCGATCTGGCAAAAAACACCTCGGAGGAAAATCCAGTTTACTACGTGCAGTACGCCCACGCCCGCATTTGCAATATTCTCAAATTCGCCCGCGAGCAGGGTCAGCCGTTTTCCCCGCAGGCCGATTTGAATCTTTTGCAAGAAGCCGAGGTGATGACGCTCATCAAAAAACTGCTGGAGTATCCGGAGGTGATCTCGAAAGCCGCGCGCTTTCTGGAGCCGCACCGCGTTCCGACTTATCTGCAGGAGTTAGCGGCGGCCTTTCACCGATTTTATCACCACCACCAGGTGGTATCCCAAAACCGTGAGTTGACGAAAGCGCGGCTGCTGCTGGTGGAAGCCACGCGCATCGTGTTGGCCAACGGCTTGTCGATACTGGGGATTTCGGCGCCGGAACGGATGTAGTTTGAAATTCGAAATCCTAAACTCGAAATCCGAAGCAAATTAAAAGCACCAAATTTATAAATGATAGAAGTCAATCCCAGCTCATCATGGAATATTGAATTTCGGATTTGTTTCGGATTTCGTATTTCGACATTCGGATTTTAATAACACTTCAGGGCATTAAAAAATTTTAAACAATGAGTATCCTCGTAGTTGGTTCCGTCGCCCTCGATCACGTTGAGACGCCCTTTGGCTCGGTCAAAGACGCTCTCGGCGGATCGTCGATTTATTTTGCCGCCGCCGCTTCCTATTTTGCGCCCGTGCGCATCGTTGGGGTGGTTGGCGACGACTTCCCGCACCAGCAGCTCGATTTTTTGAAAAAACGCAATGTTGATTTTCAGGGACTGGAGACCCAGCCCGGCAAAAGCTTTCGCTGGGGTGGACGGTATGATTTCGATCTCAACTCCCGAACCACGCTCTTCACCGATCTCAACGTTTTCGAAAAATTTAAGCCGGTGATTCCGGAATCCTATCGCGACAGCGAGTTTGTTTTTCTGGGGAATATCGCGCCGGATTTGCAGTTGGATATTCTCAACCAAATTCATTCGCCAAAATTGGTGGCGCTGGATACGATGAACTACTGGATTTCAGGCAGCCTCGCCGATCTTCACAAAACTCTCAAAAAAGTCCACGTGCTTTTGCTCAACGATTCTGAGGCGCGGCAATTAGCGCAGGAAGCGAATTTAGTGAAGGCTTCGCGCATCATTCGCAAAATGGGGCCGGGAGTTTTGGTTATAAAAAAGGGCGAGCACGGCGCGATGATGTTCATCGATGAAACGATCTTCTCGGCGCCGGCCTTTCCTCTCGAAACCATTTTTGATCCCACCGGCGCCGGCGACACCTTTGCCGGCGGTTTTATGGGATATCTCGCCAAAGTTAAAAACGCCACTGCGGAGACCTACAAACGCGCGCTGGTTTTTGGCAGCACCCTGGCCTCCTTCTGCGTGGAAAGTTTTAGCGTGGAACGCTTGAAAAATTTGACGCCGGACGAAATTCGCGAGCGTTTCAAAGCCTTCTGGCTGATGACGAATTTCGATCATCTTAATAGCGGATTTTGATTTCAGCTTGTAGAACGGACAACGAACCATCCATGAAAATCATAACCGATGCCATCGAAATATCCACCAAAGGCCGCACCGATATCATCGACATCACCGGCGACGTGGAACGGTTGCTGCAAAAATCGGAATTGCGGGAAGGGCAGCTCACCGTTTTCATTTCCGGTTCCACCGCCGGCGTCACCACTATCGAATTTGAACCCGGACTTTTAAAGGATTTGAAGGAGGCGTTCGAGAAAATCGCGCCCACCCCTGTGCGCTACCACCACGAAGCTACTTGGTGCGACCGCAACGGCTACGCGCATGTGCGCGCGGCGCTGTTGGGCGCTTCGTTTTCCGCGCCATTCAAAGAGGGCCGCCTGCTTTTAGGAACGTGGCAGCAGATCGTGGTGATCGATTTCGACAACCGCCCGCGCCGGCGCGGCGTTGTGGTGCAGATGATCGGGGAGTGATTTCCCTATTTCTTCTGATAACGGATTTTATGTCTGTCAAAAGTTTCTTGGAAAATCAAGCGCGTTTATAATGAAGAAAAAGCAAACCTGCCGCAAGCGCCCCCAATAGATGCCAGAGCGCGTGCCCCTGCAGCCAACTGGTCGGCTCGCAAAGAATTTTTGTGATGTCGAGAATCCAAATCAGGAAACCCAGCCCGAACGACGCCACCGCCAGTCGCAGATAATAATTTTGAGCGGCCGGCTTTTTTGAGCACGCCAGAAACTCCCAACTCAAAGCCGCGATTACCAGCCCTGCGAAAATGTAGCGGCGCAGCTCTGGGAAGACGATTAGAAAATAGGCCAGCACAGCGTTGAGAATGATGAACCACCCGGCGAACCCGGGCCGCGGCAATTTATTTAAGCGGGAAAAATTTAATAGAAGCACAAACGTGATAAGCAGGTACATTCCCAGCACATCGAAAAACTGCCCCACAAAACTCAGCGAGGCGTGATAAAACGCGCTGCCGAGTCCGATGATGAAAAGCGAGCCGGCGTAGAGTTGCGTCGCCGCCCGATTTTTTAGAGTCAGGTTCGATCTCGTTGTATTGAAATTAGCGAACCGGCGCCGCGGCGCCGAAACAAGCACACTCAACCCAACCAGCACAAAACTTAACGACGACCAGGTGTTCGCGGGTTGAGCAATCGCTCCGGGGCGAATTTCTTCGCAGAAGCAATCATCCGGCATGCAGGTGGCTGGTCGCCAGGATCGCCAGTCATCGCTCAAATAAAATAGGGATAGCGCCGCCGCAGCTAAAAATGAAAGCGTGATCGACGGGGTTATGTAATTCACGCGCTCTTTTAAAAATTGAATGACACGCCCAACAGGTACGTGAGCAGATCGGTGCGGGAACGCAGCGCGTCAATTTCAACTTCGCCATCCCTGACCGTGATCGAGCCTTCTTTTAAGTAGGTTGCCTCGCCGCCAAATAAATAGCGGATGCGAAAGTCAATCAACACTTCACGCAAACGCACGCCGCCGTCCGGCCGCTGCGATTGATACACCCGCAGCATCACGCCGCCGCCGGCGCCGTAACTCAACGCCGCGTCGTCCTGATTGGTTGAGGAGGCAATCGGTTCGCCGAGAACGTCCTCATCGCGAACGGAGGTTTCCGTGAAAAAATAATTCACTCCGAACAAGCCATCGAGATAGGGGCGAAACGAGCCGGTCGGACTTTGCAGCCGCGCCAGCAAATGAAAAAGCAAAATGTTGTTCGAGGTTTCGACCTCCACGGTGACATCCGGAATGGTTTCGCTGAATGGCACCCGGCGGGTTTGGCTGCCATAAATCATATACTGGATTTCGGTGCCGAGCATAATCGGCGAGCTGCCAAAGTGGTAGCCAAAATTGCCGCCGAGTCCAAAGCCGAGATCTTCGACGTTGTCTTGAAATTCGTTTTGCGGTTGGCCGAGAAGCAAATTCAGGCTGGCTTGCAGATGTTGCCCGCGAGCAGCCGGGGCGATGACCAGCAGGCCAACGATGCTCAAAACAGCCGACTTGAAAAAGGGTTTCATCTCCATCCCTCCGGCTAAATCTTTTGTTCGACCTTTACTAACCTTTAAGGTTTAGTAAAGGTAGTAAAAGGTTAATTCTTCGGCATGTTTTTTCTTAACTGCTCCAACATCTTCAGCGGGTCTTCCCCTTCGGTGTATTTGATGTTGATGGGGCGCTGCAATTTTTTCGGATCGGCCGTGTCGCTGATTTTCGTGGCGGTGTAAGTGACCTGCTGGCCCATCATGTTGACTTCGGTTTTGAGCGGCACCCCATTCCAAATCCAGGTCTTGCTGCCGAGGCTTTTGATTTCCCACACCTCGCAATTTTTGCCCAAGAAGGTTTCCGTGCCGATCTGTTTTCCGCCCATGTCTTTTAACATCTGCTTGCCGGCGTCCTGCACGTCTTTGCCTTCAAGGTTTTTCATGATGCTGTTTTCTATTTTGGTGCCGGTGTTGGTGTTGAGATCCACCGTGTAAATCGTGGAACCTTCGAGGTAGGTGGCGTTATTGGTTTTCTGGCTGAAGCTCCCCATCTTGACTTCGGTGTTGGTGAATTTGGCTTCGCGCGCGCCAAAGTCATCGAAGTAGAGAGTTTCGGTTCCCGACATCATGCTGCCGGTGATTTGATATTCGATCGTGCCGCTTTTTTGATTATAGCGTTTTAGCTTCGCGGCGGTTTGCAACGCGAGGATTGACCCGCAGAATACGAAGGTGGCGAGCGTTGCGAGGGCTGCTTTTGAAGTAGCGATGCGATTGAACATGATGCCTCCTGATGAAATTAAGAGTGAGATTAAATGTTTAGCAAAATTTTGCCCGTGCTGTTTCGAGATTCGATGAAGGCGTGCGCTTCGGCGGCTTGCTCAAACTTAAAGACTCTACCGATGATCGGGCGGATTTGCGTAGCGGTCACAAATTTTCGCAGATTTTCAAAGATAGCGTGTAGCCGCTGCGGCTGCGCGAGCAGGTAGCCCAGATGGCTTGCCATGACGCCGACAGACTTTTCCGCCATTTTCAGGATATTGGCGCGCGGCAAATCGCGCCAGGTTCGCCAGATCGAAAACGGATTCCACCAATTTAAATCCAAACTTGCGAACCCGGCTACCACTAACCGGCCAAACGGATTGAGTGAATTAAAACTTTCTTTGAAAATGTTTCCGCCCACCATTTCCAGAACTACATCCACGCCATTGGCCGCCTGCCGCAGTTTTGCGAAAGCATCGCCGTTGCGATAATTGAAGGCATCGGCAGCGCCCAACTTTTTTACCAGCTCGACTTTTTCATCGCTGCCGGCTAAACCAAAAACTCGGCAGCCGTTTTTCGCGGCCAGTTGAATCGCCGCCGTGCCCACGCCGCCCGCCGCCGCGGTGACTAACAACGTTTCGTGTTTTTGCAGCCGCGCCAACTCGAACAGCGCCACCCACGCGGTCATGTAATTCACGGCAAACGCCGCATTCTCTTCGATGGTGAAATGCGCGAGGGCAGGCAGCGCCTGCTGTTCCGGCACCGCGATTTTTTCGGCGTAGCCGCCAAATTGCGCCCCGACGATCACCCGCTCTCCGATGCGCGCGGAGTCAACTCCACTGCCAACTTGTTCGATGACGCCCGCGCCTTCCATTCCCAAAATGTAGGGACGTTTCGGCGCCCAGCCGTAAAGCCCTTTGCGCGAGAGAATTTCCGCGTAGTTCACGCCGATGCCCTGCAGCCGCACCAGAACTTCGCCGGCGCCGGGAATGGGGTCATTCACTTCCGAAATCCGCAACACCTCTGGCTTGCCGGTTTTGGTGAGGAGGTACGCTTTCATCGGCGGAACGCTGGAAACTTATTTTGAAACAACCGGGGTAAATCAGCTATCAGCATTTTGATCGTTGGTTCCTGTACCATCTCACGAGCTTTTTCAGCTGCGACCCACCGACGAGTTCGAAAGCTTGCCTCCGGCCAATTCTCCAGCACTTCTTCAACCTGCATCAAAAATACCTGCACGTGACAGACACCGCCCCATTTTTCGTATTCGTATTCTCCAACCATTTCGGTGAGAACTTGCCCGCGAATGCCAGCTTCTTCGTAGGCCTCCTGTGCTGCGGTCTCGACTGCGGTCATCCCGTCATCAATAATTCCTTTCGGAACGATCCAGCGGTGGCCGCCGCGCGCAGTGATGAGCAGAATTTCCAATTTTCCGTCAACGATGCGAAACGGGATGACGGCGGATTGGGGGTAGGTCATTTTGGATATATCAGATTTATTAGTCTGAAAAATAGATTAAAATGCGGATTGCTGGAGTAATGGAGTACTGGATTGCTGGATCAATGAATTGCTGGTTTGATGGTACAATGTAATACCTTGCTCGCCAATGGTCAGTACTCCAAAACTCCCGTACTCTATTAATCCAAGCTCCATTACTCTAATCCTTCAACACGATTGAAGTTGCCCGCGAAAGCTCAAACCAGCACCACGCCTTCGTGCCGCAGCAGCCACTCCTTGCGCCAAATGCCGCCGCCAAATCCAATCAAGTCGCCGCTGCGGCCGATGACGCGGTGGCAGGGAATGATGATGGGAATGGGGTTGCGGCCGTTGGCGGCGCCCACCGCGCGCAGGGCTTTGCGGTCGCCTAACGCCTCGGCAATTTCCAAGTAGGAAGTGGTTTTGCCAAAGGGAATCTTCTGCAGGTGCTGCCACACCCGTTTCTGAAACTCCGTGCCCTTTGGGTTGAGCTTGAGCGAAAATTGCTGGCGGCGGCCCGCGAAGTATTCATCTAACTGCTGGAAGCAGACGGCAAAATCGGCCGCGGGTGTTTGGGATGGAATTTCGGCGTCGTCCAAAAATTCGAGCGCGGTAATCGTTCCCGCTTCCCCGGTAATTTTTAGAACCCCGATGGGTGATTTGTAAAAAGCGCGGGGCTGTTTATTCATAGCAGCGTCCGGTATAAAAAGATGGCCACGTACGCCTGCCACTCGCCCCAGTTTTTTGCCATTTCACGAACTTCTTCCACCGTGGGTTTTTGCACCATTTTGAGTTGGCGCTGCAGGGCGTTGTGCAAGCCAATGTCTTCAAACGGAAATGCCGAGCGAAACCCGAGACAGCGCATGAGTACGTAACTGGCCGTCCACGAACCCACGCCGCGGATTTGCAGCAGCGCCTCGCGGGCGGCGCCGATGCTGTTCAATTCCAGCAAACGCTGTTTGGAAATGTGGCCGTCCCGCATCAAGCGCGCGAGGTTGATGATGTAATCGGCTTTTTGCCGATTGAGCTGCAAGCGTAGTAAGTCGGCGGGATTTAAATCAGCAACAACCTCGGGCGTCGGAAAGAGCCAGTAGATTCCGCCATCGAACGTGAAGGCCTCGCCGAAATTTTCCACCAACCGCTGTTTCAACGTGTAGGCGAACCCAATGTTGATTTGCTGTCCGAGGATGGCCCAGCACAGCGCTTCGAACAAATCGGGAATTTTGATCAGCCGCAGTCCAAAATGGTTCGTAGTAAGCTGCTTCAGCAGCGCATCTTTGCGGGCCAAGCGATAGAAGGGCGAAAGGTCAGTATTGAGATCAAGCCAGTCGTTAACAAACTCAATGACCGCTGAGCGGGTTGCAGCCCGAACTGCTCGATTCATGAAATTGATTTGCAGAAAGCCGGGCCGGCCGTTTCGCACTTCAAACAAAACCGGCATTCCGTTCACCTTGATAATTTTTCGAACCCCATCGTTTTGGACGACGTGCATTCTTTCCTTGTCGGAGCGGGCCAAAAATCTCAGGCATTCGTGAAAACTGAATTCATGGGGGACGGCAAGCGCGGTTTGTGATATGTGCGGCGTGCGGGTTCGATTCGCAATCTCAGTTTCGCGGAACATGGGTTAATGTATAAAATTGATCCTTTGAAGTCAAATTCATTCTTTAGTTGAAAAAGTTCTGCAAAATTGTATATTCAGTTTCAGTCGCGGCTGTCCAAAATGCCCATTTGTCGCTGCCGCATGTTTTTAGCGGGAGTCTATTCCGCGAAGCGGATCGGCTTAGCCGAAAATTGCTGATTCTATGGATGCCCGCTAAAAGCAGGCGGGCATGACGTTCAACAAATACCGACTTTTTGGACAGCCCCACCTTTAAGATGCTAACACGAAATCTGATGAAGGAAATGTCTATCGCTCCAACTACTGAACAATGGCGCGCACTCACGCCCGTGGAGCGGCTGAATTTTAGAGTGACGAATCGCCTCAATCGCTCTCCAATTCTGCGCCGCCCCATGACGCGCCTTCACGCAACATTTTATAAATGGTGGGTCGAGTTAGGAACCTCGCGGACTGTTTTGGATCATGGGTTCGAGAATTTCCAGAAAATCGATCCCAGTCGCGGCGTCCTGCTGGTGGTCAACCACCGCACGTTTTACGATCAGTTTGTGATTGCGGCGCGGCTGTTCCGACTTTATGGCGCGCACCATCATATTTACTTTCCAATACGCTCGAACTTTTTTTATGATAACCCGCTCGGCCTTTTCATCAATATCCCGTTTTCGATGGGCGTCATGTATCCGCCCATTGTCCGCGATGCCCGTCGCCGCCACTGGAACCAGTACGCCACGGATTTGATGGTGGAACTGCTACGCGATCCGCACAACATGGTTGGGTTTCACCCGGAGGGCACGCGCAATCAGGGTCCGGATCCGTACGAACTGCTGCCGGCCAAACCGGGCTGCGGCGAGTTGATTTATCGCAGCAATCCTAACGTGGTGCCGGTTTTTTTGCAGGGATTCAAATCGGCGTGGCAGATGTTCCGTGAGAATCTTGGCAACTCCGTCAATCGCAAACCGCTGGTGCACATGGTGATGGGCGAGCCGTTGAATTTCAGAGACGAGTTGAAATTAGAAGCAAGCAAGAAAACTTATCTAAGCATCTCCCGCAAAGTGATGGAGGGCATTGCCGATCTCAGCCAGCGCGAGCGTGAAATCCGCGCGCAGTATGAAAGAAAAAATTTGGACACGGATTGACCCCTGATTAACACGGATTGCTGATTTTCGATTTTTTGGATCTGGCATCCTGCATGTTTTTGGCGGGAATCCATTTGCGGTACGGATGGATTCCCGACGAAAGCATCCGGGCATGATATCTTCCTGCCACCCGCCCGACTTTTCAATTGCATTTTCCTCGCTGAGTTGCTATATTTTTCAAAATTTTAATTGGTGAAAGTGCATGCAAAGTCGCAGAGTGGCCATTTTGAGATTTGAATTTGCAGTGCGGCGTCAATCCAGTTTTTGTTTTTAATTAGGTCGGATCCTTTTTGCAAAAAATGAGAGATGTTCTCTCGAGTTAAAAGGACAATGGAGGGCGATATGAAGACTTGTCCCTACTGTTCTAAGAAAATTGATGATGCCGCCACGGCTTGCGAATATTGCGGCGCAAATCTTGTCAGGCGGTATAGCAAGGGTGGGCTCGTCGCAACAGGTGTTTTGGCTGTGCTAGGTCTGTTCGTTGTAGTAGGTCCCGGGATTTCTTTTGGCTTTCATGCTGGACATCTCGGGTATGGATTGGCGCTTGTCGCCTTATTCATACGCTCGTTCAGACTTCCGATGCGTTGGTGGCAGGGTATTCTCATCTGTGCAGGCGGATTTATCATCGGGGCATCATTTGCGCCAGACCCGCCGGGACCACCCTTAACCAAGAGCGAATCTATTTTAATGTTGCTGCTATCGGTAGGGGCAGGCTTTCTGCTGATATTAATTGGTTTCTGGGGCAGTAGGAGGCAAAGACCAGTGCAATCTGCAGATTCTGTTTTAAACTCATAGCTCGGAATCAATGCCACTGTTGATTACCGCCTATGTGCCTTGCTCTATGCGCTCTGCGATTCCAATTGAACGAATGTTTGTGAAAGTACCATGAAAGAAGTTATCGAAGAAGCCCTCCGTTTGATGGAAAAGAATGAGCCGTGTGTGCTGGCAACGGTAGTGCGCACCAAAGGCATGACGCCGCAGAAAGCCGGCGCCAAGTTGCTCATCCGGCAGGACGGCAGCGGGGTGGGTACGCTCGGCGGCGGCTGCGTGGAAGGCGACATCTGGTTTTACGCCAAGGAGATGCTGCGCGAAAAGAGCGGCCCGCAATTCCGCGATTATTTTTTGAACGAAGACATCGTCGCCAAAGACGGGCTGGTGTGCGGCGGCACGATGTATTTTTATGTCGAGCCGCTGTGGCCGAATAGTGAATATTTGTCAGTCGCCAACGAAATTGTCAAAGCTTACGCTGGGGCGGCGCCGATCTCGGTAGCCACGATCGTATTTCATCCAACGAACAAGCAGAAAATTGGGACGCGCCTGCTGATTCATGAAGACGGCTCGGCTTCCGGTTCTCTCGGCAATGAAAAATTGCAGGAGCAAGTGGTGAAAGTCGGCCGCGCCGCGGCCACGTTTGGAAAAAATGAATATGTCGTCGGCGAGGACGGCTCGGAAGTTTATGTGGAAGGATTCACCACGCCGCCGGCGCTGGCGATCTTGGGCGGCGGTCACGTAGGACGCGCGGTGTACAATTTAGCCGTGACTCTCGGCTTCCGCATTTACATCGCGGACGACCGGCCGGAATTCTCCAACAAAGAGCGCTTCCCGATGGCCGAGCAGACCGTGGTCGCGGATTTCGATAAAGCGTTATCGGGGATGCCGATCAATTTCAACACCTTCATTCTCGTGGCCACCCGCGGCCACCGTTACGATGATCTGGCGACGCTGGCCGCAGTCAACACGCCGGCGCGGTACATTGGTCTGCTCGGCAGCAAACGCAAAAACCTGATGATCTTCCGCGATCTGCTGAAACAGGGCGTACCCCTTGACCGCATCCAGAAAATCAACGCGCCGGTAGGATTGAACATCGGCGCGCTGACGCCGGAGGAACTGGCGGTGAGCATCATGGGCGAAATTATTTTGCACCTCCGCGGCGGCGATGGCCGTCCTATGAAAATGACGAGCGAGAATTTGCTGGAGTTGATCGAAAAGGTACCGGAGCCCAAGCGGGTGTTGCCGTTTTGAAATGATTATTGTCTATTGATTATTGAAAAAATTAGACAATAGACAATAATCAATCATCAATTGTTTTGAACCAGATGAGATGAAAAACCAAAATAAACTTTTTCTAATCCTCATTGTCATTGCTACCTCTGTGGGCTGCGATCAACTGAGTAAAGACATCGCCAAAGAAACCCTCAAGTACGCGCCGCCCAAAAGTTATTTGGGTAACACCTTTCGTTTGCAATACGCCGAGAACAGCGGCGCCTTTTTGAGTTTGGGATCGAGATTGTCGGAAACGACTCGCACTTACCTTTTCACGTTTGTGAGCGGCGGGCTGCTCTTCGGTTTGTTGATCTACTTGCTGGCCAATCGCCAATTTAGCCGCCGGCAGGTGATGGCGCTGTCGCTAATTTTAGGCGGCGGCTGCGGTAACCTCATCGACCGCATTTTTAACGATGGCCACGTGGTCGATTTCATGAACATGGGCATCGGTAGTTTGCGTACCGGCATCTTTAACGTGGCCGATGTGTTGATCATGACCGGTATGGGATTGGTAATCCTATTCAGTTATCTCGAACGACCCAAATCCCCGATTGACAATCTGGATCAAAACGGAGGTGAAAAAAATCCCCGTTGACAAATTTCAGATCTCAAAATAATAACCAATTTCCAAATCCGAAAATTTGGAAAGGGACTGATGGGGTGTTTGGACATTGGAATTTATTTGTAATTTGGAGTTTGTTTTTTGGGATTTTCTAACTCAAGTTGGAAGAACTACCTGACGGCTCTCGGTCCTGGCATCGCCATCGCCGCCACGGGCGTCGGCGCCGGTGATTTGGTGGCGGCGGCGGTTTCCGGTTCGCGCTACGGCTTTGCGGTGGTCTGGGCCGCGGCCGTGGGCGCGATCATTAAATTTGTACTCAATGAAGGTTTAGCGCGCTGGCAGTTGGCCACCGGCGCCACGCTGCTGGAGGGCTGGGTGCAGCGGTTGGGAAGATGGGCGCAGTATTATTTTATCGTCTATTTAGTTTTGTGGTCGTTCATCGTGGGCGGGGCGCTCATTTCCGCCTGCGGACTGGCGGCGCACGCCATCGTGCCCGGGCTGTCGGTCGGCGTTTGGGGAGTGATTCATTCGCTGGTTGGCGCGGCGGTTGTTCTGATTGGCCGCTATCATCATTTTGAAAAAATGATGAAGCTCTTCATTGGCGTCATGTTCGTCACCATTTTGGGGTGCGCGATCTGGGTGGGATCGCCGGCGCAAACGGCGACGAAAAGTATTTCCGAGGCGAGCTTGCCCGCGGGCAGCGCGAGGTTCATCCTTGGCGTGATTGGTGGCGTCGGCGGCAGTTTGACGCTGCTGGCTTACGGCTACTGGATGCGCGA
The DNA here is from genome assembly GCA_037446635.1 of bacterium. GTDB lineage: Bacteria > Zhuqueibacterota > Zhuqueibacteria > Oceanimicrobiales > Oceanimicrobiaceae > DASWHH01. The sequence goes on from JBBIIG010000002.1 coordinate 195,754, forward strand.
GCGCAACTGGCAGGGCGGAAGCTGGAAAAACGTCGTGCGGTTCGACTTGTTGGTTTCGTATTTTCTCACCGGCTTGTTCGCGGTGGCGGTGATGATTCTGTCGGCGAGCATTCTTCACGCCGATGGCGTCGCCGTCAGCGGCAGCCGCGGCGTCATTCAAATGGCGGCGATTTTATCGGGCGTGATTGGCGAGGTAGGCCACTGGGCGTTTCTGATTGGATTCTGGGGCGCAGTGTTTACGTCGCTGTTGGGCGTGTGGCAGGGCGTACCGTACATGTTTTGCGATTTCATCGGTTTGATGAAACGGCTGCCGGCGGAGCAGCATCAACAGTTGCTCCACACCCGTTCGATTTGGTACCGCGGCTACCTGCTCTATTTATCCGTGCCGCCGCTGATCTTGCTGCTGATGGATCGGCCGTTGGGCGTGATTGTTCTTTACACCGTCGTCGGCGCGCTATTCATGCCGTTTTTGGCAGGCACGCTGCTCTACATGAATTCGCGAAAGGATTGGGTTGGGCCGGAATTTCGCAACGGCAGGCTCACAATAACGCTCCTCGTTCTCACGCTGATTCTATTTTTGTATTTGGCTTTTGATGAAATCCGCAGCGCGCTCCTGTAAGATAATCCTCCCAGTCGTTAAACCAGTCAAAAAATTTCTGCGGATTTAAATGGCTTTCGTCTCGATGATTACGGTCAATCACTTCAAACTTCCAAAAAATATTTTCATAATGGTGGATTTTTCCTTATATTGCTGCGCTTGAAAAATCGCAAATCAAAGGAGCGATAAACCTATGGTTGTTGCGAATAAAAAAGCGACAAACACAAAATCAGCCGCCAAGAAAAAAAACATCAAGTTGAAAAACATCTCGCTGACTCCGGAACAGATCATCCGCGATTACCGGCTGGCATTTCAAAGCCGCGAAGCGAGTTTGATGGGCCGCCGCGAAGTGATGGGCGGCAAAGCCAAATTCGGCATCTTCGGCGACGGTAAAGAAGTGGCGCAGCTCGCCATGGCCAAAGCCTTTCGCAAAGGCGATTGGCGCTCCGGTTACTATCGCGATCAAACCCTCATGTTTGCGCTAGGGATGAGCAACCTGCACGAGTTTTTTGCGCAGCTCTACGCCCACGCCGACGTCCACGCCGACCCGGCCACCGCCGGCCGCGCCATGAACGCCCACTTCGCCACCCGCTGCCTCAACACCGACGGCGAGTGGCGCAATTTAGCAGAACGGTTCAATTCCTCGGCGGACGTCTCCCCCACCGGCTCGCAAATGCCGCGGTTGGTGGGACTGGGTTACGCTTCCCGCCTCTTTCGCGAGCTTAAAGAATTGCACGCCTTCACCCAGTTTTCGAAAAAGGGCGCCGAGATCGCCTTCGGCACCATTGGCAACGCCACCTGCGCCGAGGGCATGTTCTGGGAATCCCTCAACGCCATCGGCGTGTTGAACGCGCCCGTGCTGCTTTCCATTTGGGATGACCACTACGGCATTTCCGTTCCCAACGAGCATCAAGTGGCCAAAAACATCTCCGAGCTGCTCGCAGGCTTTCAAAAAAATTCCAACAGTAACGGCTTCGAAATTTTTGCCGCCAAAGGTTGGGACTATCCCGAATTGGTGGCGACCTATCTCGAAGCAGAGCAGATCACCCGCAACCAGCACATCCCCACCATCATCCACGTGGTGGAATTGACGCAGCCACAGGGGCATTCCACCTCCGGCAGCCACGAGCGCTACAAGCCCGAAGATCGCTTGCGCTGGGAGATGGAATTCGACTGCATCAAAAAAATGCGCGAGTGGATGCTTGCCGAAGGTCTCGTTTCCGCCGACGAATTGGATCGAATGGAAGAAGAGGATGCGGGGCTCGTCCGCAAAGTGCGCGACGAAGCCTGGGAAGCCTACCAGTCCCCCATTCGTCACGAAATGAACCAGGTCGTTGAAATCATCAATGAACTGACAAACGAGTCGCGCCATTCCGAACGGCTAACTGGAATAAAAAACCGGCTGCAGAGCAAGCCCTATCCCCAGCGCCGCGATCTTCTGGCTGCGGTTCGCGAAACGCTGGTGGCGCTGCGCGATGAAAGCTCGCCCGGCAAACAGAAATTAATCGATTGGAAAAAACAACAGGAGAAAATCAATACCGAACGTTACGGCTCGCATCTGTACAGCCAGTCGAAAGAATCGGCCCTCAAAGTAGAAGAAATTAAGCCGGTTTATTCTGAGCATTCGCCCATCGTCAATGGCTTCGAGGTGCTGAACGCCTGCTTCGACGCGGCGTTGGCGCGCGAACCGCGGCTGATCGCGTTTGGCGAAGACATGGGACGGCTCGGCGACGTGAACCAGGGATTCAAAGGGCTGCAGGAAAAATACGGCGCGCTGCGAGTCTCCGACACCGGCATCCGCGAGTGCACCATCATTGGCCAGGCGATTGGCATGGCGATGCGGGGGCTGCGGCCGTTGGCGGAAATTCAGTATCTCGATTACGTTCTCTACGCCCTGCAAATTATGTCCGATGATCTCGCCACGCTGCACTGGCGCACCGCCGGCGGACAAAAGGCGCCGGTGATCATCCGCACCCGCGGCCATCGGCTGGAGGGCATTTGGCACGCCGGCTCGCCGATGGCTGGCATCATCCACCTCTGCCGCGGCATTCACGTGTGCGTGCCGCGCGACATGACGCGCGCGGCCGGGTTTTACAACACCCTGCTGCGCTCCGACGAACCGGGATTGGTGGTCGAAGTGTTGAACGGTTATCGTCAAAAGGAACGCATTCCGGACAACATTGCGGAATTCACGGTGCCGCTGGGTGTGCCCGAAGTGTTGAAAGAGGGAACGGATGTCACCATCGTCACCTACGGCGCCTGCTGCCGCATCGTGATGGAGGCGGCGGGGCTGCTTCAGCAAACCGGTGTGCATGCCGAAGTGATCGATGTGCAGACGCTGCTGCCGTTTGATCTTCACGGCAACATTTTGGACTCGCTGAAAAAGACCAGTCGCATCGTTTTTGTTGATGAAGACGTGCCCGGCGGCGCCACGGCCTACATGCTGCAGGAAGTCATCGAGAAGCAGGGCGGCTACCATTTTCTTGATTCCGCGCCGCGGACGATTTCCGCAAAAGCGCATCGCCCGGCGTATGGCTCAGATGGCGATTATTTCTCGAAGCCCAACCTCGAGCAAATTTTCGAGACCGTGTATGAGATAATGCATGAAAGCAATCCACAGAAGTACCCGAAAATTTCGTAACACCACATTCATTCACGTGACACAACATTAATGTTATGTCACACTAAATCGGAGAACACATGGAAGTCATTCAACATCTGATTGATCTATTTCTTCACCTCGACAAGCATCTCAGCGAGATCATCACCGAGTACGGCACCTGGACGTATCTCATTTTGTTTCTGATCATCTTCTGCGAAACCGCCTTCGTGGTTACGCCTTTTCTTCCTGGCGATTCGTTATTGTTCGCGGCGGGAACGTTTGCGGCGCTGGGTGCCCTCGATCCCGTGTGGTTGTGCGTTTTGTTGATCATCGCTGCCGTTGCGGGCGATGCCGTCAACTATTCAATCGGGCATTTCATCGGGCCGCGCGCGTTCACCAGCAACAGCCGTTTTCTGAAAAAGGAGCACCTGCAGCGCACCCACGAGTTTTATGAAAAACACGGCGGCAAAACCATCATCATCGCGCGCTTCATTCCCATCATCCGCACCTTTGCGCCGTTTGTCGCTGGCATCGGGGAGATGACCTATCGCAAATTTGCAACCTTTAACGTCGTGGGCGGCGTGGTGTGGGTGATTTCGTTTGTTCTGGCCGGTTACTACTTCGGCAATTTGCCGGCGGTGAAAGAGAACTTCACGTTTGTGATCGTGGCGATTATCATTATCTCGACTTTACCGGGCGTGGTGGAGTTTGTGCGGGCAAAAATGAAATCGCGCAAACAAAAAGCGGCAGCGGGCGCGGTGTTGGAGAAGTGAATTTTATCAAGCAGAATATCTTAATGGATCACGCGGCGGAAATGCTTAAAGCAAAGTAGCCGCCGAAGGATATCCGAATGGGGATGCATTTATCCCTTCAACGTCTTCGCGAGGCTGTGAAAGTTGGATTAATGAAATAGCCCGCGGTGAAGTCATCGAGTTTGATTTAGAGGACATTCTCAATACAGAAGCGTCGTAACCGAAAGTCGTTTTAACTTTAACGAACAAAACTTCGACAAACCCACTTAACATGATCTCCGTCACCGACAACCTCGTCCTCTCCGACTCCGAAATCCACATCGACTACATCCGCTCGGCCGGGCCGGGCGGGCAGAACGTCAACAAAGTGGCGACCGCGGCGCAACTACGATTCGATGTTGCAAACTCGCCGTCTTTGCCCGAAGAGATCCGCCAGCGACTTATTCGACTTGCTGGCAAAAAAATCACCGGCGCCGGCGTGCTCATCATCACCGCGCGGCGTTTTCGCTCGCAAGAACAAAATCGCCAGGACGCCATCGACCGGCTGGCGGCGCTCATTCGTCAAGCCGCGGAGCGCCCCAAGCCGCGGCTGAAAACTAAACCCAGCGTCGCGGTCAAGCAACGCCGCCTTGAAGCCAAACGGCAGCGGAGCCGGATCAAACAGCGTCGTCAATTCAAACCTGTGGCGGAGGAGTAGTCTGCGTTTCATGTTTACGGTTGGGAGGATTGGATTAATGGAGTGTTGGAGCGATGGAGTACTGGAGTGCTGTCGAGACAAGACAAATTTGTCGAGATCAGCTATCCAACAATCCATTAATCCATTAATCCATTACTCCAATACTCCATCGCTCCAAAAACCCGATAGTGTAGATGACTTCAAACGTTAGATTTGTCCCCGTGTTGAGCCAATATAAAATCGCCTACATTTCCGACCAGCAGTTTCCCATCGCCAAAGCGGATTCTGAGCAAGTGATGAACACCGTCAGCGCGCTGGCCGCCGAGGGGGTGAGCATCCCGCTCATCATTCCAAAATCGTGGCGTAATTTAAACGTCGCCAAAGAGGAGCGGCTGCAAACGCTGCGGGATTTTTATCATCTGAGCAACGGCTTTGACTTCCACGAATTGCTGCACCTGCCGCTGAGCAAACTGCGCTTGGAGAAGTATTCCCACGGCGTCATCGCGCCGCTGTGGGCCAAGCGCGCGGGCTACGAGATCATTTACACCCGCAACCCGCTGCCGGCATTCGTCTCGGTGAAATTGGGAATGAAAACAATTTATGAAACCTATCGCATTTACGGCGGCCGCAACCAGGGACTGGGAAAGTGGCTGGCGAGGCAAACTCACGGCGACCAGCTGCTGGGCATCATCACCCACTCGCAGCCATCGAAAGATTCTTTATTGCAATTGGGGGCGCTGGAGGACAAGATCGCTGTCATTCACAACGGCTTTAACGACGCGCTCTATGCGGAACCGTTGACGAAAATCGAGGCGCGGCGAATTTTGAATTTAGACGAAACCCAAAACATCGCCTGTTTTTCCGGGCGACTGGATCGCGAGAAAGGCGTGGATGCCCTGGTGCAATTGGCTGCCAAAACACCGGAGGTCAATTTCTATTTCATCGGGAACGTTCAGAAGGATGCCGATGATTGGATCGAAAAAATGGCCGCCGAAAAAAATCTGCGCAACGTTCACCGCCTGCCGTGGATGAATTTGGGGAAGCTGCGCTACTACCTGTTCGCGGCCGATGTTTTACTAATCCCCCCCACCGCGGCGCCGCTGCTAAAATTTCGCAAAACCGTTTTGCCCATCAAACTGTTTCAGTACCTGGCAGCGGGACGGGTGATCCTCGCGCCGGCGCTGCCGGACACTCAAGCGGTTTTGAATGAACGCAACGCCGTACTAGTGGCGCCGGACAATTTGGAGGCTGCCAGCGCCGGTTTGCGCCGAGTTTTTTCGGACCGCACCTGGTCCGATGCCCTGGCGCATCAGGCTCGGGAAGATTCCGAAAATTACAGCTGGAAACGCCGCGCGATGAAAATTATTTCTTTTATACACGCACGCCTGCAAGCCCCGCCCCCTACGAAATTTTATTGAGCTTTTCGACTTCCTCAAAGTAGATGGCTTCTAATTCCGCCATTTGATTTTTAATATTGAAAGTTTGTTTAACTTTTTGTTGAGCCGCCCGGCCAAATTTCACTCGTAGATCCGCATTGGTCGCAAGCTCTTTTATGGCCTGGGCTAACGCTGTAATATCCCGCTCCGCCGCCAGAAAGCCGGTTTTTTTATCTTCGACGATATCTGGCAACCCACCATGATAGGTTCCTATCACCGGTACCCCACATGCCGCGGCTTCTTTGGCCACCATTAACCCGGAATCGCGATCTTGGGCGCGGGTCACGACGCTGGGGCACATCAAAATTGTGGCTTGAGTTTGAAGATGCTGACTAATTTGCTGATGAGACTGCCTTCCCCAAAAATGCACGTGATCCGCAACCCCTAATTTTTTAGAAAGCTGCTTTAGTTGCGTTTCTAACGGTCCTTCTCCGATAACGATGAGCTTCAAATCGGGGGAATTTAATTGCCGCCGCGCCGCCGCAAAAGCCTTGATGCCATAAGCAAATCCTTTTTTTTCTACCAGCCTGCCTATCATAAAAATGTTGATGGCTTCCGCTGTTTTTTCTCGATGGGACATTTGGAATTTTTCCAGATCGATGCCTAAATGATGGGTTTTGATTTTGTCCGCTGGACAACCTAAGTTTATTAAGCAATCCCTTAGATCATTTGAGGCAGTGAGAAATAAATTGGCATGACGAACCAACTTTTGAAACGATAGCGTGTAAAACCACCATTTCGGTTTAAAGCGCTGGCTGCCAAGTAAAATACCCACGTCGTTGCCGTGCAAACTAACAATTAGTGGAATGCTAAATTTTTTAGCGTAGGGGATGGCTAAAATGCCGCTTTGGCCAAAATGAGCGTGGATAATTTTGGGCTGGTGTTTAATAAATGCTCGCGTAACACTCGGACACTCAATTCCAGACGAAAACAAAAACCGCTCAAATCTACCAAACCCGCCAACAATATATGCTGGCTCAAATGGAAACTGCTCTTGATTGAGTTGTTTTTTGGCAAAAACTATTGGCTGGAACAATTTATAATGAAGAAGGCTCTCGTATATAAAAGTCTCGGAATAGGGCAAGAAGATGTTGCGAAAAAGGGCTACTCTAGGTTTAGGCATTTCTCTCGTCGCTGATGACGTTATTTTGACGGGGCAGGGTGCAGGACTCGCAAAAAATAAGACCAATCCTCTTTTTTTACCACTCCTGATAAGCGAGAAAACAACCCATAACAGAGCATGTATGCCACAACCATCGCGGCCAAATTGATTTGGTCACCTAGATGCACCTGGAATTTTAACAACAACACCGGCAGCGCCGCCAACAGGGTGGTGGCCAACGTTTTTCCATAAAACTTAAATGGAAAAACTTGTGTCAGCGACACGCTCAGCGTACTTTTTATTTTCACAAGTGAATATCCCCAGCTAAACAGATTTGCTATCAACGCAGCCAGAGGCGGGCCAGCAAAACCGAACCCGATCACCAGTGGAATGCTTAATACTAAATTAATCACTAACAAATAGACGGCAGAATAAGAAATCACTTTGGTTTCGCCGATGGCTTTCAGCATTGAGCTGTAAGCTGCCACGCGCTGGAGTATAATCAAAGTATAAATCCGGAACGGCACGACTGCCGCCAGATAATTCTCCGAAAAAAACACCGCGATGAATTCCTCCGCCGCCACGATGAACAGCATTACCAGCGGCAGGACAATAATGGAAACTTTCTCGATGCTTTTGTTCCATAGCCGCAGTAGCTCGGACTTCTGCCCCTTCAAATGATACGACACCATTTGCGGCATCATCACCGAGGCGACAGAGTAAGCAATAGCCGGCAGCAGCGGAATTTCCCACGAGCCCACCACGTACTCCGAATACACCGCCACCGGCAAAAACGCCGCCACCACGTATTTGTCGATTTGGCGATTGAGTCCCCACAGAATTTGCGAAATCCCCAACGGGATGGAATAGCGGAATTGCTCGCGCAGCATCCCTTTTGGCAGCGGCTCGAGGGGGCCGCGGAAATGCCGCAGAAACAAAAACGCGCTGAGCGCAAATCGCAGCACGCTGTAGCCCACGAGCGCCGCGACGATCACCGACAGCGGCTGCCCCAGCAGCGCCGGCACCACCGTCGCCGCAAATTGCAGCAGGCCCACCATCACATTAAACCACGCGGAGTCTTTGGCGCGGTGAATAGCCAGCAAAAGATTGGGCAAAACGTAGGTGGGCAGATCCAAAAATGCCATGAAGATGAAGGGAAAAAACAGGCCGTTGACGTCGAAGCCCCAAGCCGGCGCGAGAAAATTCATGGCAATCAAAATCACGGAAGCGCCGAGGCCGGTAAAAAGCAGGGCTTTGCCGGTGAGCAGCGCGAGGCTTTTGCGGGCCGCGGCCGGCACGCGTTCAAAAAAATAGAAGATGCTTTCGGGCAGCCCCAATTGCGCCAGCGTCACCACCGTGGTGTAGCCCAACAACAGAAATGACAACAGGCCGAAATTTTCTTTGGAGAGTACGCGCGTGAGGATCATAATCGACAGCATCTGCGTGGCGATGGTCACTGCCCGGCTGAAGACGATGATGCCGGCTTTCTGCGACAGGCTGGTGCCATCGGACGGTGCGGGCATCTCGCGATCTGGTGCGTCTAATTCAGGTGATGGATTTGGTTCTATGGGTTGCGTTTTCATTTTAAGTAAACCGTAGGGGCAATTCATGAATTGCCCCTACGGGTCGACAATTTGTATCTTTAGTAGGGGGCGATTCATGAATCGCCCTACGTCCCAATTTTGCTATCTCGTGGGGGGATAATCATGAAATACCCCAGGCCCAGCTTGCTATCCCCGTAGGGGGTAATTCATGAATTACCCCCTACGCAATTTGTATTTTTGGCAGTGGCGATTTATGAATCGCCCTACTACGGCTAAACAGTTCGTAATTACGGTAGCGGTAATTCATGAATTACCCCTACCCGTAACGATCAGGGTTCTCTTCATCCAATGCCCATTTGAGTGGATTGTTTTGAATATATTCACGTACCATTTTGAGATCATCTTCATTACGAATCACGTGTTCATAGTAATTGCGTTGCCAAACGGGTACACCGGGAGTTTTTCTCAGTTCGTTAATTGCTTTGGCAGATGTCATTTTAAATCTTCCAATTATTTTTGGAATTAACATCCTTCGCCGCGCAACAATATCAGTCGGTAGGGGCGATTCATGAATCGCCCCTACCGACCCAATTGTTTGCGATTCAATGATAAGGATAATTCCATGCAGATGATTAGGCATGATGCAGGCTTCATCTAAATTCACATCCTGAAAATGATTCGGAAGTTCAGACCAATATTTTTGAACGATTTCTCCAAACGGATTTAAATTCATTAGTTGGCCGACTATTTCTCCGAACATACATTCACGGTTGTGAGAGCAGATGGTAACAAAATAGGCTCCGGGAGAAGAATAATCGTACTCGCGTAAAACGAATAGAGCGGCGTCCAATTTTGTTTCGATTAAAATTCATATTGCCAAAAACCGTAGGGGCAATTCATGAATTGCCCCTACGGGTCGACAATTTGTATCTTTAGTAGGGGTAATTCATGAATTACCCCTACGGGTTCGCTGATAGCTTTCGAAAGCGTACCCTTCTTTTTCTTCTCTATTAATCAACTCAAACTTCTCATCAAGCAACGATCGATACTCCGGGAAAAACGCGTCGCCGTCGTAATCGCCTTTCACGATAGTCAATTCGAGACGATCGGCCAACAGCAGCGTTTCGCGATACAGGGATTCGCCGCCGATGACGAACAGAACCGGCTCGTTGACAGCGGCGGTGAATGCCTGCTCAATTGAAGAATAAGTTTCGACTTCGGGAAACTCGGGCCAGGATTTGCCGGTGGTGAGCACTAAGTTGCGGCGCTCGGGCAGCGGCTTGCCCAATCTTTCTAAAATCGATTCAAACGTTTTGCGCCCCATCAAAACCGCCTGGCCGAGAGTCAATTGCTTGAAACGCCGCAGGTCTTCGGAGATATGCCACGGCAGCCGGCCCGCTTTGCCAATCACGCGATTTTTTTCGGCTACTGCCGCAATGATCACAATCTCGGGACGAGACATCACACCGCCACGTCGAATTTGATGGGTTCGTGGTGGCGATAGCCCACCAGCTCGAAATCTTCGAATCGCAGTTCATCGATGGGCTTGTGGGCGATGCGCAATTGCGGCAGCGGCAGGGGGTCGCGCTTGAGCTGCTCTTTCAAGCCATCGATGTGATTGACGTAAATATGGGCATCGATGAGAGTGTGCGCCAGTTCGCCAACTTTCAGCCCAACTTGCTGCGCGATGAGCTGAGTCAGCAGCGCGTAACACGCAAGATTGAAGGGCACGCCGATGGCGAGATCGGCGCTGCGTTGGGTGAGGTGACAATTGAGCCGGCCGTCCTGGACATTCAGCACCCAGGTCATGTGGCACGGCGGCAGCTTGCTCACTGCTGCGTTGGCCGGATGCCACGCCGTGATCACGATGCGCCGAGAGTTGGGATTATTTCTCAGCTCGTCAATGGCCCAGCCGACTTGATCGAAGGTAAGCGAGCCGTCCGCCTCGCGGTGCACGTGCGGATGAGATTCGTCCACGAAAACTTCTGCGCCGAGCGCCGCGCTTTTGGCCGGCACCGGGAAGCGCCGCCAGTAGCGGCCGTACGCGGTTTCAAGGTTGCCGTGTTCGTCGGCCCAGGCGTCCCAGATTTTGGTGTGTTGCTGCAACTCGCGAATGTGATCGGCGCCGGAGAGATACCACAGAACCTCCCACAGCATGGCGTTGAAGTTCACTTTTTTGGTGGTCAATAGCGGAAACCCTTCGGCGAGATCGACGCGATAAAACTCCGCGAAAGTGGCGATGGTATCGACGCCGGTGCGGTTGGATTTGCGGACGCCGCTCGTGAGAACTCGTTCAACCAAATCTAAATAAACGCGCATGATTTTCAACTTTGAATTTTTCGGCAAAAATATAGCCCGCCAATTTTTAACAAGCAATTGAAATGTGAAACGTGAGACGGTAGACGGCAGTAGTGACGATTAATAAATGCCAGGCACTTTAAAAGTGCCTGGCATTTCACTAGCATTTCACTTATCCCCTTACATGTCTGCCGAAAAATCTGTTGCTTAAAAAAACCCATTTGAATATTTTACCCGGCAAAACGAGGAAGGCAAATGAAGGTTTTAAAATTCGGCGGCACGTCCATCGGTACGCCGGAAAGAATGCAATCCGTGGCGCAACTGGTGACGCGCGAGCCGGAGGTGCTGGTTGTGCTCTCCGCGCTTTCAAAAACCACCGACAAGCTGCTGAAAATTGGCGCGGCGTTGGCGGAGAAAAAAGTTGCCGAGGCGCAAACGCTTATCGATGAACTCTACAAACATTACCAGCAATATGTCGAGGGTTTGTATAAAACTCTGCAGGGGCGCAAACAGGGCTGGAAGGAGGTCGAGCGCCATTTTGATCTGATTCGCGGCATGCCACGCGAGGTCTTCGATGATCGCAAAGCGCGCGTGCTGGTGGCGCAGGGCGAGCTGATGTCCACCGCGATGTTCCATCACTATTTGCAGGAACAGGGGATGCGCTCGGCGCTTTTGCCAGCGCTGGAGATGGTGCGGCTCGATGACAACGGCGAGCCGGATTTAAATTTTCTGCGTTCCAACTTGCTGCGCATGATGCAAGAGCAGCAACCCGGCACGATCTTCGTCACGCAAGGATACATTTGCCGCAACGCCTGGGGCGAGATTGATAACCTCAAGCGCGGCGGCAGCGACTACTCGGCCTCGCTGATGGGCGCCGCGCTGCGCTGTGAAGAAATTCAGATCTGGACCGACATCGACGGCATGCACAACAACGATCCGCGTTACGTGAAAAACACCTATCCCATCCGCGAGCTGTCGTTTGACGAGGCGGCGGAGCTCGCGTACTTCGGCGCAAAAATTTTGCACCCTGCCAGCGTGCAGCCCGCGAAGATGTTCAATATTCCGGTGCGATTGCTAAACACGATGGAGCCGTCGGCGGAAGGCACTTTGATTGCCGACAAAACCGGCGCGGGTGACATCAAAGCGGTGGCGGCGAAAGACGGCATCACCGCGATCAACATCAAATCGTCACGCATGTTTTTGGCGTACGGATTTCTGCGGCGGGTCTTTGAGGTGTTCGAACGCTACAAAACACCGATCGATATGATCACCACCTCCGAGGTGGCGGTTTCGCTCACTATCGACAATCCGCAGTATCTCAACGCGATCGTTTCCGAGCTCAAAGAATTTGGCGCGGTGGAAGTAGATACCCATCAGACCATCATTTGCGTGGTGGGAAAATTCGCCGCTGAAAATCACGGCATTGCCGCGCGGGTGTTTGCGACGCTAAAGGATTTCCCGATTCGGATGATTTCCTACGGTGGCAGCCCCAACAATATTTCTATTTTGATTCGCACCGATCTCAAGCCGCAAGTGTTGGCGGCGTTGAATGAGGGATTGTTTGGAGGGGAGTTGGAAAGAAAAAAATATTAAGTGAATCCTTTAGTTAGATCACAACAACTTTCTCTTAATTATTTCTTCGTAATTGCTCCTCTTTAAGGGGCACTCATATCATTCTGCGATGAATTCCTTTAACAAGCTTTTATACTTAAGCCATTCTTCTGAAAAGTGTCATCTTCCATCAAGTCGTCATAGAGTGATTCTATTTCGTGTTTCAAATTTTCAATAGCTGAATCGGGATTATCGGAATAACCATAAAGAGGAAAATCAACAGTCTTAGAAATAACACCACCTTCATCACGATCCAATGTGATGAGAATAGGTTTTTTAGTTCTTTGTTGGGCAACGAGGTGATGTACAACGTCCGAGAACGCTGCAACGTCACAGTATCTGAGGCATTTGAAGAGACTTCTGACATGATGCTTCCTTTCCATAAATTTTGAACATCAAAGAATATTAAAAAATAACGAAAAATTAAAGAGTAATTTTTGCAAAATTTGAATCACATCATTCTTGGCACCGCCGGCCACATCGACCACGGCAAAACCGCACTGGTGAAAGCCCTCACCGGCGTGGATACCGATCGCCTGAAAGAAGAAAAAGCGCGCGGCCTCACCATTGACCTGGGATTCGCCCATCTCAGCGAACACGCCACCATCATCGACGTGCCTGGCCACGAGAAATTCGTGCGCAACATGGTGGCGGGCGTCAGCACTATCGATCTCGTGCTGTTCGTCATCGCCGCGGACGACGGCATCATGCCGCAAACCCGCGAGCATCTCGATATCCTCAAAATTCTGCACATCCCGCGCGGCATCATCGTCATCACCAAAATCGATTTGGTGGAAGACGACTGGCTGGCGCTGATCAAAGAAGACATCCGCAAATTTGTTAAAGGCTCGTTTTTGGAAAACGCGCCGATAGCTGCCGTGTCGTCCACGACCGGCACAGGAATCGCGGCGCTGCGCGAGATGATGGAGCAGCAGTTCGCCGAGCTGCGAGCGAAACCGGACAAAGGGGTCTTTTGGATGCCCGTCGACCGCGCCTTCACCATGAAAGGCTTCGGCACCGTGGTGACGGGTTCCGTGCTTTCGGGCCGCGCGAAAGTGGGCGACACCCTCGAACTGCTGCCGCAGAAATTATTGGTGAAAATTCGCGGACTGCAGCGCCACGGCAAGCCGGTGGAGCAGGTTGCCACCGGCGACCGCGCGGCCATCAATCTGGCAGGGATCGAGAAAAGCGCCATCGAGCGCGGGCACGTGCTGAGCGAGCCCAACTACGCTCATCCTTCCCAACGCTTCGATGTTAAAGTACACATGCTCAACTCGGCGCCGCGGCCGCTGAAATCAAAAATGCGCGTGCGGCTGCATTTCGGCACCACGGAGGTGATGGCGCGAGTAGCGATCATCGGCACGAGCCAAATCGCCGCCGGCGAAAACGGCTACGCGCAATTCCATCTCGAAAGATCGGCGGTGGCGCGGCGGCTCGATCCGTACGTCATTCGCCAGTATTCCCCCACCATCACCATCGGCGGCGGCGTGATTTTGGACGCCCACTCCGAAGGCCGCCGGCTCTCCGGACCCGACGTCATAAAAATCCTTCAGGAGTTGGAAAAAGAAAATCCCGCGGAAGTTTTGGAAAGCAGGCTGCGATCACAATTTTCGTTGTTTCCAATCGATCTGCTCAGCTCCGAAACCGGCGCCTCCAAAGAAGCGGTAAGCCAAATGATGGAAGAGCTGATCAAAAATCAGAAAGCAATTTTGCTTAAAAAAGCCGGCCAGCCCGCCGCGGCGCACGCCGAAAATGTCAAACGCTTGAAAGAGGAAATTCAAACCCTTATCGCCGATTTTCACCAGCGCCATCCCACCAAATTGGGACTCTACAAATCTGAACTGGCGAAGTCGCTGCAGTTTCCGGTGGACCTGGATTTGCTCGAATACGCCATCGCGGATTTAGTGAAGGACGAAGTGCTGAAAGAAGAATCGGGACTACTCAGCCGCCGCGAACATCGCGTGCAGCTTTCATCGCAGCAGGAGGCGCTGCGCCAGAAAATCGAGCGGCTGCTTTTTGAGGAGGCCTTTGCGACGTCATCGGCGGAACAGATAGCCGAGAAGTTGCGAGAAAAACCAGGCGCGGTCAGCGAAGTGTTGCAGGTGATGCTCGCATTAGAGCAGATTCTGCGCGTTGAGACAGACATTTATTTTCACTTCAAAAGAGTTTCGGAGGCCCGTCAAATATTGGCCAATTTTTTCAAAGCAAACAAAGAGCTCACCGTCAGCCAGTTCAAAGACCTGCTTGCAACCAGCCGCAAATACGCCGTGCCGCTGCTGAATTATTTTGATGGGCTGGGAATCACGGAACGAGTCGGCGACGTCCGCCTGCGCGGAAGCAACTTCGAGAAACTTGTTGAAAGTTTGTGAAAAAAGTCTATTCTTTAAGAAGGAATGAAGGTGGGTAAAAACAGGTTAAGGAATGAGAAGCTGGGCGGTTACTTCTATGATCTTTCCAAATACGCCGGCACAATTATCGTGATCGGGAAATTTGTAAATCCTGCCATCCCTTGGATCAATTTTTTGGGGTGGCGCTTTTATTTGTCTTGCTTTGGCAATTTTCGCATATTTCCTTAACTCCAAAAGATTATAACAAAATGTAAGGAAAAAATGGATGCCTTTTTTATTGTTTTTGGGACTCTCACTTTATTTGCTGGAATTATGGCGTTATACGTTTACTTACAGGAAAAAAAGGAAAAAGCTAAGTCAAGCAAATAAATGATCGCGCGCAAAAGATTTCATACCAACGGTGTTCTCTTTCTACTTGTGCTGTTAAACCAAAGAATTGAGAGAAATCAATGGACGCGTTTTTCATAGTTTTTGGTGGTTTGGCAGTTTTTGGAGCAATAATGGCTCTTTACATTTATCTCCAGGAAAAAAGGAAAGGGCAAAAACCAGCAAATAATATGTCCAACCACTCGCGTGAAGAAATCTTTCGCCTGACGCACACCGTCGCTTGCGCGGGCTGAGCGTCCAAGCTCAGCCCAACGGAGTTGCGGCAGGTATTGGAGAAGCTTCCCAAAGCTTCGCATCCGGATCTGTTGGTGGGAGTGAACACCATTGACGACGCAGGCGTATTCCGTCTCAGCGCGGATCTGGCATTGGTGCAGACCGTCGATTTTTTCACCCCCATTGTCGATGATCCCTACACCTACGGCGCCATCGCTGCGGCCAACGCGCTTTCCGACGTTTACGCCATGGGCGGCGAACCGCTGACGGCGCTGAACATCGTTTGCTATCCGAGGGGTGTCGTGAGCGAAGAGATGCTCGGCGAAATTCTACGCGGCGGTTTCGATAAAGCCGCGGAGGCCGGCTGCCTGATCGTCGGCGGCCATTCGGTTGAGGATAAAGAAATGAAATACGGACTGGCAGTAACCGGCAAAATTCATCCGCAAAAAATTCTCACGAACGCCAATGCGCAGCCCGGCGATGCGCTGGTGCTGACCAAGCCGCTGGGCACCGGTATCGTCACCACCGCTTTTAAACTCGGCACCATATCGGACGAATTGTACCGGCAAGTCACTAATTCGATGTCGGCTTTGAACAACACGGCAGCGAAATTGGCGGTGGAATTTGGCGCGCACGCCTGCACCGACATCACCGGCTTCGGCCTGCTGGGACACGCCTGGGGCATGGCGCGGGAAAGCAACGTCGGGCTGGTTTTCTACGCCAATCAGATGCCGATATTTGCCGGCGCCGAGGAGCTGGCGGCGCAAGGTTTTCTCACCAAAGGAGATCGCAGCAACCGCGAGTATTTGCAGGGCTGCGTGCAGATTGAAGAAAATCTTTCGGAAAATCGCGTGCGGATTTTGTTTGATCCCCAAACCTCCGGCGGGCTTTTGATTGCCATTTCTCCGCAGGTGGTGGAAGATTTCGTTGCGGAACTGCGGCGCGATGGTGTGCCGGAGGCACAAATTGTTGGCCGAGTTGCCAAAGAGAATCCGCAGCAGATTGCGGTGGTGTGGTAGTAACGCAAACCTCTGGTTTGCGTCTCAAAGCAGAGCTTTGAGTTATAAAAATCGAAATTGAGGAGGCGGTATGCCGAAAATCACTCAAAAACTCACCCGTGAACAACTGCGCGATCTGATTTTGAAAATTCCCAAAACCGATCTGCATGTGCATCTCGATGGTTCGCTGCGGCTTGAGACTCTCATCGAGTTGTCCCAAAAAGAAAATCTCAAACTGCCGAGCTACACGGTTGCCGGGCTCAATGAATTGGTGTTCAAAGAAAAATACGCCAACCTCGTGGAATATCTGAAAACCTTCGGCTTTTCCACCGCGGTGATGCAAAAGCCGGAATATCTCGAACGCATCGCCTACGAATTAGCATTGGATAACCAGGCCGAAGGCGTGCGCTACATCGAAGTGCGGTTTGCGCCGCAGCTTCACATCAACAAGAACATGGATATGAAACAGGTGCTCGTCAGCGTGAACAAGGGGCTGGAGCGGGCGCAGAAGGAATTCAATCGTCAGAAGAAGATCGTGAATGGCAGCGAGCCGCCGTTTCATTACGGCATCATTGTATGCGCCTTGCGCGCGTTCGGAAAATACTCGGAGTATTACGCCAACTTCATCAACTCGTTGGCCTATTCCGATGCCAAAGCCATCACCAGCCTCGGTTCGCTGGAGTTGGCGAAGGGCGCGGTGAAAATCCGCGACGAGGCCGGCTTGCCCATCGTGGGCTTCGATCTGGCCGGCGCGGAAAAAGGCAATCCTGCCAAAGATCACTGGGCGGCGTTTCAGTATGCGCACGAAAACTTCCTCGCGAAAACCGTGCACGCCGGCGAGGCCTACGGCCCGACTTCCATTTTTCAGGCCATCACCGAACTGCACGCCGACCGCATCGGCCACGGGCTATTTCTGTTCGACACCTCGAAGGTGGACGACAAGCGCGTCAAAGATAAGAAAAAATACGTGGCCGATCTCTGCCAGTACATCGCGGATCGCCGCGTGACCATCGAGGTGTGCCTCACCAGCAATTTGCAAACCAATCCCACATGGAAAAACATCAAGCGCCACTCATTCAAAAAGATGATGGACCACGAGCTGAGCGCCACCATCTGCACCGACAACCGCACCGTCAGCAAAACCACGGTCACCAACGAGATCCTGCTGGCGCTGGAAAATTTCAACGTCTCCCCCACGAAATTAAAGAACACGATTGTTTACGGCTTCAAGCGCAGTTTCTTCCCCAGCTCCTATTCCGTAAAGCGCGATTATGTGCGGCAGTGCATTGATTATTATGAGAAGGTGGTGCAGGGCACGCCGCTGGCGGCGTAGTTCCCCGCCTTGCCAAGGAGGGGGTGGTCCGTGAGAGGGTCTTGAAACGTAGCTGCTATTTATGTAGATTAAACCGCAGAGAAAAATGTGATCGAGCAGATACGAGAAAAAATTCTCCGACAAAAATAAAAGTATAGTCAAGTCAAGCTGTCGCTCCGGCACACTGCCGATGAATCGCTGCTGAAAG
Source organism: bacterium (assembly GCA_037446635.1). Taxonomy (GTDB): domain Bacteria; phylum Zhuqueibacterota; class Zhuqueibacteria; order Oceanimicrobiales; family Oceanimicrobiaceae; genus DASWHH01. The sequence goes on from JBBIIG010000002.1 coordinate 213,839, forward strand.
TGCGTTTGCTGATTCGCCTCTGCTACGTTCAAAAATTTATCTACACCGATTCGTATGAGTTGCTGCCCGGAGTTTAGATGAAATCGGCAAAATGTTAGGCGGCTGAATCAAGCAGCAGAGCGGGCAAAATGAAAACTGCGTTTGGAGTGGGGCTGTCCGAAAAGATGCATTTTTCTGTGCTTTTATCGCGCATCCAATTGGGAGACCGTAGAAGATTCCCGCCAAAAATATGCGGGCATGACAGCGGCTGTTTTGAACTTTTCAAAAGTCTTCTGATTAGGGGGTTGTCATTGTACGGACGAGCTCCAGAGACATTTCCTGCTTTCTTCTATAAGAAGGTTAATTTATTCGTTCTTGCATGAAATATCAAATATCGAACAAGCAATGTCGAATGTTGAAATGAAAACCCACGAACATCTCAATTCGCCAATTTATTTTATCACCAGCTTATGATTCTTTCTTATCCGCACTCTTCTGTTGGTGGGAGCCTTCACCGCCCACTCGCAAATGCGCTCCACCGCGGTGGTGACATTGGGACAGTAGGTGCGGAGAAAATTTTCATTGAGTTCCTCGGAAAGCGGAATGCTTTGGGCCGCGGCCAGCGCGGCGCGGCCGTCAAAATCCACGTAGGCCATGCGAAACGCCAACTTGTGCTCGGGCCGGCCAAAGCATGCCCCCGGAATGGTGGCGACGCCGGTTTCTTCCAGCAGCCGTTCGCTCAAGGCGATGTTGTTGGAGATGCCCCGGCTGCGCAGATTGTCCCGCAGCGGCGAAAAACTCGGAAAGAGATAAAACGCGCCCTGCGGGTCGCGAACTTTAATGTTCGCCTGCCGCATTTGCGCCGCACAGTGGCGGCCCAGCGCCCGCAGAACGCGGCGGCACTGCACGAGGTAGTCTTCAATCTCCACACTGCCCTGAAAGGCGCTGACCGCCGCATATTGAATGGGCGCGCTGGTGGAGGTGTACATTTCGCTGGCCACCGCGGCCATGGCCTCCAGCAGCCAGCGCAAGGAGTCCGGGAACGTGAACGTGCCCAAACGCCAGCCGCCGGCGCCGCACCATTTGCTCAATCCCGAGCTGAGGATCGTGCCTTGCGGATAAAACTCCGCGATGGAGCGGTGTTTCCCTTCGTGGTGAATCTCGCCGTAAATTTCATCCGAGAGCAAAACCAAATGATAGCGCTGGGCGAGCTCCGCCAATTCCTGTAGCTCATCCAAATCGTAGGTGTGGCCAATTGGATTATTGGGATAGTTTAAAATCAGAAGACGAGGCCGTTCCGGATCGTCTTCACAAAGCTCTTCCAACTCGTGCGGCATGAGTTTCCAGTTGTTGCGCGAATGCGTCGGCAGCCAGCGCACGTGCCGGCCGATAATCTGCGCTTGCGGGGCATACGAAACCCACGACGGCGTGGGAATCACCAGGTCGCCGTAATAGACGAGCTGCAAAATGAACATCAGCTCCTTTGAACCGGGGCCGATCAAAACGTTTTCCGGCGAGCGCTTGAGGCCGTGCTTGCGATAATGATAATCGGTGATGGCTTCCCGCAGCGCGGGCAATCCTTTCACGGCTAAATAATCTTTTTGATGGGCGTTTTCTTTGAGGGCTTCCACCACGGGGCGCGGCACCGGAAACGGCGATTGTCCCAAACCCATTTTAAAAATTTTTCGACCCTGTCGAATTAGTTCTGCGCTGAGTTCATTGATGGAGAGCGTGGCGGAGGGTTCGAGGCCGCGCACGTTTAAGTTGACCGAAGGCAGAATACCGGAGCTGGAGGTGTAGTTGTTCATTTTATCTCTTCAAGTTTTGTGAGTTCTAAAAAGACTTCATGTTTCAACCGTTGTCTCATTTTGCGATCGAAGATGGTTTCGAGATATGAATTGACTATGTTGTCGATTTTCATTTTCAAAGTTTCCAATTCGGGCAGAATGCTTTTGAGGTAGTCATCATCTTTTGGAACGAGCACCTCAGTCATACCGGCATCCAGAAAGACTTTGAGGTAGCGCGCCTCTTCTTCCGAACGGCACTCAATGAACTCACCGTCGCAATAGAGCTTCCAGCCAAATAAATCTGCCGCAACTTTGGTGTGTCCAGAGAAACTTGGCAGTTCTCTGCGCATCAGTTTTTTACAGGTTAAGATTTTTTCTCTATAAAATTCACCTAAGGTTCTCATGGTTCCGGCTCCCGTTTGATGCGTTCGATGACGGCGGCTTTGAAGGAATCAACATCGATGCCTTCTTTGGTTTTGTTGCGTTTTCCAAAACTTCTGGCCTTTTCGATGCGGGATTTGACCAAATCCACTACCGCCCGATAAACTTCTAATTGTTCCGCGTCGGTCAATCCTAAAATTTCGCCCATAATAATTTTGTCCAACTCCCTGCGGTCGGGTTTCACTTTTTCAAGAGCAACGCTCTCTATTGAATTGGCTCCGATCTCTTCAAAGACAGAACCAACATTTCTTTCCATTATTTCCGTAAGCAATTTAAAAACTTGATTCGAACTTTTAATTTTTAAACTTGCAGTAGTAGGAACATAAGCTTGATTTAGATCGGTTGATGGAAAGTCAAGAGCGCCTAAGCCAAGAGCTGTCCTGCCTATTACCTCAATGACAAGCCAGAAAAATGAAGAATTGAAGTATGCCAGAAGAATTTTTTCGTAAATTTTGCTTTTAGAGATTATGATATTGAATCGCTGATCTACGACAGGATTAGCACTTGCGTAGTAAACAATGAAGGTATCGTCAAAGGCTTCAGGAATAACTATTGTGGCTTTGTATTCATCTGTTGGAAGGCTATACCACTGATTTCTGGACACAATGTTTTTATTATTTATTCCTTCCTTCTCGCCTCGATTGATATACTTTAGTATGTTTTTCGACTTATTTCTTAATTCCTCTTTCGGCAATTGAACATCCAAAACTCTGAAAGTTATTTCTTCTTCCAAAATTTTGATTTTTGACAAATTTTGTGGGGATCTCAATAATGGCGAAGTAAACTCAACTTCGAGCTTATTTTTCTCAATCTGGTCTGGAGTTAGATAGAAATATTTAGCAGCACCCGGTCGCAACCCCCTTTTTGCTTCTAAAATAGACGAATCTTTTATCTGAATTAGCTTGCCACTATTAAGGCACTTATGCAGTACGAGGGGTGCTCGCGTATATTTCCCCCATTTAGTCCCAACATATTTTTTCTCTTCCGGATCAAAACCTTCTTCCCACAATTCTTGCTGCAATTTCGGGAAAATTCTTAAATCGTCGTTTTCATAAAAATCGTGGTGGGCGAGAATGGTTCGTTTAAGCTGGTCGATGGCGTTGAGGCGGGCTACCTGTTTTTCCCACATATCGTGAGCCGGCGGCATGAGGTTTTTAAAAGGATTTTTCAGGTAAACAAAACGAACGAGGTTTTCTTCGCGCTCTTTTTTTGCCGCACACTTTTGGAGAATAACGATGCAGGTATTGATGTCTGCGTCTTCAAACCAGCGTTCCACTTTGGATTCGATGATGCAGATAATCTTAAAATTTTTCAGGAAAAATTCTTGCAGACCCTTGCCATAATCGGTATCGAGCCAGGAGTTGGATACGATAAAACCAAAGAAGCCGCCGTCTTTCAAAAATTTTGCGCCATGAACAAAAAAGTAAGCGTGGATGCCTGCCCGTTTTCCAACCTCGGCCATTTTTTTATCGTGAAAATAGAGGGCGCTTTTGATGAGATTTTGTTTGTATTGAAAATCTTCGGGAGCGATTTCGCTGATTTCTTCCTGTCGAGTGTAGGGAGGGTTGCCGACCACGGCATCAAACCAGCGTGGATGAATGACTTCGCGTTCTTTGAGTCCAAGAGTTTTGGCTCGCCGCTTTCGCCAGTTTTCAGGGTCGAAGCCTTTGTCCCCAACCAGAATGGTGAAAAAATCTTCCTGTAGGATGTTGGGATAATTTTTGTCCACTCCGAGATCATTGATGGCTAAATTAATCGTGGCAAGGTGGGCGGGAAATTTGGCGATGTCGGTGCCCCAAAGCGATTCCAATATTTTCTCGTGCTCAAGCCGCTGATTCATCAGCTTTTTGTGTTGATAGGCGCGGACTAAAAACGTGCCCGCGCCGCAGGAGGGATCGAGGATTTTGTCATTTTCATGATGTAAGCAAAAACGGAGAATGACATCCACAACATCCGGGCTGGTGAAATATTGCCCCAAATTGTGCCGCTCATCTTGCGGAATGAGCCGTTCAAAAATTCTGCCGATGACATCGTAGCCCAATTTTGAAAAATCATATTGTTTGAGAATATACACCAGCTCTTTGATTTCTATTACCACCTCTTTGGCGTCGGGAAAGGCAATAGTATCGATAAAATCGGTGGTGTAGATGGTTTCATAATCAATTTTTAAAACCTGACTGAAATAGCCGTGCAACGTGACTTGCAGCATGGCGCTTTTCGTGAGCCCTTCGGGAATTTCGAGCGGATCCAGATCATGTTTTCTTTTTGCTTGCAGCAGGTTATAGAAAAGAATCTTGTTGACTAAAAGATATGCGGTTTGCCGGGCGGCTTTTTGAAAGTCTTGCGATTGCCAGGAGAAATTCCAGCCCTGATCGATGAACCATTTCGAGAGTTTTTTGCTGAATGAAGAATCTTTGTGGCATTCATCTTCAATGATTCGTTTATAGTAGGTCGAAAGCACCCTGATTTTTTCATGAAGCCGGTAGATTAAAAGTTCATCAATGGCTTGTTTTGGCTCCGGTTCTTTCCCGATGTGTACAGAATGGAGTTGCTTTAAAAAATCTGCAAATCCCCTTTTTAGTGACTCACTATGTCTCGTCTGTTCAATATCATCCAGATTTTCAAGTTCAGAGAGAGAATATTTTTGTTTAATTTGTTCTTCTTCTGGTTGTAATGAATTAACCTTTTCTGTGCTATACCAGATTAGTTTTTTAAAGTTTGTAAGTGCAAAATATTTTGCTTTTCTCTCGGTAGCTTTTTTGCGAGCCGGTTCCTTTAATTCCTTTTCGTCGAAGACATCATAATATGGGGGCTTTGCTTCAATAAGGCAGAGAACTTTTTGGCTTCGTCGCGATTCATAAATTACGACGTCGGGCATTTTTCGATCTTCGCCGACCGTCTCAACATCCGGCATTCCCAAGTCCAAATTATCTTTCTCAATAATTTCTCTCATCCAGTGCATCAGGATGGCGACGGCCGAGCGCTCCGTTTTGTGTGCGGTTTCCCCAAACGGGCTGGGGATTTTGTTGGAGGTAATTTTCTTTTTACTCGGCATGGTCCTTCAACACGTCATTGACGATTCTTCGCGCTATTTCAAAGGCAGCGGCAATACGTATGATTTTAACCTCCGCGATCCCCTTTATTTCTAAAAATTTTTCAAAAGGCTGATTTGCCATTCCTTTGAATGAGCCAAACTTAACCAATATTTCTTCCGCTATTTTTTCGGCTGGTTTACCTTTGATCCCAGTCGAGATCAGAATGGACAGCAGCTCTGCATCAGTTAGATTCTCAGCCCCAAGTTCTCTTAATTTCCCACCCGCGTGACGCCAGTGTGGTGAATCAGCGTTTTGCAAGTTAGACAACGTCTCCATCATTCCCTCCCTTCTATTTTATCAGTACCACACGATAACGCGCTTTCCCTTTGCGAACGGTTTCGATGGCTGCGTAAGCGTGAATGATCATAAGCGTGAAATCATTAAGTCTATTGGAAAAAGGATTAATGGATTGATGGATCAATGTACTGGCCTGTTCATTAATCCATTAATCCAATACTCCATTTTTCGCATCATAAAATTAGGCATCATTACCCTAAGACCTGATGAATCGGTGAACTATTCCGGCTAATAAAAGGCCCACAGGCCGCCGGTCTCTTCCAGCCAATCGGCGATGTTATCGGCGGCTTTCCGAACGTCGTTGTCCGAGACATCTAATTCCAGTGCCGGCAGAATCGATCGCGAAATGAGCGTTCGCATCAGTTCCTGTTCTTTGATGAAAATTTGCAAATCATTGTACTGGTCCGGTTTGCCGGAGACTTTCAGCCGCTCGGCCCGCGCCGCGGCGAAGGACTCCGGCGTGCGGGTGCAAAAAGTAATTCGGAAGCCAATGGCCGCCAGCCGTTCTTCGAGCCAGCGAAAGTCGTAGTGTTTGTCATGCGCTTGCAGTTGATAGGCCTGCGTGGAAATGTGAAAGCGATCGACAATCCACGAATAGTAGCGCAGTTGTTCGAACAGCGTCACCCAGGTTTCATAAGTTGATATCGCCAGCGCTTCTTCCTGCGGCTCGAAATTGATGAGGCCGCGTCCCCACGGAAAATTGGTGAAGGCGCACCACTCGCCGGAAACCAGCGGGGAGTGATAACGATACTTGCGCGGCCCGACAATACGCGGGTGCTCGTTCAACGTGAACGCAATCTCGGTTTTGAACGTCAGCCGCGTGCCTTCAAGAATGATTTTTGGACAGAGTTTGTTGGACATAATTAAACACCGAAACCACTGAAGTCGCCGAAAAAAGTTCTTTTTTCATAGAATGATTTCGGTAACATAACGAAATCTGCAAAACAGTCTTTTATTTTTTTCGGTGTCTTCGGTGATCAATCTGCGGTTCCCCGAAGCTTCTCAAACTCATCCCCCTTCGTCCACGTGGGAGGATTCGAGGCATTGGCCACCCACATCCCCGCTAAAAACAGAACCTGCACGTGCTTTTTCATATAATTGTAGTTGAATGGCAGGGCCAGGTCATCCGAGGGCTGATGATAATATTTCACAAACTTTTGAAAACCCTCGCGGTCCAATCCAAAAGATGGGAAAATTGCCGGCACGCCTTTTTTGGCGAAGCTGTAATGATCGCTGCGGAGAAAAATGTTTTCTTCCGGCAGATCATCGGGCATGATTTTTAAGTTAAGCTGCTGAGCGGCTTTTTCCACCACCTCTCCCAGCGAACTCCGCTCCTGACCATACACCACCAGACCGGTGCTGTCGCCGAGGCCGATGATGTCAAAATTAAAATTGGCTACGGTTCTCGACAATGGAAAGATGGGGTTGTCAACGTAAAATTCCGAACCCAGCAAACCCTTTTCTTCGGCGGTTACCGCTAAAAACAACAGCGAGCGCTTGGGCGGTTCTGAAAGCAGCGAAAACGCCTCCGCCAATTCCAGCAGTCCGGCCACGCCGGAAGCATTGTCGGCGGCGCCGTTATAAATTGAATCGCCGGCTACCGGCGCGCCAATGCCCACGTGATCGTAATGTGCGGAAAAAACCACCACCTCGGATTTAAGAACCGGGTCGGCGCCTTCGATGTAGCCCACCACGTTGCGGTCTTCAATCTCCTTTTCATCCACAAAAATTTGCAATTGAATTTTCTTCTTCATTTCAAAAGAGGTTGCTTCCCCTTTCGCAACCTCTTCTTGAATCGCGGCGAAGGTTTTGGGGGAACCAGCAAAGATCAACTCAGCGGCGTCGGGATGAACAATGATCGCTGCAAAATCGCTGGCGCCGGCGGGCTGCTGTTTAGGCAGCGCCATCTGCGCGCCGCCGTAATAATTCTGCAAATCGGCCCAGCTCACGTGTTCCAGTGTTTCGCCCTGCAAAATCGTGATGGCGCCCAGCGCGTTCATCTTTTGAGCGGTCTCACGTTTTACATAACCATTGGCGTGTTTCGTCGGCTTGTCTCCCGCAAAAAATTTCTCATCTTGCGAAAGCGGCTCGCCGCTCAAGAACACGGTGAATTTACCGCTGACTTCGACATTTTTGAAGTCGTCATATTTATACTCTGGCGCGCGAATGCCAAAGCCAGTGAAAACCAATTCCCCGTTCAGAGTTTTGCTGCTTTGGCTGGGAGCGCTAACCACGATGAAATCCTTTCCGTAGGTGAGCGGGTACATTTCGCCATCGACTTCGATTTTAACCTGCGAGCGCGGCGACGTCTGCTTTTGCAGCAGCGGAACATTTTGGAAATAAGAGTGATTTTCGCCCACCGGCTGCAGTCCCATTCGCTCAAACTGACTGGCAATATAAAGTGATGCCAGCCGAGCGCCGCGCGAGCCAGTGTCGCGGCCCTCGAGGAGATCATCTGCCAGAAATTCGACGTGGGCGCGGAGCTGCTCCCCGCTAATGGATTGCAGGGCCTCAGTCACCGATGGTTTCAACAGGTCGGAGATGACAACCGGCTCTCCGCTGTTCAACCCGTGAGAATTGACCTTTCCTTTAAAGTAGAAAACGCCAATTAAGAGGGCGAACAGCATGACCATGAAAACTGGAAAACGGTAGTACATAGTCCCTCCGTGATTAATGGATCAAAACGGCCAGCGGTATTTCAACTCCAATTGCGGCGGTTGGTAATGTTTAATGATTTCGATCGCTTGCTCTGGCTCGGCGACGACGTGGTAAATCTCGCCGAAGCGCGCTTCAATAAAATGCTCGGCAAATCCTCGCTCAAATTGTCGAATCAAATCATTAAAATAGCCTCGGGCGTTGACGATGATAATCGGCTTGTTGTGAAATCCCAATTGTTTGAACGACAGCATTTCGGCGACTTCCTCGAAAGTGCCAAATCCGCCGGGCAGGGCAATGTAGGCGTCGCCGCTTTCCTCGAGGCCGCGCTTGCGGCTGCGCATATCTTCGCAGGCGATCATTTCCCGCACCTCGGGATCGGCCACGCCGATGTCTTGAAATTTTTGCAGAATGATGCCCACAACCTTGCCGCCGGCCGCGCGGGCGCCGGCGCTCACTTCCCCCATCAAACCGACTTTGCCGCCGCCGTAAACCAGCGTGTAACCACTTTCCGCGATCAGGCGGCCCATCGTGCGCGCCACTTCCAGATATTCAGAATGAACATGGTTGCTGGAGGAGCAGTAAACGGTAATGGCTTTACATGAGTACGGGCTGGTCATGGGTTCGCTTCTATACGAAAAGGCTCAAAATTAGTTGATGTGATTATTGGCGGCGATAATTTCGCGCGCGCGTTGAAACACGGCATCGAACATCTGCTGAGTTAATTTGCCGGTAAAGGTATTTTGCTGGCTGGGGTGATACGAACCCAGCAGCGTCATCTTGCTGTTCAACGAAATTTCACAGCAATGTGCAAACGGCGCTTGCTGGTGAGGTTGGCTGTTCAATTGTTTGTAAGCATTCAAAACCGTGTCAAACGCAATTTTGCCCAATGCCACGATCACCTTCACCCGGGGAAGCCACTGCAGCTCCTGCACAAGATAATCAAAGCAGTTTTGCCGTTCTTCGCGTGTGGGTTTGTTTTGCGGCGGCGCACAGTGCAGGGCCGCGGTGATGTAGCAATCTTTTAAAGCGAGACCATCGTTGCGCGACACCGAGGCGGGCTGATTAGCAAACCCAAACTTGTGCAGCGTGGCGAACAGCCAGTCGCCGCTGCGGTCGCCGGTAAAAATGCGGCCGGTACGATTGCCGCCGTGCGCCGCCGGCGCCAAGCCGACGATGAGCAGCCGGGCCCGGGGGTCGCCAAAACTGGGGATAGGTTTGCCCCAATAGTCTTCGTCGGCGAAGCGCCGCACTTTTTCTTGAGCAACCTGCTCACGCCACGCCACCAGCCGTGGACATTGGCGGCAACGGATGATCTGCTTTTGAAGCAGGCTGAGCTGCTGGCGATAATCCTGATTCATTCACATATTTTTGAAGTCTAACCTGTCTGCACAGGCAGGCAAGTTCTATGAAAATAAAGTCTCAGTTGTTTACAACTCGGAGTAATGGAGTTTTGGATTAATGGATTAATGAAACGCAATAGCATTAATCCAGTAATCCATCAATCCGTCATATTTAATCATCTAAGCTGAGTATCTCCTTATCGCTGCTTGACTGTTTATGAGATCAAAATTATATTTTTATGGGTTTCTTTTGAAAAATATTCAGCAACACTTTATAATCGGCATCCTTGATGATCTCTCCTTTGCGAATGCGCTCACAGAATGAGTCGGTCAACCGCCGCAGCTTTTCCGGGCTGTTGACTTTCTTCTGCTCAATGAGCTCGTTCGCGTTGCGCTGGAGGATTTTGATGACGGCTTCGCGCTCCTCCGGCGCGGCGATGCTGTAATTCGCCTTATCCATTTTCTCTCCGTCAAAATTGAAGTTTTAATTTAAAATAAAATGGCGAAATGTCAATCCAAAACCCAAAGATTCTAATTGACTATTTAGCCGAAAGTATTTACATTCAGCCCGCACAAAACGAATCACTTAGTGGAGGATGTATGGCTTCTGTTTCAGAATTCAGAAATGGCATGGCAATTAAATATAACAATGATATCTGGGTGGTCACGGATTTTCAGCACGTGAACCCGGGAAACTGGCGGGCGTTCATCCGCACCAAATTAAAGCAACTAAAATCCGGGAAGGTCGTGGACGTCACATTTCGACAGAATGATCCGATTGAAGAGGTTCGTTTAGAAGAAAGAGAAATGCAATTTCTCTATGCCGCCGGCGACGAGTTATGCTTCATGGACACCGAAAACTATGACCAGATCAATGTGAACAAAGAAATTTTAGGCGACCAAATTAAATTTCTCAAAGAGAACAGCCTGGTTAACGTGCAATTTCTCGAAGAGCGGCCGGTGAGCGCCACGCTGCCGATGTTCATCACTCTCAAAGTAACCAGCGCGCCGCCGGGAGTGAAGGGCGACACAGTTTCGAATTTACAAAAATCGGTGACGCTGGAAACCGGCGCCGAAATCCAGGCGCCGCTGTTTATTAAAGAAGGCGATGTTCTTAAAATTGATACGCGGGATGGCAGATATATCGAACGCGTGAGCGGTTGATTCGCGAATTAGAGTTAAAAAACAAAAGGCCGTCTCAGTGGACGGCCTTTTTATTTTTGGTGTTCAGGTTAACTCTGTAAAACAAATGCCAAAACATACGCGAACGCTAAACCCAGAAACAGCAGAAAAAATCTCTGGTAATAAATGCGTTTATACAATTTGAACTCCATACAAACGTGAGATACCTCCAAGTTGTTAAATTTATCATTCTAAAATCGTCGCGTTAAGTGAAAACTTAACTCAAAACGGGCATCAACATACAGCAAAATTTTTCAAAAATCAAGAGCTTTTTAGCAATTTATGACTTTAGTTCGCCCAATCGATCCAAAACCAGTGCCGCGCCCACTATGGCGGCGGTTTCGGAACGCAGACGGCGCGGCCCCATTCCGAAAATCGCAAAGCCCGATTCTTGGGCCAGCGCCACTTCGTCAGCGCTGAAGCCGCCTTCCGGGCCGATGCACAACAGGCCCGATTTCAAATAACGCGATTCTGTATTTGACAAAATTTGATCCAGGCTCGCATCCCCAGCCTTTTCGTGCGCCAGCAGCTTTAAATCAAATTCACCTGCGGTCCGGCACAAGTCATCAAATGACTGCACTGGCGCGACCGCCGGCAAAATCGAGCGCCGGCTCTGTTTCATCGCCGCCAAGACAATGCGCTGGCACCGTTTCGGATTGATGGATTGGGATTGTGGAATGGTATGTTCGGTCTGCAGCGGGATAAAGTTCGAGGCGCCCACTTCGGTGGCCTTCTCCACCACCCATTCAAATTTCCCTTTTTTGAGAAGGGCCAGCGCCAGCGTCAACTTGAAAACCGGCTCGCCGAACAAGCGCTTCTTTTTTAAGATGTGCGCGCGCAGCGAATCTCTTTGCGCCAGCTCGATCTCGCAATCAAAGTAGTTGCCGCGGCCATCGACGGCGGCAAAGCGCTCCCCGCTTTTTTTGCGGAGAACGTGGGTTAGATGATGGAACTCATCGCCGCGAATCATCAACGAGTCGAGGGCGACATCTTGCGGGTGAACGTAAAAAATGTCTTGCGCGTCCATCCTTGCATAATTCTCAAAACGTATAAACCACGAAGTTCACGACAGGCGAAACATTATTGTGAAGATAGGCGCTGAAAAACCAATTTAAACGTCCGCGGCTGGACGTCGCGATAGCCGACGCCTTTGGGGGTTTCGATGGCGGCCGGAACTTCGTTGGTGGAGGAATTTTTTAGCCGGCTATAGTCGATGTACGCCACGATATCGTCGCGGCTGACCTGGGTTAGCAAATCGCCGCCGCCCTCTAACACCAAGTCCAGCGTCGAGGGGATCACTTGCACCCTCAAATTCGCGGGGGCGTTTCTGACCTGCACCGGCACACCATTGACGGTGATTTCGAGAAGTTTCTGGATGTCGATGCTCACTTCCACCTGGCTTGCGGAGACGGCGATTTTTTCAGAGGGCAGCGGAGCCAGGGGGATAATTTTCTTGACGTCCATTTTCAGATCGCTGAATTCCTGCTGCTGCGTGTCAACGCTCTCGATGGCGGCGACCAAGCTTTTCGGGCCGACAATTTCCACCGAGTCCGGCTTGAGCTGAATGTCTCCGACAATGGTATAGCCCGGCGCGGTCGCCACGCGAATTTTAGGGTTGATGGGCACCTTCTTTTTCAAAAGTTCATCCAGCACCACCGTGATGGAATCCGGAGTGATGACTTCTTCGGCGACCACCCCCAGCGGCCGGGCGATAAAAACATATTTGGGCCCCAGCCGGAAGGTTCGGCGTTTTTCGACATCGGACAAGTCGAGGCGAACATTGCTATCGCCGGTGACTCCGAGAGCGATCAAACCCTTACCGCTGCCTTTGATCTTAACACTGGCGGTTTGCGGAAGCTTGTTCAAAATCACCTTGCCATCCGGTACATTGGCGGCCACGATGGGCATTTCGAGCTCGTACTCATACTGGTTTTCGGTGACCACGAAAAACCAAATGAAGATCGCAAACAGCAGGGCCACCAGCTTCAGCTTATAGTCTTTTAGCAGCTCTATTTTTAAGCTCATGAATGATCAAAAAAATAGGGTACGAGGAAGCGCCCTCATACCCTAAAAACTCACTCCCTCGAACTTACTACTTAAACGAGGGCCCGATGGCTTTGCCGAGACTGACTTCGCCATTGTCGATCCGAATATTGAAGCCGCAACTGGGGTTGGTGCACACCCAGGCTTTGTACATGATCGATGCTCCTTCACGCCCGTAGTCCGAAAGTGGAATGAGCACACCAGTGGTGCATTTTTGGCAAGCCGGATATTCTTTCTCCATAGTCGCATACTCCCCGTCACAGGTTATTAGGTTTGAATGGTTTTAAACTACGCGCGATTTGCAGCTAAATTTAAAGGAAAAACTTAAAAAAGTCAACAGCCGGCTGTCCGCCGCTTTGATGCCTACTCTTTGACAACCCAGACTTTGATTTTTGCCTCAACTTCGGCATGCAGCTTGATGGGGACTTCATAGACCCCGAGCGCTTTCAGGGGTTCGTCCAAAAGGATTTTGCGGCGATCGATTTCAAAGCCCTTGGCCTGCAACTGCTCCGCAATGTCCTGTGAGGTCACCGCGCCAAAAACTTTGTCTTCCTCGCCAACCGCAACGGCGACGGTGAGGGAAACCGGCTCGAGACTTTTCGCCAGTTCCTCTGCCGAACGTTTTTCTTTGGTTTCTTTTACGGCGCGGCGCTGGCGCTCCTGTTCCAAAATGCGCAGATTGCGCGCGCTGGCGTCGATGGCAATTTGGCGCGGGATCAAAAAGTTGCGGGCATAGCCGTCCTTCACCTCCACGATGTCGCCGAATTTGCCGAGTGTTTCAAAATCCTGCTTGAGAATAATTTTCATCGTATCTTCCTCAAAAATAAATCCTGATTAAAGACTGCGGCGATTATTTGGGCATCTCCACCAAAAATGGCATCAAGGCGAGATGACGCGCGCGCTTGATGGCGATTTTAAGCATGCGCTGATGGCGGGCGCAGGCGCCGGAGGTGCGGCGCGGGATGATTTTGCCCTGCTCGGTGATGAAGCGCATCAATTTTTTTTCATCGCGGTAGTCAATAAATTCGTCTTTGTCTTCACAGAAGCGGCAAATTTTTCGTTTCTTCATCATAAAGCTAATTTTCTCCCGTTAGTTTTAGAATTTTAAATTGTCAAAGCCGAAGTTGAATTCGGATTTACTGGAGTTGTTGGTGACTTCCGACGGCCGCGCGGGGTCGTTGACCACTGGCGCCGGCTCGAAGTGGACGCTCTCGGAAGAATGGGGCTCGGCCTCGGCGACATCAATTTCTCCGCTTTCTTCAAAAATCATCGCGCCTTCCTTTTTGGAGTGGCGATCCAGAAATTGAATTCGCCGCGCCTTGATCTCCACCACATTGTTGTTGCTGCCGTCGTCGTTTTTCCAGGTTCGGCTTTGCAGCTCGCCTTCCACCAGCACCGCGGAACCCTTGGTTAGAAACTCGACACAGCTATCCGCTAATTTATGCCAGGCGACCACGCCCACGAAACAGACGTTCTCGCGCCACTGCCCCGAACTGTCTTTGAATTTGCGGTTGGAGGCGACATAAAAATTAGCCACTGGTGTGCCGTTGGTGGTTTTGCGATACGAGGGGTTGTTCGTCAGGTTCCCAGCTATCATGACGCTGTTGATATCCGGCATCTTTAAGTTTAACATGATTCACGCCCTCCGATCGTTACCTATAATCCAATCATTCTTCGATTTATGAATTGTAACGCACCCCCAAAATGTCTGCGTTTATAATTCCCCGACTTCCACTTTGTCATCGGCAACCGGCTCGGCGGCCGCAGAGAATTCATCGCGCTCACGAGTTGCCGCGGCTTTTTTTGCTTCTTCAGCCGCCAGTATTTTGGGGTCCGATTTGACGGTCAAAAAGCGCAGAATCGATTCCTGCAATCGGTACTCGCGCTCCAAAAGCAGCGGCAGGGTTGACGGGCCTTCAAACAAGATATGAAGATAGTTGCCGTATTGCTTGCGATTAATCTCGTAGGCCAGCCGCCGTTTTCCCCACTCTTCCAGCCGCTGAATTTGGCCGCCGTTATTCTTGATGAAATTCTGAATTTTCGTGGAAAGATTTTGAAACTCTTCTTCTTTGAGAAAAGAATCGATCACGATGGTCGTTTCATATAGCGCCACTTGAGATTTCACCTCCTTCAACAAAATCTAAATAAATAAGGGTGCCAGAACCAATGAAATAACAGCCATTAATTTGATGAGAATATTGATGGACGGCCCCACGGTGTCTTTCAACGGGTCGCCCACGGTATCGCCGATGACCGTGGCTTTGTGGGTGCTGGAACCCTTGCCGCCAAACTGGCCTTCTTCGACGTACTTTTTGGCGTTGTCCATGGCGCCGCCGGAATTGGCCATCTGAATTCCGAGCATCACGCCGGTGACCAGCGCCCCTACCAACACGCCGGCCAGCGCCTGCGGGCCCAAAGTCAAGCCGATGATCACCGGCGTCAGGATGGTTAGGGCGCCAGGGATGAGCATGCCCTGAATGGCGCCCACGGTGCTAATATCGACGCAGCGCGCCGAATCGGGCATGACTTTGCCTTCCATCAAACCGGGGATTTCTTTGAATTGCCGCCGCACTTCTTCGATCATCTTGAACGCGGCCCGGCTCACCGCCTTAAACAACATCGAAGAAACCAAAAACGGGAACATGCCGCCAATGAGCAGCCCGGCCAAAACTTTCGGATCTTTGATATCGGCGACGTCAATTTGAACGGTTTTCATGTACGCCACCAACAGCCCCAGCGCCGCGAAGGCCGCGGAGCCGATGGCGAACCCTTTGCCAATGGCGGCGGTGGTGTTGCCCACGCTGTCTAAATTATCGGTGATTTTTCGCACCTTCGGATCCAGCTTCGCCATTTCGGCGATGCCGCCGGCGTTGTCGGCAATCGGGCCGTAGGAATCGACGGAGACGATCATACCGGTGGTGGCTAACATTCCGAACGCCGCCAGCCCCACGCCATAAATGCCCGCGAAATGGTACGAGGTCATCAGCGCGATGGCCATGGCGATCACTGGAATAGCGGTGGAGGCCATGCCAATAGAAATCCCGCCGGTGACCGTTAGCGCCGGTCCGCTTTGCGATTCTTCGGCCAAGCGCTTCACCGGCTTGTATTTGCTGGAAGTAAAATATTCGCTGAAAAATCCCACGACGATCCCTGCGAACACGCCCGAGATAGTCGCCCAAAACGGCCCCATGAGGCTGTAGGTTTTGCCGTCCTCGATGTAGTTGGCGCCGGTTTCTTTAACGATAAAATAGGTGGCGACCGCGGTCAAAATGGCGCTGAGGTAGGTGCCGCCCATGAGCGCCCCCTGCGGGTTAGAACGCCCAGCCAGGCGAACGTAGATCACGCCGAGAATCGACGCGCCGATGCCGGCGCTGGCGATGTAAAATGGCAGCAGTTGCAGCGCCCGCCCGACTTCCGCGGAGGTGGACAAGCCGATGATCGCGGCGATGGCAATGGAGGCGATGATGGCCTCAACATACGACTCCAGCAAGTCGGAGCCCAACCCGGCCACGTCGCCAACATTGTCGCCGACGTTATCGGCGATCACGGCCGGGTTGCGGGGGTCGTCTTCGGGGATGCCGGCCTCAACTTTGCCAACCAAATCCGCGCCCATATCGGCGCCTTTGGTAAAGATGCCGCCGCCGCTGCGCGCGAACAACGCCACCAGACTCGCGCCCATGGCGTAGCCGTTGATGATCGTCGGGTTGCCTGCAAAAATTTGATAAACGAGGGTGAGGCCAAAAAGCGAAACCCCCACTACGCTCATGCCCATGACGGCGCCGCCGGAGACCGCGATGCTCAACGCGCCGCGCAAACCGCCGTTGAGCGCGCCTTGTGTGGTGCGGCTGTTGGCGCGGGTGGCGATGCTCATGCCAATATAGCCGGCAATCGCCGAAGCGATGGCGCCGCAAATAAACGCCGCCGAAGTGCGCCAGCCCAACTCTACGTCGGCAAATTTGGGGGCGAGCGCAATCAAAATTGAAATCACCGCCACAAAGCTGGCGATGTACATATACTCGCGTTTGAGAAAAGCTTTCGCGCCTTCCTGAACGGCGCGTGAAATCTCCACCATGCGCGAGTTACCCGCATCCTTTTTCAATACATCCATGCTCAAAAAGGCCACAAATCCCAGAGCCACTAAACTTGCAATCAATGGAACGATCAAGTTGCCTCCTACTTACTTAATTAAATCGGTTCATGGTTTTGTTGATTCCTTCAACTACAAACGTCGTGCACGCTTGCGCGCCTCTGTTCAAAATATCATCCAGCTCCTTTCGTTCCGGCATTTCGAATTCTGAAAGCACAAACTCAACGAGGTCGGCGATCCCCTCTCGGCCGATTCCGATGCGCAGACGCGGGAAGTCCGACCTCCCCAGCGCCGCAATGATGGACGCCAACCCGTTGTGGCCCCCGTCGCTGCCTCCGGGCCGCAGCCGTAATTTTCCGAACGGCAAATTAACGTCGTCTGCGATCACGAGTATGTTTTGGGGCGGAATCTCAAAAATGCGGCAGAGCTCGGCGACGGCGCCTCCGCTGCGGTTCATGTAGGTGAGCGGTTTAGCCAACAGCACCGGCAACCCATTGATTGTATCGCGCCCCATCAAATAAGCCTTGTCTTTTATATAGTTCATCGCTGCTCCGCGCGATTGCGCGAGCGCATCGATAACCATAAAACCCAAATTGTGCCGCGTATTTTGGTATGTAACGCCCGGATTCCCTAAACCTACCAGCAGCTTGCAGGATGGACAAGCCATCTCGAAAAAACAACCCAATAAGATTTTGCGCCAAAACTTAGGACTTCTTCTCTTTCTCCTTTTCCTTCAGCTCTTCCTCTTCTTTTTCCTTTTCCTTCTTCTGGCCCACTACCTCGGGTTCGGTAATTTCTTCTTCGGCCGCGGGCGCTGCCTCCACGGTAAGCTTCGGCGGCACCACTACTGCGATGGCCTGAGCGGGGTCCAAAAGAACTTTGATGTTTTGCAATTTGAGGTTTTCCACGCGCACAGCCTGGCCGATTTCCAGATTGCTGATATCAACATCGATGTGCGGCGGAATGTCGGTGGGCAGGCACTCGATGGGAAGCTCGCGCAAAATATGCTGCAAAATTCCGCCGTGCAATTTGACCCCCACCGCCGAGCCCGTGAGGTGAATAGGCACCTCCACTTGAATTTTTTCGGTGAGCTTGATTCCCATGAAATCGACGTGGATGGGCCGCACATGAATTGGGTGCCATTGCACTTCGCGGATGACGCATTTCTTTTTCTCGCCGTTATCGAAGCTGAGATCGACGATGCTGCCTTCGGTGCGAATGGCGTTGAACAACTGCTTGCTATCCACCGCCACCGGGATGGAATCTTCGCCGTGCATATAGAAAATGCCCGGCACTTTGTCGCGGCGGCGTATCTGTTTGCTGATTTGCTTGCCGACTTTATCGCGCTTTTCAACGTTCAAAGTAATTTCTGCCATGAGTTTCTCTCCAAATTAATTAAACAACGAGCTAATCGATTCTTCGCTATGAATTCGTTTGATGGCCTCGCCAAACAGCTTAGAGGCGGTTTGAACTTCGATTTTGGGAATGCGCTTTTCGGGAGCGAGGTACACCGTGTCGGTCACCACGACTTTTTGGATGGGCGCTTCTTGCAGGCGCTCGATGGCCGGGCCGGACAAAATGGGATGGGTGCAGGCCACGAAAATATCGCGGCACTCGTTTTTCTTCAACGCCGCGGCGGCGTTGCAAAGGGTGCCGGCGGTGTCCACGATGTCGTCGATGATCAAGATGTTGCGGTTTTTGACTGAGCCGATGATGTGCATCACTTCCGATTCATTGGGCTTGGGCCGGCGCTTGTCGATGATCGCCAACGGAGCGTTGAGCCGCTTGGCGTAAGCGCGCGCCAGGGTGATGCCGCCGATATCCGGCGAGACCACAGTGAGATCGGGAAGGTTCATCTTTCGGAAATACTCGGCCAGGATGGGGGCGGAATACAAGTGATCCACCGGGATATCGAAGAAGCCTTGAATTTGCGGCGCGTGCAAATCCATGGTGAGAATGCGATCAGCGCCGGAGGTGGTCAGCAGATTGGCGATCAGTTTGGCGGTGATGGCCACCCGCGGCTGGTCTTTGCGATCCTGGCGGGCGTAGCCAAAATAAGGGATCACCGCGGTGATGCGAGCCGCCGAGGCGCGCCGCGCCGCGTCGATCATGACGAACAGCTCGATTAAATTCACCGCCGGCGAATTCGTGGGCTGAAGGATAAAAACATCCACCCCGCGGATGTTCTGATTGTATTTCACCCAGATTTCGCCGTCGCTGAAATAGCGAATCTGTGCTTCGCCTAACGGCACGGCCAGGTAGGCCGCAATTTTTTCCGCCAATTCCCGGTTGGCGTTGCCGCAAAAAATAAGTGGATTAGGTTGCATGACGTTCTGCTTAAAGACACAAAAAGACGGCAACCCATTCGGATTCCGTCATTTTAGAACATTTGAATTTGTCCGGCTGGGGCGGGAGGATTCGAACCTCCGCATGCGGGGACCAAAACCCCGTGCCTTACCGCTTGGCGACGCCCCAATCGCTCACTCAACCATCCGGAAAATCATCCTCCCCGCCTTGGCCCGGCTGGGCGCCGCTTTCCAGCTCTCTGTGATATTCCTTGATGATTTCTTTTTCAATGTACTGCCTGAATTCGTTGCGTATGGGGTGGGCAATATCGCGATACGAGCCGTCGGGCATTTTGCGGCTGGGCATACTGATGAAAAAACCATTCGTACCCTTTATCACCTTCATCCCGCGTACGACAAAAACATCGTCGAATGTTACATTTACGAAGGCCTTTAACTTCTCCTCGTTCCGCAAGCTGATGTTGATTTCTGTGATCTCCATGCCTCCCTCCATAGAAAGAATAAATCGTATTCTCTCATGGTTCTCAACAACAAATTAGTTCAACTGGTCATATCCCCATCTTGTCGGCCGGGTATTAAAAACTGCGTATCTCGTTTGCAGAGCCGACTGAGCCGATTCGGCGGCGGCCCCGTCCCTAAAAATTCCAAAGAGCGACGACCCCGATCCGGAAAGGCTTGCGTAAATTGCCCCTGATTCTGTTAGCTGGTTTTTGATCGTGAAGAGCTCCGGATGATGTTTGAATATCACCTCTTCAAAATCATTCTTAAAATCTTGATAGAATTCTACGTTATTGAAATTTCTATTTTTAAAATGCGGCAATTTAATATATTTTTTCTTTATTGTCAAGTTTAAATTAAGCTGTTGATAAGCCCATTTTGTGGAGATAGTGACTCCTGGGAATACCACCACAATGGGCGCATCCCAGTTGAATGGAATGGGGGTGAGCTGCTCCCCGCGCCCGCGGCCGCGCGCCAACCCGCCGCGAATAAAAAACGGCGCATCGGAGCCGAGTTCCGCGGCCAAATCACAGAGGCGCTCGGGCGGCCAATGCAATCCCCACAATTTATTGAGCCCCAGCAAAACCACCGCGGCGTTGCTGCTGCCACCGCCCAAGCCGGCGCCGGCCGGGATGGTCTTGTCTAAAAAAATCTCGACGCCGCTTTTGACCCCGGCGCGCAGCTTCAAAAGATAAGCCGCGCGCACGCACAGGTTGGCCATTCCTCCCGGGAGCTCCGGGCGATTGCATGAAAACTCTACCTCGGCGGCGGCCGTGGTTTTCAGATGAATTTGGTCGTGGAGATCGATTTGCTGGAAGAGCGTTTCAATTTCATGATAGCCATCCCCTCGTTTTCCTTTGATCAACAAAGCGAGATTGATTTTTGCGTAAGAAGGGAGTCGCAGCGAATTCATACCACATCCAAGCTCCACTCCACGGGGGAGCTTATTTTTTGGCGTAGATTTCTTTAAACTTTTCGAGCAGCAATTGCTTGTTGGCTTTGGAGATTTGACGGCCTTGGATGGGAAAATTAGCGACATCACGCGCCAGCCGGCGCAATTGCCGCACCGGTAAATTTTCCAGCTCGGCGAGGGTTTTAGGCGGGCTCGGCGGGCGCCTTATGGTCTCTCCCGCATCCTCGTAGATGAGATATTCGGTGTCATCGTGCGGCCGCGGGATCACGTGCACCGAAATCAACTCGCCGACCTTTTTTGCCGCCGCCGCGCCGGCATCGACGGCCGATTTCACTGCGCCCACTTCGCCCACCACTTTGACGGTCATCAGCGCGGCATCGGTTTTTTCTGCGCCCATGAGCTTGACGTTGGCCGCTTTCACCATGGCATCCGCGGCTTCGATGGCGCCAACCAGCCCCCGGGTTTCAATCAATCCCAGCGCCCGTTCATTCATAATGAAAATTTCGTTTGAAAGGAAAGTTACTGCTCTAAATCTTCCCGCTTGGGTAAAATCATCTCCACTTCACTGTGAGGACGCGGAATGACGTGTACCGAAACCAGCTCGCCCACTTTTTCCGCGGCCGCCGCGCCGGCATCGGTGGCTGCTTTGACGGCGCCAACGTCACCGCGCACCATCACCGTCACATAACCGCCGCCAATTTTTTCTTTGCCAATCAGGCTCACCTTCGCCGCTTTTACCATGGCGTCGGCCGCTTCGATGGCGCCCACCAACCCTCTGGTTTCAATCATACCTAAAGCATCTAAGCTCATAGGCCGGCTCTCCTTCCTTAAAAATTTGCTGGGATTGTCAGGGTTCAAAAATGCGGTAAAAAAATAATAAATCTCGACGCGATTGTCAATACATTTTTCGTAACTCTCTATTTTTCTTTGATTATCAATTTCATTGCATTTTAGATCTTAAATGCTATTTTTCTGCTCATGGAGCGCGTCTATTTCATTTCCGATGTTCACTTGGGGGCACGCACCGGGGAGCACGAAGCGCGCAAAGTCGAAAATTTAACGTCGTTTCTAAAGGCGATTTCCGGATGGGCGGACGTGCTTTACATTGTCGGCGACCTGTTCGATTTCTGGTTCGAGTACCGTCACGCCATTCCTAAGATCAATCTTAACGTGATGTTCCACCTTCAGCAATTTTTGCACGCCGGCAGCAAATTGATTTACCTGGCCGGCAATCACGATTTGTGGCTGGAGCGCTATTTCGACGAGCAGCTCGGCATCACGGTGCATCATGGGCCGCTCACCGCTACTCACAATTCACTGCGGCTTTTTATCGCTCACGGCGACGGGCTGGTCAGAAACGATCTGCGCCTGCGATTGCTAAATCGTATTTTTCATAATCGGGTCAATATTTTTTTGTACAGACTCATTCACCCCGACTTCGGAATTCCGCTGGCAAAATTTGTAGCGAACAAAAGCCGTGAACGGGGAGAAAACCCTTATGGCGCGGACTACCGCGAATTCGCGCGCAGCCAGTTCCGCGAAAATTTCGACGCGGTGATTTTGGCGCACACTCACCAGCCGCTGTTCGAGCGTATCGATTCCAAATATTATATCAATTTGGGCGATTGGATGAGCCATTTCACTTATCTCGAAATGATTGGCGACAATTTGAATTTGAAATCGTGGCCCGACGAGCCGCCCGGGAAATTTAACTGTTAAGGAGGTGCTGGTTCGATGGGACTGCTTCGGCCCGCCTGCCTGTCCGCTTGGCGGATCCGCTTCGGCGGAAGGCCTCTGGCGGGCAGGCGAAGAACGCCTCGCGCTGTTCGGCGAGTCGAAGCAATCTTATAGGACTAAAATGACGTCAGTCATCAAAGCTCGAAACTAAATCAATCGGGATCGGTTTAACAGATCGATCCAAAAAATTCACATCAAATGAAGAGAAGGTTCAGAGAAATGGAAAGCGATTTTTTAACGCCTTCGCTGTGGGAAAGAATCAGAAATTTTATCCGAACCAGAAAGCTGGCGGCGTCCCTCATTGTCGTCGGCTTGGTTTTTCTCACCGGCGTTATTTATCTGATCGTGATCACCCGCGATCTGCCCTCGCTGGCGCAATTGGAAAGTTATCGGCCCAAACTGGCGTCAAAAGTCTATTCGGCGGACATGAAAATCATCTATGAATATTTTGAAGAAAAGCGCAGCTTCATCCCCCTCGAGGAGATGCCGGACGCCCTGATCAAAGCCGTCATCGCCACCGAAGACCGGCGCTTTTACGATCATTGGGGCATGAACTTGCGGCGGTTTGCGCAAGCCGCCGTCATCAACGCCGTTAGTTTCAAATTCAAGCAGGGCGCCAGCACCCTCACCCAGCAATTGGCGCGGCAGCTTTACCTCACCCTCGACAAAACCATCACCCGCAAAGTCAAAGAAATGATCACCGCCATTCAGATCGAACGCACCTACACCAAAGACGAAATTCTCGAAATGTATCTTAATCACATGAATTTCGGCCACGGCGCTTACGGCGTGCAATCGGCGGCGTTAAAATATTTTGGCAAAGACGCCAGCGAGCTCACGCCGGACGAAAGCGCCATGCTGATTGGCCTGCTGCCGGCGCCCGCCCACTATACGCCGTTGAAATATCCCGAGCGCGCGCAGTTCCGCCGCAACGTTGTGCTCGCTTGCATGCGCGAAATGAAGTTCATCACCCAGGAAGAGTACGCCGATCTGACTCAAAAGCCGATCAAGGTTTTGGATTACAACGCCGCCTCCACCGCCTACGGCCTGGCGCCCTACTTCACCGAGTACATCCGGCAAATCTTGCAGGAAAAATACGGCTACAACCTCTACACCGACGGCCTGTCGATTTATACCACGCTCGATTCGCGGGCGCAGGCCTGCGCCGAGCGCGCGGTGCAAGCGCATCTCAAAGATATGCAAATCCGAATGCACGAGGTCTATTCGAAGAAAAAACTGTTCAGCGATTTGCTGGGTGCTGAGTTTCTGAAAGACAAGAAGGTGGATCAACTTCTCAAAAATAAAGCGTTGGTGGACTCGCTGATTGACGCCAAAGCGCCGGTGCAGGCGGCGCTCATTTCCATCGACCCACGCAACGGCCACATTCTCGCTTGGGTGGGCGGCCGCGACTTCACCGAGTCCAAATACAACCGCGTGGTGCAGGCGCGGCGGCAGCCGGGATCGGCGTTCAAACCGTTTGTTTACACCGTGGCCATCGATAACGGCTATCCCACCACCACCGAGGTTCTCAACCAGCCGGTGGTGCTGATGTTGGAAAACGGCGAACGCTGGTCCCCGCAAAATTATGATCTTTCCATTGGCGGGCCCACCACTTTCCGCGAGGCGCTGCGCCGCTCGCTGAACCTGGTGACCGTGCGGGTTTTGCAGAGCGTGATTCAAAAGCCAAGTTTGGTGGTGGAGTACGCCCGCAAAATGGGCATCAAGTCGCCGCTGCAGCCGGTGGACGCGTTGGCGCTGGGGGCCTCGGATGTCACGCCGCTGGAAATCACCTCGGCGTTTGGGGTTTTTGCTAACGGCGGCGTGCGGGTGGAACCTCTGGCCATCCTGCGCATCGAAGATAAAAACGGCAACGTCATCGAACAGAATACCCCCGTGAGCCAGGAGGTGCTGCGCAAAGAGACGGCGTACATCATGACCGACTTGCTCAAAACCGTGATCAACCAGGGCACCGGCGCTGGCGCGCGCTCGCGCTACAATTTCTATCGCGCCGCCGGCGGCAAAACCGGCACCACCAACGATTTCAGCGACGCCTGGTTTATCGGTTTCACCCCGCAAATCGTCACCGGCGTGTGGGTGGGTTTGGATGATTTCCGCTTCAACCTCGGCAAAGGCTCGGACGGCGCCAAAACCGCGCTGCCCATCTGGGCGCCCTACATGAAATGCGCCCACGATACGCTCGGACTACCGGAACTGGATTTTCCCATGCCCGAGGGAGTGGTACGGTTGGAGATTTGCGGCGACACCAAAAAATTAGCGAACGATTTCTGCCCCAACATTTTGAATGAAGTTTTCGAAGCGCGCTACGCCCCCACGGAGCGCTGCGATCAGCACGGCGGAATGACCCGCGATCGTAACCGGCGGGATAAGAATAAAGAGAGAGTGCGGTTTTGAAGAAACAAACCCAAAAGGTTGCCTGTCATTGCCTGCCTGCGCAGGCAGGCGAGCGAAGCGAAGCAATCTCCTAATTCTGTGCGCAAATCGTGGGATTGCTTGGGCTGTTCACCCCACCAAAATTAATCTCAAATCCATCACATTGGTGTTGGTGGGACCGGTGATCACCAAATCGCCCAATTGTTTGAAAAAAGGATAAGCGTTATTTTGGTTGAGGTGTTCGAGCGCATTCAAACCGGCGGCTTGTGCTCGCGCCCGCGTTTGGCCGTCGCCGATGGCGCCGGCAGCGTCGGTGGGGCCGTCGCTGCCGTCGGTGCCGGCGCTGAAAATAACGGTGTTCTCTAAACCCGCGATCTCCAGCGCCGCCGCCAGCACAAACTCCTGATTGCGCCCGCCCATGCCGGTTCCGCGCAGCGTCACCGTGGTTTCACCCCCGGAGATCACGCACGCCGGCCGCGACAGCGGGTGGCCGCTGCGGACGATCTCTTTCGCAATCGCCGCGTGCACCCGCGCCACCTCGCGGGTTTCCCCTTCAATGGACGACGATAAAATCAAAGTATGATACCCTAAATTTTTCGCCGCCGCTTCCGCCGCCAACAGAGCCAAACCGTTGCTGCCCACCACCACATTCCGCACCTTTGAAAAAATGGCGTCGCCGTTTTTGGGCGTCTCGGGAATCTCGCCGCGCACGCCTTTAAGAATCCGCGCGGTCACAGATTTTGACAGCCCCCCTTTGAAGGAGGATTCAGGGGGATGTCCCTCGAGCGTGTATTTTGGCAACCCCTCCCAAAGCCCGTAGCGCCGCAAAATGTTTTGCACATCCTGAAACGTCGAGGGGTCCGGGACTGTTGGGCCGGAGGCGATGACATCAAGCTGATCGCCCACCACATCGGAAAGGATGAGCGCGATCACCGCGGCCGGGTAAGCGAGCCGCGCTAATTGCCCACCTTTGATCTGCGAAAGGTGTTTGCGCACCGCGTTCATCTCGTGGATGGTGGCGCCGCAGGCGAGCAATTGTTTGGTGAGCTCCTGTTTCTCGCTTAACGAAATCCCCTCCGCCGGCAGCGGCAGCAGCGCCGAACCGCCGCCGGAGAGCAAACAAAAAATCAGATCGCGTTCGCCCGCGGATTTCAAAAGTTGCACGATGTGCCGAGCGCCGTTCAAACCCGCCTCGTCCGGCAGCGGGTGGCCGGCTTCGTTGAGTTTGATTTTTTGCAGCGGCGCCACGTGTCCGTACTTCACATTGATCAAACCATCGGAGATGCAATCGTCTAAAATTTGCTCCACCGCTTGGGCCATGGCGGCGCTGGCCTTGCCGGCGCCCACCACTAAAATCCGCTTATAGTTT
>JBBIIG010000003.1:0-23201 GCA_037446635.1 bacterium
TCCCAATCCCTTTAACCCGACAACCACAATTTCTTACACTCTCCCGAAAACTTCGCTAATCACGATAAAAATATATGACCTGCTTGGGCAGGAAATTGAAACTCTGTACAGCGGGCAAAAACCGGCCGGAAACCATAGATTGGTTTTTGATGCAAAAAACCTGGCCAGCGGCATGTATATCTGCCGATTGCAGCTCGCCGGGGAGTTTACGAAATCCCGTAAGCTTTTATTGATAAAGTGACATGAAATACAAAGGGATTAACCATGAAGTATAAAGCCAAATATTCAATAGTGTTTTTGATACTCGCCCTGACCGATATCCAAGCACAAACTACTTTAGAATGGGTCAGGGAATATACCGGCGATTTTGAATTACAGGACGCCCGTGACATAGCCGTAGATGAAACGGGTAATGTTTATGTTGGGATTACCAGCTTTGATACCGTTTCGAGTTATGGCTTTACCTTAATAAAATATAGCAGTGATGGAGCGCAGCAATGGGTTCGTAAATATGAAGGAGATTTTGAACCTGGAAAATCTAAATCAAAGGACTATGTACAAGATATTACTGTAGACCATGAGAATAATGTGTACGTGGTCGGCAGGAGTGAATTTTTGCAGACAGAGCCTTATGATGTGCACACAACTTTTGTAACCATAAAGTATAACACCCAGGGGGAACAACGGTGGCTGGCTGAATTTAAGGTAGACAGTCTGGGGAATGGCTGGTATTGGCCAAATCATATCGGGGTTGATTCCCTTGGTAACGTTTATGTTAATGGTATTTATGGCCCGAACGTCCTTATAAAGTACGACTCTTTAGGAAATGAACTCTGGGTACAAACTATTGAGAGCGGCACATTAGAAGCAGAGTTCAAGTTAGATTATAATAGTATCTATATTGGTAGTAATATTTATACAGTTATAAAATATGATAATGCCGGGAATAGAATCTGGGCGGCTCAAAACGATTCCTTAAGCATTGATAACAAGGCGCCATCCGATATTGCAGTAGATAGTAAAGGTAACGTCTATGTATCTACCGTGGTTAAAAATAGTATTTATCAGACTGATTTTTTAATCATTAAATTTGATAGTTCCGGCATTTATGAATGGAGTAATATCTATGGAGGAGAATTATATTACCACTACAGAGCGCCCAAAATTAGTATTGATAGCGACGATTATGTTTACGTCAGTGGATATGTCTTTGCTGATTTCGCACAGGACGACCAATTTGTAACCATCAAATACGACACTAAAGGAATTGAATTATGGGTTGAAAAATTCGATGGGCCGCCAAACACCTGGGGGCGAACCTGGGATATGGGAATTGACAATTTAAATAATATTTATGTTATCGGAAAAGTCACGGATTATTCCAGCAATAATGATGATTTAGCTTTTGTCAAATATGATCCGGATGGAAACCTCCTTTTTGCCGATTATTATAGCGAAAATGGTAGGGATGAAGAAGCCATAAGAATAGCCTTCGATAAGAATAAGAATGTTTTTATCACAGGTAAAAGCAGGGCTGCAGGAAAAAAAGTTATAACGCTAAAGTATAGCCAAAAACCGGTTTCTGTCGAACAGGATTACAGGTTAATACCTGACAGTCCCGAATTATACCAGAACTATCCCAATCCCTTTAACCCGACAACCACAATTTCTTACACTCTCCCGAAAACTTCGACAATCACCATAAAAATTTATAGCCTGCTCGGACAGGAAATTGAAACCTTGTACAGCGGGCAAAAACCGGCCGGAAACCATAGATTGGTTTTCAATGCAAAAAACCTGGCCAGCGGCATATATATCTGCCGTTTGCAGGTCGCCGGGGAGTTTACGAAATCCCGTAAGCTCTTAGTGATAAAATAGATTCTAATCAAAACTCAAGGGAGGTGACATGTGGCAGCTTTAAAAGAAAACATCGGTTGAATTGCGAAAGCCAAAGCACGCCTCAAGCAACAGGCCGGGGTTCGTAAGCTTTTAACAATACGTTAACCGGAGGTTTATCATGAACAAGACGAATGCATTATCCGCAGGCATGACTTTTTTCCTGTTATTTTTCATTTCAGTTAACGTTTCCCGCGCACAGACAAACTTCTTTTATTACCAGGGGGAAAAAGTCATACTAAATGTCAAAAACACTCAACTGAGTATCATCTTTTCCGAATCCACTACGAAATCAAATGCCGCTGATCTATTATCCCGGTATGACATTGCCGGCGAGCTGGAACAGGTAAGGAATGTTGCTCTGCCGGCCTTTTATACGGTTAAATTTGACGAACCGAGAGATATCGGCAACACGATCAGCAACCTCAAAAGTGAAGGCGACATTATATGGGCAAATCCTGTTTTTGAGCGTAACGGCACGGAGTTTAAGGTTTACAACCGGTTTGTGGTAAAATTGACTTCGCTCGTTTCCAGGGAACAAATTGATTCATTGAACCAAAAACACCATGTTAAATTAATCCGAGAAAGCGGCACCGGGCGCTATACTTTTGAGTTGGGCGACCAGGCAGATTTACCGGTTATGGATATGAGCAATCTATATTACAAGGAATTAAATGCCGATTGGGCCATGCCCGATTTTATCGTTCCTTTTGAATTTTACGGTAACCCAAGTGATTTCTATTTCTCCTATCAATGGAATTACAGCCAGGCTAATGACCACGACATTGACGCACCGGAGGCCTGGGATATCAGTACCGGCAGTTCCGACATTATTGTAGCCGTGGTGGATAACGGTGTGATGGCCCATCCCGATTTACCTGCTGCACGGATTGTTGAAGGTTATGATGCTGTGAATTTACTACCATCTTCGGATCCAGATGCGAATGTTGAACCAAATAAGAACGAAGCGCACGGCATGGCCTGCGCCGGAAAGGACGGCCTATTTCGCACCAAACGCTCAATAAACACCGAAGCAGAATGGCAATACTTGGGTTTGGGAGATTTGCAGGTTGTAGAGCCGGGCACATTTGGAGTTATTGATGTTGTAGTTCTAAATGATACGATAGTAGCAGGTGTTTCGGTTGGTTCGGACCAATTTCAGACGTCTGGTATTTATCGCTCTGTAGATGACGGCAACTCATGGGCGCCTTCCGATAGCGGATTTGTTGGATCCTCCGGCGTGGTTCTTAAACTTGCCCAGTCGCTTTCAAATCCTCGTATGCTTGCGGCAGGATGTATCTTTGGACCAAAGGTATATATAAGCAAAAATTTCTGGATATCTTGGATACCAGTATTTAACTTTGCACCGGATGCTGAAGCGGTATTTTCTACCTTAGGTTTTTCTCCACACCTCCCTAATGAAATTTGGGCCGGCGGGGCTGTGGTTCCTATTTACAGTAATCCCATACTGTTTCGCTCTACGGATTTTGGTGAAAAACGGAACGACGTTTTGAACCGACCTCGTGATCCAAATTTATTTGAGAAAGTAAACGATATTGCTTTTGATTCTGAAGACGAACAAACAGTATATGTTTGCATGAACTACGTCATTTTAAAAACCACGGATAGCGGTAATAACTGGACGCCCTCTGATACCTTAAGATCACCCCTACACAGTTTGTCGCTAGATCCTTCCGACAACCAGGAATTCATTGCAGGTGCTCTCGACACCTTATATCACAGCTTAAGATGGTATGCAATCCTGGTCTATGTTGGAAACAACTCCTGAAAGTGTTGACACTGATATGAGGACACTTGCTGTGGATTGGCAAAAGCGGATTTTGTATGTCGCTACTTTCAGCGTATTAAGTCCACTAAAGGGAGTGTATAAGCTTTATTTTTAATAAAAATTTCAAGGAGGGGATGACCATGAGGCGCAATCTAAACTCCTTATTTTGGTTGGTATGTATTTGCTTTAATCATTATGTCTTTCCTATCTGCGCAGAAACAAGAATTTATCCTAATGAGAATATTGAGAAAAAACGCTTATGAGACAAAATTTGTTGTTTTATGCCCAAGCCGGGGGAATTTTGTTTTTCTTTTTGATTGTATTTGACGCCAGAGTTTTTGCCCAGGAAGGCTGGATTTGGCAAAACCCCTTGCCGCAGGGAAATGACCTTAACATAGTGCAATTTGTCGACCGGCAATATGGATGGATAGTTACGGAGGGCCCGACTTTGATGCGGACAGGCAATGGTGGACAAACCTGGGAAATTTTATACATCGACATATTCCTGGATAAAATCCAGTTTCTCAATTCACGTTTGGGTTGGGCAGTTGGTCGTGAAGAATTTGCGAACCCCAATCGACATGTCTATCACACAACCGATGGCGGCCAATCCTGGCAGCGTCAACTTGAGGGACCTGAACCGGAGTTTGTATTCTCACTCTTTTTTCTTGATTCACTTCGAGGATGGATTTCGGGTTGCTTAAAAATATACCATACCGCGGATGGCGGGAAAACCTGGATAACTCAGGGGGACTCGCTTTTTCGGCCAAACTGCTTAAATGGCGTAACGTTTAAGGATTCTCTTCACGGCTGGGCTTATGGATTAAGCTGGGGGATTAGAACCGAGGATGGTGGCCAGACCTGGGTTAGCGATGCTGGCAGTCCCCCCGGCCGGAAAATGGTCTTCATTGATTCCACTCATGGCTGGCTTGCATCCGCTAGGCGACTCAGACGGACAATTGATGGCGGCCGGAACTGGGAGATGCTGCCGGACTTGCTGCCACCACTCAGTGACGAGAACATCGAGGATCTGATTGCGCTGGAACGTAATAAGCTACTTTTATCAACGTACAAAGGACTGTATGCCAGTAATGATGGCGGTTTTAGTTGGGAAAAATACACTGATCAGCCCTTAGGCAAGATGGCGTTTCTAGATTCATTAAATGCATGGGCAGTGGGGCCTGAATTTCCACATGACCCGGCGCAATATCGCAGTACAGACGGCGGTCGCACCTGGGAAAAGTTAATAAAAAACTTCACTCAGGATAAAAGCGTTTTGTTCAACGATGTGGATTTCGTCAATAGTAACGTAGGTTGGGCTCTTGGAACGGCTGGACTCTCGCAGTCCCGCTACCTGGCTAAAACTACTGATGGTGGCTCAAACTGGGAAGAATTCCCAACTCCCGGCAATAATAGGTTACATGCGGTACAATTCTTGGATACGCAACAGGGATGGTTAGTTGGAAATAATGGTAGTGTTTTCTACACCGCTGACGGTGGTTCAACCTGGAAAGATCTTTCAATTAACACTTCCGACGATATCGGCACCGTACACTTTTATGATACTAGCCGTGGTTGGGCAATTGGTAGCTCATTTGAGTTAGAAAAAGGAGCAATCTGGAAAACGAGCGATGGTGGGCTGAATTGGGTGAATCTCAGCCCGCTAGATATGAAACGAGTTGAAGGGGCAGCGTTTATTGATACCTTATATGTCTGGATCGTCACAGGAGGCGGGTCTGTTACTGATGCTGGCAGTATCTGGCACACTAATGACGGCGGCCAAAGTTGGGAACGCCAGCTTCCAGACAACCCTTCTCTCGATTTCCGAGCCATCGCTTTTGCCGACACCAACGTAGGTTGGGCTGTTGGCTTTGATTATCAACAAGGCGGAGTTATTTATGCAACCAATAATGGCGGTAAAACCTGGGGAGTGCAATCAGTTATAAGTTTCACCCCTCTGGATATAACGGCCTTTAACCAGCAAAGAGCTTTGATCGTCGGTTTTAGCGGTCATATCATCGCCACCAGCGACGGCGGACAAACGTGGATCGAACAACGCAGCCCTACCAGCAATTTTCTTGAAGCTGTCGATTTTTTTGATGCGCAAACCGGCTGGATTGTGGGCTGGCGTTCGACCATCCTGCATACGAAAACCGGTGGGCCAATCGCAGTCGAAGAGAGGCCAACGCTGAGAACACAACCGAAATCGTTTCGCTTGCTGTCAAATTATCCTAATCCTTTTACATTGAATACGCAGGTTGCTTTTGAGCTTTATCAGAACTCGAGGGCGGTGGATTTAACCTTCTACAATCTTCTGGGCAGAAAAGTGCGAACCATTTCATCAGTGGCACTCTCACCCGGCCGGCACGCACTGGTGTGGGATGGTCGTGACGATTCTGGCATAGTACTTCCTTCGGGTATCTATTTCTATCGTTTGCAGGTCGAGCAAGAATGGCAGACCGGAAAAGTTGTTTTAGCGCGGTAGGTCAATTAATATTTGCAGAAAGGAGTAGTAAAATGTTGGCGAACAGAAAATCTCTCAACTTAGCGGGCGAAGTTAGAGCATGGGTTCTTCTAATTGTTATGCTTGTGACAGTCAATTCGACCCGGCTTCACGCCCAGACTAATCACGTTTATTTTGAGGCTCCGATTATTGTTGAAAATGGGGTTACGCTATCAACCCAAATTACGGTGAACTTTAAAGAGCACGTTTTTGACCTGGCACCCGCCCAGATTGAGGCAACCATTGCAGATGCGGCACCGGCCTATCCAAATGCAAAAAAGGTATTTCAAGATCTCGAACTGCGTTTTGGCAGGGTTGTCTTCCAGAAGCAAATTCCGGGCGCCATCTGGGGAGATGTCTGGCGAACAAACAAGGTTACCGGAGAGCTGGTTCGCATTCACGAATGGTCGCAGCTCTTTTATGTTGTGTTCGAGGATTCCGCGCCGATTGATTCGATCATCACCGTGCTCAAAAAACTTCCAGAAGTGGACTACGCACATGGCCCGATCGGTGTAATTCGAGATGCGGAGCCTAATGATCCTAAGTACTTGGACGGAACACAATGGAACCTCACCAAAGTGAAAGCCTCATCGGCTTGGGATATCACCCAGGGCAGCACGGCGTTACGCATCGGCGACGTCGAATTTGATAGCGTCCCCGATCGTAATCATCCGGACTTCTGGACCGGCCCAGGTACAACTGGAACCAGCAAATTCGATGGCGGAGATCTCACCGCCAACGACTTTCTTCATGCAACGCAAGTCGCCGGAATTATCGGCGCCGCCACCAATGATGGCGATGGAATTGCCAGTCTGGGATGGAATTTGATTATAAAGCCCTACAAGTTTACAAGTAATGCAGGTAGTGAAACCACACCAGGAAGCTTGGCAAATGCTATGAGCCGAGCAATAGATATTTGTGATGTTATCAATTGCAGCTTTACGTTGATCACGAGCACCATCACTAATTGCGGGGGATGTCAACTTTATGACCCGGCCGGAGCTACTACTTATCCTGAAGTGCAAGATGTCTTTGGCGATGCTATAAACCTCGGCATAGTTGTCACCGCTTCCATGGGTAACACGGGCAGTAATCGTATAAAGAATCCTGGCCACCCGGATTGCCAGACTTGTCCGACCGTGCCATTTACAGCCCATCCCGCCGCTTATGCTGGCGTGATTGGTGTTACCGCCACGGATATTAATGACGACGTGCCGAATAACTATAATTTCAATGATCCTGATGGGGTTCCGTTTATCGATTTTGCTGGTCCTGGAATTGGTGTTTTGAGCACCAGCCCCGGTGGTAATTACTACACCGACAGCGGTTCATCATTTTCTGCACCTCTGGTAGCCGCTTTAGCAGGTTTGATGAAATCAATAAATGCTGGTTTGACGCCCAGTCAGGTTCAGGACATTCTTCAAAACACATGTGACCCAATTAATGAAACCCCCGCCTATGCTGGCGCAGGCCGTATCAACGCCTACCAGGCGCTGTTGCTCACCCACGCCTATTCCAACAAATCTATGGATACCGACGCCACCGCTCACAACTCCGGCCGCCGGTTGGCGCGAGATGGTTCGGGCAATTACCATTTAGTCTTTGGCTCCGGCGGCGAGATTTTTTACCGTAAATACCAGGGCGGTTCCTGGCAACCACCGCAACGTCTCAGCAGCGGCAACGGCAATAATAAATATCCCTCCATCACCGAGCGCGGCGGCAATCTCTATGTCGTCTGGCAGCGTTACGATGGCAGCTCGTACGACATTTTCTTCCGCAAAAGCACAAACGGAGGAACGAGTTGGGGCACCGCGGCTGAAATAAGATCTAATGCCGGCTCGAGCAATCCCTTGCCTGTAATTGTCAGCCCCAAAACCGATGAGATAGTTGTTGTCTATCGCTATGGCCAGATTCTGGAATCCAAACGGAGTACCAACAATGGTTCAAGCTGGTTCACCAATGTTATCACTGAGGGAACTTTAAGTTATCCCAGTGTCGCGAAAGTTAATCGGCAACCCTGGGGTGAGCCCACTACGGCTTTAGTTTATGGCAAGAGCGATACCGATGTTTACTATCGCTACTATGACACCGCAGGCAGCAGTTGGAGCGCATCAACCAATTTATCCAGCATCATTCCGGGCACAGCAACGCACCAAACGCCATCGCTATCGTCTGAAGGCGCTGGTTATACTGTTGTGCACGTCGCCTGGCACGAGACCTCTGGGAGCGGCCTATATCAGAATAACATCATCTATCGAAAATCCACCGGATACAATTCCTGGAATTCTCAGTACACTCGAATTTATTACCAAGATCAACGAAGACCTACAATCACTGCGCTTCATTCGTCCAGTGTTGATATTATATTCGAATCGAATTCGGCCCAGCAAGTCGGTAAACAACACTTCAATGGCTCTTATTGGAGTGGTCCAACCTACATAGGTGGTGGCCAATACCCCTCAGTCTCAACCGGCAGCAACCAAGCCAAATACGTCTGGACAAGTTCCGGCAGTGCACCCTACACGATTAATATTAGCTCAGAAACCTTAAGCAAAGAAGGTGAAAGCGGCGAGCCGTATTATGAGCGCGTGATCTCATGGCTGGACACGACTGAGGATCAGAGCCACATCACCGTGCATGTCAAAAATCTGAGCCTGAAAACTTCCAATGGTGAGGCACAAACTCTGCCCTTGCAACCGGTATCACTGGATACAATTCCTGATTTTACTCCTGCCAACGCCTTTGATTATCTGGTAGCGACGCCAGCGCTGTTACCGGCGGATGCCGAGAGTCTGGTGGTAGATTTGAGTTTGTGGACGGAAAATGCCGAAAAAGTTGGATCAGGCGCCAATTCTAAAATAAGTCTGGAGTTCAAGGACGACGATGAACAATCGCTGACAACGATTTCTGGACCGGCTTTTAGCGCTTCCGGTTCCATTTCGGAAAAAGCGCTGCGGTTCGCCGTGCCATTAGCAACAGTAAAACAAGCGCTCGGTTCAAAAAGTGTGAAAGTGAACGTCCAGATCGAAGGGCTGACCCCCAATTCAACAACGTTCGCAAGCCTGGGTCACATCTACGACTTCAACAAGTCTGTGGAAAATTCCTCGGCAGAACAAGAGGTACTGACCAGCAACTCCTTGCCCCAAACAACCTCTCTGATGGGAAGCTATCCCAACCCCTTTAACCCGGAAACAACCATTAAATATCAAATCGACGATAGCGGACAAGTTCGGCTGAACATTTTCAATTTGCGCGGACAGAGAATCCGCACGCTGGTAGATGAGTTGAGGACGCCGGGAACGTACGAAGCCCGCTGGGACGGTAAAGATAAAAATGGTCAAGCCGTCGCATCCGGAATTTACGTCATTCAAATTCAAGCCGGAAATGTAATCGACGCAAGAAAAATCACTTTGCTGAAGTAATATGAAAGTCAAGTTTAAATCAGTGTTCAGCTATAACATCCCCCTTCCGCGAAGCCTGCCTGCGCAGGCAGGCGGATCCGCTTTGGCGGAAAATCCCCCTTTCCGCCGAAGGCGGATCGGCTCAGCCGACAAAGGGGGACTTAAAGGTATCTGCGTTCATCAGCGCAATCTGCGTCCCATTAAATGAAAGAGCGAGCCATGGTAAAAGAAATCTTGTCCGACGAAGCGGATCGGCTTGTCCGACAAAAACCCGATTCCTTCTTTGAAAGCTTCACCCGCAAACCCGGCGCCGAGCCGCGCACCACGCACTACTGTCCCGGCTGCGGACACGGCGTCATCCACAAACTCATCGCCGAGGCCATGGATGACTTCGGCATCCGCGAGCGCACCGTGTTCATCAGTCCGGTGGGCTGCTCGGTATTCGGCTACTACTATTTCAATTGCGGCAACGTACAAGTGGCGCACGGCCGGGCTCCTGCCGCCGCCACCGCTATCAAACGGGCGCTTCCTCACGCCATCGTGTTGAGCTACCAGGGCGATGGCGATCTGGCTGCCATTGGCGGAAACAACATTTTGCAGGCGGCCAATCGCGGTGAAAACATCACCGTCATTTTTGTGAACAACGCCATTTACGGCATGACCGGCTCGCAAATGGCGCCCACGACCCTCATTGGACAGAAAACCACCACGACGCCCCTGGGACGAACGGTTGAGAACGAGGGCTATCCCCTCCGTATGTGTGAGTTGTTGGCCACTCTGGAAGCGCCCGTCTATATCGAGCGGGTGGCCATCACCGATTCCAAACACGTGATGCAGGCGCGCAAGGCCATTCGCAAAGGCATCCAAAATCAAATCGACGGCCGCGGCTTTTCGTTCATCGAGATCCTCTCCCCCTGTCCCACCGGCTGGAAAATGACGCCCTCGGAAGGAAAGAAGTGGGTGGACGAAGTTTTGAGCAGCTACTTCAAGTTGGGAATCTACAAAGATAAAAATGGCGTGCTGTCCGCCGAAGCGGATCGGCTCGACCGAAAACCCACCGACGGCGCGCCGAAAAGAATTGAAAAGAAACCCACGCCCACTGGCGACCTGTCTGCACAGGCAGGTGAACTGTTGGCGATTTTAGGCGCAACGAAAGAGGACTCGGCGGCAAAACTCACCCGTCCGATTGCAGATGTGAATTTCCGCAACCCGCGCATGAAAGTGGCGGGCTTCGGCGGACAGGGCATTCTGCTGTTGGGACAACTCATGGCCGAAAGCGCGATGGTGCTGGATTACTACTCCACCTGGCTGCCCTCGTATGGCCCGGAGATGCGCGGCGGCACCGCCAATTGCCACGTGATCATTTCCGAGAAGCGCATCGGCTCGCCGCTGGTGGCGGAAGCCGACGTGCTGATGGCGATGAACCTGCCCTCGCTCGACAAGTTCGAAAACGACCTGCGGCCCGACGGCGTGATTTTCGTGAACAGCTCGCTCATCTCCCGCAAGGTGGAGCGCAGTGACGTGCAAACGGTGTACGTGCCCGCCACCGAGTTAGCCGACGAATTGGGCGAAACCAAAGTCGCCAACATGGTGATGTTAGGCGCTTACATTGGCTACACCGGACTTCTCTCATTGGAGAGCGTATTAGCCGCAGCGAGAACGGTGATCAAACGCAAGGAGTTCATGGAACTGAATGAAAGGGCATTGAGGAAAGGGATGGAGTTTGCGAAGAGGCAGTACGTAAAAAGATCATTGCCGGAAGAGGTGGTTTAGCTGCCGCAATTCTAGTGCAGAGGAGAAATTTCATGGTTGGCAAAATGCAAGTCAATAAAGCTTACAAGAATGCCGTGTTTTTCTTCATTGCAATTTTAGTGTCCTTATCTGACTTAGGCCGTGCTCAAGAACTCGACTACTTCCCCATGCACATCGGCGACCTGTGGACCTATGAACTCACAACGTTTGAGGTTCAGAAGTGGGGTGAGCGCCGGGTTGAGATTATTGATACCACACGTATCGATAGCGTTCCCTACTTTGTTTTCCTTGAAACGACATACCTGCTTAACCCCAAAGAAGTAACGAGTCGCACCGAATACTACCGGAGATTAGAGAACGGTGATATTGTCAAATACAGCCAACGGGTCGGCGAAGAACAACTCTTTTATACTTTTCAGGCGGATTTTCTATATCAACCATACCTATATTGTGATGACGTTATTGACCCGTTTAAATGGCAAATTACATTTATCGATACTAACACTAGTGCAAATACTCCAAGTGGTTTTTTCACGAAATGTTATGAATACCTCTTTGACCTCTATGACGAAAGTACTGGCACTCTGCTGCCGCTCGAAGGCCGACAACTAGCACCTAACGTCGGGTTGGTCAAATATGGAGGGGAGGGAGACGTTAATCAATTGTTAGGCGCGTATATTGACGGCAATCTCATAGGAGACACAACTGTAACATCTGTCGAGGAGATTCACCGGGATGATACTCTTCCTAATACGCCAGTTCTTTATCAGAATTTTCCTAATCCTTTTAATGGTAATACGACCGTGAGATTTTTCGTGCCGAATTCTTGGACTCAACCGGTCTCGTTAGTCATCTATGATGCCATTGGCAAAGAAGTGTTCAGATATCAGCAAGACCATTGGACAAAGGGCTCTCAGCAGTTCATATGGAATGCCAAAACCCAGTATGGAAAGGAGGTGGGAAGCGGAATATATTTCGTTCGATTGCAAAGTGGTACCTATTCTGAATGTATCAAGATAACAATGCTCAAGTAATGATTGAACGATTGACTAAAAGGAGGGTAACCAAGAAATGGATTATCTGCTTAGCGGTTTCAGGATGTACACTGTTGTTGTCAAGCATGCCGGGCTTCGCAGGTGCACAATGTGCCCTGAATATAACTGGCTCAGGTTCGCCATCATCGAATAAAATGCTCATAGTCTGGGCAAAAACTTATGATGATGGCAGCTCATTTCCCGGTTGGGCTAGTTCGATTCCGACAACGCTAGTCGACTTTTATGAATTGATGTCCTACAACCAGCACCATGTGACCACGAAAGCGGCGACTTTTAACGGCGGCTTCTATGTCTCAGACCCCGGCCACACGGTTGATTGGTACAAATCGCAATATCAGCAATCGCCAAACGGTTATTTGGGTCCGTGGGGTGTTTTTGTAAAAGAGATTCTTACAAAAAGTTGAAAACGATAAAGGCACCGCATATTTTGACGACGTGAATCTAATTGCAATGATGATAACAGACGGGGGGTCGGACTGGTATCTGGCCGGTGGTAATTATACGGGCATTGGATGGCTCGGTGTCACGTATAGAACAGGTAATGGAAAAACTTTTGATCGTTATGCCGGTGGAATTACCAATGAATTTGCTATCGGACAAAACACCACAAAGTGGGTAATCTGCCATGAA
This sequence comes from bacterium, assembly GCA_037446635.1. Lineage (GTDB taxonomy): Bacteria > Zhuqueibacterota > Zhuqueibacteria > Oceanimicrobiales > Oceanimicrobiaceae > DASWHH01. The sequence continues at coordinate 13,027 of JBBIIG010000003.1, forward strand.
TATGGTCACTATATTGGCCTTGGACATCGTGGCACCAACTATGGTGCTTATTCTTTGATGTACTGGGAAAAACTAAATGAAGGTGATGAAGGTGCGATGCCGTTGAGTATTCTGGAGATTGCTGGTCTGGGTTGGCTTGACCTTAACAACTCCAACCGCGTGCAAACCGTCAGCTCCGGCGCGCTTACTAATTTCAGTCTGAAGCCCATCCGAAGTACGTCCGGCAAAGTGGCTATAAAGGTGAATATCTCTTCCAATCAGTACTTTTTAATCAACAACCACCAGCAGTCAACAAATCCGTATGATGCCACCTATCCCGCAAGTGGCGTCCTTATATGGCACATCAACGGTTCATCTGGTGACCTTGAGTGCGCCGTCCCACGATCTGGTGAAAATCAAGATCATTTGGATCTTCCCAAATCAGACCCAAATTATCATGGAGAAGGTTTGGCCGGAGATTTTTGGAGACCGTCGTCCCAGAATACCTTTGCACCGTGGACCAATCCCAATACCAAATCGTGGACGGGAAACTTCACCGATATCAAGGTGAAAGTAAAAAGCCAGTCCGGCGGTGACTACGTTTTGGACGTTTTTAAGAATTCTGAGCCAGCGGCACCCAAGAACTTAGTCATCACCAACCCCGGTAGCGATGGCTCTCATCCCATCCTACAATGGAACGCCAACACTGAGCCCGACCTTCATCACTATCTGGTCTGGCGCGGCACCACTCCCAACTGGAAAACCACGCCCATCACCTGGGAATCCTCGTCGGCGGCCAACGTCACCAACACCACCTGGACCGACACCCAAACCATCATTGATTTAGACGTTCTCTCGGCAACTTATTATCGTATCACGGCCGTCGATGCCGTAAGTAATCAGTCAGACTATTCCAGTTCAGTTGGCACCACCTCCAACCCGCTTGCAAAACCAGCAGAGGAAGAACCGCACGCAGCTTCGCTGCCGGAGAATTTTTCTCTGCATACCAATTTCCCGAATCCCTTTAATCCCTCAACGGAGATCAAATTTGATCTGCCGGAGCCGGCGCAAGTCAATTTAACGATTTTCAATATCGCCGGTCAAATGGTGCGCACGTTGGTGGACGAGCCCCGGTTAGCTGGTTACCACAGCATCCTGTGGGACGGTCGCGATGAATTCGGAAACGAGGTGGCCTCGGGTATGTATCTGTATCGAATTTCCGCAACCACGACTGCAACGGCATCGCCTTATGTGGCGGTCAAAAAAATGTCATTACTACGATGAACTAAGAGGTTCTTTAATGAACAAACAAAAACAAGATTTTGAGAAAAAGCTGAGCACCTGTCCGCTGCTGGAAATCGCTTGTCCGCGCGGAGAGGATCAGTCCACCCAGTGCTGGCTGCGCGTGAAAGGCGATTTCGATCCGCTGGCCAGCTTCGCGGACCAGTGCGTGCTGGACTGCGCCCGCGCGCGCGCCGAAAACATGCGCAGTGCCACGGTCAAATTCTTCAATTAGTGAGTGGCGGGCAAATTGGAGTGTTGGAGTACTGGGGCTTTGGAGTGATGAATTGGATTGATGGATTGATGGATTAATGGATTAATGGATCGATGTGTTCTGTTACTCCAATGATCCATTACTCCAATACTCCGCAGGCTTAGTTCGGAGTTAGTAGCGATAGGGCAATGCTGATAGAAAAATAGATCGTTGTTGTAGTGAAGCCCGGGCACAGCGGCGTCAGATAAAGTTTCTTTCGTGGTATTGACTCGGTGAATAGATTGAGATGCTGACAAGTGTGTTTTTGATACGATGAGTGCCATGCCGCTGTGCCCCTTTTTTACGTGAAATGTGAAACGTGAGAGGTGAGACGGGCGGAGTTGGAGTACTGGAGTGCTGGAGTTTTAGAGTGCTGAATTGGATTGATGGATTGATGGATTAATGGATTAATGGATTAATGGATCGATGTGTTTTTACCTTTTCCATTAATCCAAAAATCCATTACTCCACATAATATTTTAAATTAGTTGTGGGTCCACTAAAAAAATGACTATCGAATTACAAAAAGGTATCATTTACGGCCCGGTGAAATCCCGCCGCCTCGGGCGTTCACTGGGACTGAACCTACTGGCGGATGATTACAAGCTCTGCTCCTTCAACTGCGCCTATTGCCAGTACGGTTGGACACAAAAGCTCACCACCGACGCCGAAAGTTACCGCGATGATTTGCCATCGGTTGTTGAAATCATCAACGCGCTGCGCGAACGCATTGCCACCAATCCGGATTTTGACTGGATCACATTTTCCGGCAACGGCGAGCCGACTATGCACCCGGAGTTCCCGCAAATCGTAGAGGCGGTGAGGCAAATCCGCGACCAGTGGCTGCCCAAAGTGAAACTCGCCCTGCTCTCCAACAGCACCACCTGCAACAACCCGAAAATTCGTGAGTCAATTGCCAAGCTCGATCTGCCGATTATGAAGTTGGACGCCGGCAACGAAATGATGTTTAAGAAGATCAACCACGGCGCGCCGCCCATCACCTTGCAGCAAATTGTTGATGGACTAAAATCGCTGAAGCGATTGGTGATTCAAACGATGTTCGTCACCGGACGCGTGAACAACAGCAGCGACTGGGAAGTGCGCAGCTGGATGCACCGCCTCGAAGAATTGCGGCCACTGTGGGTGCAGATTTATTCGCTTGATCGCGGCGCCGCCAACGATCGTCTCGAAAAAGTTCCACGCGAACGGCTGGAGGAGATTGCGCGGAAAGTGATTGAAACGACGGGGTTGAAGGTGGAGGTGTTTTAAATTCGATTCTCCTCCCCCATTTTTAAAAAGCAAAAAAGGGGGGAGGAACTGGATTAGCAGCTTTTTTAAAAGGAACATAAAATGAAATCACAACCCATATCAACCTGCCCGCATTGCGGCAAAGCCGTGGAGACGGCGTTCAAATTCTGTCCGGCCTGCGGCATCAATTTGAGCCAAAATTTGCTTGACCTTCGACTCAAAGAAGTGTTACATTGCCAGCGCCGCGGCAAAAACTGGGAGGCGATGGAACTGCTCAAAGAGCTGGCTGCTGCCTATTCTGATGACGCCTACATTCACAAACTTTTGGGCAACACCTACTTTCACATGGGGCTGCTGGACTGGGCCATCGACGCCTATCAAAAGGCCCTGGCGATTGACAAAAACTACGTGGATGCGCACTATGATTTGGGCGTGGCCTATTATCATCGCGCGCGCATTCACGACGCCATTGCCGAATATCAAACGGTGCTGAAACTCGACCCAGATTATCACGCGGCCCACTATCGCATCGGGTTGTGCTATCATCACGCGGGACAACTTAACGCCGCCATTCATCATTTGTTGGAGTCCACCGTGGTGACGCCCGAATATGTGATGGCGCACTATCATTTAGGCGTGATTTATTACAAGCAGGGGGAATTACAAAAAGCCCGGCTGTCGTTTGAACGAGTTCTGGAGGAAGACCCCCACGATACCAGCAGCGCCAAATACCTGAGTCAAATCCAGCCGCAACTGAATCACAAACGCGAGGAGGGCGTCGTTGCAAAATAAATTTAACCATCAAATTGTTTTGAGCCGCTTTTTTGTCTTCGTTGGCGTTGTTCTGCTTTTTCATCTTCCCTCTTTTTTATATGCCCAGGATGCCTGTTCCGAATGTCACGGCCAATCCGATTTCATTTCCGTTGATGACGACGGGAACGAAATCTCGCTGTTCGTGGATGAACAGGAGTTTGCCAAATCCATTCACGCGGATTTGGGCTGCGAAGGCTGCCACTTCGATGCCGCGGAAATTCCCCACGCCGAGACCCTCGAAAAAGTGGACTGCGGAATGTGCCACGACACGGCGCTCGCGGAATATCAGAAGAGTATTCACTACCAGGCCATCGAAGAAGGCTCACCGGATGCGCCCGCCTGCGCCGACTGCCACGGCAAACACGACATCCAACCCTCCGCCAATCCGGAGTCGCGGGTGCACCCGCTGAAAGTGGCGGCTACCTGCGCGCGCTGTCACTCCGATCCGAAAATTGTTCAAAAGTATGATATCCCCATCGCCGACGCGCTGGCGGCCTATCAAAAAAGTGTGCACGGCGTCGCGGTGCTTTCCGAAAAAAAATTTGACGCCGCCACCTGCAGCAGTTGTCACGGCAGCCACGAGATTCACACCCTCGATGATCCTTCGTCGCCGATTTTTTGGAAAAACGTTCCGGAAACCTGCGGCCAGTGCCACGGCGAGATTTACGAACAATACACCACCAGCGTGCACTGGTCGGCGGCCAAAAAAGGCATTCGCAACGCGCCTGTGTGCACCGATTGCCACGGCGAGCACGAAGTGAAATCGCCGCAAGACCCGGCCTCGCCGGTGCATCCCTTGCGGGTGGCGGCAGCCACCTGCGAACGCTGCCATGCCTCGGAGCTGATCACCGGACGCTACGGCATCGCCGACGAACGCGTCGCCACGTTTGAAGACAGTTATCACGGCCTGGCCATCAAAGGCGGATCGCTGGCGGCGGCCAACTGCGCGAGCTGCCACGGCATTCACAATATTCTGCCCTCCTCGGATCCGAAGTCAATGGTCAACCCGGCCAATTTAGCGAAAACTTGCGGCAGTTGTCATGCCGGCGCCACCGCTAATTTTGCCAAAGGTCCGGTGCATCTCACCACCAGCACCACGCCGGGGCGCGTGGTACAGTTCGTGCAAACGTTTTACATCTGGCTCATCGTCATCGTCATCGGCGCTATGATTCTTCATAACGGCGCCGACTTCATTCGCCGATCCCGTAAACATATCAGAAAAAGAGCAGAGGAATGAGCGCTTTAACCAAAATCGAAAAAAACGAGACCACCGCCTACGTTCGCTGGTCGCTGAACGAACGCATTCAGCACTGGACGCTGGCCATCAGCTTCATTTTGCTGGTCGTCACCGGCTTTGCGCTGAAGTATCCGGAAAGCTGGTGGGTGCGGCCTTTTGCCGGCGTGGAGTGGCTGTTCAATTTGCGCGGACTGGTGCACCGCATTTGCGGCGCCGTGTTTTTAGGACTCGGCGTGTACCACGCATTTTATATGTTCGGAACTCATCGCGGGCGGCAGCTCATTGCGGCTTTTCGTCCCAGCTTGAAAGACCTGCGCGATGTTGGCCAAAATATGGCCTATAATTTAGGGCTCAGCAAGCACCCGCCGCAGTTCAGCCACTTCAGCTACATGGAAAAAGCAGAGTACTTCGCTCTCATCTGGGGCGCGGTGATCATGGGCGTCACCGGTCTCATGCTCTGGTTCGAAAATATCACACTCAAATTTTTCCCGAAATGGGCGATCGATCTCGTCACCGTGATTCATCTTTATGAAGCGTGGCTGGCGACCCTCGCCATCGTTGTTTGGCATTTTTATTATGTGATCCTCAACCCGGATGTTTATCCCCTCAACACCAGCATGATCGACGGCAAGCTCACGGAAAAAGAAATGCGCGATGAGTATTTTTTAGAATGGGAAGCGCTGCAGAAGGGCGATGAACGGGAGGCTGAGGCTGAAAAAAGCGAGCGCGCTGAATAGTTGGCAGTAGGCGGTGGCAGGGCATTAGGCGTGTTTGGCGATCGCCAGTTGTTGCGCTGCCGGCCTCAGCCAACTTTCAGCGTTGCTGTACCGTCCTTGGCCGGCCCTTTAAAATCTGCATGAATCCCAAACTTTTTTCATTAGCCAGCACGGTCTCGCCTCAGAAATCCGGTTCGCAAATACACTCCCTAAAGATTGTCTAAAAACTGGACTATTGTAAAAATCCCTTAAGGAGATGGCTTCTGTCAATGAGAGCAGACCGCTTGGAAATGAATATCCAAGCTAAAAGCTTAAGCTTAAGCTTAATAAATTAAGCTGTTGCTGTCTATAGTCGATTTCAATCGACTTCAGCAAATTAGCCTGATGATTCATCATCAGGCGATCTGAAGATTTTTTACAATAGTCCAGTAAAAAATAAAAGTTGACATTCTAACATCGGCTGGCTATTTTTGCATCTTGCAACGAAACTTTTGGAGGTAAACTTGGATTTCGCTACCAAAGCCATTCACGCCGGGCAGCACCCCGATTCCGATTGCGGCGCCATCATCACGCCAATTTACCAGACCTCCACCTATGTCCAGCAATCGCCGGGCGTGAACAAAGGCTACGAATACGGCCGCACCGCTAACCCCACGCGCGAAGCGCTGGAGAAAAATCTCGCCGCGCTGGAGAACGGCAAATTCGGATTTGCGTTTGCGTCCGGCATGGCTGCCACTTCCGCCATCATGGGTTTGCTCAAGCAGGGCGATCACGTCATCGTCACCGAAAATGTGTACGGCGGCACCTATCGCTATTTCCAGCAAGTGATGACCGACTACGGCCTCGAATTCAGTTTTATCGACACCTCGAAATTTGAGAATCTCGAAGCGGCGCTGAAGACCAGCACCAAAATGGTGTTTGTGGAAACGCCCACCAACCCGCTGCTCAAAATTTCGGACCTGGCGCAAATCGCCCAGTTTTGCCGCCGCCGCGATCTGCTGCTGGTGGTGGACAACACATTTCTCAGCCCGTACTTTCAGCGGCCGCTGGAGTTGGGCGCCGACATCGTCGTTCACAGCACCACCAAATTTATCAACGGGCACAGCGACGTTATCGGCGGCGTGGTGATCACCAACCACGAAAAAGCGGCCGAGCGCATCAAATTTTTGCAGAACGCGGTGGGCGCGGTGCCCAGCCCGTTCGACTGCTGGCTGATTCTTCGCGCCACCAAAACGCTGCACCTGCGAATGCAGCAGCACAATCGCAACGCTCTGGAAATCGCCGGCTTTTTGGCGAATCATCCCAAAATTGAAAAAGTGATTTACCCCGGTTTGCCCAGCCACCCGCAGCACGAGCTCGCCAAAAAACAGCAGCGCGACCCCGACGGCAGCCCCGGTTTCGGCGGGATGATTTCCTTTGAGATGGGCAGCTTTGAGCGCGGCAAGATTTTGCTGGAATCGCTGCGGCTGTTTGCGCTGGCGGAAAGTTTAGGCGGCGTCGAAAGTTTGATCAGCCACCCGGCCTCCATGACCCACGCCTCGGTGCCGCCAGAAGAACGCCGCCGCATCGGTCTCACCGACGGACTGGTGCGCATCTCGGTGGGCGTCGAGTCGGCGCGAGATTTGATTGGTGATTTGGAGCAGGCTTTGGAGAACGTTTGACCGCCCTCAGTTTTCTAATTTCGATTCGATTTCTATTTTTCGCCGAACCAGCGCCGCAGGATTGGTTGACTCTGGATTCCGAGCGCTTCAAAATTTATTACACCGCAGCGGACCGCTCCCGGGCCGCAGCGCTGCCCGCCATTTTTGAAAATGAGTACGCTGAGCTTTCCGCAAAATTAGGACTGCAACTGGATATCCCCGTCCAAATTTTATTGGCCCCCACGCCGGAAAAATTCAACGAATTCACCGGCCATCTCATCCCAGACTGGGGCGAGGGCGTCGCCGATGCCGCGCGCGGTCTGATCATTTTGAAGACGCTGAGTCCGTCATCCCGCGACCGCTTGCTGAAGTCGGTTCGCCACGAGCTCACACATATTTTAGTTGGCCGCGGCGTGGCGCAGCCCGAAACCCTGCCGCGCTGGTTCAACGAGGGCCTCGCCATTTATTTTTCTTACGATGAAGAATTTGCCGGCGGCGCCGCCATCTCCAAAGCGCTCATTAGCAACTCCGTTGTTCCTTTAAATGAAATCGAAGATGTGTTGAAGTTTCAAACCGAGAAAGCTCGACTCGCTTATGAGGAGAGTTTTTCCGCCATCCTCTATTTTGAGGAAGAATTTGGATTCGAAGGCATTGCCGCGATTCTCGCTGAACTTAAAGCCGGCAAAGCTTTCGATGATGCGTTTGAAGAGTACACCGGTTTTCCCGCGGCGGAATTTGAATTGGACTGGCTGCGTTTTATTGAGCAGAAATATCGCTGGCGCTTTCTGCTCGATTTCGAAACCTACTTGTGGATTTTCATTTTGCTTTTGTTCGTACTCGTTTTTCTCGGAATTAAATGGCGCAACCGCCGCACCCTGAAACGCTGGGAAGACGAGGAGAAAATTTTAGGACGCTGATTTCGTAAATCACCGCAGCGGTCGCCCGCCTGCCAAAGCGAAGCGGCGGGCAGGCCGAGAACGTTGAGGTTGAAACAAAAATGACTCTGCGATCTCAATACTCCAGCACTCCATTACTCCGCGTCGGATAGAGAGCTTCGCTGAGCTAGAAAAAATAATGAAGGTATTGAAAGTTAATCCTGATCGTTTCGGAGATGAAGAATTGCAACTCGCGGCCGATGTTTTAAACCGCGGCGGAGTGATTGCCTACCCCACCGAAACGGTGTACGGGCTGGGCGCGAACATTTTCCAACGCGCGGCGGTCGCAAAGATTTTTGCAATAAAAGGCCGCGATCCGGACAGGCCCATTTCGATTATGATTTCACAGGTTGCGGATGTCGATGTGTTTTGCAAAGACATTTCAGGCGTCGGCAGAACGTTGATGAACGCTTACTGGCCCGGCCCACTCACTCTGATTTTCAAAGCCTCATCCAAATTGCCGGACTACATCGTCAGCCGCGAAGGTAAAATTGGATTGCGTCTGCCGGATCATCCCATTTGCAGCGCGCTGATGCGCCGCCACCGCGATCCGGTCACCTCCACCAGCGCCAATCTGACCGGCGCGCCGCCGCTGCTGAACGCCCGACAGATAGTCGAACAATTTGGCGAGAAAATTGATTTGGTTATCGATGGCGGCGTGTGCAAAATCAACGTGCCCTCGACGGTGGTGGACGTCAGCGGCGGCGAGCCGCAAGTTGTGCGCGCAGGCGCAATCCCCGTGTCCGAAATTCAAAAAATCTTCAAACGGAAAACTCGATGAAAAAAGCTACCTTTGATATTCTATTCGTTTGTTCCGGCAACAGTTGCCGCAGCCCAATCGCAGAAGGGTTGATGAAAATCAAAGCGCCAGAGAAATTTCGAGATCGAGTTAGAGTCGCTTCCGCGGGGACGCTGGGACTGGACGGCCACTCTGCCACCGATTTCGCCATTCAAGCCGCCGGTGAACTGGGCGCGGATATTTCGCGCCACCGCTCGCAGGGCGTCAACCAGGATTTGGTTCGCAACGCCGACATTATTTTTGCGATGGCGCGCGAGCACAAGGATTATCTGGAGCGAGAATTTCCGGAAGTGCGGGACAACGTTTTTTTGCTGCGAACGTTTGATCGTCCGCCCCAGGAAACCGCAGATGACAGCATCGACGACCCCATTGGCCGCAGTCTTTCGGTGTACCGGCAGTGCGCTGCGCTGATCGATTCCGAATTGAACCGCATCCTGCCGCGCTTAGTGAAGTTGATGGAGGAGAAGTTAGATTAAAATTTACCCGCCCCGGTGGGCGATACCGGATTCGAACCAGTGGCCTCCTGCTTGTAAGGCAGGCGCTCTAAACCAACTGAGCTAATCGCCCAAAAATTGCCCTCGAATTTAGCACAAAATCCAGAAAAGTCAAGCTGCCTCCAGCAAAATTTTTCAGCTACGCGTGAGAGTACTACGGCGCCGCTTTTGTCTTATAGTTTAAATCAAGCCTTTTTCCACGTACAATTTCCCATCTTTTTTACCAGGGAGGAAGGGTATGCACGCCTTAAAGGGAGGTCATCCATTTTCTGCAATGCCTCGCATCCTCGCTTTCCTACTTCTAATTGTGCCGCTGACTGCTTCCGCGCAGGTGATCATCAACGAAATTGATTCTGACACGCCCGGCACGGACATGCTCGAATTCGTGGAGTTGTTTGACGGCGGCGTCGGCCACACGCCGCTGGATGGGTTGGTGGTAGTGTTTTTCAACGGCAGCAATGATCTTTCTTACGCCGCATTCGATCTCGATGGCTTCACTACTGATGCCAACGGATTTTTTCTTATCGGCAATAGCGGTGTTTCGCCGGCCCCATCGATAGTTTTTGGAGATAATTTTTTGCAAAATGGCGCTGATGCTGTCGCTCTTTTTTCTGGCGACGCATCCGATTTTCCTAACGGAACAGCCGTCACTGACTCCAATCTAATTGATGCGATTGTTTATGATACCAGCGACCCGGATGACTCCGGCCTGCTCGCGCTGATCCACTCCGGCCAGCCGCAAGCGAACGAAAACGGCGGCGGCGACGCCGAAAATCACTC